>NZ_KB911545.1:149716-589481 GCF_000383555.1 Rhodococcus sp. 114MFTsu3.1 | reverse complement strand
CTTCCACTCCGATCGCGGCAGTGTCTACACCTCACGCGCCTACCGGGCTCTGGTGAGTTCTCTGGGCATGCGGTCCTCGATGGGACGGACCGGGGTGTGCTGGGACAACAGCATGGCCGAAAGTTTCTTCGCGGCACTCAAGAACGAATGTGTCTACCGAACAATCTATTCCACCAAAGCCAAAGCGCGACAAGACATTGTCAAGTACATCGAAGGTTTCTACAACCCGCGACGTCGACATTCAGCGCTCGGATACCGCTTCCCGAACGACGTCCACTACAGTTACCAGCAGCCCGCAATCGCGGCCTGACGATAGTCATCTCCACTGTCCGAAATCCACACGGCAGATCACTCCGAGGTTGAGCATGGCCAAGGAGATGAGCGCTTCGGGATGGACAAAGCCGAAGGCGATGCGAGTCAGTAGTCGGATCTTGGTGTTCACAGACTCGACGAGTCCGTTCGACAAGCCGTGCTCGATCGCAGCGAGGATTTGTTCACGATGGACGCCGACACGGCGTTGAAGGGTGACGAAGGATTCGATTCGGCTTCGTCGTGCCCACTGAATCCAGCGTTCGAGTGCATCGGAGGCCTGGTCGACGGGGAGTTTAAATACCGTTCGTAGGCCCTCTTTTAGCAGGTAAGCGCGGTAGAGGCGAGGATCGGTGGATGCGATCCAGCGCAGTTTCACGCGTTGACGGTCGGTCAGGTTCTCCGGGTTCTTCCACAGCGCGTACCGAGAACGGAGCAATGCTCGGGCGGGACCTATGGAGACGGTGGAGCGTCGGCCATTGATCCACCCGTGTGATCGAGTGTTCCCTCCACGACGCGCGTCGGACCAAGCCTTACGGCGAACGGCATCGAGTGCCTCCGTGGCCCAACCGACTACGTGAAAGGGGTCCGCGCAACGGACCGCGGCGGGACATCGATCGCGAACCACGTCGGAGATCCACAGTGCCCCATCAGCGGTGACATGAGTGATGCGGGCACACCTTCCCGCACCGGAAGACTCGAGTGCGTCGAAGAAGGCGCGAACGGTCGCGCGGTCTCGGCCGGGATGAGCCCATACCAGGCGTCCGGTGTCGTGGTCGACGACAACGGTCAGATACTTGTGGCCGCGTTTGTACGAGATCTCGTCGATGCCGATTCGTGTCAGGCCGGCCAGCGCATCGAGACCGGATGCGGTGTCGACCCACACCCGAGCGATAATCGATCCGACTGTGCGCCAGGCGATCCGCATCAGCTCGGTGATTGCCTTCTTCGAGCACTGAGTGGCCAGCCACGCGACCTGCTGATCGAATGAACGGGTGTGTCCGGCACCATGACGAGCCCACGGGACCTGGCGGACGGTCGGCCCGTGGATGCGGCAATCGACCCGCGGGGCATCGGCTTCGAGGTAGACCTGAACGGTTCCCACGTCCAGGCCGCGCCATTGCCGTCGGCCCTGCCCACGGTCGTACCAGGACGCCCTCGATCCACAGGCGCCACATCGTCCTCTGCTGGCCCGTGCCGGTCTGACGTGGGCCACGATCGCTTGCGTGTCGTCGTTGAAGCCGATGTCCTCGACGACAGTGTTCTCGACGCCCAACACAGTGCGCCATAGGCTAGCATTCTGCACGTCGTTCTCCGTTCTTCAGTTTTGACCTTCGACAAGCCAAAACCTAGACGTGGGACGGCGTGTGGCCGTTCAGGCGGGATCGACGACCCACGAACGTGTCACAAGAGCCAGAGTTCTAGAAGACGTTGCCCGAGGCACCTTCGTCCCCACGTCGACAACCTCAGTCGAACAAGCGTGTTCGGAATGGCTGGCCGGCCGGAGGGTGCGCGAGTCCACCAAGGCGGCCTACACCCATGCCCTACAGCCACTTCGCGATACCCACGGTTCGATGCCGGTCCAGAAGCTGACCAAAGGTCATTTGGACACATTGGTGAACGATCTGCTCGACGGAACCTCGGTGAAGCCTGATGGCCAGCCTCGCCGACCGTCGAAGGCCACTTCGATCAATCCGATGCTCAACCTCGTAAGTGCCGTTCTGACAGGGCTTATGAAACAAGGCCGACTCGTTCGCGACGTCGCAGCTCTTGTCGATCGCGCACCAAGAGTTCCTGTCGAAATGCAGACGCTCACCGAGGACGAGGTTCAGCGGATACTGACGAACTCTGCTTCCGACCGTAACGGCCACGCCTGGTTACTGGCGTTGTCTGGACTCCGCCGCGGCGAGCTCAGCGGACTGCGCTGGCAAGACATCGATCTCGAAGCTGGCTACCTCAGAATTTTGAATACCCGAGTGTCGGTCAACGGGCGTGTAGTCGAAGGCCCTCCAAAGACCGAGCGCTCCAAGCGAAAGCTTCCGCTAACGCCGGCCTTACGTTCCGCACTGGCTACAGCACTGCAACTCCAGCGACAAGACCGTGCGGATCGGCGTATCTACATCGGGCCAGGCACTTACGTGGTGTCCGATGTAACCGGACGCCCTCTCCACCCAGACACCGTCTCCGACTACTGGAGAAAGCTCTGCGTGAGTGCAGAAGTTTCCGACATCCGACTCCACGACGCCAGGCACACATGCGGCACGCTGCTGCACCTTCAGGGCGTACCGATCGCCGTGATCTCGGCATGGTTGGGACACGCTGACAATGCCTTCACAATGCGGACATACGTCCATTCTCAGAACGACGCGTTGAACGCAGCGGCCGAAATGCTCCAGACAATCGTATGGCGCGACGATTCCAAACGCACTATCAACGAGTGAACCGTTGACGCACCATGCCCAACGCCATTGTGTGCACGCAGGAGGTCTTACGCGCGCTCCGGCATTCTTCACTGAATGCGCTGCATGACTGAGCGCAACGCCATAAAGCCCCAGCTCTTACACCAATAGGCCGGATTGATATCAGGTTCGTCGTCAAGGTTCCCTGACGAGTTCTTGTCCGGTAGCGGACAGCATGCGATTCTTCAAGGTTCGCCTTTGTCGCCGAATAGATCGAGGGTGCGCTGAAGAAGCGGTTCGACGCGGTCGTCGACATCGGCGACGATGTCCGTTACTTCGACCAGTGCCGAGTGTGCGCGGTTGTACCCGGAGTCGAGCTCCGGCGATAAGGGTTCGTTCTCATCAGCGACGGCCTGGGTCTGCTCGATGTCCTCGCGCGATGTGGTGTTTCATCGTCGTGGGCGTACAGGGCGCGAGCCCGGTGCGGTACGCGGCGATCGCCGACCTCGGCGGCGGTCGTTAGGGTCGCGGGCAGGGGTAGGTGTCCCCACCGGTCGATAGGGACTTCGACCGGATCCAGGTTGTCCGCAGCCGGGTATTGCCGAGAAAACGTGCACTGCAGACTGATTTCGAGCAACGGCATCGAGGGGTAGAAGGAAATACGGCACAAACTTCCGTAAATCGCACAGCCAACCAACACCGCAAGAACCGACTCAGAGCGAACTTGTCAGTTGGCCCCTGCTCCGGCTTCGCTGACCCGTTCACCGCTACTGAGCACAGCTCAGCTCCCAGTATGCGAAGATTGTCCGGTGAGCCAGAGCGAATGCATATGACCGTTCCCTTCTCCGATGACGAGTTGATGCAGGCCTTCGTCGAGTATCAACTGGTCCTACCCGAACTGGGCCAGGGTTCATACAAGGTTGCTTACCGAGGCCGTAGCGGATCAGACGACATCGTTATCAAAATTGTCAAGGAGCCACTGCCGGACGAGGATTTTGACTCTGACGATTCCATCCCGTTTCCGACACGCTTCGGTCGCGAGATCGAGGGTATGTCCCAGGTCAATTCACCCTACGTGGTAAAGCTCGTCGAACCGCAAGAAAATGCCGGCTTTCAAAGCGCGACTACATTTGGTACGCGGAGCCATACTATCCAGGGGGGACGCTTGAGACGGCCATCAAGACGTCCGGCGGAGACGAGGAGCTGTCTCGACGTCTGACTATTGCGCTACTCCGCGCCGTCAACGCAATGTGGTCGGACGCTGGGATCGTGCACCGCGACATCAAACCGGGCAATATTGTCTTCGACGGTGCAGGCTCTCCAGTTCTGCTCGATCTAGGAATTGCGTACCACAACGATCTCTCACCCCTCACCGATGCATACGGCGCATCGCCGCGCACAGGTAGATACGCCGCACCTGAGCAGCTCGAGATGAGACGGATCGCAGAGATCGACTTCAGAACGGATCTCTTCCAGATCGGAATCGTCGCGTTTGAGGCGCTTGTTGGGCACCATCCATTCTGGTACGAGAAAATAGACAGTAACGAGTATTTTCGCAGACTAGAGAGCTTCGACGCCTCCTCCTTCGAGGGCGTGGCCTGCGAAGAGGACCTTCAGGCAGTCATCACACGCCTGCTGGCTCCTCGCCCCAGCCAGCGGTACCGAAATGTGTCGATCCCGCTGCGCCGACTTGGAGTCACAATATGAGCTTCTATGTTCAGCACGGCTACGGCAAGGGCACCAAGATCTTCGACGTCGCCGATCAGGGCTCCCTTACTGGAGTCGTGCTCAGCCCTGGCGATGAAGATGTCGCTGGACTCACTGCAACGGTGAAAGGCATTCTCTCCAGAGGCCTCGATGTGCTACTCGATCCCCAATCTTATATCTACTCCTCAACCCCGGTTGGTTCGGCTCGACGCCATTCGTCTCACGCTTTGAACTTCCGTCGAATTAAGTGGTCGCAAAGCGCTGGCGATGTCGCCAGCCAAATAGCGTCGATCGAGGCCGCAAATACTGCGGTCGGCATTCACAATCGTTTGATAGCACCCACCTGTATGCAGTCGACGTTTACCGATATTTGGACACCTCTAGCTCTCCAGTACGCCCGGTCTGCCGTCGACGCGTGGGGAGGAGATCGGACCATCGCCAGTGTCGCCATCGATGAGGGCGCTTTAAGCAACTGGAAAGACATTGCAGATTGGCTCGACGTTGTCACAACTATTGACGTTCGCGGGTTCTACATAGTTGTCAATCGCGCAACCAAAGGGTACCCGCCCGCGCCGTGGGACTCCAACCGCCTATCCAACTTGCTCCGGCTTATCTACAATTTGTCAGAAGTCAACGAATACGAAGTGCATTGGGCATACTCGGATCTCGAAGGACTTCTAGGTCTCGCCGCTGGCGCGACCGCAATATCATCTGGCTGGTTCTACACCCTAAGGCAGTTTTTTATTTCCAAATGGCAACCGTCTCCCGCGGGTGGTCAGCCCCCCACTGCGAGGGTGTATGCACCTGCACTGTGGGCCTCACTAAAGGCGCAAGAGGAACTGTCATACGTTATGAACCTCCCCTACAGCGACGACGTCGTGCTTCCAGAAATCAGCGCAACCTTCGCTGCCCGTACCTTGTCGTCCTGGACACGAGCGGAAGCCCAAATGCAATTCATGACGCAACTGTCCATACGTGCGGAGGCATGGTCCACCTTAGCTGACGTACCGACTCGACTTGACGTGGTCGAGAAATCACTCAGCGAGGCATCGAACCTGTACAGCCGTATCGCACGAGACAGGGTGGTGTTGCCGCCCGCTTATTCTGGACGAGTTACTAATCTGCGTCACGCGGTTGAGGAAATGCGCACCGCCGAGGGAATTTGACTGCCCTCCAGCTGCCGATGCAGAAGCTCGAGGAGCCAGAGTTTTTGCGCGTCACCAAGTGGGCGTTTGGGGGCGCTACGCAGCCACGACAGTCGATCGCCTGACATCGCGATCAGCCCGGTTTCGTACACGCCTAACGTGCGGAGGTCTACGCGGGCCGCGACGTTCTCCGGCATCAAAATTGCGGTGCGGTGGGCCATTGGCCCGAATCGCGCCACCTGTCGCACCGCGCGCCGCCAATCCGACATCTTCGCTTCCACCGCAAGGGAGTCGTGGACGAGGTTCTGCGCATGGACAAGCTGCGAATCTTTCCAGTTCGCTGCTTGCACCCTCAACCGCAAGTCCCTGGCGTAACTTGCCGATACCCCTACCGGTTCGTTGACATCCCCGGAGATAACCTGCGCCTCCGTGAAGGTGGACAATCGAATGGACTTATTGAGGTACGAAACGAGTCCACTCGATGAGATTGCAAGCAAAAGCAGATCGGGCCGACCTCGACCGATTCGCGGTTCTAACATCAGGTGGAGACTCCGACCCGGTCCGGGCGGCATCAGCCTATCCGCGGCCCCTGAGAACGCATCCGTCAGTCGTGCCTCATGGATGGGTACCCCCACAGATCGCGCGACCTTCGACTTATCCAGATCTGCCGCGACGTCGCTATGTTCGGGCAAAGTACAGGTCGGCAACAAGAATTCCACCCTTCCAGACTATGACTACCGCCGTATTGAGTACATCCAACCACCGAGCAACCCGCGGCTCACAGCGATATGGCACTCTCGCTAAATCGGACGCAACATGTGCCCCTAGGTCCTCTACGACGCGATTCGTAGACTAGCTACATTTCCACTCTTCCTGCGTCATCGCTTACACGTCAGGCCCCGCGATGGTTTGCTGCCGAGCTATCCAGCGGTCGTAGCGTCTGGTGGCTGTGGACGGTGCGACACCCAGGTGTCTGGCAACCTCAGAGAACTTGCTCTCCATCTCCGAGTTGATTCGGATGAAGTCAACTGTCTTCACCTCGCTATGAAGGCGACCGTGATCGTCGGCGAGGTCTTCGAGTCGCTCCGCGTACTCCACGTCAGCTGTCCATCCAGGACCGAGTGAAGCTGGGTCCTGCTGAACTGCAGCCGTGAGGGGCTCCGGTGTTTACACACCCGAACGCACCAGGCGGCGCCGTGGCGCACCTGCAACACCTCGTTAATACCATGACCATCAGTAATGCCAGGGCTGCTGCTACCGCTGCGTTGAGCGATGGATGGTGCGGAGAATGCAACTTTATTGGCCAAGATCCAGATGCCGCCTGCAGGCGGCATCACGCTTACCGCGCACCGGCAACAGCCTGGGAGAGGCCAGCTACTGCACCTGTCAAGTTCATGGAAATCGGTCGCGAAGTCGTGCCCACCGATGTACGGACATGGTCGTGAACCACGCGCGGCCGCCACCGAGGTAAATCCGTAGAAATCCCGCTGGACTCCTATGCGCATGAACACTCGCCCAGAAGTGAGTTCTCGGTGACTTGTGACATTCTGTGACACCGAAGGCCCGATCGACAAAGATTATCGTTAGCAGAAAATAAAAAACCGCTGCTCAGCAGCGGTTTTTGGTGGAGCCTCCTAACGGGATTGAACCGTTGACCGCTCGCTTACAAGGCGAGTGCTCTACCGCTGAGCTAAGGAGGCGTTGTGCGGGGACAGCATATCCGTTCATCGAACGCACAGTCCAAACAGGTACCTTGTCGGTGGATCACCCCAGCTACAGAAAACGGACATGAGCTTTCTGCAAGACTTGACGACCTCGCTGAGTCGTCTGACCGGCGAGCGTCGCGCCACTATCGATACGCCCACTGCAGCGCCGTCACCGCTGCAGCCGATCGACCTCACCGACGACGCGGTGGTGGCGGAGGTTCTGGATCTGGCTGTTCGGGTGGGTGAGGTTCTGCTGGCGTCGGGCACGGCTGCGATGGATACGACGACTCAGGTCCAGAATGTCGCGGCTACGTATGGTCTTGCGCGCTGTGATGTCGATGTGACGTACAACTCCATCACCATCAGCGCCCATCGTGGTCCGACGCGTCCGCCGTCGACGACGATGCGCATCGTTCATTACCGTTCGATGGACTTCACGCGGCTCGCGGCTGTCGACCGGTTGATCCGCAGCATTCGGCTGAAGCTCATTCCGCCGTCGCAGGCACTGGACACGTTGGACGCGATCACCACTGCCCCGCACCCGTACAACCGGTGGACGGCGACGTTCGCGTGGGCGGGCATGGCCGCGTCCATCGGTGTGTTGCTCGGCGGCGGTGTACTGGTGGCCGTCGTGAGCTTTCTGACGACGATGGTGATCGACCGAATCGGCCGTGTCCTCAACCGGGTCGGTCTTCCGTTCTTCTTCCAGCAGGTCGTCGGCGGCTTCGTCGCGGCGACACCGGCGATCACGCTGTTCAACTTCCAGGATCAGCTGGGCGTCACGGTGTCGCCGTCGCTCGTCATCGCGGCCGGTGTGACCGTGTTGCTGTCGGGCCTGTCGTTGGTGGGCTCGGTTCAGGACGCCATCACGGGGGCGCCCATCACAGCGTCGGCCAGGTTCTTCGAGGTCTTGATGATGACGGGCGGCATCATTGCCGGCGTCGCCACGTCGTTGAAGCTGGCGGCAATCATCGGCAGCGATCTGCCGCTCATCAGCAACACCGCCCCGCCGGACATCCTCGAGGTCCCGACGAAGGTGTTGGCCGGTGCTGCGGCAGCGCTGTTCTACGCCCTGGCGTGCTACGCGGAGAAGCGTGCACTGACGGCTGCGTTCCTCGGCGGTTTCGCCGGGGCGTTGGTGTCGCTGCTGGTGCAGACCGTCGACACGGGTCCGATCATCGCCTCGGCGTTCGCTGCCACGGTCGTCGGCTTCGCCGGTGGTCTGATGGCACGTCGGGCACTGATTCCACCGCTGATCGTCGCGGTCGCGGGCATCACGCCGCTGCTGCCCGGTCTGGCGCTGTACCGAGGCCTGTACGCGATACTCAACGACCAGCTGCTGCTCGGCATCAGTTCGCTGTTCGCCGCGTTCGGCATCGGCTGCGGAATCGCCGCAGGGGTCACACTCGGTGAGTGGGGCGCTCGTACGCTCCGCCGTCCGCGCATCCTCGCGCGCACCGAAGAGCTGCTTCGCCCGACTCTTCGCCGCAAAGAAGAACCGCGCCGTCCGACTGTTCGTCGGCGACGCGGTCCTGTCGAGCTGAAGAAAAAGAAGAAGGCCTAGGCCTCGGGAGTGCCCTCGGCGGACTGACGTGCTGCAGCGTCGGCCTCCATGGCCTCACGCAGGCTGCGGGGGCGCATGTCCGTCCAGTTCTTCTCCACGTACTCCAAGCACGCTGCGCGGCTGTCCTCGCCGAAGACGACGCGCCATCCCTGCGGGACATCGGAGAAGGTCGGCCACAGCGAGTGCTGGTCTTCGTCGTTCACCAGCACGAAGAAGCGTCCGTCTTCGTCATCGAATGGATTGGTACTCATCTCGCCTCACTCGTCGCATACGTAAATAGGCAGTCTTCATGGGTGAAGTGCCCCCTGACCCTAGCAACGCACACTAGCGCAGCGGGCAGTCAGCTCTTCAAGAACTCCAGAATGACGTCGTTGACGGCGTCGGGACGCTCCAGGTAGCCGTAGTGACCAACGTCGGGGATCTCGATGTACTGCGCGTCGGGAATGGCTTTCGCGAGCTCGGCTCCGAGGAACGCGGGAATCATCCGGTCGTGCTCGAACCCGACCGACAGGCAAGGCAGATCGATCTTGCCGTACGCCGAGGTGCGGTCGAAGGAATCGTCCATGCCGATCTGGGCGCGTACCCCGGGAGTGACGGGTGCGACGGAGAATTCCAGCAGATCCAGCCAGTCCCGAGCCGTCCTCGAATCCGCCAGCGTGGTCGGAGAGAGGTTCAGCGCAGCAGTGATGGCTGCCGCGTACTTGGGTGGCAGCTGCGTCTTGGCGTCGGCCAACGCGACCTCACCCTCGCCCAGAGTGCGCTGGAACTCGTCGAGGCGAGCATGACCGGCGAGGAACACAGCCTTGCGGAGGAGCTCCGGGCGTCGGAGAGCAAGCTCCTGGGCGACCCGAGCACCCATGGACGTACCGACGACGAACGCCTTCTCGTCGCCCTCGCGCACCAGCTCGATCAGCGCGGCGGTGTCCGCGACCAGGTCGTCGATGGTGATGCCCTGCACGGACTCGAACGAGGGCGCGATGCCGCGGTTGTCGAAGAAGCACACACGGTATCCCGCCTTGACCAGCGCTGGAACCTGATGCAGATCCCACACACGACCGGGACTGCCGGTGCCCATGATCAGCACGACCAGCGGCCCGGAACCCTTGACCTGGTAATTCAGCGTTATCCCGTTCACCGTCGCGGTGGGCATGAAACTCCTCGTCTGTTGCCTTGTGCTCGCGCAGAGTTTACGGCCGACCGTGGACATGCGTCGAACGACGGGTTTCCAGCATCGGCGTTCGGGTAGTTCTCTCCCGCCCTATCGACACGACTGCACAGGAGGCACCATGACCGACGACAGTGCATCGCACGAGGCACGAAAAGGCCTGCTCGACGCCGTCAAAGGCAAGGCCAAGGAGGTCGTAGGCGCCGTGACGGGCAATGACTCGCTGACCACCGAGGGGCAGCTCCAGGCCGCACAGGCCCGTGAGAAGAAGGAAGCCAAGGCCACCGAACTGGCGGCGGAATCACAGGCAGCCGAGGCCGGCGAGGGTCTGGCCGAGGTCAAGAACAGTGCGGACGCCCAGCGAGATTCCGTCGAGGCCAGTGCTCAGGCATCCGAGGACGAGGCTCGTCGCGCTCAGCAGGCTCAGAGAATCGCTGCCGAGAAGGACAAGGACCGCGCCGTGGCCGCCGAAAGCGCCGACGCGGAGGTCGACGCTCGGGCCGAGCAGATCGAAGCCGCAGCCGACGCCCGGTCGGAGGTTGCGGACGCCGACCAGGACGAGTTGGAAGCCGTTGCCCGGTACCGGCAGGAAGCCGCCGCCGCGGACGCAGCCCGGGACGCCGCCGATCGCATTCGTCGCAATGCGTAGCCCAGCCGACATCAAGCATCAGGAGAACCGACAATGAGTGTGCTCGACATACCGCGTTCGATACTGCGTTTCCAGTATCGGATCGTTCGCATCCCGCTCGACCTGTTCGAGAGCAACGTCGTGCAGACGTGGAGTACCGAAGCCCCTGCGCGGCTCGCGTACGAGCGGGCCGTCGGAACCCTCGATCACAAGGTCGGCAAGATCCTCGGCGACGCCGACGTCCGGTCGCGCGGTCAGGACAAGGTCGATCACGCGGACCACATCGGTCTCGCGAAGAAGCTCGACGCGCAAGCCGACGCCGCGGAGACCGAGGCCAAGACCAAGCTCGAGACAGCTCGTCGCACTGCCGAGCAGGAACGTGACGCCGCAGCGAAATCTGCACGCGAGGCGGCCGAGAACGCACGGGCAGAAGCCGAGCAGCGCAAGGCCGAGGCCGAAGAAGAGGCCGACCGAAAGGCTGCGGCCCGCAAGAAGCAGGCCGACGACGCAGCGGCGGCGCGGGTGAAGGCCGCCGAGGACGCGGAGCGCAAGCAGAAGGAACAGATCGACAAGGTCGAGAAGGCCGCGTCAGCGCCTGCGGAGTCCGAGCTCGCCGACGCGGCGGAGCGTCAGGAAGAGGCCGAGGACAAGAAGGAAGAGGCAGCGCGGATCGAGAAGCTGTTCCTCGCTGAGAAGGAATCGGACTGATCACCCGGGCACGATAAATCGCTCGCTCGGCCGGCTCGATCGTCCTACGGTCAGGGCATGGGACCTCGTGTTGCAGTGGTGACCGGTGTCGGGCGGATCCGGTCGATCGGCTCCGCCCTCGCTGTCGGACTCGCCGAGGACGGGTGGGATCTGATCCTGAACTACTGGACTCCGTACGACGACCGGCTTGGATACGTCCGTGACGCCGACGACCCCGAGCGCGTGGCAGAGACCTGCCGCGCGCTCGGGGTCTCCGTGTCTCTGGCACCGGGTGATCTGAGCGATCCGTCGGTGCCCGCTCGGTTGTTCGACGCCGCTGCGCGTCCGGTGACGGGCTTGGTGATGTCGCACTGCGAATCGGAGGACAGCTCCGTCCTCACCACCGACGTGGACAGTTGGGACCGTCACTTCGCTGTGAACGCCAGGGCGACCTGGCTTCTGATCAAGGCGTTCGCCGAGCAGCTCGACGGATCCGGAGGCAGAATCGCGGCGTTGACGAGCGATCACACTGCGCACAATCTGCCCTACGGCGCGAGCAAGGGGGCGCTGGATCGCATCGTCACGGCGGCCGCTGTGGAACTGGCGGATCTGAACGTTCGAGCGAACGTGGTGAACCCGGGCCCCGTCGACACCGGATGGATGACCGAGAACATACGAGAAGCCGCCATTGCTGCAACACCTGCCGGCCGACTCGGAACCGCGGAGGACACGAGCAACCTCGTGCGTTTTCTGTTCTCCGACGCCGGTTCCTGGATCAACGGGCAGGTGCTGTACAGCAATGGCGGCTTCCGAATTACGTGAGACGGACGCTAGATGGCGTCGTCGAGCCGGACCAGGTCGCGTCCGCGAGTTTCGGGCGCGAGGTACGCGGACACCAGCGTGATTGCCGAGTAGACCACCAGCATTGCGGCGATCGGCCACCAGCTTCCGGTCACTGCCGTCAGCGTTGCTGCCATCAGCGGTCCGATGGCCGTGGCCAGGATGCCGCCGATCTCCTTGGCAAGTGCAAGCTGGGTGAATCGTGTTCTGGCACCGAACAGTTCGGCCATCGTGACGCTCTCGAGCGAGAACAGGCCGAGCACACCGATGTTGAGTGCGAGAACGACCGAGATGATCAGGGTTGCGTTGTTGCCGCTGGTCACCAGGTAGATCAACGGGAACGCCAACACCATGGTCGCGGCGCTGAGAATCATGTACATCGGGCGGCGACCGAACTTGTCACCCAGGATGCCGATGACCGGAATGGTGATGAATCCGAGCAGCGAACCGTAGACGATCGCCGTGGTGGCGATGGACTTCTCCAGCAGCAGAGTCGACGCGATGTAGCCCACCAGGAACGTCTGGATCAGACCCGAGTTGCCGGCCTGCCCGAAGCGAAGCCCGAGTGCGACGAAGAACGCACGGCCCTTGCGCTGACGCAGTCCGGACTCGAGAACGCTTTCCTTGGTTTCGGCGTCGACCTGCTCGATCTCCGCACGCGAGAGGGCGACACCGCCGACCACGTCGGCGCGATCCTCGAACACCGGGCTTTCCTTGAGGTTGGAGCGCAACCACACCGCGAAGAGCATCAGGAAGAAGCTCGCGAGGAACGGGATACGCCAGCCCCAGCTGACCAGTTGGTCGTCGGTCAGTACGACGAGCAGGATCGCCCAGATTCCCGACGCCGCAAGCGTTCCCGAGTTGGTCCCCAGCGAGACCAACGAACCGATGAGACCGCGACGCTTGTCCGGCGCGTACTCCACGAGCATGACCGTGGCGCCCGCGATCTCCGCTCCGGCGCCGAATCCCTGGATCAGGCGTAGTGCGACGAGCAGGATCGGCGCGAGGATGCCGATGGTCTGGTACGTCGGCAGCGCGCCGATCAGCGTCGTGGACGCTCCCATCATCGCGATCGTGATGAAGAGGACCTTCTTACGACCGATCCGGTCGCCCATCCGGCCGAAGTAGATGGCACCGACGAGGCGGGCGACGTAGCCGACGCCGTAGGTGGCCATGGCTGCGATCAGGCCGATCGCCGGGCTGACGTCGGGGAAGAAGACCCGGTTGAAGACGATGGCGGCGGCCAGCGAGTACAGCTGGAAGTCCATGAACTCCATTGCTGTTCCCAGCCAACCGGACACCGCGGCCTTGGTCAGGTCGCGGGTCGACCGCTTCGGCTTCTCGTCGGCCACGGCTGGGCTCGGCGCTTCGTTCGTGTCGTGAGACATCTTGTGCTCCGTTTTTGTTCAAGGCTGTCCGGTCGTCCATCGCGGTGTCAACGGAATCCGTTGCACCTACGCCCCTACTGAGACCTACGACCTGCAAGAGATGGTGAGTGGCCCGTGCCACACTGATATACAAGCACTGTTATACCAAACAGTCAACAGTGCTGTCAGACTGAGCCGCGCAGACCTGCCGCCGCGCGCGCCAGTTCGCTCACCGCAGCCCACTCCTTGGCCTGCACGAGATTTCGAGGCGTCAACCAACTTCCGCCGACACACGCGACGTTCGGCAACCGGAGGTAATCGGTGGCGTTGCTCGACGAGATTCCGCCCGTCGGGCAGAACGTCAGATGCGGAAGCGGCCCGGAGAGGGCACCGAGAGCGGCTGCACCCCCGGAGGTCGACGCCGGGAAGAACTTCAGTTCGGTGTGACCTGCGTTCGAGACATTCATCGCCTCGGTTGCCGTGGACACCCCCGGCAGCCACGGAATCGACCACCCGTGCGCAGCGTCGAGCAGGTCCGTCGGAGCGCCCGGTGACACCAGGAACCGCGCCCCGGCGTCGATCGACTTCTCCGCGTCCCGGCGTGTGAGCACCGTCCCGGCGCCGATGACGATCTCGGGCACCTCGGTCGCGATCGCTTCGATCGCAGCGAGCGCCGCCTCGGAGCGCAACGTCAACTCGATCACGTCGACGCCTCCCTCGTGCAGGGCACGCGCCAACGGAACTGCGTCGGACGCATCGTCGACGACGACGACGGGAATGACCGGGCTGATGCCCATGACCTCACGTGTGTTCATGACAGTTCTCTTTCGATGTTCGCTACGAATTCGGTGGTGACTGCGGCAGAGCCGACGAGCAGATCGGCGGCTGCTGCAACCCGGCGACCGAACGGAGAATCCGGGCCGAGGTCGGCACCGAAGATCTGCTCGACGCTCAGCAGCGCCGCTACCGCGTCGTCCTGTGTGGCGGCCCGGGACAGGACGTCCGCCATCGGGTCGTCGAGCGCGCGTCCGGCGCGTACCTCGTCGATCACGTACGCGACCCAGGACGCCACCGCCACAGCGAGCCAGGTCGTCGACGATCCACGTTCCTGGGCGTCGCGCACGGTGCCCAGTAGCCTCGGACCGAGTTTCTGGGAGCCGTCCATCGCGACCTGACGGGTGGTGTGCGGCAACGTCGGGTTGGCGAAGCGCGTGAGCACCTCGTTCGCGTACGCGTCCGAGTTCATGTCCGGATGCAACGTCGGAGCGACGTCGGACACGATCATTCTGTGCGCCAACGACTTCAGGACCGGGTCCGCCACGGCGTCGGCGATGGTCGAGTGGCCCGACCGCACCCCGAGGTACGCGAGGAGCGAGTGCGACGCATTGAGCACGCGCAGCTTCATCGTCTCCCACGGCTCGACGTCGGTCACGAACTGCACTCCGACGAGATCCCACGCCGGCCGCTCGGCGGCGAAGTGGTCCTCGATCACCCACTGCCGGAACGGCTCGCACACGACGACGGCATCGTCGCGCAGGCCCGTCTCCTCGAGCCGACGCCTGTCTTCGTCAGTCGTGGCCGGAACGATGCGGTCCACCATCGAGTTCGGGAATGACGCGGCGGAGTCGATCCAGCTCTGCAGTGCGGTCGCATCATCCCTCTGCGCAACGTAATCCCGGACGATCCCCGCGAGGAGAACCCCGTTGTGCGGTAGATTGTCGCAGCTCAGGACCGTCACGGGAGCATCGAGCTTCACTCGCAACGCGAGCCCGGCGACCAGCTGACCCACCACCGTTCCGGGAGATCGACCGGTCAGGTCGGCCACGATCTCCGGGTCGTCCACCCGGAGCCGTCCGGTCGCCGGGTCGAGCCGGTACCCCTTCTCGGTCACCGTCAGGGACACGATTCGCACGCGCGGGTCGGCAATGGCGTCGACGACGGCATCCGCGTCGTCAACGGCGCTGATCACCTCGGTGATCGACCCGACGACGGAGGCGCGGTCGATTCCCGGCCCCTTCTCCACCAGCGTGAACAGCCCGTCCTGAGGACGCAGCTGCTCGGCGACGGTAGCGCTTCGCTGCGTCACCCCGGTGATGCCCCACGACGAATCGCCGGTGAGCAGAGCTGCCTCATGGGTGAACGCCGCCTGGTGGGCACGGTGAAACGCCCCAAGCCCGAGGTGGACGATTCCACGGGACACGGGCCTCGGGACGTCGGGAGCCGTCGACGACGAGAGCCTGCTCATACGGCGAGCCGATCGCAGTGCGCACGGACCTCGTCGAGGGACGCGATCAGGCCGGTGCCGCCTCGGCCTCCGACACTGAGCGACGCCGCACTCGCAGCGAGCGCCGTGGCGTCGAGCAGGTTGTCTCCCAACGCTATCCGTGCCGTGAGGGTGCCTGCGAACACGTCGCCTGCCCCGGTCTGATCGACGACGGCCGGTGCCGGAACGGACGGCTGAAAGCGGACGTCGTCGCCGGTCACCACCGTGATGCCCTCGGACCCCTGCGTCACGGCAACAGCTTTCGCGCCCCACTCCATCAACCTGGTGGCTGCGGCCTGCGGGTCGGTGATGCCCAGAAGGTCGTCGATCTCACCGGGAGCCGACGGCACGACGACGGAGCAGTGCGGCGCGATCTCGCGGAGGAAGTTCACGGACTCGGCGGCCGTGGTGAGCCGGGGCCGGAAGTTGGGGTCGTAGACGAACGTCGACGCGTTCTTCGCGGCGAACGCCAGTGCGCGACGTGCGGAATCGGACAGTGCCGCCGTGATTCCGCTGCCCAGCACCGCCCCTGCCGCGGCGAGGACGTCGGCCGGGACGTCGGAGACGTCCAGTCCCGACCCCACGGAACCGGTGCGTGCGTAGGAGAACTGACGCTGCCCCAACGGATCGATGTGCAGGAAATACGCGCCCTGTTGGCCGTCGACACGCCTGACGTAGGTGTCGTCGATGCCGAGGGACCGGATCCGTGCACACACCGCGTCGCCCAGTTCGTCGTTGGATACTCGGGCGACCAGGGCGACGGACGCGCCTGCGGCCGCCGCTGCTGCGCCTGCGTTCACCACGTCGCCGGAGACACCGAGAACACTGGCCGTACCGTGCGCGAACGGCTGCGTCGTCGATATCTCGACGAGTGGCTCGCCGAGGAGGACGACGTCGAAAGCTGTGTTGCTGTTCATTGTTCGTCTCACCAATCGTGCATACTGCCGTCGAGGCGGCGGTTGACGGGAAGATAGCGGGGGTTGTACGGGTACTTCGCGGCGGCGGCCTCGTCGACCTCGACGCCGATGCCCGGCTTGTTGCCCGGATGCATGAAACCGTTCTCGAACGTGTAGTCGGTCTGGAAGACGTCGGACGTCGGTTCGACGTGGCCCATGTACTCCTGGACGCCGAAGTTCGGGATGGACAGGTCCACGTGCAGGGCTGCGGCGAGCGACACCGGTGAAAGATCGCCTGCGCCATGCGAACCGGACTTGACGCCGTACAGATCGGCGAGCGAGAAGATTCGACGCAGGTGCGTGATTCCGCCTGCGTGCGACACCGAGGTGCGGATGTAGTCGATCCACCGGTTGGTGATGAGGTCCTGGCAGTCCCAGATGGAATTGAAGATCTCGCCGACGGCGATCGGAGTGGTGGTGTGCTGACGGATCGTCGCGAACGCGCTCTGATCCTCGGCAGGCGTCGGATCCTCGATCCAGAACATCCGCATGTCCTCGAGGTCGCGGCCGAGACGACCCGCTTCGATGGGCGTCAGGCGGTGATGGACGTCGTGCAGCAGGTGGAACCCGAAACCGTGACGCTCACGGACGGCACCGAGCATCTCCGGGGCGAACTTCAGGTACGGCGCGGTGTCCCACGAATCCTCCTGCGGCGCAGCGTCGGACGCCGGCTCGTAGAAGCCGTTCTTCGGGATGCCGTAGGTCTTGTCCAGACCGGGGATGGCCGACTGCGCACGGACGGCCTTGTATCCCTCGTCGAGATGCCGTGCGACGTCGTCGAGCATCTCGTCGACGCTGGTGCCGCTGGCGTGCCCGTAGACCATGACGCCGTCGCGTGCGGCGCCGCCGAGGAGCTGATAGACCGGCATGTCGGCGGCTTTGCCCTTGATGTCCCACAGCGCGACGTCGACCGCCGCGATGGCCGTCATCGTCACCGGGCCGCGTCGCCAGTACGCGCCCTTGTACAGGTACTGCCAGGTGTCCTCGATGCGCTGGGCATCGCGACCGATCAGCAAGGGGCACAGATGATCACGCAGGTACGACGCCACGGCGAGTTCCCGGCCGTTGAGGGTGGCGTCACCCCATCCGACGATGCCCTCGTCGGTGGTGATCTTCAGCGTGACGTAGTTGCGCCCGGGCGCAGTGACGATGACGGTTGCGTCGATGATCTTCATCGGTTGTCCTCGGAGTTCTGTGAAGCGGTGTCGATGACGATCTTGAGTTGAGTGGGGTCGGACAGTGCAGCGTCGAGCGCTGCGGCCGACTCTTCGAGCGGGAATCTGGACGTGACCAGAACGTTCAGGTTCACGCGGCCCTGAGCGGCAAGGGAAATCGCGTGGGCGAACGCGTCGGGTCCGTAGCGGAAGCAACCCCGGATGTCGAGCTCCCACCGTTGCACCAGGCCGATCGGGAATTCGGCGTCGCCGCGTCCTGGAACGCCGACCAGGGCGAGAACGCCGGCTGGGCCGAGGGATCTGGCGGCGTCGGCGATCGCGGCGGGGTGGCCGGAACAGTCGAAGGCGACGTCGGCGAAACCTGTGTCCAACGACGTTTCTCCGGAGAGCAGCGCGACGTCGGCGCCGAGCCGGAGCGCGACGTCCAAGCGCGCCTGCGAGACGTCGGTGATCGTGACGTGCTGGGCGCCGAGCGCAATCACGGTCTGCAGCACCAGGAGCCCGATAGGCCCTGCGCCGGTGATCACGACGGTCTTGCCCAGCACCGATCCGGCCCGGGCTGCCGCCCACGCGGCCACGGCCAACGGTTCGATCAGTGCCGCGACGTCGTCGGTGACGGTGTCCGGGAGTGTGTGCGCGAAGGCGTCCGGCATCACGACCGACCCGCGGAGCAATCCGTTGTTCGGCGGGGAGCCGAAGCAGACGACGCTGGGATCGACGTTGTAACGGCCACGCAGTGCGTGCTGGGCGTGCGGTCCCGGCACGGCAGGCTCGATCGCGACGCGCTGACCGAGGCGATGGGACGGGACCCCGTCTCCGACCTCGACGATGCGGCCGAAGCCTTCGTGCCCGAGCACCGTGGGTCGGGTGAGGACGTTGGTGCCGTTCTTGCCATCGGCGTAGTAGTGGAGGTCGGATCCGCACAGACTGACACCGGCGATCTCGACGCGCACCTGACCTGGGCCGACCTCGGCGCGGTCGACGTCTTCGATTCTCAGATCGCGGCGTGCGTGCAGGATCGCAGCACGATCTCGGCCCTGGGTGTTCATCGGTGCCTCGCAGTTCGTCAGTCTTGAATACCAGCACTGCCATACTAGTGCGTAAGTGACGTGCGTCAACTTTCCTGTCCGTGCCGCGCATAGCTCACGTATCCGACCGGCCATTACTGTTGACGCGGTGAGCACCCGAAAAATCACCGCGCGCGAAGCCGCCTACAAGGAGCTGCGGCACCGAATCGTGTCGCTGAAGCTACCTCCGGGCAGCCCCCTGTCGGAGAACGAGCTGGCCGAACACCTGTCGGTGAGCCGTACTCCCGTGCGCGAATCACTGATTCTCCTCGCCGAGGAAGGCCTGGTGCAGGTCTTTCCTCAACTCGGCACGTTCGTGTCGCGGGTGGACACCGAGAAGGTCGCCGACGCGCAGTTCGTCCGGGAGGCCATCGAGATCGCGTCGTTGAAGGACGCGGTCGCCGGACGATCCGACGCGGACATCGCCGCCCTGCGTGACAACCTGGCTCAGCAGAGCGAACCAGGCCTGAGCATGGACGACTTCTTCGAACTCGACGAGAAATTCCACCAGGCGCTTCTGGCCGCCGGTGGGCACTCGGCAGCATGGCGGTCCGTCGAGTCCGCGAAAGCGCACCTCGACCGTGCCCGGCGCCTCGGCCTACGGGACACCCGCCCCATTCCTGAGCTCATCGCCCAGCACACCGCCATCGCCGACGCTGTCGAGCAGGCAGATTTCGCTGCCGCGGAGCGCGCGATGCGTGATCACCTGCGCGCAGTGTTCGACGACGTCGAGCGGATCAAGGAAGCAAGTCCACACCTGTTCTCGGACAGTAACGAACGGCCCACCCGACGAGTCATCGCGAGCTGGTGACGCCGGCCCACGTCGCGCGGTAGGCCCTGGGCGAGACTCCGATGTCGGCCATCAGCTGCTGCCGCAGGGACGTGGCGGTACCGAAACCGGCCTCGGCCGCGACACGGTCGATGGTGTGATCGGTGTTCTCGAGCAGTTCCTTGGCGCGCTGCACACGTTGCTGTGCAATCCATTTGGCCGGAGATACACCCACTTCCGCGGTGAATCGACGCGTGAACGTACGGACGCTCATGGACACCGACGACGCCAACACCTCGTTGGACAACGGCTCGTGCAGCCTCTCCAGCGCCCACTCCTGCGCCGCAGCAATCGAACTGGCCGTGGAGCGGCGAACGGGCGGCGCGACGTACTGAGCCTGACCGCCGCTCCGATGCGGCGGTACCACCGTTCCCCGCGCAACCCGGTTCGCGACAGCCGAGCCGAAATCGCACCGAATCATGTACAGGCACAGATCGATACCCGACGCCTCCCCCGCCGCCGTCAGTACGTCGCCGTCGTGGGTGTACAGGACATTCGGTTCGAGCCGGACCTGGGGATACAACGCCCGGAACTGCTCCGCCGACGCCCAGTGCGTCGTTGCGCGTCGGCCGTCGAGCAGACCCGCAGCGGCCAGAACGAACGCACCCGTACAGATGGACGCGATCCGAGTCCCGGGCCGAATCCGCTGGAACAGTGCGGTGTCCGAGACGGGATCGTCGCCGTAGTCCAGATCCGACGCAGGAACGATCACCGTGTCGGCATCGGCAACAGCCTCCAACCCGCGCTCCACCACGATGCTCACGTCCGAATCCGTGCGCACCGGACCGGGCGTCGCGGTACACGTCACCACCGAGTACAGCGGCTCACCGTCCTCGGACCTCGCCTGGCCGAACAATCGATGGACCGAGCCGAATTCCATCCCCAACAGTCCGTCACGGACGACGACGACCACCCGATGCGGTTCTCGGGTGGTGTCACGATCTCGACGTGTACGCATGGCCGAATTCTTTCACATGTTGTCCGGTAGGCCACTGGTTCGGCCGATCGGCTGGTGACAGGCTCAGGACATGAACATTCTTTGGGTTTCCGCGCATCCCGACCCTCGCTCGCTCAACGGATCGTTGCGTGACTCGGCGCTGAAGTGGCTCGCCGGGGCGGGTCACACCGCCATGGAGTCCGACCTGTACCGCATGGGGTGGAATCCGGTGGTGACCGCGGAGGACTATGCACACGATCCGGCACACCGACTGCACGTGGCCACTGCGTCGTCGACCGCTCTCGCAGGCGGGACGATAGCCGCCGACATCGCCGCCGAGCAGGACAAGGTGCGCCGAGCCGATGCCGTCGTACTGCAGTTTCCGCTGTGGTGGTTCTCGATGCCCGCCATCATGAAAGGCTGGGTGGACCGCGTGTTCGTCGAGGGCTTCGGATACGGAATTCGCAAGGCGGACGGTGGAACTCGCCGCTACGGCGACGGTCTGTTGGCGGGCACCCGAGCACTGATCGTCACCAGTATGGGCGGCAGTGAACACACGGTGTCGCCGCGCGGTATCAACGGCTCACTGGACGAACTGCTGTTCCCCATTCAGCACGGATTCTTCTGGTACACAGGCATGTCCGTGCTACCACCGGTGCTGATTCCCAGCGCCGACCGAATGACCGACGACGGTTACGCCGCGGCCGAGACGCACCTGCAGGCCCGGCTGGCCACACTGTTCTCCGACCGGCCGATCCCGTACCGCACCCAGAACGGCGGTGAGTACGACGCGAACTTCGTCCTGGACGACACCCATGCCCCCGGCGAATCGGGCCTGCGAGTTCACACCCGCTGAGCTGCACCGAATTCCGAAAGGACCTGCTACCTGCCGCTCACCGGCGTGGTGCCCTCCCACGCCGCCCAGAGCTCTGCGTAACGGCCGCCGGCGGCGACGAGTTCGTCGTGGCCGCCCTCCTCGAGGATCCGCCCGTGTTCCAGCACGACCACACGATCGGCGGCGGCGGCCTGCGTCAGGCGGTGCGCGACGACGAGCGTGCTGCGGCCACGGGTCGCTGCCTGCGCAGCGGCCTCGAGATCGCGCGCACCGGAGCTGCCTGCCTCGGCGGTCGCCTCGTCCAAGACTGCGACGGCAGGATCGGCCAACACGAGCCTCGCCAACGCAAGCTGCTGCGACTGCGCCGCCGTCAGCTCGTGGCCGCCCTCTCCGACCTGGGTGTCGACGCCGTCGGCGAGCGCGTCGACCCACGCGCCTGCGCCGACGGTCGTCAGCGCCGCGTGGATCTCGTCGCGGGTGGCATCGGGAGCAGCCAACTGCAGATCCTCGGCAAGAGTGCCGGAGAAGACGTGCACCTCCTGGCTGACGATCGCGATGTGGCGACGCAGACCGTCGGCGCCGAGGTCGTCCAGGCTCGCACCGCCGATGCGCACCTGCCCGTCCGTCGCGTCGATGGACCCGGCCGCGATGGCTGCGATGGTCGACTTGCCTGCACCCGTGGAACCCACCAGCGCAACGGTTTCCCCGGCACGGACCGTGAGGTCGATGCCGTGCAGCACCTCGTTCCCACCGTCGTACGAGTGACGCAGCCCGGTGACCTCGAGGGTGGCGTCGGCGGGCACCACGCCGGTGCCGCGTGACCGCTGATCCGGGATGTCCATGACGCCGACGAGTCGGGCGAGAGACGCTCCCGCCGACTGCACGTCGTCGAACGAGAACATCAGCATGCCGATGGGATTGAACAGCCGATGGAACAGCAACGCCGCGGCGGTGACCTGACCGACGGTGACGTGGCCGTCCTGGACGAACAGGAAGCCCGCCGCGAGGATGACCGAGAGGCCGACGCATTCGGCGCGATTGCTGCGCGAACCGAATCGCGTGAAGAGGCGAAACACCGTGATGCCGATGTCCCGTGCCTTGCCCGACGCCTTGTCGATCTCGCCCAGGTGCGATTCCTCGAGTCCGTAGGCCCGAACGGTGCGGGCGCCCTGCATGCTGGAGATCAAGGCCTGCGACCGTTCGCCCATGGCGACGCGTTCGGCGGCGTACAGCGGCGCGGACCTGGGTAGGTACCAGCGCAGCGCGAGCACGTACATCGGAATGGCGACCATTCCTGCGAGTCCGAGTCGCCAGTCGAGGCTGAGCATGGCCACGACACTGAGGGTCACCAGCAGCAGAGCGGACACGATGTTGGGGATCACTTCGCCGATGGACTTCGCCATGACGGCCACGTCGTCGCCGACACGAGAGAGCAGGTCTCCCTTGCCGACTCGCTCCAGAGTTCCGACGGGAAGGTGCAGTGCGCGACCGAGCACGCGTTCCCGCAGCGACGCCAGGATGCCCTCGCCGAGCTTGCTGATCAGGTACGAACTCCACGCGGTGAACACGCCACCGACCACGGCGGCGACGGTGATGATCGCGACGACGGAGACGATGGTCGACGTCGGTGCACCGTCGGTGACCCGGTCGACCAGCACGCCGAACACGTAGACCGGCACGAGCGACATCGCCGCTGCGACAGCGGAGATCAGCAACGTGACAGCCCCGAGTCCGCGGCGCCCCTTCAGTTCGCCGCGCAGGAACGCCCACGATCGTCGGCCCGTCGCGATGGGCAGCAGTTCGGGTGTCGTGGTCATCGCAGCACCGTGTCCTTGTAGCGGTCGTCGTGGGCGGCGAGTTCGTGGTGCGTTCCCTCGGCGACGACCCGTCCGTCGTCGACGACGATCACCCGGTGAGTGACCGCGAGCAGCGCGGGACTCGTCGTGATCAGCACCGTGGTCTGGGCCTGGTCACCGTCGTGGCGCAGTTCCTTGATGCCGGCGGCGATGGCATGTTCGGTGACTGCGTCGACGGCGGTCGTCGGGTCGTGCAACACCAGCACCGGAGCGGATACCGACAGTGCGCGGGCCAGCGCGACGCGCTGACGCTGACCACCGGACAACGAGGCACCCCGGTCGGTCACGGCGTGATCGAGTCCGGTCTCGTGCAGCGCCACCACGTCCTCGACAGCCGAGGCCGCCAGGACCGGCGCCAGCTCGTCGTCGGCGCGTGCGGCTCCGGCGGTGATGTTGGACCGCACCGTCCCGGCGAACAGGTCCGTGTTGTGCGGCTCCACCAGCACCGTGCGGCGAACCTCCGTCAGACCGAGCGTGTCGACGACGGCACCGCCGATGGTGACGTCGCCGACGTAGTCGTCGGACGCGACCTGACCGGACAGCACGGCAGCCAGCGCCTCCCCGTCCTGCGCGCGCAGAGCGACGACTCCCAGCAGCTCACCCGGAGCGACCGACATCTCCAGACCGTCCAACGACCGATATCCGACGCCGTGGACACCCAGATTCGTCGACGACGGTGCGTCCGAGCCACCCTCGGGAAGTACGTGGTCGGCGCCGAGAACGAGGGCGAGCCGGTCCGCGGAACCACGCACCATCGCCGCGACGCCCGGCAGCCTCGACATCGTCGTCAACGGCTCGATCAGAAATTGCGACAACCCGACGACGGTGATCAACTCGCCCACCGAGATTCGGCCCTGCAGCGCGAAGAACCCGGCGGTACCGGCGATGCCGACCGACAGAAGCGCGGTGACCGTCGTCGAGAATCCGAGGTAGACGCTGTTGGCCTTCGCCATCTTCATCGTCGCGCCCAGTGCCGTACGGCTCGACGCGTGGAACCGCGCCGCTGCAGCGTTCTCGGCGCCGATGCCGCGCAGCGGTCGAACGCCACTGACCAGATCGGTGGCCATTCCGGAGACACGAGCGACCTCGGCCTGCTGCGTCGTCGCGGTCCGCGTGAGCAGCGGCGCTGCGCGCTGGAGCAGATACATGATGACGGGAGTGCCCACCAGCACGGCGATTCCCAACGGAATGTCCACGATCAGCAACGCCACCGCGCACACGACCGTCGCGGCGATGGCAGCCACCGTCCGCGCGATGACGTCGAGAATCCAGGACGTCTTCTCCGCGTCGGATGTGGACACCGTCAGCAGTTCACCGGACACCAGATCGGTGCGAACACCGCGCGGATCGAGTACCCGACCAGCGACCTCGACGCGCATCATGTGCGCCTCACGTTCGATCGCGACGACGATGATCCGCGCCCCGAACCGGTACGCGAACGACAGCACCACGAACAGCCCGGCCAGGCCGAACAGTGAGACGATCATCGCCCGGCCGTCACCGGTGTCGATCGCGCGGCCGACGATCAAGCCGATCGCGACGGGCACCATGGTCTCGCAGAACTGGTGCACGCAGAAGAACAGTGACGAAATGATCATCCGGGCCCGTTGACGTACGACGGTTCGCCGAAGAATCGCACTGCCCGTGACAGGAGTGGAGCCCGCGGAACGACCCAGGGGGCCAGCAGTGGAGCCTGCGGGAGAAAAACGCATTGCCTGATGCTATTTCATTCCGGGGGTCCGTCGGGACGCTCGCTCGCGGCGCAAAGTGGCGAGAGAGCACCGCATTCTCATAGAGTCGGGGCGCACCATATTCGAGCAGCCACAGAAGATGGAGAACACCATGGCCGCCAAGACCACCACCGACACCGACATCGCCGACGAGGACCTGGAGCCGTTGGCAGACGAGACCGCCAGCCAGGCGCAACGCGTCGTCGCCGCCTATGCGACGGACGCCGACGAGTGCCGCATGCTTTTGTCGATGTTGGGTATCGATCCCACAGCGAAGGTCGACTGACCTACCCCGGTTTCGAGAAGATTGGACAGTAGTGGCTGACGCCTCGCAGGGCTCGGATTTTGTGGTCGTAGCCAACAGGCTGCCCGTCGACCTGGAGAAACTCCCCGACGGCAGCACGCGATGGAAGCGCAGCCCCGGCGGACTCGTCACGGCTCTCGAACCGATCCTGCGCGCCAACAAGGGCGCATGGGTTGGATGGCCTGGGGTCCCCGACGTCGACGTCGAGCCGTTCGTCGAGGACGAGCTCGAACTGTGCCCGGTCGCCTTGACCGAGCAGGAAGTCGCCGACTACTACGAAGGCTTCTCCAACGCCACCTTGTGGCCGCTCTACCACGATGTCATCGTCAAGCCGGTGTACGACCGCTCCTGGTGGAACGCGTACGTCGAGATCAATCGCCGCTTCGCCGAGACCACGTCCGCGGCGGCTGCGCAGGGCGCGACCGTCTGGATTCAGGACTACCAACTCCAGCTCGTCCCGAAGATGCTGCGGATGCTGCGGCCGGACCTCACGATCGGCTTCTTTCTGCACATCCCGTTCCCTCCGGTCGAGTTGTTCATGCAGATGCCGTGGCGCACGGAGATCGTCGAAGGCCTCCTCGGGGCAGACCTCATCGGATTCCACCTCGCGGGCGGCGCCCAGAACTTCCTCTACCTCGCCCGACGCCTCGCCGGCCAGGTCACCTCACGTGGCACCGTCGGCGTCCGGTCACGGCTCGGTTCGGTGCAGGTCGGGTTCCGTACCGTCCGCGTCGGCGCGTTCCCGATCTCGATCGACTCCGGCGACCTCGACGAGAAGTCCCGCTCGAAGGCTGTCCGTGATCGCGCGAAGCAGATCCGCAAGGAGCTGGGCAACCCGAAGCGCATCATGCTCGGTGTCGACCGCCTCGACTACACCAAAGGTATCGACGTCCGGCTGAACGCATTCCGTGAACTGCTCGAAGAGCACCGCATAGACCCGGTGGACAACGTCATCATTCAGCTCGCCACCCCGAGCCGTGAACGCGTCGAGAGCTACAAGGCGATGCGCGGTGAAATCGAACAACAGGTCGGCCGTATCAACGGCGAGTACGGCCAGGTGGGCCACCCGGTACTGCACTACCTGCACCGTCCGATCCCCCGCGACGATCTCATCGCGTACTTCGTGGCCGCGGACGTCATGCTCGTCACTCCGCTGCGCGACGGCATGAACCTCGTCGCCAAGGAGTACGTCGCCAGCCGCAGCGATCTGGGTGGCGCCCTGGTTCTCAGCGAATTCACCGGTGCCGCAGCCGAACTGCGTCAGGCGTACCTGTGCAACCCGCACGACCTCGACAGCGTCAAGGACGCCATCGTCTCCGCGCTGGAACAGCCGGCGGAAGAAGGTCGACGCCACATGCGGGCGATGCGGCGCCAGGTCCTCGCGCACGACGTCGACCGCTGGGCGCGGGCGTTCCTCAATGCACTGTCGAACCCGCAGCAGGAGGGCACGCTCCCCACCCGGTCGCAGTAGAACACGTTTCTGTTTCCCGTGACCGGCGGGAGCACGCCTGACCTCGGTTCATGGCCGAATCAACGAGAACACGTTCCAACCGGTGCTAGCGTGCGTATCCATGACCCATACGCTCACCTGGCACGACGACATCAGCCGCCAAGCCCGCGTTCTGTCCTGCGCGATGCGCCTGACGTTGAAGCCGACGTTCTCGCTGTGGCCGTTGACCGACGGTGGCATCAAGGCCATCGGTCAGCTCGACCGTGCCGTCGACAGGTTGCCCAAACCCAAGCGTGTGACCATCGAACAGGTTCGATTGGGCGGCGTCCCGTGCGAGAAGACGACGCACCCCAAGACCGCGACCGGATCACTCGACGGCGCGTCCGTGCTCTACTTCCACGGCGGCGGATTCGTGTTCTGCGGCCTCGCCACGCACCGAAGTGCGTGCGCGACGATTGCAGCTCGCGCAGGGGTCCCCGTCTACTCCGTCGAGTACCGACAGATCCCCTACGGCGGCATCGGAACATCGATCGCCGACGCCATGGCGTCCTACCGCGCCGCGCTGGAAACCGTCGCCGATCCCAGCAAGATCATCGTCGCCGGCGACTCGGCGGGTGGATACCTGGCGATGAAAGTCGCCGAACTGGCCGTACTCGACGGTCTCACCCCGCCCGCGGCGGTCCTCGGGTTCTCTCCACTGCTGAACCTCGACCTGAAGAGCCATCCGAAGGAGTTCATGAAGAAGGACGCCTACCTTCCGATGAAGCAGGTCATCGCGTTGGAGGATCGGTGGCTGAACGGGCCCGACGCCATCGCCGGCTCACCGTCGCCGATCGACGTCGACCCGGCGATCTTCCCGCCGGTGTTCCTGTCCACCGCGCAGTACGAGTTGATGCGTCCCGACGTCGAAGCGATGACGGCCTCGCTCGCGGCAGCAGGCAGAACCGTCGAGACGCACGTCTGGAAGGGCCAGGTTCATGCGTTCCCGGTGATGGCGGGCGCCCTGCCCGAGGCACGCGTCCTCCTCGATCTCGCCGTCGCGTTCGCCGCTCGCGTGCTGGCCGACCCGTCTCCGCAGTGAGCACCGTTAAATCGATGGCGTAGCCCAGTTCTGCTCTGATACTTTCCATCCACCCGAGCATTCGAGGCGAGACGAGAGGAGGAGAAACCATGGTCATTCGGCGTACGGCCGTGCCCACGGCCTCCTCCTCCCCCATCATCGGCTGACCCGGGCACCGGGTCGGCCCTTCGAAAGGCTCACCCGTGTCCTCACCGACCACACTGTCCCACTTGGGTTTCGACACCTACTGGCACCAGCGATTCCACGAGAACAGCTCACCCGGAGAACCCGGGCGCGTCACCGCGGTCTACCGCGGGTCCAGCGACATCGCCACCGAACACGGAACGCTGCGCGCCCACACCGGACACCTCGACGTGTGCACCGGCGACTGGGTACGCATCCACACCCAGCCGACGGGCGGGGCCGTACTCACGACAGTCCTACCCCGCCGCACAGCCATCGTCCGAGCATCGGCAGGCACGACGTCCCACACTCAGACCCTCGCCGCCAACGTCGACACCGTCGTCGTGACCGTCGCCGCCGACACCGAACTCGACCTCGGCCGCGTCGAACGATACGTCGCCCTCGCATGGGACAGCGGCGCAACACCACTGGTCGTACTCACCAAGTGCGACGCCGGCGATTCCAACCGAGTCACCGACCTGAAGGCGTCGTCACCCGGCGTGACCGTACTCGCGATCAGCTCCCGCACCGGTGATGGAATAGCCTGCCTTACCGACCATCTCGGCGGAACCAATGCCCTGATCGGACCGTCCGGATCGGGAAAGTCGACGTTGGCGAACACGCTCGTCGGCCAGGAAGTCCTGAGCACAGGCGATGTACGCGAAGCCGACGGCAAAGGGCGTCACGTGACGGTTCGACGCGAACTCGTGCCGCTTCCCACCGTCGGAATGACGGTGATCGACACTCCCGGACTTCGCTCCGTCGGCCTCGTCGCGTCGGAAGAGGGCCTACAGCAGACCTTCTCGGACATCGAGGACGCGTCGGCGCGATGCAGATTTCGCGATTGCACTCATAGCAGCGAACCCGGATGCGCAGTACAGGAGAGTATCGACCCCCGGCGGATCGCCAACTACCACCGCCTGGAACGCGAGAATCACTGGGCCACAACGCGACACGACGCCCGCGCCAATGGGCAGAGGCTCGCCGAGGCCAAACAGCTCGCCAAGCTCCAGCGGCGCATGTACAAGTCACGTGGCCGATGACGCATTCATCACGCCCCTCGTTCAATCCACCATATTGATGAGCAAAGGTAATGTTTCGCGCATCCGCCGAGGCCATTACTCGCAGTTAACTCGCGGGCAATACGCCGCCCATAGATTCTTGTCAGCTCAAAAGAGCAGCGTCGCAAGGCGAATCACAGAAAAGAGGAATCACATGGGACTCGTAGCCGGCCTGATCGCAGTCGTCGGAGATACTCTTCACCTGCTGCTCGGCGGACTGTAGAACGACCCACTTCCCGCCAGTGACCTGAGTGGGTAAGCCACGAGGACGCGGCCGTCGGGGACGCGTCTCTCCTGTTTCGCCGACCTTCAGTCGAAGAGGGTAGGCGAATCCGGCTCGTCCACGACGGGCTTCGCAGCCTCCGAGGGTGACGCTTTCCGAACCACGGACAGCGTGGTCGTGCGGACCGACAGTCGATGACCGGCATGATGCTCGAGAAGTGCCAGACCCTGACGGATTTCCAGCACCTTCCACGGTCCGGCGTGCCCGGTCGCCTGAACCAGGTCGCCCACTGCGATCTCGGAAGCCACTGCTCGTCTCCTCTGGTAGTCACGTGCTGTCGGACCGACGTCCGGCCCAGCCTAGCTGCCGGCCCGATGAGCGTGTCATCGAGCATGACTTCACCCCGTCCAATCCCGTCGATCCGACCGGTCGACCGCCGTCGACGGACAAAACGAACTCGACCTCGACAAAACACCCATGTATCAGCGAACTCACCCGAATACTCTGATACACAATACTTTTCGATTCGACTCCACACCTCGTCACCGATAATCTCCCAGTGTGTCGACTCCCACGCTCCCCGCCGAAACCTTGTCGGTCGTGATCCCGGCCCACAACGAAGAGGCCTACATCGGCCCCTGCCTCGACGCATTGGTCGCGCAGGGTGACGACATCCACGAGATCATCGTCGTGGACAACAACTCCACCGACCGCACCGCCGCTGTCGTCGAGGCCTACGCCGACGCCCACCCCAAGATCACGCTCCTGCCGGAGCGCGCACCCGGCGTCGCGCACGCACGCAATGCCGGATTTCGCGCGGCCCGCGGCGACGTCCTGGGCCGCGTCGACGCCGACACCCGCGTCACACCGGGATAGGCCCGGGCCGTTCTGAACTACCTGTCTGCGGACGGAGCACACGTCGGCGGTGTCACCGGACTCAATCAGCCGTACGATTCGCCGGTCCGTGGCCTCAAAGCGTGGTGGTTCGGTCGGCACCTGAGGAAGGGCGCGATCGGAGGCGGTCGCCTGGTCACCAACCTGCACGGCGCCAACATGGCAATCCGCAAGTCCGCGTGGCACCGCGTCGAACCGATGGTCAGCACCGACGCCGAACTTCACGAAGATCTCGATCTGGCCCTGTGCCTGACCGCCGTGGACGTCAAGCTGGCTCAGCTGTCCGACATGAATGTCGACGTGTCGCCCCGCCGCGCCCTCACTCCGCCGTCGAAATTCGGTGAGTACATCGAATGCGGTATCAGGACGTTCGAGCGGCACGGGGTCATGACTCCCGAGCGACGCAAGGCACTCCGGTTGCACTGGTGGTGGCACATTCTCGTGTTCGCCGTGTATCGGCCGTACGACCCGGCCAAGGGTCGGTACTCCGTGCGTCGCTTGTTCTCGCCCGCGCCGCCGCGGGTGTTGCCGGTCGGCACGAACACCGCGCCGCACGTCGGCTGACGTACGGCGTCACCGCACGATGGCGGTCTCCGGGGTTCCGTTGTCGATCAAGGCAGCAATCGTGGCCGCTTCCATCCCGGGTGAACCGCAGACCAGTACCTGGGAGTCGAGGAACGGCTGCTGCACACTCATGACGTCGGCCAGACTGCCCTCCCAGCAGTGCTCGGGGCCGAACATCTCTGCGACACCCGCGATCTCGGCTCCGATGGCGTCGTGCCAGCGGTCGGGAGCCCACGGATCCGTCAACTGGTCCACGACGGGAACGACGGTCAGCCACGGCAATTCGGACGCCAGTATCCACAGCAGGTCGGCCGCGTAGAGGTCACGTGGTGACCGTCCACCGACGTACAGCGTCACGTTCGGCGGTGTCTCCCGCCGGGTCAGATCCAGAATCAGCGCACGCAGCGGTGCGAGCCCGGTGCCCCCTGCAATCATCACGACGTCGCGTCCGGAGTGGTCGACCTTCAGACTGCCCGCGGGATTGCCGAACGTCCACACGTCACCCGGCCTCGTCTCGTTGACGATCGATCCACTGACCCACCCAGCCGGCACGGCCCGGACATGGAATTCCAACTTTCCATCGAGCGACGGCGGCAACGCCGACGAGTACCGACGACTCAGCCGCGCATTCTGCGGAACAGTGACGTCGAGCGACTGACCTGCCTCGAAAGGTATTGCGTCACCTTCGAGTCGAACCACGGCCAGGTCATTGCGCAAGCGGTGGTACTGCACCACCTCGGCATTCCACGTCTGCATGTGTCCAGAATATGCGGCGGGCCCGGGAGTGGAGCCTGCGGAACGACCCAGTCGGGGGCGGGAGTGGAGCCTGCGGAACGACCCAGTCGGGGGCGGGATGGAGCCTGCGGAATGACCCAGTCACCAAGGGTCGTGGCGGACGAGGGAGAGATCGACTCCTGCGCCCTGCAAGCGGAATTTGGTGGTGTTGATCATCGAGGGTGAGCCGACGATCTGAATGTCACGGCCGTCCCATGATCCGAACTCCGCGACGACCTTCCCGACCTGCCCGACGATCGGCGATGAGCCGCCGAGTTGGTTCCGGTACTGCGGTCCGTCGTACCACCACGGATCGGTCTCTTCCTCGACGATCCCGACGACGGACAGCCACGGATTGATCGCTGCGATCTGCTGGAGAGTCTGCAGATCGTAGAGGTCGCACGGGTAGTGGCCGCTGTAGAAGACGTGGACGGACGGGTTGTCGGCCTTGGTGGCCATCTCCATGAGCTGCGCGCGCAACGGCGCGATTCCCGTGCCCGATGCGATGAGGAGACGATCACGACCGGGCGCGGTGTGCCTCGTCATGCTGCCGAGCGGCGCTCCGATGGTCCATCGGTCCCCGACGGAGGTGCTCCCCACGAGCGCCGGGCTGACCCACCCGCCCGTGACGCGCCGGATGTGGAATTCGATCTCGCCCGCTGCGTTCGCGGGAATCGCCGGCGACAGGTACCGCCACATGCGCGGACGGCTCGGAATCGACACACTGACGTACTGTCCGGCACTGTAATCCAGAGGCTCGTCGAGCATGAGCCGCACGATCGACACGTCGTCGAGAACACGCAGATGCTCGACGACGGTGCCCTGCCACACCGGCGGTCCGTCGTCGGCCTCCGCCGCTTCCATCATCGTGCCCGCCATCACCGCGATGACCTCGCGCCAGGCGGCGTCGACCTCGTCGGTCCAGATCTCGTTGCCCGCGAACTGCTCCAGGGCCGTGATCAGAGCATCTCCGACGGCCGCGTAGTGCGCGTCGACGATCCCGTACTTGCGGTGATCGCGGCCGAGCTGAGCCAGGAACGGCAGCAGGCGGTCGAGGTCTTCGAGCTGATCGATGGCATAGGCGATCGCCGTCACCAACTTGTCCCGCTGGGACTCCATCGACGCGGGGAAGAAATCCCGCACCTCGGGATTGCGAGCGAACAGAATGGCATAGAACGAACGCGTCAGCTTCTCCGGACCACCGTCGACGGCCGCGACCGCTTTGAACGTGGTTCTCACAAGCGAAATCGCCCGAGCATCCATCTCTCGAAGGCCCCCTCACCGCGTAGAAGTCGGCGTCCGACGTCTACCCGGACGTGCGCCAAGGCAGCCGGCACTAGTTTCTCGACCGCCGTGATTTCCAGGCAGTCTAACCCAGTGACTCGGACATGACCCACCGAGCGGATTCACTCGACCTGCTTTGACTGCGTTAACCGGGAAATAGCTTGCCGCGTTCGGCAATAACCAACCCAGAGGTCGAAATCGCTTGAGTCGCATCGATTTCCAGGCCTTTTCACCGACAGTTCGAGGACCTAGGATTCGGTTGCGTCGAATCGAGAACATTCAGCGGGACCGATCGAAACGGGGTAGGCAAAACGTGACTGTCGCTGTCGGGGCGGACGTGAAGGAACCAGCGAACGGCCGAAAAGTCGGGCCACGTATCGACGATCCCGGCCTGAGCGCGCGCCTCACCGAGTGCCGCGAGTTCTTCGACCAACCGGAACTGCAACACCTACCCGCGTCTCGGGCGACGCAGGCGCTCGCCGAGCTCCGCGCCACGGGCACCTACGTCCAATCCGCCGAGGAGATCCTCGTCGGCGCCAAACTGGCGTGGCGAAACCACGCACGGTGCGTCGGACGGAAACACTGGCGCACCCTGAAGCTGATCGACGCACGGCACGCCACCACGGCACAGGGCATCGCCGACGCCTGCTTCGAGCACCTCCGCGTGGCCACCAACGGCGGCGCACTGCAATCCATCGTCACCGTCGGCCCGCCGCGCCTGCCCGACGGCCGCGAATACCGGATCATCAGCCCCCAACTCATCCGCTACGCCGGCTACCGCGCCGACGACGGCACAGTCACCGGCGACCCCGCGCACCTCGAACTCACCGCCCTGGCCCAGCGGCTCGGATGGCGCGGCGAGGGCACCGCATTCGACGTTCTGCCACTGATGATCTCCACGCCCGACGAGCCGATCCGCTGGTTCGACGTCCCCCGCGACCTCGTCCTCGAAGTCGACCTCATCCACCCCAACTACCGCTGGTTCGCAGGGCTCGGGCTCAAATGGCACGCCGTACCCGCCGTCTCCAACATGGACCTCGAGATCGGCGGCGTCCGCTACCCCTGCGCACCGTTCAACGGCTGGTACGTCAACACCGAAGTCGGCGCACGCAACTTCAGCGACACCGACCGCTACGACATGCTCCCCACCATCGCCAAGAAACTGCGCCTCGACATGAGCTCGGAACGGACACTGTGGCGAGACCGCGCACTGGTGGAACTCAACCGAGCCGTCATCCACAGTTTCCGCGAAACCGGCGCTTACATGGTGGATCACCACACCGTCGCCAAGCAGTTCATCGACCACGTCGACCGCGAAGCCCGAGCCGGCCGCGCCTGCCCGACGGACTGGTCGTGGATCAACCCGCCCATGTCGTCCGGCATCACCCCGACCTTCCACCGGCTCTACGATCCACCCGACATGGACATCCGACCCAACTTCGTCTCCCGCGGGGCGTCGGGTTGCCCGTTCGGGTGAATGCCAGACCGAGTGACCGAACGACTCAGTCGGTCACCAACCGGGGGTGAACGCGTGGGTTCCAGCCCAAGCACCTGGTGCAGCACGCGCGCCCACTGAAACCCGCGCAGCCGGGGCCGAGTGCCGAGGCAGCCGGGGCCCGGGCACGAAAAAGCTCGCCGACGCACAGGCGTCGGCGAGCGTGGGTCGGTTGTCAGCGCTGGTTGCGCGGTTTCCAGACGACGAGAGCGTTCCGCTGAACCGGTACGAGGTCGCGGCGGTAGCTCGCGTGGACGTTCGCGAGTTCCTGGGCGAGCTCGGACACTCGCGCCTGCAGAGCTTCGACTTGGTTGGTCAGCTCGATGATGCGCTTGATGCCGGCGAGGTTGACCCCTTCGTCCTGCGACAACCTCTGCACCTCGCGGAGCAACGCGACGTCGCGGGGCGAGTACCGACGCCCACCGCCGGTGGTCCGGTGCGGGGTGACCAGACCCAGGCGGTCGTAGGTGCGCAGCGTCTGGGCGTGCATTCCCGCAAGCTGTGCAGCTACGGAGATGACGAAGACCTGAGCGTCGGGGTCACCGGGAGTGGAGCCTGCCGAACGACCAGAATTACCTTGGCCCGAACCCCCGCCAGTAGGAACAGTCATTACGCACCTGCCCACCCGGCCCGCGGGTCGAATCCGCTGGCCTTCTCGGCTTCCAGATAAGCGTTCAATGCTTCGGTGGCCGGGTCGTCGAGCTTCTGCGGTACAGCGACCTTGACCGTGACCATGAGGTCACCGGGAGTACCTGTCTTCTTCGGAACACCTCGTCCGCGGACGCGCAGCACCCGACCGTCGACAGTTCCCGGCGGCACCTTCACGCCGACGCGGCCGTCGAGCGTGGGAACCGACAGCGTGGTTCCGAGTACCAACTCGCCGTAGCTGACCGGGACGGTGACCGTCAGATTGTCGCCGTCGCGTCCGAACACCTTGTCCGCTCGCACGCGCACCGTGACGAACAGGTCACCCGACGGAGCTCCGCGGAGTCCTGCTTCACCTTGGCCGGCGAGACGGATCTTCTGACCGTCGGACACGCCCGGTGGCACGCGCACGGTGATCGTGCGGGTGCGGTTCTGCACGCCCGTTCCGCGGCAGTCGGCGCACGGGTCGTCGATGATCGAACCGGTCCCGCGGCAGTCGTCGCACGGCTCGCTGAACCCGAACGCTCCCTGGTTGCGGTTGATCACGCCCGCGCCGTTGCACTTGGGGCACACCCGCGGACTGGTCCCGGGCTTGGCACCGCTGCCGTGGCACGTGGTGCAGGACGACGGACTGGTCAGACGCAGCGGAACCGTCACACCCTGCGTGGCTTCACGGAAACCGAGAGTGGTCTCGGTCTCGACGTCGCTTCCGCGTCGCGGACGACTGCTCGAGGTGCGCTGCTGAGTGCCGCCGCGGTTGAACAGGCCACCGAACAGGTCGCCGATACCGCCGTCGCCACCACCTTGACCGAAGATGTCGCCGACGTCGAACGTCTGCCCGCCGCCGCCGAATCCGCCTGCACCAGGACTGAATCCGCCGCCGCCCTGGCGACCGAAGCCGCCCGACGCGAACAGCCGCCTGGCCTCGTCGTACTCCTTGCGTTTCGCCGGGTCCGTCAGGACCGCATTGGCCTCGCTGACGGCCTTGAACTTCTCCTCGGCTTTGGCGTTGCCGGGGTTGGCGTCGGGGTGATTGTCCCGCGCCAACTTGCGGTACGCCTTCTTGATCTCTTCTGCAGATGCGCTGGAGGAAACGCCCAGCTCCTTGTAGAAGTCCTTCTCGATCCACTCCCGCTGGCTCACCGGGCGTTTCCTCCTTCCGCGCTATCTCTTTTTACTGCTCGTCGGATGCAGGCGCATCCGAGTGCTGTCCAGCATCGTCGACGACGCCGACCATTGCTGTCCGCAGAACCCGCTCGCCGAGCTTGTAGCCCGGACGCATCAGGGTCCCGACGACGGGATTGCTTCCGTCGCCCTCGTGCGAGACGGCCTCGTGGACCGCCGGGTCGAACGCGTCACCCTCGGCGCCGAACGTGGTCAGACCGATGTTGGCGAACACTCCCGCCAACTTGTCCGCCACCGACTTCAGCGGCCCGGTCTCGAGATCGCCGTGCTGACGCGCACGCTCGAGATCGTCGAGGACGGGAAGAAGCTGGGACACGACGGACGCCTTGGCGTTCTCCGCTCCCGTCTGCTTCTCCCGATCGGTTCGACGCCGATAGTTGGCGTACTCCGCCGACACTCGCTGCAGATCCGCAGTGAGTTCGGAGACCTGCGTGTCACGCGGGTCGACGACCACCTCTGCTTCGATGCCCTCGTCGTCCACCGAGTCGGGTTGGGGCGCAGTGCCGGTGCCCGCGAGGGGCTCCGGTACTGCGTCACCTTCCCGAGGCTCACCGGTCTGGGGATCGATCTTTCGCTTGTCCACGAAAGTGACCGGTTCCTGCTCGGTGTGCTGCAGATCGTGATCGCTGTCGCGGGGGCTCACTTCTTCTCCGCGTCGTCGGCCGGCTCGTCGACAACTTCTGCGTCGACGACACCGTCGTCAGCAGCCTGAGCTCCCCCTTCTGCGCCGCCCTGTTCCTTGGCCTGAGCCTCGTAGATGGCGGTGCCGAGAGCCTGCGACTCGGTCGACAGCTTCTCCACGGCGGTCTTCACTGCCGAGATGTCGCTGCCTGCGAGAGCCGACTTGGCCTCTTCGATGGCTGTCTCGACGCGTCCCTTGAGCTCGGCGTCGACCTTGTCCTCGTTGTCCTTGACGAACTTCTCCGTCTGGTGGACGAGCGACTCGGCCTGGTTGCGGACCTCGGCCTCTTCGCGACGAGCCTTGTCCTCGTCGGCGTGAGCTTCCGCGTCGGCGACCATGCGGTCGATCTCTTCCTTGGACAGACCGGAGCCGTCCTGGATCTTGATCGTGTTTTCCTTGCCGGTGCCCTTGTCCTTGGCCGTGACGTGCACGATGCCGTTGGCGTCGATGTCGAAGGTGACCTCGATCTGCGGGACGCCGCGAGGAGCCGGGGGCAGCTCGGTCAACTCGAACGAGCCGAGGAGCTTGTTGTGCGAGGCGATCTCGCGCTCACCCTGGAAGACCTGGATCTGCACCGAAGGCTGATTGTCGTCAGCGGTGGTGAAGGTCTCGGACCGCTTCGTCGGGATGGTGGTGTTGCGCTCGATGAGCTTGGTCATCACGCCACCCTTGGTCTCGATGCCGAGGGACAGCGGCGTGACGTCGAGGAGCAGAACGTCCTTGACCTCACCCTTGAGCACACCGGCCTGCAGTGCAGCACCGACGGCCACGACCTCGTCCGGGTTGACGCCCTTGTTGGGCTCGCGTCCACCGGAGAGCTCCTTGACCAGCTCGGAGACGGCAGGCATACGCGTCGAACCACCGACGAGCACGACGTGGTCGATGTCCTTGACGGCGATGCCGGAGTCCTTGACCACTGCCTGGAACGGCGCACGGGTGCGGTCGAGCAGGTCGGAGGTGATCTTCTGGAACTCGGAGCGGCTGAGCTGCTCGTCGAGGAACAGCGGGTTCTTGTCGCCGTCGACCGTGATGTACGGGAGGTTGATCGAGGTGCTCTGTCCGGAGGACAGTTCGATCTTCGCCTTCTCCGCAGCCTCACGCAGACGCTGCAGGGCCATCTTGTCCTTGGTCAGGTCGATGCCGTTCTGAGCCTTGAACTTGTCCACGAGCCAGGTCACGATGCGCTCGTCCCAGTCGTCGCCACCGAGGTGGTTGTCACCGGACGTTGCACGGACCTCGACGACGCCGTCGCCGATTTCCAGCAGGGAGACGTCGAAGGTGCCGCCACCGAGGTCGAAGACCAGAATGGTCTGCTCGCTGTCGCCCTTGTCCAGGCCGTATGCCAGCGCAGCCGCGGTGGGCTCGTTGACGATGCGCAGAACGTTGAGGCCTGCGATCTGGCCGGCTTCCTTGGTTGCCTGGCGCTGCGCGTCCTCGAAGTACGCCGGAACGGTGATGACCGCGTCGGTGATTTCCTCGCCCAGGTAAGCCTCGGCGTCGCGCTTCAGCTTCTGCAGCGTGCGCGCGGAGATCTCCTGCGAGGTGTACTTCTTGTCGTCGATCGAGACGGTCCAGTCCGTGCCGATGTGGCGCTTGACGGAACGAATCGTGCGGTCGACGTTGGTAACCGCCTGGTTCTTCGCGGGCTGGCCGACGAGCACTTCACCGTTCTTGGCGAAAGCGACGATCGACGGGGTGGTGCGTGATCCCTCGGAGTTGGCGACCACAACCGGCTCGCCGCCCTCGAGGACGGACACGACCGAGTTGGTGGTCCCGAGGTCGATACCGACCGCACGAGCCATAGTGTTTCCTCCTGTTTGTTGCTTGATTGGTTCCTAGCTGAGCGAACTGCACTCAAGTCTGCAAGACGTTTTCGACTTCTGTCAAACCGGACTTGAGCCCCATCCACTCAAGGCTACGAAAGCTCCAACGGAGGCGGTTGCAGATTTGTTCCCGGCCGGGCGCTCCGCGCCCTTATGCGAGTGGGACAGCACTACGCCGCGACGGCAGATGCTCGTCGCGGCGTAGTTCGTCGTGCGTAGTCGGTGCGCCCTCCGGTGTGCGGGCTGGAAACAGAGCTTCTACTCGCCGTCCTCGACGGGTTCGGCCGGGGAGCAATCCAGGGTCAGGAACTCGACCTTGACGTTGTCCACGTAGTTGGCGTCGAGCTGAGGAGAGAAGGCCACGGCTCCGGCGGGACGGGAGACCCACGCCGCGTCCCCACTGGGAACGGTGATGGTGGCGTCTTCGCCCTTGACGATCTTGTCCTCGGTGACGGCACCGGCGGGAGCCGGGATAGCTCCGTAGTTCACCGAGACGTTCGCGGCGTCGCTCTCGCCGACGTTCTTCACTGTCACCTCGAGTGCGACGACCTTGCCGTCCTCGGGCTTGTCGGCGGTCTTGTCGACGCACGTGGTTCCGAGCGTGACGACCAGGTCGGTCGATTCCGCGACCGAGGATCCGAATTCCGGGGCCGTGGGCTCGGGCTCGGCCGACGCGATGGGCGCCAGGGCGACCGCACCGACGGCGGCGGCGAACACGGCCGTCGAGGCCAAGACTGTGGTGCGGGCAAAGCGACGCATGTGTGACTCCTGTGACTGAAGTGGTTGTTGTTGCGTTCAACTATTGCCTACTTCAACCGGACTTTCCAGACCGGCCAGTCTCGATACGGACACGGTCCGGTACACCGCGTGTCTCGGCTTACACGCCTGTAATTCGGTTTCGTCGCCGGAATTTCAGGGCATGCCGGGAACTCTGCAGAAGCAGCGCCGGGTACGTAGGGTTTGGAAGAAAGCGAGGCTACGGAGGCACATGGATCCCGAAGTGCAGCACGAACCGAGCGAGATCACCTACGACGAGAAGTTCTATCCGGCCAGACCCAAGCCGCTGCGCCCCTCCGTACGTCGAGCGAACCGAAACGGTTCCACACCGCAGGACGGCGAGCCCTCGGCCGACAATGCCGAATACGTCGAGTGGCTCACCGAGCAGTCGATGCTGCGCGACGCCAAGCTCATCGCCGAGCAGCTCTCCGGCAAGGGCAGCATGTGGCAGAACCCGTATGCGGACCCCAATCCGCGTGGTGCCGTCGAGCGCGCACCCGTCTGGTTCACCGCGTACCCGATCTCCGTGATCAACGCTCCGCGCACCAGCTTTCTCAACACCCTCGGCGACGAGGCCCTGTGGCAGGCGTTCTCGGACATCGGGATCACCGCGGTCCACACCGGACCGGTCAAGGTCGCGGGTGGTATTCACGGATGGCGACCGACACCGTCGGTCGACGGCCACTTCGACCGCATCGGCATGCAGATCGACCCGGCGTTCGGCTCCGAGGACGAGTTCCGACGCCTGTGCGTCGTCGCGGCCGCGTACGACGGGATCGTCATCGACGACATCGTCCCCGGCCACACCGGCAAGGGCGCGGATTTCCGGCTCGCTGAAATGGCGGTCGCGGACTATCCGGGCATCTACCACATGGTCGAGATCGAGCCGCAGGACTGGCACCTGCTCCCCCGCGTACGCGCAGGGGCGGATTCGCAGAACATCGATGCCGAGGCAGAGGCCAATCTCGCGCGCGCCGGCTACATCATCGGCCAGTTGCAGCGGGTGATCTTCTACGAGTTGGGCGTCAAGGAAACCAACTGGAGCGCAACGGCTCCCGTCGTCGGTGTCGACGGCGTCGAGCGACGCTGGGTGTATCTGCACTACTTCAAGGCGGGACAACCGTCGATCAACTGGCTGGACCCCTCGTTCGCGGGGATGCGCCTGGTGATCGGCGATGCGTGCCATTCGATCGCCGATCTCGGTGCGGGTGCACTTCGGTTGGACGCCAACGGATTCCTGGGCGTCGAACGCCGCGCCGAGGGTCCAGGCTGGTCCGAGGGGCATCCCCTGTCCGAGGCCGCGAATCACCTGATCGCCAGCGTGGTGCGCAAGATGGGAGGGTTCACCTTCCAGGAGCTGAATCTGACGATCGACGACATCAAAGCCATGGGCACCAACGGCGCCGATCTGTCGTACGACTTCATCAACCGGCCCGCCTACCACCACGCTCTGGTCATGGGAAACACCGAGTTCCTGCGCCTGACAATGACGTTGGCGCGCGATCACGGCGTCGACCCGGCATCGCTGGTGCACGCACTGCAGAATCACGACGAGCTGACCTTCGAGCTCATCCACTTCGCCACACTGCATGCCGAGGACGAGTTCGAGTACTGCGGTGAAGTGGTGAAGGGGTCCGACCTCGGTGATCAGATTCGCGCGGAACTGACCGATCGCCTGACCGGCCGCTGGGCGCCGTACAACCGCACGTTCACCACCAACGGAATCGCCTGCACCACAGCCAGTGTCATCACTGCCTCGCTCGGCATCCGTGATCTCGATCGCATGGACGAGTCCGACATCGAGACGGTGAAGACGGCGCATTTGATGCTCGCGATGTACAACGCGCTGCAGCCGGGCGTGTTCGCGCTGTCCGGCTGGGATCTGCTGGGCATCCTGCCCATCGACGCCGACGACGTGGCCGACCTCATCCGTGAGGGCGACACGCGGTGGATCAACCGTGGCGCGCACGACCTGATGGACAGCTACCCGGATGCGGTGCGCTCCGAGTCCGGTATTCCCCGAGGCCGCAGCCTCTACGGTTCGCTACCCGAGCAGCTGAAGGACCCGTCGTCCTTCGCCCGCAGGCTCGCGCGAATCATCGAGTTGCGCAACAGGTACGGAATCGCCACCGCCCAGCAGCTGGACGTGCCGACGGTGTCGCACAAGGGCCTGCTGGTGTTGGTCCACGAGCTGGGTCAGGGCACCATCCAGGCAACCGTCATCAACTTCACGTCCGACGAGGTGGCCGCGACAATTCAGTCGAAGCATCTCACCGCGGGTGCCGGGGTGTACGACATGTTCGACGATTCGGACATCGGCGTCGTCGACGAGTTGAACAGTTTCCCGTTGACACTGGGCCCGTACCAAGGAATCCCGGTGATCCTGCGCTAGTGCAGAAGCTCCGGTACGTCGACGGATAGGATCTTCACCCGTGACCGAACCGGAGAACACCCGCCGAGAACTTCGCCCGCAGCCGGAGCGCCCCGAGTTCGCCGTCGAGCCGCTCCGGCCGCGCCAGGACTCCAGGGGACCGAGCGTTGCCTTCCGGATGACCCTCGGTGCTTGGGCCGCCGTGACCGTCGTCGCGCTGGCGCTGGCAGCCGTCGTTGCACTGAACTACGACGCGGTGCGCTCTGCGCTCGAAACCTCGGTGTCGGACGACGGTTCCGGCGCCACCGCGTCGGAGATCTCGGACACGGTGACCGTGACGTTGCTCGGAAGCGCTGGGGTGGGCGCCGTGCTGCTGATCGTCGCGGCACTCGGTTTGAGCCTCGCGGCATCCGGAAGGTCGCGATCCCATGGGGCACTGAGCGGGCTCCGCTCCCTGTCAGGCGTCGTACTGCTCGTGGCAGGGTTGGCTGCGACGGGCGCGTTCGTGCTGTTCTGGTCCTTCATGTCCGACGCCGGGTCGGTGGCGGCGGGCGCGCTTCAGTGGGCTCCTCTTGTCGGGGCGGGGTGTGCGGGCATCGCCGCGGTGGCGGCGGGGAGCGGCCTCTCCGGGAAGTGATCTTCGCCGCCCGATTGTTGTATACATGCTTAGGCTTGCTTTACTTGCCTGGTGAAAACACCACTCCTCCGCGCTTCCGCCGCACTCGCGCTGATCGTGCTGGCCGCCTCGTGTAGCTCCACCGACGAGTCGACGCCGTCCGCGTCCGGCACCCATGACGTCGTCACCGAGTTCGGTACCGTCGCCGTTCCGGACACGATCGAGTCCGTCGTCGTCATCGACGGCAGGCGCGACCTGGACATCGCCATCGCGTTCGATCTGCCGGTGATCGGTATGCCTGTCGAGACCGAAGCTCCGCCGGAAATCCCCGGCCCGCTCACCGAACCGATGAAGAGCCTGCGCGACGCCGGGGTGCCCGAGCTGTTCCCACGCAACGTCATCGACGTCGAATCGATCGCTCGCGTCGACCCCGACCTGATCATCGGCCGCAACGAAGTGATCGAGGAGATCTACGACCAGCTCAGCGCCGTCGCGCCGGTGCTGCCCGTCGGCTCGAACGGCACCGGCATCACCTGGCAGCAGGACGTCGACGCCATCGGCGACGCCTTGAACATGCAGGACCGCGCGGCCGAGATCGTCGACGAGTACGACGCCCGCGTCGAGCAGATCAAGACCGACCACGCCGACGCCATCGCGAACACCGAGGTTCTGCCGATCACCACATCCGACGGCAGCGGAATCTCGATCGGTCGTGAGCGCGTGTCGGCCGCCGCCCTGATCGACGTCGGCGCCAACTTCAGCAGCGCGTGGGACCGGGCGACGCCCGAGCTGGATCTCGGACCGGAGAACCTGTCGGAGATCTCCGACGCGCAGGCGCTCGTCGCTGCGATCACCTCGGAGGAGGAGTTGCGTGCACTGAACGCCAATCCGCTGTGGACCGGCCTGCCTGCGGTGCAGTCGAACCGAGTCGTGCGGACCGACAAGTTCACCAACGACGGCGGGCCGATCACCGCGCTGTGGAGTCTCGATCTGGCCGAGCAGCTGTACACGCCTACGTCGTAGCCGCGATACCCTCCGCACTACGAGCGGCGACCCCGCACGCCCGCGCGGTGAACTGGTCGAGAAGCGGATGGTCGGCCAGTCTGCGCCACTTCTGGGCGGCGGCGCGCGCACGGTCGTAGCGTTCCGCCTGCCCGGAATCCGGATCGAGGCCGAGCCGCACCCAGGAGTCGATGCCGAATCCGCCGATGAGCCTCTGCAATTCGGCGAGTTCGGCCTCCGGGAGCGTGGGCGTCGTTCCGCGCATCTTGCCCAGCAACCGCAGCTCCTGGAAACCGTGGACGTCGGCGAGCATTCGCCCGGCTTCGGCACGGAACTGTGCAGACTCGGCAATGGGCCGAGCCTCCAGCGTCCGCTGCAACGTCACCAACGCCGAATGCAGTTTCAGCTGATCCGCGCGCTGGCCGAACTGGACGTCGATGACGGATCTGAGCTCGTCGAGCCCACTGCGTTCGACGAGTTCCGCTGCCAGCGTGGGCGAATCCCGCACACCGAGCTTGACGAGCGTGACGGCCATGCGGATTCCGAAGAGGCCGAACCGGTCGACGATCGATGCACGCAGGTCCGCGTCGACCGGCAACAGCCCGGGCCGTGAGAACCTGTCGGCGGACAACATCGCCAACTGCAGGTCCTCGTCGGGCACCTGGGCGAGGACCTCGAAGGCGGCGAACTCCGCCTGTCGCAACGTTTCCGCGGCCAACGCGAGCAAGCCGGCGACGGGCACGACGGCCTGGCACAGTCCGGTCGCCTCCAGTTCCGAGGCGAACCTGGCCGCCACTTCCTTGGCCGACATCATCGCGTCCATCCGGCCCGCGCCGACCTCGTCGGCGCGGGACACGACGCCGACGACGCCGAGAGGCCCCGATTCGCCGCCGACGTGGGCGCCGATCTGACCGAGAAACGACACGTCCGTCGCGTTGAGCGTCCGCAGCAGATACACGACGGCATCCGCCCCGGACGACGCGTTCTCCGGCGTCAGCATCGACAGCGTCCGCGCCGACACGTCCCGAGACAAGGACGAGGTACCGGGGGTGTCGATGATGGTGGTGTGCGTCAACGCCCGCGCGGGCCATTCGACGTCGAGTCGGTCGACCTGAGTCGCCGTCAGGTCACCCAGATCGAACGTCAGACGCCCACTGCGACGCTGTACCGGAACGTGAGCGGATCGGTCGCCGTCGTACCAGGCCGTGACGCTCGGGGTCGCACCGCTGCGGTACCACGTCACGACCTTGGTGCACTCGGTCGCGTCGGTCGGCGCGATGTCCTGGCCGACAAGCGAATTGAGCAGAGTGGATTTACCCGCCTTCAGTGACCCCGCCAGCGCCACCCGCAGCGGCTGATCCAACCGCTCCAAGCATGCGGTCAACGTCGCCGCACCGTAGGTGTCGATGGAGTACGCGCTTCGAGCCGCGGTGATCAGAGCACGAGCATCGGCCAGCGTCGTCACAGCGACTTCTCGCTCGGAACCAACGCAGCCGCCCGCTCGCTCAACTCGGCGACCACTTTCATCTCACGATCCAACTGCGCTGTGCGCGTGCCGCGTTCTGCCTGTTCGACGTTGGCGGCTTCCTGCGCTGCCCGCAACGAATCGTTCAGTGACCGCAGCGTCTGCTCAGCTATCGACGTGAAGTGATCGCGCAGAACCCGTTGGATCTGCCGGAGGCGATCCTTCGATTCCTTGCCCACCTGGAAGCTCACGTCGTCGGTGAATCGCCTGATCGCCATCTTGGCCTCGGAGCGCCTGGTCCGAACGCGGTTCTCCTTGTCCTCCTTGTACGCCTTGGTTCCGAGGAGGACACCCGCGCCGATCGAGATGGGGTTGAGCAGACTCAGGCCGACGAAGGTGGTGATCAGGCCGAACATCAGCACACCGCCGTAGGAACCGCGCATCCCGACGAGCACCTTCTGCGTGATGCCGATCTTGCCCGTCTCCAGATCTGCCAGCGACGCAACGGGATCGAGCACGTCGTCGAGATCGCCGAGATCGAGATCGGGGAGCGCCACCGCCCCTGCGGCAGCGAAGTGCTCGGCAACGAGCTCGGCCAACCACAGCGCGCGCTCGTGCGCCCACACGAAATTGTCGCCGACCGACGCCGCGATCTGCTCCTCCAGCCAATCCCCCAGCTCGGCCCAGTCGGAGCCGGGATCGCCCTCGTCCACGGTCTCCTCCGCTTCGCGGGTCACCCTGCGCAGCCGATCCCGAAGATCATGATCGATGTCCGACGCCAGGTCGGCGATGCCGTCGGCGAGGGTCTGTTGCCATTGGGAGGTCTTCTTGTGCAGTTCCTCGGCGGCGGCTTTGGCTCGTTGCAGACCGGCCACTGCTGCAGCGGCTCGTTCCGGGTCACGAAGAGCGGCGAGTTCGCTTCCCATGGCGAGTGTCAGGTGTTCTGCGACGGAACGGATGTCGAGCGATACCGCCGTTCGGGTGGTGGCGTCGGCGCGCGCGACCACGTTGTCCCGCAGGAACGCGTAGAGGTCGGGGAAACCGGATTCGACGTTCAGTTCCTCGTCGCTGAGTCGTAGTGCGTGCGAGCGGAGCAGCGAGGACAGCGAGATCATCGGCACGTCCAGGCCTTCGCGCTGCAGGTGTGCGCGGTTGGCGTCCACGATCGAACGCCAGTGGGGGTACAGGTCGGTCTTGGTGATCAGCACTGCGACCGACGGGCACAGGCCGAGAACCTGACGGAGGAAGGCAATTTCGGGTTCGGTGAACTCGCGGCTGGCATCGGACACGACGAGCACTGCGTCCGCGGACGGTACGAGGCCGAGAGTTCCTGCTGCATGCGGGTTTCCGTGACCGCCGACGCCGGGGGTGTCCACCAGCACCAATCCGTCGGCGAGCAGCGGACTCGGAACGTTCACTTCGAGCCTGAGCACTTCGCGTCCCTCGGCTCGCGGGCTGGCCGGGGTGATGTTCTGCAGCTCGTCCAGCGGAACCTCGACGCGCACGGCGTCGTTACCGGGATCGGCAAGCACCAGTTCGGCATAGGAACGCTCGGAGTTCTGCACGACGGTCGGAATGGCCGTCGTCTCGTCGTCGCCGACGGAACAGACGTTCAGGTTCAGCAGCGAGTTGACGAATTGGCTTTTTCCCTGTTTCAACGGCCCGACGACGACGATGCGTCTCCTGGGGTCGAGTACCCGTTCCTTCGCGAGTTCCATCCTCGACACCAGATCGGAGCGACCGACCGTCTGCGCCACTGCCGCAGTTCGATCGAGCAACTCGGCCAGCTGTTTCGCGTGCCCGTCCATGGCCTTCTTTCGGTGCTCGTGCATTCGTCCGACCTGACTCTAACGAGAGAAAAGGCCCCGGGCGGAAGAACCGCCCGGGGCCGTGCTTCTCCCTCGTGGAACGTTACGGGTTGATCAGGTCCGTGTGGTGATCGACCGACGCGATGTCGGCCACCGAGTCCGCGGTGCTGTCGGCGGCGCCGTGCAGGCTGCCCTCCGAGTGGAGCGAGGAGTCCAGCGAGGACTGCGCCGAACCGAACACGTTCGAGTCCACCGAAGACCAGCTGCTGGAGTCGAACTGCGAGTCGTACTGCGAGTCGAACGAGCCGGATGCGCTGCCCGCGGCGTCGGTGACGCTGTCGAAGCCGCCGGACAGTCCGCCTGCCGCGCCGCCGAGAACGTCTGCTCCCGTGGCCACTCCGCCCTGCAGTCCGCCGGCCACGTCACCTGCGACGTCGGCTCCAGCCGACGCACCGGCGGCGAGGCCGCCGGCAACGTCACCTGCGATGTCGGTTCCGGCTGCTGCGCCGCTCGCCAATCCGCCTGCAATCCCTGCACCTGCCGACGCACCCGCGTCGAGTCCGGCCCCGAGGCCTGCACCGAGACCCGCACCCAGTCCGGCGCCTGCCTGTGCAGCAGCGTCCACGCCCGCGCCGACGGTTCCGTCGACGCCGCCTGCGACCGAGCCGCCGAGTCCGGCTGCACCTTGGGCCGCGCCGTCGACCGTTCCTGCCAGTCCGCCACCGAGACCGGCACCTGCCTGAGCAGCACCGTCCACCGCGCCGCCGACTGCACCGGTCAGGCCGCCGCCCAATCCGCCTGCCAACCCACCGCCGAGGGAGCCGAGGCCGGACAGTCCGCCACCGAGTCCGCCGGCCAGGCCTGCACCCGCGTTTCCGACGGCGGCGAGTCCGCCGCCGAGTCCTGCGGTCACACCGCCGACTGCGCCTGCGCCGAGGTCACCGGCTGCGCCGCCGGTCAGACCGCCCGTGGCACCGCCTGCAGCGCCGAGGGCTGCGTCGACTGCTCCGGTCAACGCTCCGCCCAGTTCTGCGCCGCCGCCGAGCGCTGCGCCGAGATCGAGTGCTCCGCTGGTGTCGAGGACCGTGTCCAGTGCGGCGCCGAGGTCGGCTCCTGCCTGTCCACCCACGCCGAAGGCTGCTCCGAGAACACCTTCGAGGTTCGTTGCTGCGTCGAGGTCGACCCCGGCGGACGCGTCGATCGCGGATCCGAGGGCGGCCGTCAGGCTGCCGATTGCGCTGGTGTCGAGATCGAGCGCGGTTCCGACGGCTCCGCCGACGAGTGCGCCCAGGTCGCCGGTTGCGACGCCCGCCAGGTCGAGGTCCGCGAGGGCACCGGCGTCGAGCACGGCGCCGAGAGAGGATCCGATGGTCGACGCCAGGCCGCCGTCGGCCTCGAAGAGTCCTTCCAGACCGGTAGCGAGGTCCAGGCCGCCTGCTGCTCCGGCGACTGCGTCCAACGCTCCGTCGAGGGCGCCGCTGAGAGCTCCGCCTGCACCGAGAGCCGCACCCAGATCCAGTCCAGCGCCGAGTCCTGCAATGCCTTCGAGTCCCGCAATGCCTTCGAGTGCGGCGCCGAGGCCTGCGCCTGCTTCTCCGCCGATTCCGAATGCCGCGCCGAGGATGCCTTCGAGGTTGGCGGCACCGCCCAGGCCCGCTCCCAGCGCGCCGTCGATGGCGGTTCCGAGGGACGTGGTCAGATCTCCGACGACGCCTGCGTCGAGGTCCAGTGCGGTTCCGAGGGTACCTGCCACGATGCCGCCGAGGTCCAGTCCGGCGAGGCCACCGAGATCGAGGTCTGCCAGCGCACCGGCGTCGAGCACGGCGCCGAGGGAGGATCCGAGAGCCGCGGCGAGACCAGTCTGCAGGGCGAACACGCCGTCCAGCCCTGCGCCCAGTCCGCCGCCCAATCCGCCGCCGAGGCCCGCGCCTGCGCCGATCGCTGCGTCGAGTGCCGATCCGAGTCCGGCTGCGACACCTCCGCCGAGGCCGAGGCCTGCGGTCAGTGCGGTTCCGAGGCCACCTGCCAGGCCGCCAACGAGGTCGATCTGGCCCGCGTCGACGACGGCGCCGACGACGTTTCCGAGTGCTGCGCCGAGGTTGGCGCCGATCTCTCCGCCGATGCCGAATGCGGCACCGAGTGCTCCGCTGAGGGCCCCTTCGACGCCGGCGATGGCGCCCAGGTCGATTCCTCCGACGGCGCCGAGCGCTGCGTCGAGGGCCGTGTTCAGGCCTGCCGCGACGCCTGCACCGAGCTCCGCGCCGATCCCGGCGCCCAAGCCGAGGCCGCCGCCGATGAGACCGGTCAGAGCGCCGCCGAGGTCGAGGCCGCCACCGAGACCGAGGCCGCCGTCCAGATCGAGGCCACCGCCGATCGCTGCGCCTGCGCCGAGGAAGGCTTCGAGTGCCGCGCCGAACGCTGCTCCCAGCTCGACACCGATCTGCCCGCCTGCCGCCAGTGCTGCGGTGAGGGCGGCGCCGATCTGGGCTGCGATGTCGCCGGCGAAGTCGATGTCGCCGCCGAGTCCACCGCCCAGTCCACCACCGATGACACCGCCGCCGGCGAGTCCGCCGCCCACGACGGCTCCGGCAGTGAGGCCGAGTCCGGTCGACAGCCCGCCTCCGATGGCAGCGCCACCGGCGAGGGAACCGTCGAGGCTGCCTGCCGCACCGGCGCCTGCGCCGAGGATCGCGGAGAGCTGCGAACCTGCTCCGGCGAACAGGCCGGACTCGGCGACGAGCGGGGCGACGGCGACGATGTCCGCGTGGCAGACGTCGCCGAGGCCGGCGGCCGCGAGGGCTGCTTCGGGGTTGGCGCAGTACGCGGCTGCGGCTTCGTCGTCGCGAAGCAGGCTGAGGATGAAGTCGAGTACTGCGTTGGTGGCCATCTGAGGCTCCTTGGATGTTCGGAAGCGGGGTTCCGGGGGGGTCGTTCGTGGTTGATCACAAAGCTATGGCCCGGGGGCGGTTCGCCCAACGGGGACGAACCCCCTACTCCATCGCCGCCACCCAGGGTTCCGGCATTAGGGGATTCCGGGTCATTAGGGGATTTGCCCGCGATCGGCCCGCCACCAGCTGTGAGACGTAACGAAAGATGCGATGCTGTCGACATCACCAGCAGCGTCGACGGGTGTCGCTGCCTATTACGAAGTCGGAGATGATGATGAGCGCAGGGATCGGTATTCGGATCGGAACGGTCACCTCGGTGGCCACCCTCGACGCGTCTCACGACCCGTACGCACCGCGTGATTTCGCCACCGACGAGGCCATGCCGACCGTCGAGCGTCGGACCGCCCTCGATCTTCGTCCCGACTCCTCCCCCGATCTGGCGGCCCTCGCCGACCGGCAGCAGCGACACCTCGTCACCGGGTTCGCGGACCGGGTGGGAGACCCCGTCCCCCTGATCGACGAAGAGGGCAATTCCTACGCCGCCGAGGACCTGTTCGCGACGGCCACCCACGTCCTCGTCTCCGAGCTTTCTCACGCAGCTGGTTCCGATGCGACGATCGTCGTCGCTCACCCGGACCGGTGGACCGGCTACACCTCGGATGTGCTGCGTGAAGCGCTCGATCGTGTCGGCCTCCCCGACACCACCCTTGTCCCCGAGTCCTTCGCCGCGATGCGCTGGCTCGAAGGCTCACGCGGGCAGCAGGGCGAGGGCCTGACCGTCATCTACGACCTCGGCGCCACCTCGCTCGGTATCACGCTCATGCGTACCGGGCTCGACGCAGGTGTCATCGGAACCGGCGTCCACTCGCAGGACTTCGGCGGCTCGCAGTTCGACCACATCGTCACCCAGTACGTCCTCGACACCGTCTCCAGCAGTCGCGATTTCGAGTTCGACGCGTTCGATCCGGACACCGTCGGCGCCCTCGTCGAACTGCGCGCACGCTGCAGCGAAGCGAAGGAGCGACTGTCCTACGAGACCGCGACCACGCTGACCGTCGACCTCCCCGGCCTGCGCAGCGAAACACGGCTTGTCCGAGACGAACTCGAAGATCTGATCCGACGGCCCATCCTCGATTCCGTCGAGCTGATCCGCGAGACCCTGCACACCACCGGCCTCGACGTCGGCGACGTCACCCAGGTCCTCCTGACCGGCGGAAGCTCCAGCATTCCCCTTGTCGCCGAGCTGATCTCGTCGGAACTGCGCGTCCCGGTCGTCACCGGTCCGCACCCCGGCCGCATCCCCGCCATCGGCGGCGCGATCATCGCAGCCGAGATCTCCGCAGCCGTCGTCGCCGACGCACCGCCCGCGCCCCCTGCATCGATGCTCGCCGACGCCACCCGCCCCGCCCCACGCCCGGCCCCGACGTCGGCTCCGGCATCGGCATCGGCGGAGCCCGCCGGGATGTCCGGCCGGAAGAAGGCAGGCATCGTCGTCGCCGCTGTCGCCGCTCTCGTCGTCATCGCCGGCGGCGGCCTGTCCGTCGGCACGGCATTGACGTCCGACGACAAGCCGGCCGAGACCGTCTCGGAGAACACCGCGGGAACGACGAGTACGACTGCCCCCGGCACGACGGCCGCCGTCGTCGCCGACACCGGCCAGGGCATGGACTCGGCCGCAACCACCCAGAACGGCCTTCCCGCACCGACCGTCGCAGCCGACGGAACACTCGTTCCCGCACCGGGCACGATCATCGCACCCGACGGCACCGTCGTCGCCGACCCGAACGCCGCGCAGAACCCCGCCGCACCCGTCGCCGGGGGCACCGTCCCTCCGGCCGGCACAGCACCCACCGCACCGGTCGTGACGGTTCCCGACGTGACCGCGCCGAGCGTGAATGTCCCGAGCCCGCAACTCCCGTCGCGCCCCACCTACAACGGCCCCACTCTCGGTGACGTGGGCAACGGAGTCGGCGGGGCTGTCAGCGACCTCGGCAACGGTGTCGGCGGCGTAGTCGGTGGGACCGTCGACGGTCTCGGCGGCGTCCTCGGTGGCCTGACCGGACAAAACTGATTCCGTGCACGCTGCGCTGACGAAGTCCGACGTCGCGGCGCTGGCCGCGTCGAGGGGCCGTCCGGTGTCCGCGGTGCTGGCCGCCGCGATCACGACGCTCACCGGTGGTTGCCCGAGGTCGGTCGACGTGGCACTCGACGCCGCCACCCGGGCCGAGGCCGATGTTGCGGTCACCCGGGCAGTGTCCGACGCCGTGTTCGAGGACCGGGTCGAGGCCCTGCGCTCCCTGTCGGAGTCCGCGCAGACGGTTGTTCTGTTGGCGCACTTCGGCGGTGGGTCGGATCCGGAGGTCGTGACCGAGCTGGTCGGCACCGGAGCCGATGCCGGGTCGGCGACGGAGGACGCCGTCGCCGCTGGTTTGTTGTCGTCGACGCTGGAATCGCTGCCGGAGGTGGATCGCGCGCTGCAGACCGTCGTCGGGACGCGACGGATGCAGTCGACGGCGACCGAGTTGCTCGAATACCGCTGCAAAACCGACACTCTCGATCTCGATACCGCAGTGACTCTGTCACACAGTGGGATCCGACACCCCGAGCTCGCGACGTACCTGACAGCTGCCGCCTCGGCGGCCACTCCGGAACACGCGGTGCGTCTGTACGAGCGTGCCGTGACCGCGGGAGCCGATCCCGTGAGCGTCGCACCGGCGCAGGCCGAGAACTGCTTCCTGCTCGGCGATCTGGACACGGCCGAGGAGCTGGCCGACGCGGCACTCGGGCAACACGATTCGATCGACATCGCAGCCCTCCGTGTCGCCGTGCGGGTGTCGGCGGCCGTCGCGGCCGAGCGCGGAATGCTGACCCGCGCTGCCCAGCTCTACACCTGGCTCGGGCCGCAGAGGACGGGCGTCGACGCGGATCTGGCGATCGCAGCTGCCCTCGTCGCCGGTAATTCAGCGGCCGCCGAGTCGCTCGCAGCGTCCGACGCCGCCGGTCCACCGACTGCGGCCGGGGCTCGGGCGACGCTCCTCGCCGAAGGCATCCGGCAGTCCATCCGAGCGACGTCGACGCCCGAAGTATCGCTCGCAACAAGCACACTCCTGCAGGCGACCGCCATGTTTTCGGGCACGACTCGTCGCGCGAGTCCCGATTCCGCAGCGGCCGTCGCCGTACTCTTCGCGCTGCACACCGGTGATCTCGCGCGCGCCGACGCCACCGCCCGCCGGGCCGTCGACGCATATCCTGCGGCGCATCCACACCGAGCGAGGCTCGTTCTCCTGCGCGCGTGGACATCGATGCTCGCGGGCGACACCGCAGACGCGCAGGCGCACCTCGACTCGGTTCGAATCCCGCTGTCTCATAACCGAAACCGACTCTTCGAAGCAGGTCTTCGCGTCGGCCTGGCCAGGCGATCCGGTGACACCGGAGCACTGCTGACCGCATGGGACGAGGCCTTGGACGTCGTCGCGTCGTACTCGGTGGATCTTCTGTCGTTCCTCCCCGTCGGGGAGCTGCTTCTGGCGGCCGTCCGCGTGGGACAGCCGGAACGCGTCGCGCATCTGACCGCGCAGGCCGACGCGGTGATCGCCGACCTGCACGAGCCCCACGCGTGGTCGTCGTCGCTGCACTGGTACGGCGTCCAGGCCGCGATCCTGGCCGAGCATCCCGCCGATCTCGTCCCGCACGCCCGCGCACTCGCCCAGGCCGCTGAGTCCAACCGGTACGCCGCCGCGCTGGCCGGGGCCGGACGCGCGTGGCTCGGGGTACTGCAGGGAAACCCGAACGTCGCCGACGTGGAAGCCGCCGCGCAGTCGCTGACCCGGTTCGGACTGTCGTGGGACGGTGCCCGACTCGCCAGCGAGGCAGCGTTGCGCGTGGCGGACACCCGCGTCGCGACGTCGCTGCTCCAGACCGCTCGCTCCCTCAGGTTGCCCACCGCAGCACCCACGACGGACGAGACCGCGGAGCCCAAAGGTTCGCTCAGCGCGCGGGAAGCCGAAGTGGCCGAACTCCTGGTCCTGGGCGTCACCTACCGCGAGGCGGGTGCGCGCCTCTACATATCGGCGAAAACCGTCGAGCATCACGTGGCACGTATCCGGCGTCGGCTGGGCGCCGGATCCCGGTCCGAGTTGCTGTCCATGCTGCGTGCACTCGGGTACGGCGCCGGATCGGCCGATCTGTAACTTCGGGACCCCCGAATGCGACATCCAGGTCAGTGAGCCGGTGCGTCGTGCGCCTGCTCGGAGCAGACCAGGAAAGCGCAGGCGATGGTGAACCGGCACGTGGCAGACGGTGACAACTCGGTGGACGGTGGGATTCCGGACGTCGGGCTGTACATCGACGATCAGCGGTCGATCGCTGCCGTCTCGCACCCCTACAGCGCAAGCCCGTCGCTGCACATCGCGTCCCTGCACAACACTGTCCTCTACATCCACGCCGACGGATCCGCATCGCTCGGCGGAACCGACGACCCCGATGCGGCCGTGTTCACCGACTACGTCGCAGACGAGGTTCCTTCCGGATACGAGGCAGGCGACCTCGTCGCAATGACTCTCCGCTGCCTCCTCGCCGAGGTGTCCCAGTCCATCGGTGCGGACATGGCGTCGGTTGCCGCCGCCGCGACCTTCCCTGCCACCTGGACAGCCGAGCGCGTCTCGGCCGTCCGCATGGCGATGAACCGGTACGACCTCGCCCACGTTGCACTCGTCGCAGAATCCGAAGCATTGACGGCCTGGGCGGAGTCGAGTCAGTCCACCTGGGCCGGCTCGGACTCGGGCGTCGCCGCAGCACGCGGCGCAGCAGCGATCGCGTCGGAGTATCCGGTCGATGCAGTGACGGAACGGATCGTCGTCGCGCGCAGTACTCGACCCCTCTGGGCCCGAACACCGGTGCTCGCCGCAGTCGCGCTCGCCGGCGTCCTGACCCTCGGCGGAGCCGTCACCGCACTGGTGCTGCAAGATTCGTCGGCCCCGGCCCTGCCGGAGATCGAAAGCGCACCGGTCGCTGCATCGCCGTCGACCACACCCGCGCCGCGCGCCACAGTGCCCTTTCCGACAGTCGTACCCATCGCGTCCGACGTACCGGAGATCCCCGCACCGAGCGTCGAATACATCCCCACCGAGCCCGCTCCGACGAGCGAGACCACCACCCCGGAACTTCCACGCACCGTCCCGGTCGCCGAAACACCTCCTCCCACCAGCACCGAAGAGTCTCCGACGGAAGAACCTCCAACCGAGCCGGAGCTGGGCACGGACGACCCTGTCGACGGGGACACCGAGCCCGTCGAAGGCGATCCCGAGGACACCGATGAGGAAACACCCTCCGGGCACCTACCGAGCGACGACTCGACGCCCTTGCGCGAAGCACCACGGAACTGATTCAAACCAGCGTCGGCAGGCGTCCGACCTGCAGGTTCCCGTGATAGTCGGCGTCATGCCCTATGGTGGGTCGCTGATGCTCAGCACCCGATGAAGGGACTTCATGCGTAACACGGGGGCACTGCGCGCCGCAGTGCTTTGTTCGACGGCGTTTCTGTCCATAGGTCTCTTCGCGGCTCCCGCTTCGGCGGATCCAGTGAGTGACGCCAACTCCGTGGTGCAGAGCCCCGCCGATCAGCTTCCTCGCGAACTGGCCGACGCTGTGGTGCGTGACCTGAAGATCTCTCCGCAGGAGTACCTGGACCGCGCGGCGCGCGCGCAGGAGTTGTCGACGTATGCGTCCGACTTCCGTGCGTCTCGTCCGTCCGATTTCGCGGGTGCCTGGATCGGTCCCGACGGCAATGCCGTCGTCGCCGTGACATCCGACGCCGCCGCTCAGGCCGTGGCGAAGGACGGGTACGACACTGCGAAGGCTCCGGTGTCCGCGGACGGCCTCGAGAAGTCGTTGTCCGACTTGAATGCGTGGATCGGGTCGCTGCCTCGTGAGGTCGCCAGCCAGGTCAACGGAACGTCGATCGACATTCTCGACAACCAGATCGTCATCGACGTGGTCAACAGCCCGATCGGCAATGCGCTCAATCTGCCGACGCTGCTTGCCAATCTGAAGGTCATTCTGTCCCCCGGCGCTCCGAAGCCCGTCGACCCGTCGCCGATGGGCGGCGACACGTACGTCACCACCACGTCCGACATCAAGAGCACGTCGCCGACGGACATCAGCGTCTGCTCGTTCGGCTTCAACGCCACCGACGGCTCGGGCAATCCGGTCAATCTCAGTGCCGGACACTGCAATCCCAACGCTGACACCGGGGCCGGGGGTGCGCCGGTCTATCTGCCGAACCCGGCGAACGTCAACGACAGCACCCAAATCGGTAGCTTCGACCGTTCCAGCCTCGGATCGGCCAGCGGTCTCGACTGGTCCGTCATCGACCTGAACGACAAGGGCGTCGCCTCCGGGCTGGATCGCCCCACCGTCCGCGGCGCCAACGGCAGCACCGTCACCATCACCGGCACCGCATCTCCCGTGGTGGGCGCACCGGTGTGCAAGTCGGGGCAGTCGTCGTCGTTCACCTGCGGCATCGTGGCGGCGGATCGTGTCGAGACTCAGCTGTACATGGAAGACGGCAGCAGCCGAGCTGTCCGCGGATTCGCCAGCACGGCATGCACTCTCGCGGGCGACAGCGGCGGCGCCATCGTCACCGGCACCCTTGCACTCGGTATCACCAGCGGCTCCAACAGCGGTGGCGCACCGGACTGCACCGAAGCCAACCTGGCTCTCGCGCAGTACGGCGGCACAGCAAGCCTCGGCATCCCCATCGACCAGGTCGCCTCGGAAACCGGAACAACCGTGCGCACCTCGCCGGTCACGTAGTCTCTGCACACCTGTCGCCGCATCTCCTACGAGGTGCGGCGACATTTTTGTCCGCAGAACAAACTTCAGGTTCTATCGAGGGCTTTTCTTCGAACCGAAGGTATGCTTCCTCGGTCAACGTCTTCGTAGCAGGGGGAGCGGAAAGTGTCTGCATTCAACGGAATTTGGCTGGATCTCGCGCAGTATCTCGTGACGCTGTGGCAAACCGCCATCGACTTCCTGCCGGCGCCGCCGCGCTGATCATCGATCTCCGGCCCGCTCGGCCGCTCTGTGCAGCGTCGAGCGGGTTCGGGCCAAGATCGAAGGAAGGTGGCGTAACGCCGACTTCATGCACCCAGAGAGCCACCAGGCCCTCGGAACCGCCGTCACCCGTAGTACGTCGTACCCCGCGTTGGCCCACACGCTCTTGATCTTGTTGACGCCAACGCCCTGATCCAGTTCCACGACGCCGAGCCTGTCGTGGGTGTCGGCAAACCACTCGATCAACTGATGTCCGGGTTGGAGCTTGCCGATCGACGGGTCGTAGTGGGTGAGCCACCCCTCCATCCGACGATGCGTGCGAACGCCGATCTCGTGCGCCACCCATCGCCCGTCGACGACCAGCCCGGCAATGCACAGCCGGCCGGCCCGAGCTTCGCTCCGAAGAAAGTCACGCGCGAACTCCCCGTGCGGCGCCACGAGGTAGTTGACCTTGTCGGTCCCTTCGACGGAATCGGCGGCGAGCGAGACGATGTCGTTCCAGCGCGCGTCGAGATGGGCGACATCTCTGATCTGCTCGACCCGATACTCGGATTGCCGCTCGATCTTCGATCGATACTGACGGAGCCGCTTCAACGACTTGGCACTGCGGATACTCGACGCCGTGTCGCCGGGCCGCAGCACGACGACCGGGACCCTCTCGCGCACGAGTGCGTCGGCGTCCCATGCGCCGTGCCGCCCCAGTCGCACCACCGTCGGGTCGTTCGCGATCATCGAGTCACCCGTGAGCATCCACCCCTGGTCGGCGACGGCACCGAGGAGGACGTCCGAGGCTTCCTCGTCATCACTCAGAAATTCGAGGGGAACCCCCAACGTGCTGCCGACGACCTTCGCCAGGACGAACGGTCCACGCCTGACCGTATCGAGGGGAGCCAGAGCAACCACACGGCAACCGCGACGCACGACGACGAACCTGACGTTCAGCCGCAGCGCGCCGGCGACGTTGAGCACGAAACTCGGTCGGGACGAGAACACTGTGCCAGCCCGGGACGCCAAATCCTCCCAGTCGTCGAGAATCGGCTCGGCACTCGACAAGACCTCTACCGTAACCGTCGCGATGCCCGTTTCCACCGCTCCAAAGTACCAAGAGTTCGTAAAGAGAGCTACAAACTACATCCGTTCGCATGACACGGATCGGCGCCTCCGACGCGGCCGTCGACACCTCTCACGGAGGGACTCCGCATCGTATGATCGACCCGGAAATTCGGTACACCAGTACCGATAGACGTTCGCCCCTTCAACGAAAGGCCCCCTCATGCTCGGCATTCTCGGCGTCGGCCTGGATCTCCTCGGTTACGCATTCACCATCGCAGCCGAAGCGATCAAACTGACTTCGCCCGGAGTCTTCGTCTGATTGCTCGTCCATACGAAAGAGCCCGCCACCTGATTACAGGTGACGGGCTCTTTACGTTCGAGCTGAGGCCTACTTGGCGAACTTGGTGGTTCCCGGAGGAGCGTTCAGCGTGTTGATCAGGTCGATGCCCGCAACAACAAGGGTGGGTCCACCGGCAACGATGGTGCCGATTACACCACCGACGCCTGCGCCAGTCACGAGACCACCGATGCAGCCCGCTGCGAGTGTCGCAACGCAACCGACCACAGCACCAATGGCGGTGCCGGTGAAGCCGCCGATCGCAGTCGCGATTCCCAACTGCGACGAGAACGTCTGCTGAGCCTTGAGGTTCTCGTCAGGCGAAGCAACAGGCGTTGCACCGATGCTGCGGGAGTTGGCCGACGCCTTGGTCAGGTCCAGCTGCGGGACGAGACGCAGGGTCTTGCCGTCGTTGTCGACGTTCTGCTCGTACGGGAAGTTCAGACCACCGAGGTTGAACGACAGCGGCAGGGTGACGACGACCTTGTCGGTCGAGTCGAGAACGTCGACGGTCTTGCCGTCGTCGGCGACCTTGAAGACTCCGGCGTCGATCGTCGTGACGATCGTGCGGTCCTCGAGGTTGGATTCGAAGCCGATGTTCTCGCCTGCGGTGCCCTCTTCCGAGGGTGCGGGGGCATCGGTTGCCGGCTGTGCATAGGCAGTGCCGCTGGCAAGACCCATTGCGGAAGCGACGAACGCTGCCGTAACGACCAGTTTGCTGAGTTTCATGTGGAGATTGTTCCGTTTCTATGCAATCGAGCCTGGCAGTACCGAACAGAGGTAGCCCGTCAGACGCAGATACACCCCAGACTGAATCCGCGAGTAAGTCGGTGCGCGCTGCAGCATATCTCACAACTCCGACCGAACGTTATCCTCTTGGCGCCTGTGCGAGTCCCATTGGTTATCACCCGTCACAAGATGTCGACCCGAAATCGGTGAGACCAGTGAAAACAGGGCAATTCAGCCAATTCAAATCTTCGTGCCCCCAATTTTCGGGGCACCTCGGTGGGGCACTTAGGGCTGCCTTCTCTGCGGACCCTTGCTTCGCTAGGCATAACGTGACCTACAGAACACACCCTACTGACCGGTTCAGCCCGTCGGCCGGTAGGCGAAAACCCGCGGCCACCAGCAGCCGCATCTAAGCCGCCCCTAAGTTACCCGCCGGTAATAAGAAACTTGTTACCGGCGGGTAGCGCCGCTACTCTTAGGCTGATCGGGCTGACCCGAGGTAGCACAGCCCCGCTACCACTGAACGAAAGGCCGCTTCATGAACGCCCTGACGATCACGTTGGGCACGGTCGGTTTCCTCCTCAGCCTTGTCTGTTGGGCCTACTTCTTCCGAGGGATCTGGAAGATGGTTGCCGCCATCGCACAAGGCCAGCCGGACAAAACCCGCTTGCGCCCGTTCATCCCGCGCTTCAAGCAGATGATGATCGAGTTCATCGCGCATACGCGCATGACGAAGTTCAGAACGGTCGGATGGGCTCACTGGCTCGTCATGGTCGGCTTCCTCGGTGGCTTCCTGCTCTGGTTCGAGGCGTACGGCCAGACGTTCAACCCCGAGTTCCACTGGCCCCTCTTCGGCAACACGTTCGCCTGGCATCTGTGGGACGAACTGCTCGGCATCGGAACCGTCGTCGGCATCGTCACCCTCATCGTGATCCGTCAGCTCAACCATCCGCGCAAGCCCGAGCGTCAGTCACGCTTCAGCGGCTCGCGCATGAAGGTCGCGTACGTCATCGAGGGCATCGTTCTGCTCGAGGGTCTCGGCATGATCCTCGTCAAGGCCGGCAAGATCGCCACCTACGGTCACGCCAACGCCTACTCGGACTTCTTCACGATGCAGGTCGCCAAGCTGCTGCCCGCAAGTCCCGAGATGGTCTCCGTGTTCGCCTTCGTCAAGTTGATGACCGGCATGATCTGGCTCCTGATCGTCGGCCGCAACATCAACTGGGGCGTCGCGTGGCACCGCTTCACCGCATTCCCCAACATCTACTTCAAGCGTGAGGCCGACGGCGGCGTTGCACTCGGTGCCGCCAAGCCCATGATGTCCGGCGGCAAGGTCCTCGTGATGGAGGACGCCGACCCCGACGTCGACGCATTCGGTGCGGGCAAGATCGAGGACTTCACGTGGAAGGGCTGGCTCGACTTCACCACGTGCACCGAGTGCGGCCGCTGCCAGTCGCAGTGCCCCGCCTGGAACACCGGCAAGCCGTTGTCGCCGAAACTGCTCATCATGTCGCTCCGCGATCACGGAAACGAGAAGGCTCCCTACCTCCTCGCCGGCGGCAAGAAGGACATGGCCGGTGACGAGGTCGGTCTCGTCGACGCCGACGGCAACCCCGATCAGGCGAAGTTGGACAAGATCCCCCAGTCTGCCCGCGACGAGGCGGATCGCAAGCTCGTCGCCGACGCCGTCGAGGGCGGCATCATCGATCCCGAGGTTCTGTGGAGCTGCACCACCTGTGGTGCCTGCGTCGAACAGTGCCCCGTGGACATCGAGCACGTCGACCACATCATCGACATGCGTCGCTACCAGGTGCTGATCGAATCGGAGTTCCCGTCCGAGCTGGCAGGACTGTTCAAGAACCTCGAGAACAAGGGCAACCCTTGGGGGCAGAACTCCAAGGACCGTCTCAACTGGATCAACGAGATGGACTTCGACATCCCGGTGTTCGGCCAGGATGCAGATTCCTTCCGTGACTACGAGTACCTCTTCTGGGTCGGCTGCGCAGGTGCCTACGAGGACCGCGCGAAGAAGACCACCAAGGCCGTAGCGGAACTGCTGGCGACGGCGGGCGTGAAGTTCATGGTGCTCGGAGCGGACGAGACCTGCACCGGCGACTCCGCTCGTCGCGCAGGCAACGAGTTCCTGTTCCAGCAGCTCGCGATGCAGAACATCGAGACGCTCAACAGTGTGTTCGAGGGCGTCGAGCAGAAGAAGCGCAAGATCGTCGTCACCTGTGCGCACTGCTTCAACGCGCTCGGCAACGAGTACCCGCAGGTCGGCGGTGACTACGAGGTGGTGCACCACACCCAGCTCCTCAACCGTCTCGTGCGGCAGAAGAAGCTCATCCCGGTGGCGTCCGTCAGCCAGGACATCACGTACCACGACCCGTGCTACCTGGGTCGCCACAACAAGGTCTACGACGCTCCCCGCGAGCTCATGGCCGCGTCGGGCTCCAACCTGAAGGAAATGCCGCGTCACGGTGAGCGGTCCATGTGCTGTGGTGCCGGTGGTGCTCGCATGTGGATGGAAGAGAACATCGGCAAGCGCATCAACATCGACCGGGTCGACGAAGCGCTGGAGACCTTGGGCGGGAGCGGGGCACCAGCACAGAAGATCGCCACCGGTTGCCCGTTCTGCCGCGTCATGCTCACCGACGGTGTCACCGCGCGTCAGGAGGGCGGCGCTCACGAGGGTGTCGAGGTCGTCGACGTCGCGCAGCTGATGCTCGAGTCGATCACTCGCGTCGAGTCGTCCGTTCTCAGCGAGAACATCAAAGTCATCCCGCGTGAGCTCACTCCAGAGGAGAAGCTGGAGTCCGAGGAAGCCGCCGAGGTCGAGGAAGCCGAGCGGATCGAACCCGTCGAAGAGCCTGCAGAGGCCAAGTCCGCCCCTGCTGCCCCGGCTCCCAAGGCCGGCGGCTTGAAGATGAAAGGTCTCGCGAAGGCTCCGGGAGCGAAAGCACCAGGAAGCGCGAAGCCCGACGCCACCGAGGCAACTCAGTCGAGCGCCGATGCTCCGGCCAAGCCCAAGGGGCTCGGTATTGCCGGAGGCGCAAAGCCGGGTGGCAAGGGCCTCGCGATCAAGGGCAAAGCACCGGGATCGAAGGCAGCAGCACCGGCACCGGCAGACACGGACGACAATGCAGCGGCACCTGCCGAAGCATCCGAGTCGACGCCGACGGTCAAGCCCAAGGGTCTCGCGGTCAAGTCCGGCTTCAAGAAGCCGGGCGCAAAGGCACCGGGCAAGCCCGCCGAGGCAGCAGAGCCCCAAAGCTCTGCGGAGCCCCAAAGCGCAGCGGAGCCTGAAGCTTCGGACACGACGGCCGAAGCCGCAACGGAAACAGCGGAGTCCAAGCCGACCGTCCAGCCCAAGGGTCTCGCCGTGAAGTCGGGGTTCAAGAAGCCCGGCGCCAAGGCACCCGGCAAGCCTGCTACACCGTCCGAGGCGACAGCACCGTCCGAGCAGGCAGCACCGTCCGAGCCGGCAGCGGAAGCTACCGAATCGGCTGCGTCCGAGTCGGCGGCACCTGTTGCGTCGTCGGAGTCGTTGCCGACGGTCAAGCCCAAGGGTCTGGCCGTGAAATCGGGCTTCAAGAAGCCAGGCGCGAAAACGCCGGGCAAGACTGCTGCAGCCCCGGACACCGCGACCGAAACGCCTGCGGAACCTGAAGCACCTGCGTCGGAGACGTCGGCACCGGAGCCTCAGGGCACGGACGTCGACAGTTCCGCACCGGTCGAGGAGTCCAAGCCGACGGTCGCACCCAAGGGTCTGGCCGTGAAGTCCGGCTTCAAGAAGCCAGGCGCACGGACACCGGGCAAGGCTGCGACTCCTGCACCAGCCGAATCGCCTGCAGAGGCCCCGGCAGAACCCGAGGACAGCGAACCTCAGGAACCTGCCGAGACGTCGACCAGCGACACGCAGTCCAACGGTGCAGCAGATTCCAACGGTGCAGCAGATTCCAACGGTGCAGCGGAATCCAACGGGGAGACCAGGACTCCGCCTCCGGCCAAGCCGGGTGGACTCGGGTTCCGTCCGGGCACCAAGGTTCCGGGACGAAAGAAGTAACCTGACACCCTTTTTACCGACTCCGCACGCCTGTTCACTTCAGAGCAGGCGTGCGGAGTCGTCAGTAGGGGTGCCAGGTCCCTATAGCACGCTCCGCCCTCGGCACTCCGCGAATGTGCACGCGAACGCCCCAGTTATCCACAGCCCCAGGCGTTGTCCACATTTCTGAAACCGCTCTTGTTCCGCGCCGGAGCGGTTGCCACGATTCGGTCATGACGAGAATCGTTTCCAGATCCGATGCCCTGACTCGCGGAGTGTCCGACGCTGAGTTGCAGCGCTTCTGCCGTACGAAGGCCTGGCGACGACTTCGGCCTGGAAGGTTCGTCAGCAGACGCGACTTCGATGCGCTCACCCCCGCCGAGAAGCACCGCGTCGTCGCCGAGGCGGTACTCGACGCCGCTACTGCAGGCGACGCGATACTGAGCCACACGACGGCTGCGGTCTTCCACGGTCTCGATGTGAACGCGTCGGATCTTCGGTACGTGCACATCACGCGGAACAGGACCGGCGGTGGCCGGCGCAACGGTTATCGCATCGTGCACGGGGCGCCGTACTCCACTTCGGACGTGGCCGTCGTCGACGGGGTTCTGGTGACCGCACTACCTCGGACCGTTGCCGATGTGGCGCGATCGCTGACGTTCGCGGACGCCGTGTGCATCGCCGATCTCGCTGCGCGAACGAAGAATTTGATGCCCAAGGAGGTTGTTGCGGCGCTCGACGCGTGCGCCCACCATCCGAACAATAGACAGGCTCGTCGGGTGGCGGAGTTCATGACCGGGAAGTCCGAGAGCGTCGGCGAATCTCGTTGCCGGGTGGTGCTGCACCAGCTCGGTTACACCCCGAGGCTTCAGGTTCGAGTGTCCGACGGCAACGGTGTCTTCGCCCGCGTCGACTTCTACCTGGACGGCATTTTCACCGTGATCGAGTTCGACGGGTTCGTCAAGTACGGTCGGCTGGTCCCCACGGGCGAAACACCGGCTGATGTCGCGTGGAAGGAGAAGGTCCGCGAGGATCGGATCCGTTCAGGCGGAGCGCAGGTGGTCCGGCTGACCTGGGCCGATCTCGACCGGCCGGAGCACATCGACCGGTTGATCCGTGCGGCTGCCGATCGTGCCGGAAATTCCCCGCGCCCCACTCTGCTGTTCGCCTGAGCTAGCACCTTTTTTGCTGACCTGACACGCCGAATCAGGTCCGAGCACGTGTGCGGACCCCACAAAAAGGGTGCTGGCTCCCGAACCGACCAGCACCGCTCACGGTCGCCACAGCTCCAGTTCAGGAATGCCGGGAGGCGTGAAGCCGAGCACCTGACCGTAGAAGGACAGTTCGGACTCTCGTGCGTTCACCTGTGTCTCGAGTTTGCGGAATCCGTGCGATTCGCCCTCGTACGCCAGGTAGGCGTGGGGAATTCCCTTCTTCACCAGAGCATCCCGGAATCGTTCGGCTTGCGACGGTGGAACGATCGGATCCGCCAGGCCCTGCAGCAACAGAACCGGGCACGACAAGCCGTCGACGTTGTTGACCGGTGCGCGCGTGCGGTACAGGTCCAGCGCCTCCGGGAGCGGTCCGATCAGCCCGTCGATGTAGCGGGACTCGAAATCGTGAGTCTCGGCGACGAACATCTCCAGCTCGGCGACGCCGTAATACGATGCACCACAGGCGAAGACATCCGACGACGTCAGCGCCGCCAAGACGGTCCAGCCGCCGGCCGAGCCACCCTCGATGGCCAGACGCGCCGGATCGGCCAGGCCCGCGTCGGCGAGGCCTCGGACAGCGGCGACGGTGTCCTCGACGTCGACGATTCCCCACTGGCCCCGCAGCCTGTTCCGGTATGCACGGCCGTATCCGCTCGAACCGCCGTAGTTGACGTCGACGACGCCGATGCCCCGGCTGGTGAAGTACGCGAACACCGGGTTCAGTGCAGGTGCCACGTGCGCTGTCGGACCACCGTGAACGAATGCCACGTACGGCGGCAGTTCGCCGTCCAGCCCGGTGTACTCCGGATTGCGAGGTGCGTAGGCGATAGCGTGGACTTCGCGTTCGGGCCCCTGGAACGTGACGGGCTCACCGTGCGGGAGGTAGTCGGCGTCGGGCACGGTTTCGAGTCCGGAACGCACCAGCGTGGTGTCGCCGGATTCGAGGTCCAGCAGTCGCAATCCGCTCGGACTCTGGGCACCACCGGCTTTGAGCAGGACCGATGTTCCGTTGCGCGCCCCGAGTGTCACCGATGTGAGTCCCGGCAGATCGATGTCCTGCAAGGTGCCCGTCTCCGGGTCCAGCACGGCGAGGGTGTCGGTCCCGAACGTGCGGACGGTCAGCAGCTTTCCGTCGTCCAGCACCGAGTACCACCGCGCCCCGAGCTGCCACAGCGGCGCTCCGAAATCGGCTTCGGCCTCGTGCAGTGCGGTTACGTTGCCGGACAGATCGGTTCGGTAGATGTTCCACCACCCGGTCCGGTCGCTGATGACGTAGAGCGTGTCCTCGTCGATCCACTCGGGCTGCAGAACGGATTCCTCGTCGCCGCCGAGAACCACGGTGATCTCACCGGTGGACAGATCCGCGACTCGTAGTTCCGTTCCGTCCCAGGGCATCCGAGGGTGATCCCACGCGATCCAGGCCAGTTTGCTGCGGTCGGGAGACAAGCGAGGGAACGCGAGGAAGTGAGATCCGGACACCAGCGATCGGACACCTGTTCCGTCGAGCCGAATCGCACAGATGTCGCGAGCGACCGCCGTACCGTCGTGCACCTCACGGACCGCGACGACCTCGTCGCCGACGACCGTCAATTCGCCGAAACGCACCGACGACGGAGTCTCCGGCTCCGGCGTCAGCGGAACCGGAGTATCGCCGGGCCTGGTGACGTAGACGCGCTGATCGGAGAACTCGGAGAACACGATTCGCCCGTCGGACACGGTGGTCCAGGCTCCGCCCCCGTATTCGTGAACACGGGTGCGGGCGTTGTACGGCTCCGGTATCACGGTCTCGACGTGCCCGTCCCGATGCCGGCACACCGTCGTCCTGCCGCCCTCTGTCGGCCGCATCTCGGCCCACCGGATCTCGTCGCCGACGAATCGCCCACCCTCCACCGGATGGCCGCTCGCGGACAGATCCGCAGCGGAAATCGGGGACGGCCAGGAACCGAAGGGCAACGAGGTCGCAGTCATGCCGACCAGCGTAGGCAACCGGACAAGCCAGGTACGAGCTGCGGTCGTTACGCGCCGTTCATCCCCCGGACAAATGTGCTGGACAGAATGGAGTCTCGACCCAAGGGGGAACCGTGCGCAACACGACATCGAACAGCGTCGACGACGCAATCCTGGCATTCGGCCGATCCTGGTACGGATACGGCGGAGGCAGCGACGAGGACATCTACGTCCACTTCGGCCTGCCCGCGCGGTCCTACTTCACCCGTCTCAGCGCCATGCTCGACGGACCGGCAGGCAAGACCCTCGACGACGAGACCCGCGAGAGCATGCGAGCCGTCTGCGTGCGGCGGCTTCGTTAAGCGACCGGATCCAGCAGTTCGGGGCTGTTGTTGCGCACACTGTTGACGGCGGTCCCCACCTCGTAGGGAAGCAGGCGAGGCTCGGGAACGGTGGCCAGCATCTCCTGCACCGATTCCAGTTTCGTGATGGACGGGCTGAGCCAGTCGTCGCGAAGGCCGTCCGGGATGACCACCGGCGAACGGTCGTGGATGTGCCCCAGCGCATCGGCTGCAGGCGCCGTCAGCACGGTGACGGACCAGACCCAGCGATCCTCGTCGTCGTCGGACTTCGTGGGATCACGCCACAGCTCGTACAGCCCCGCCATGGCCAGGACACCTTCTGCGTGCAGGAAGTACGGAACCTTCGCCCCGTCGCGCTTCTCCCACTCGTAGTAACCGTCGGCGGGGACGATGCACCGACGCTTCGACGCAGCCTTCTTGAACGACGGCTTCTCGGTGATGGTCTCCGATCGCGCGTTGATCATCCGGCTGCCGATCTTGGCGTCCTTGGACCACGACGGAATCAGGCCCCACCTCACCGACCGGAGCTGACGCACGGCGTCGGACTCCGGCTCGTCCTTGGGTGTGCGTTCCAGCACCGTACGTACGGTCTGCGTCGGCGCGATGTTGTAGGACGGGGGAAGCTCGTCCCCCACCGATTCTGCGATGTCGAACACCGCGCGGAGATCACTGTCGCTCTGGGTGCTGGCATAGCGTCCACACATGCCGTCGATTGTCGCACCGATTACCGACAAGTAATCCGCTCGCGGTGAGAGAACTTCACCTGGCACGATAAGGGCGTGAGCAATCCGCAGACGATCCACCAGACGCGCCATCGCACACTGCAACAGTCCACGAAGCTGCAGAACGTGCTGTACGAGATCCGTGGGCCGGTACACGCCCACGCGGCGCGGCTGGAAGCGGAGGGGCACCGCATCCTCAAGCTGAACATCGGCAACCCCGCGCCGTTCGGTTTCGAGGCGCCCGACGTGATCGTGCGCGACATGATCGCCGCTCTCCCCTACGCCCAGGGTTACTCGGAATCGAAGGGCATCCTGTCCGCTCGCCGTGCCATCGTCACCCGGTACGAGCTCGAGCCGGGCTTCCCCGAGGTCGACGTCGACGACATCTATCTGGGCAACGGCGTCTCCGAGCTCATCACCATGACGATGCAGGCTTTGCTCGACGACGGCGACGAGGTGCTGATTCCGGCGCCGGACTACCCACTGTGGACGGCGATGACCACGCTGTCGGGTGGCAAGGCCGTGCACTATCTGTGCGACGAGGAGAACGGGTGGAACCCCGACCTCGCGGACATCGAATCGAAGATCACCCCGAAGACCGTCGCACTGCTGGTGATCAACCCCAACAATCCGACGGGCGCGGTCTACTCGCGAGAAGTTCTGCAGGGCATCGTCGACCTCGCCCGTAAGTACCAGCTGCTGCTGCTGGCCGACGAGATCTACGACCGGATCCTGTACGACGATGCCGAGCACATCTCGTTGGCGAGCCTCGCTCCCGACCTGCTCTGCCTGACCTACAACGGCTTGTCGAAGGCGTATCGCGTCGCGGGCTACCGCTCCGGTTGGCTCGCGATCACCGGGCCGAAGGAACACGCAGCCGGCTTCATCGAGGGCATCGACCTGCTGGCGTCGACTCGCCTGTGCCCGAATGTGCCTGCACAGCACGCGATTCAGGTGGCACTGGGTGGACACCAGAGCATCGAGGACTTGATCCTGCCCGGTGGCCGCCTCCTCGAGCAGCGCGATGTCGCGTGGGAGAAACTCAACGCCATCGACGGCGTCTCGTGTGTGAAGCCCCGCGGCGCACTGTATGCGTTCCCGCGTCTCGACCCCGAGGTGCACGAGATCCACGACGACGAGAAGCTCGTACAGGATCTGTTGCTGCAGGAGAAGATCCTCGTCGTCCAGGGCACCGGCTTCAACTGGCCGGGGCACGACCACCTCCGCATCGTGACGCTGCCGTGGGCTCGCGACTTGTCCGTTGCCATCGAGAGGTTCGGAAACTTCCTGGCGTCGTACACGCAGTAGGTCGGTTGTTTCGCTTTTCCCTTCGACCCGCCGCGTCAACTGACGGGAAAGTAGGGAAAGTGATTGAAAAGTGACACAAAAAACATCCCCGCTGCCCTACACACGGACCCAAGTTTCTGTAGATTGGCGGTCGGCACCTTGTGTGCCCGAGCACTGGTCGTACCCCACCCCCCCCCGGGGCGATCAGGAAGGTGGCGGGGGACGCCCCCCCTGCTCCCCGCCACCGAGCTCCCAAACCTCCCGACCCCCGCGTCGCGCTGGGTCCGACGCGTCGTCACCCACTAGCCTTGCACCGTGGATTCACACGGGCATGGACACGGTCACGGTCACAGCAACGAGCCGGCTCCGCTCGGCCCCGTCGCCGCCCGGATCGTGATCGGCCTGCTGCTGGCCATCGGTCTCGCTGTCGTTGCCGGAGCCGTGCTTCTCTGGCCGAGCAAACAGAGCGTCGAGATCCCGCTTCCCTTCCAGACCTCCGGCGGCGGGGCCGTGAACACCGAAGCCGGGACGGTCGTGTCCCAGGACATCGGCGCCTGCGGCAGCGGTTCCGCCGGACGCGTCTTCACCGGTAATCCGACGCCACCGATCGGCGCCGGATACGAATGCCAGCGCAGCATCGTGACGATCGATTCCGGGCCGAACGCGGGAACACGAACTCTCATCGAGATCGTGCCCGGTCCAGGCCAACCCGACATCCGTACCGGTGAGAGCGTGCGACTGGTCCGGCAGACCGATCCGAACGGAACGACGCAGTATTCGTTCAACGATTTCGCTCGAGGATTGCCGCTGTCGATCATCGTCGCCGTCTTCGCGGTCGTCATCTGCGTCGTGGCCAGGTGGCGCGGCTTCCGTGCGTTGATCGGTTTGATCGTCGCCTTCGCCGTTCTCGTCGGCTTCATGTTGCCTGCGTTGCTCGACGGCGCCCCGGCGATACCCGTTGCGTTGGTGGCGGGGTCGATCATCCTGTACGCGGTGCTGTATCTGGCGCACGGAGTGAACCTACGCACGAGTTCCGCCTTGCTCGGGACATTGACCTCGATGGCGCTCGCTGCGGTGTTGTCCTACGTCGCGATCCGAATGACTCATCTGACGGGTCTGTCGGAAGAACAGAACACCGACGTCCAGGCCTACATCCAGCAGGTGAGCATCACCGGGCTGCTGCTCGCCGGCTTCATCATCGGATCGCTCGGTGTGCTGAACGACGTCACCATCACGCAGGCCTCGGCTGCGTTCGAGATCGCGTCCGCCGACCCCACCGCCACCCGACGGCAGATCTTCTCGTCGGCGATGCGCGTCGGCCGCGACCACATCGCGAGCACGGTGTACACCCTCGTGCTCGCGTACGCGGGTGGAGCGCTGCCGTTGCTGTTGTTGTTCAGCGTGGCGGGCAGGTCCATCCAGGACGTGCTGACGGGTGACGCCGTGGCGATCGAGATCGTGCGATCGTCGGTCGGTGGCGTCGCCCTTGCTCTGTCCGTTCCGTTGACGACGGGCATCGCCGCACTGCTCGCACGACCTGGCGGAGTTGCCGGACCGAAGCGGGCGACACCGAAGAAGTCCGGTCGCCATTCACGCTGAGTGTCAGGCGAACGCCGCGGCGACGGTCTCGGACAGCAGTTCGCCTGCGTGCGTGCTCAGCCCGGCCTTCAATCCGGAATCCTGGGCGACTGCGGTTTCCCATCCCCTGTCCGCCAGTGAGATCACGTACGGCAGAGTCGCGTTCGTCAACGCGTAGGTGGAGGTGCGCGGCACGGCGCCCGGCATGTTCGCGACGCAGTAGAACACCGATTCGTGAACGCGGTACGTCGGATCGGCATGCGTCGTGGGACGCGAGTCCGCGAAGCAGCCGCCCTGATCGATTGCGATGTCGACGAGAACCGAGCCCGGCTTCATGCGCTGAACCAGACTGTTGGAGACGAGCTTCGGAGCCTTCGCGCCGGGAACCAGCACTGCGCCGATCACCATGTCCGCATCGAGAACTGCGTGTTCGAGCTCGAGCGCGTTGGACACTACCGTCTTGACGGCGCCCTTGTACTGGTCGTCGATTGCCCTGAGCGCCTTGACGTTCAGGTCCAACACAGTGACGTCGGCGTGCATGCCGTGAGCGATGGCCACCGCGTTACGGCCGGACACACCGGCTCCGATCACGACAACGTTGGCGGGGCGCACTCCGGGGACACCGCCCATCAGAACTCCGCGCCCACCTCCGCTGGCCATCATGTGGTAGGCCCCGGCCTGCGGCGCGAGTCGACCGGCGACCTCGCTCATCGGCGCGAGCAAGGGCAGCGTACCGTCCGGAGCGGTGACGGTCTCGTAGGCGATCGACGTGGTTCCCGACGCCAGCAGTGCGTCCGTGCACTCTTTCGATGCCGCGAGGTGAAGGTACGTGAACAGCACCTGGCCCGAGCGCAGTCGGTGATACTCCTCGGCAATCGGCTCCTTGACCTTCAGGAGTAGATCCGCAGCTTCCCAGACCGCATCCGCGGAGGTGAAGATCTGAGCGCCCGCCGCTTTGAAGTCGGTGTCGCTGAACGACGATCCGGTACCTGCTTCGGTTTCGATGATGACTTCGTGTCCGCGCGAGACCAATTCGTGAACACCGGCCGGGGTGATGGCAACCCGGTACTCGTGGTTCTTGATCTCGCGTGGAATTCCGATTTTCATGACGTGCTCCTAAGCCGGATCGATTGAGCTGGTACGCCAACTCTGAATTATCAGCGGTCAAGCCACAACTGATGTGAACATAATTCTGTACAGTCGCATCATGTCTTCGGAAAATTCATCGGGACGCCCCTCGAAGGGTCGCCCGTCGAACGATGTTCGGCACGTTCGGCTCGACGACATCGACCACATCCTGATCGACGAACTTCGCCGCGACGCGCGTATCCCCAACAACGCTCTGGCTGCGGCCGCAGGAATCGCCCCGTCGACAGCACTCAGCCGAGTCAGGTCACTCGTCGAACGCGGGGTCATCCGCGGGTTTCACGCCGAGATCGACCCCGAGGCACTGGGGCAGGGCATCCAGGCGATGATCTCGGTGCGCCTCCAGGCCGATGCGCGCAAGCGAATCAGCGAGTTCGGAAGCCAGATCGCGGCGTTGGAAGAGGTGCTCAACATCTACTTCATCGCAGGCGCCGACGACTTCCTCGTTCAGATCGCCACCGTGGACACCGCTGCGCTACGCGACTTCGTCGTCGACAATCTCAGCGCACACCCGGCCGTCGCCGCGACGGAGACGATTCTGATCTTCGAGCACGTCAGACCGCGAAACAGCCCGTCCCGTTGAGCTAGGGCGCAGGCGGGAACAGCGGCGGAATCGTCGGCAAGGTGAAGTCCGGCAACCCTGGAATCAGCGGCGGCGGCGCGGGCGCAGGTTCGGGAACCTCCTGCGTCGGTGCAGGCGGTGGCGCTTGCTGAGTTTCCGTCACCTGAGTTTCCACGCTCTGCGGCTGCGGAGCGACGGTGGCCTCGGTCGGCGCGGGCGCTTCCGTGGTGGTCGTGACCGGCGGCGGTGGGGCGACCGGCGCGACGGGCGTGCTCGGAACCGTCGAGGGTGGTGTAGTCGCAGCAACACTGGGCGCAGGCGCCGGGGTCACTGCAGTGTCGACCACTGCCGGCTCGCTGCTCGGCCGGGTCAGCAGAAACCCGGATACCGCGATCACCGCTGCCGCGGCGACCCCGACGACGGACCAGGAGCGGACTCGGCGACGAGTCCGCTCGGACTCGTCCTCACCGTCGTCGTCCTCGTAAGCGGCATCGAGCCAGTAGACGTTCTTCAACGCGAAATGGGACACCGGCTTCTCGGACCCCGGCGACTCGGACCCCGGACGCGACGACTCGTCCGGTTCCGATCCCGTAGGCGATGCCGGTTCGGCAGGAGCTACCGGGGGCGGCGTGAACGGCGGAGGCGTGGACAGCGGAGGCGTGGACAGCGGAGGCGTCGCACGACTGGGAGCCGCGGCAGCGGACAGAGCCGATGCGCTCACCAGAGGCGGCAGGTCGGCGGGAAGGTCGTCACGTGAGATCGAGATCGTCGGTGTCGCATCGGTCGGGCGCGGCGCGACGGGTGCCGCGAACGCTGCAGGACGCGCGGGCACCGGGCGACCGTTCGGGGCGCCGGAGGGTGCCGGGGCCGCTCCCTGCGCCACTGCACTCTGAGCCACTGCACTCTGAGCCACTGCACCCCGAGCCACCGCAGCCTGACCCTCCGCAGGCCTGGCCGAGAGCGCCGCGCCGCGGGCGGCGACCGATTCCGGCTCGTTGGGGGTCAACGCCGGAAGGTCGAGCGACGGCCCTACCCTCTTCCGGACGAGCGGGATGCGCGAGCCGCCGCCGACGAGAACCACGGCGTCGATGGGTACGTGCGCGGCGATGAGCACGTCGCGTGCGAACTCGATGGACCGGTCGACCTCGTCGGTGATCAAGGTCTCGTAACTGTCCCGGGAGAGCAGGATCATTCCGCTCTCGTCCGGAAGGCACACGGCGTCGTTGCCGGACAGTCGTTCCTTGGCGACGCGGCAGCGTCGGGTGAACAGATCGATGTCCGGTGCGTCGAGGGGCTTGTGGAGCCGCTGCAGTTGATTGTCGCGCAGGATCTCGTCGAAGCGGTCGCCGCTGAACTCGGTGGTGCGACGGGTCGTGATGACACGGCGAGCGTCGAGATCGACGACGCTGACGTTCAATCCCGAGCTTCCGAGGTCGTAGAGCGCGACGGTGGAGTACCCGGCCGCCTCACCGCTGGCGACCAGATACTCGACGACGGCTTCCACCTCGTGCACCAGGCGGTAGTTGTGCAGGTGCTGGTTGTCGAGAGCCCGCACCAGCGTGTCGGCCTGGTGCTCGTCGCGGTAGGCGACGCCGGTGGACATCGACGGCTCGGACTCGGCTGCGACAGCGCTGATGGACTCGGCGGCGAGGTATTCGACGTCGTCGTCGACGGTGTCGATCACCTGGTTACGGAAGAAGAGTTGCTGCGGAGCTTCGAGAACGCGGGGCGGCAGGAGAGCTGTGCCGTTCCGTGGCAGGGCCATACGGACGGCATGGGCGCCCATGGACACCCCCAACAACACGGTCATCGACTGCCTCGTTTCGAAATGCACGGTCGGACGAGAAGGGATCGTCCTCGAAGCGCCACGCTACCGGGTGCACGGAGCCGATGCGGCTCTGGCCCGAGGAGCCGAGCGGTCAGTTTCCGACGTCGAGTCCGGTACCGGAGCCGAAACCGACTTCGGCATACTGCTCCTGCCCCGACTCCGGGTCGACGGTTTCGTTCTGGTCGACGATCCCCGTGTCGCCCGGGAGAGCGCCGGGCAGTTCGGGATCGGGCACCCCGGGTTCGGGCAACTCAGGATCGGGAGCAACCACGGTCGGAATTCCTTCGGCGACGGAGACCTGGCTCGTCGGGCTGTCGACGGGATCGATTCCGATTCCCGGCGGCGGGGGCGTGTCTCCACGAACGAAGACGACTGCCCACACCAGCACCACGACCGCCGCGACGGCCGCCATCCCGGCCGCGTCTCGAACGGACCACCGCAGACGCCGACGGGGTTTCGGGGCGGCGGCCTGCGTCGAGGATTCGTCGGTGTCGGCCGTCGTGCCGTGTCCAGGGCGAGAGGCGTCTTCTCGCTCGCGGACAGGCGCTGCCGGGCCGGGCGCGACGATACGAAGAGGCGTCGTGGCTGCTTCCGTGTCGTCGAGTGTCCGGACTTCCAGTACATCCGTGCCGTCGTCGTTCCGGTCGGCGTCGTTCCGGTCGTCGTCGTTCCGGTCGTCGTCGTTCCGGTCACTGTCGGATTCCTCGAACAGCCCGGGGTACTGCTCTTCGAGAACGTCGTCGAGACCCACTTCCGGCGCGATCGGGAGAGCTTCGAGCGCAGCTCCCTCGACGAACACCGATGCGGGCGACGCCGGGACGACGAGCGGGCAATCCCACTCTTGCTCGACGAGGGCTCCGACCAGAGGAATCTGCGCCTGGCCGCCGACGAGCAGGATCGCGTCGGGATCTTCGGGCGACGCCCACGCGAGAGTCTGGAGAAGCGAGGACGTGATTGCTTCCTCGAACTCCTCGCGGGTGAGGAGCATGGGGCCGTTCCCGGGCGCGCGCACACCGGCCGACGCGGTGATCAGTTCCTTGAGCTCACGGAAGAACGCGCGGTATTCCTGTTCGGCGTCCGCTCCGTGGGCAGGCGGCAGGATGCCCTTCGCCATGACGAGACGTTCGACGACGTCGTCGAGTACCTCGCCGGAGAACGCGGCACGTCGCGAAGTCCGAGTGACTCGACCTGCGGCGACGTCGAGCGTGAACGCCGAGGTGCCGTACCGACCCAGATCGAGAACCAGGAGCGCACGTGCGTTCGCGAGCTGATCGACGGACCGTGCGTAGGCGAGCAGGGCTGCGGACTCGTCGACCATCCGGATCGTCGAGGTGTTCCCCGCGTCGATGGAGGCCAACAGCGTTTCGACTGCATCCGAGTCACGACCGGTGAGAACGACGTCGTCGAATGGTCCGCAGTCGGCCAGTTTGCCGTTCAGGAGCCACTTGGCTCCCTCGGCATCTATCGAGTCCTCGATGCGTTGTCCGTCTCGGAAATAAGAGATGCGGACGGCATCGGACTCCACGGCCACGCCGCAGACTCCACCCATCGGTACGTGTTTCCTTCGAATTTCTGTGGTCCCGACCCCATGACCACTGTACTTTGCGCACGCGGTCGCAGCCGTCGATCGAACTCCGGCAGATGCGACATACACCACAGCACGGGCGGGTTCCCGGCTGGTGGCACGGAGCCGACAAAAGGTTCTTGGAGCAAACTACCCCGACTCGGTAACGCTTCAAAACAATCTAAGATATTGTTTGGGTGGGTCTGGGGAGACTTCTGGGTTGGAACAGCAGTGCAACTTCCTACCCACGGTCGTGAGTCGAGGCCGTCCGGTCTCGGACATCAAACGAGATTCGGTGGAGGTACTCGGGTGGAAACGCTCAATTCTGGTGACGTTGCTCGTGTTCGGGACGTTCTGGACAAGTTCGGAAAGATGCCCGTGTCCGCGGCGGATATCGACACCGACGCAGATTTGTACGACAACGGCCTGACCTCCCATGCGAGCGTCAACGTGATGATCGCGCTCGAGGACGAGTTCGACGTGGAGTTCCCGGACACCATGCTGCAGAAGTCCACGTTCGGCAGCATCGATGCCATCGCTACCGCGCTCGCGCAGCTGACGGACTGATCGCCGATGTCCACCGTCTACCAAACCGACGCCCCGACGCTGTCCGACGTCCTTGCCGTGTTGCGTGAGCACGCGGACTCGGTCGACCGCGACGCACGCTTCCCGGCGGAATCCGTCGAGGCCATGCGCGGAGCTGGGCTGCTCGCTGCGGGCATTCCCACGGAGTTCGGCGGCGGTGGGAAGTCCCTGACCGACCTCGCGCACATCGCCCGTTCCCTGGGAGCGGAGTGCGCGTCCTCGGCGATGATCTTCGTGATGCACCAGTCGCAGGTGCTGTCCATCGTTCGCCACGGCAAGTCCGACGCCATGATCGCGCTGTTGCAGCGTCTCGCTGCCGAGCAACCCTTGGTCGCATCGGCCACCACCGAGATCAACATCGGTGGTGACGTCCGAACCAGTGGCTGCGCGGTGGAGTACAACGGGGAGCACATCACACTCTCCAAGACAGCCCCGGTCATCTCCTACGGCGAGTACGCGCAGTTCGTTCTCGCCACCGCACGCCGTTCGCTGGACAGCCCTCCGAGCGATCAGGTGCTGGTCGTCTGCGAGAAGCCGGACGTGGTCCTCACCAGGACGGGCGAGTGGAACACGTTGGGATTCCGTGGAACGTGCAGCCCAGGATTCCAGCTGGAGGCGTCGACGACGTCGTCGAACATTCTGGGTGACAACTACGGAGACATCTCGGCGCAGACGATGCTTCCCGCGGCCCACGTTCTGTGGGGTGCGGCATGGCTCGGCATTGCGGATGCGGCAGTTACCAAGGCACGCAAGTCGGTTCGCAAAGCGGCCAGCCGTACGCCCGGTGTGACACCGCCCGCGGCACTGCGCCTCGCCGAGCTCTACGTAGTGCACGAACAGTTGGTGGACACGGTGTTCGGAGCCGCGGGGAAGTTCGAAGCGATCTCCGATTCACCCGCAGAACTGGGAGCGATCGGGTTCGCCGTCAGGATCAACAACGTCAAGGTCACTGCGTCGACGCTCGTCATCGACATCGTCGGGAAAGCGATGCAGATCTGCGGCATCTCCGGTTACCGGCAGGACGGCGAGCTCAGCATCGGTCGCCACCTTCGCGATGCGCACGGCTCGGCCATCATGGTCAGCAACGAGCGCATCCTCGGCCACAATTCGCAGCTCGCACTCGTGTACAAGGGGAAATAGATGACTGTCACCCACGAAGCAACCGAACTGGACACCGCGCGCGCACAATTCCGCAACGAACTCGTCGAGGCCGGCCTGCTGGTCCCCAGCTCCGTCGAAGGCCTGTACGGCCGATCCGGCGAGTTCGAGGACATCATCGAGACCATCGACGAGCGAGTGAAGGCTGCGGGTGCATCCGAGCACGGTTACGCCGCACCGAGATTCCGTTTCCCTCCGGTCTTCCCACGGGAGGCCTTCGAGCGCACCGACTACATCGCATCGTTCCCCAATCTCACCGGCGCGATCAACACGTTCGACGGCGACAACAAGGCGCACGCCGCACTCCTCGCCGACCGTTCGGAAGGCAAGGACTGGGATCACCACCTGGAGTCCGCCGGCACCATGCTGGTGTCGGCCGCATGCCATCCCTCGTACTCGATGATGACCGGAACGTTGCCGGAGGACGGTCGTCTGCTCGACATCTACGGCTACTGCTTCCGCCACGAACCTGCTGTCGATCCCGCACGGATGCAGGCCTTCCGGATGCACGAATACGTTCGTGTCGGTACGCCCGACGACGCCATCGCGCACCGCGAGCGATGGGTCGCCCGGGGACTGGAGGTCCTCGCGGATCTCGGGTTGGAGGCAGAAGCAGTCATCGCCAACGATCCGTTCTTCGGACGCGCCGGCCGAATGCTGGCCGCGAACCAGAGAAACGAGAACCTCAAGACCGAACTCGTCGTGAAGCTCTACGGAGACCTCGACGACGGCACCGCGGTCGTCTCGTGCAACTGCCACCGTGACCACTTCGGGCACACCTTCGGGATTCACACCGTCGACGGCGAGCCCGCGCACAGTGCGTGTGTCGGATTCGGCATGGAGCGTATCGCGTTGGCGATGTTGCGCACCCATGGTCTCGACCGCAGCAAGTGGCCCGCCGCCCTGTCCTGACCCTCACGGCAGGCATCTCTCAGCACGTCTCCCCCCTCGACCCGTCTCTCGACCTGATTGGAAGGACGCCGAAGTGAACAGTCGAAGTACTGCACTGCACAATGCCGACGTGCCCAGCGCGGCCGATCCGACCGCCGAGGGGAAGTTTTCGACGTGGTTCGGGCCCGAGGACGCCGGACTCTTCGGAACGGTGCACGTTCCCGCCGGTGGTCTCGCGCGAGGCGCAGTCGTCCTCTGCCCGCCGCTCGGCAAGGAACAGGTCGATTCCTACCGCGGCCTGACGCTTCTCGCGCAGAAACTGTGCGCGCGCGGGCTTCTCGTTCTTCGATTCGACTACGCAGGTACCGGTGACTCGTACGGAGCGCAGGATGCGGCGGACAATGTCGCACTGTGGCAGAACAGCATCGCGACGGCCGTCGACTACGTACGCGGATGTGGCGTCACCGACGTCGCCTTGGTGGGACTGCGGGCGGGTGCACTGCTCGCCGCGTCCGTCGCTTCGGAGGTCGGACCTCTCGCCGCGGTCACTCTGTGGGATCCGGTGGTGCGCGGCCGGTCCTATGTCCACGAGCAGAAGGCCCTGTACTCGGTCAGCGTGACCCAGGACTCGGACGTCGACCCCAGGGTCTCGATCATCGGTGCTGTACTGCACCCGGACGCCGCGAAAGCTTTCGGTCGACTGGACACCACCGCCGTGCCGTCGCTCATGGCTCCCGTGTTGGTCGCGACCCGTTCCGAGCGGGGCGATTCCAAGCCGATTCGCACCGTCGTCGCGAACCAGAACGCCGACGAGCACACCCTGTCCCGCCACGACGCGTTTCTCGAACCGAGCGATTTCGAGGTCGAGCTTCCGACGTCGGACATCGCGCACATCGCAGAGTGGGTGGCGGACAAGTTCGGCGACGTCACCTCCGAGGTGTCCGTGCCGCTGCGCACCGTCTCGAACCTCGGCGCGGTCCGCGAGGAGATCGAATCCGTCGGTCCCGATGCGCTGTTCGGTATTCGCACGTACTCGTCGGAGTGCATACCCGGAGGCCCGGCTGTCGTGTTCTATCCGACAGCGAACGAGCACCGCGTCGGTCCCGTCCGCAGCTGGGTCGAACTGTCGAGAGTGCTTGCTGCTCAGGGCGTATCGACATTGCGTTTCGATCGGCGGGGCACCGGCGAAAGCGGTGAGGTCCTCGACGACGAGATCACTCGCCTCTACAGCGACGCGGGGAACGAGGACGCGCTCGCTGCCGTCCGAGCAGCGGGAACTGCGCCGCGGAACGTCATGGTGGCGGGAATGTGCTCCGGCTCGTGGTACTCCAGCTACGCCGCCCGCGAGTTGGGCGTCGGGTCGGCGGTTCTGCTCAACACACTCGACTGGACGACGAAGCGCCTGGAATTCGTCAAACGATCCTCGATGCGCACCGAGGACACCGGCATCGTCGGCAAAGCTCTCGACGCACTCCACGACATCGGGGTCACGGTGAAGAACCTCGCCCAGTCGGCCATGCCGTACCCCCTGTGGTTCTGGCTCGGCAACCGCGGCCTGATTCAGGTGCCGGAGATCTCCCTGCGTCTGCTCGAGGCCGGAAACGTACGTACCACCGTGCTTCTGTCCCCCACCGACACCGAGTGGTTCGTCGACAATCGCGGTCCCGAAGGGATGGAGCGACTGCGCGGCAAGCGTGCGGCGAGGCGTCGACACGGCGGGTCGGTGCGGCCGGCCGTCGTGAAGTCCTTCGACAGTGGTGATCACTCGCTGTACGGTCGAGACCTGCGAGAGACCGTGCGCGCCGAGTTGCTCCAGGCCGCGGCCGAGTCGTTCGACGTCGACATCGTCGCGCCGTCGCCGCCTGTACCGGTCGGGTGGAATCGACTGTGAAGCACCGCGCTCCGAAAATTGCTCCACCCCGGCACGACAATCTGCAACGGCTCGAGTGGTATCCGCTCGAACCGGTTCGCTGGGACATGGGCCTCATGGCTCACACCACGCCGATCCAGAAAGTGCAGGCACCCGAGCCTCACCTCCACGGCACCCCGCTGCTGCAATCCACGAACCTGGACACGTCCGAACAGAACGCGTCGGGCACCGACACCAAGAGCTCCGACCGCAATCTTGCGCTGAACTCGCTGGCCATGATGCTGTCCACCGTCGTGACCGGCGGTCTCGGTCTGCTGTTCTGGGCCGCGGCCGGACGCCTCTATCCGGTTGCGGAGGTCGGCAGCGCATCGGCCGTGATCACGTCCGCGGTGATGCTCTCGACGCTGTCCAATCTGAGCCTCGGGTCGATGTACGAACGCTTTCTACCTGTCTCCGGCAGGCTCGCCAAGTCGTTCGTCGTGCGGGGGTACATCACGGTCACCGCGTTCGCGTTCGTGTTGGGCTGCGGATTTCTCCTCGTCGCACCGGTGGACAAGATGTTCACCTCCACCGCCGAGATCGTCTCGTTCCCACCCTTCGTCGCTGTTCTCGCGGTGTTCGCTCTGCAGGACCAGACGTCCTCCGGGCTGGGAGTCGCGCGGTGGGCGGCCGGAAAGAACGTCTTTCACGCTGTCGTGAAATTCGTTCTCCTGCTTGCTCTGTTCTCGACCGCGCGCAGCACCTCGATCATCGCGGCGTGGGCAGTCCCCGCGATCATCGCGTCGGTCGTCGTCTTCCGAGCAATGTTGAAGAACCTCAGGAACGAGCCGCGCTACAAGTCGGAACCGGATCTTCCTCCGAGGCGCGAGCTGTGGTCCTACTTCGGATCCGCCTACGGCATCACGGCGCTGGGCTCGCTCGCTCCGTTGCTCGTTCCGATGATCGTGGTCGCCACCCTGGGCGCCGAGGACAACGCGTACTTCTCGTTGACCTGGTCGATCGTCAGCGCACTGTACATTCTCATCAGCGTGCTCGTCGGCCCGTTCGTCGCCGAAGTGGCGGCCAACCCCGAGCAGTTCAACCGCCTCACCAAACGCTTCATGACGATGGTGTGCATCGTGGCCGTCGGCGGTTCCTTCTTCCTCGCCGTCATCGCGCCGTTCGGTCTGGGGATCGTCGGCGAGCAGTACCGCGAGAACGGCACCATCATCGTGCAGTTGGCGGCGGTGACCATTCCGCTGTCGGTCATCGGCTCGCTGTACGACGGTTTGGCCCGTGTGCAGCGCCGCATGCGGCTCGCCGTCGTCGTTCAGGTCGTTGCCACCACGATCATCATCGTCGGTTCGTTGACCCTGTCGTCCAGGCTCGGAATCGCCGCTGTCGGGTGGGCCTACCTCGCCGCGGAAGCGTTCGGCGCGCTCGTGTTGATAGTTCCGTTGATCAAGTGGATCCGCGAATTGTCCTCACGTGGCGAAGAGCCGCCCGAGGATCCGTTCCCGCCCAGCGGCCCGTACCCACCACCACCTGCACGCGACAACTCGTCTCGTGAATTCGGTCCATCGACGCACCGCACCCAGGATCGCGAGTTCAGTTCGGCAGGTGCGCATCACCTCCGAACCGCGCACCTCGAAACCACGGACCCGTTACGCGCCCCCTATCGAAAACCTGCACCTGGAAGAAGCGCACCGTGAGCCGAGCACACTACAAAGCCAGCGCGATGGACATGCTGCGCTCCGAGGGCCGCATCGTCTGCGCTCTCGGACCGGCGGACTTCGGCGGCATCGACAGGGTCAAGGAGCGACTCCTGCGGCTCGCGTCGTCCGGCCGCGAGACGCGCCTCGGTTTGCGGGTGGATCCGAACTCGAGGAAGTGGTCCTACCGTCCGGAGTCGGTCTGTGACCACGTCACAACTTCTGCTCCGATCGGTCGCGCCGACGTGGTCGAGCAGTTGGAGCAGCTGTCCGATTCGGTGTCGATCGATGTTCCGATCCGGGTGGTACTCGCCGGTGAATACTTGCTGCTGGATCTGTCGCACGGGTTCAGCGATGCGGTTCTGCCGATCGAATTGTTTGCGTTTCTCGCGGATCCTGTTGCCGTTCCTGCTCTTCCGGGGTGGGCCGAGGCACGTACGCTTCGCAACCCGCTCCCCCGTGCACTGGCGGGCTGGATGGCGCGCAACCCCGGCAAAGTCGTCGACGTTCTCTACGGCAAGTTCGGACAGCCCCCGGCCGAACTCGTGACTCCCGCGCTCGCGCCGATGGAGCAGGCACGGGTGCCGTGGGGCCGCTCGCCTGCGGTGGCAGCAGCGACGTCGGCTGCCGGTGCACCCGCGGCGATCCGTGCGTGGCGACGGGACAATCTCCCCGAGGTGTCCGTCACGTCCATTCTGTGCGCTGCCATCGCGACGGCGCTGTCCACGCGCGGCATCTCGACGTCGTACTCGGCCGGATTCCTGTTCGATTGCAGGCGTTACCTACGTACCGACGGCGTCGCACTCGGCAACTTCGCCGTCGGGATCGACTTCGAGGGGGTCGACCCGACGAACGCGACCGCGTTGCACGAGTCCGTTGCGCACGCCATCGACAAGGGCCGCCCGCTCGCTGCCGGGGCGCTCAGCACGATGACGTACCTGCGCACCCGTTCCGCTCTCCCGGCCATCTCGACGGCGACGGCTCCCGCGACGGCCGATGCGCGGCTCACGTTCTCCGACGTCGGGCGTATTCCGCAATTCGACGGCATCGCGTGGACTGCGGACCCGGAACAGAGCGTCTTCGTGCCGCTCAGCGAACCGAGTGTGCCGGAGTCCATCGTCGTCACCTCCATGCACATTCGCGACGTGTTCCATGTGACCGCGTCGTTCCACGACAATTTCTTCGACCGTGACGCAGTACAGTCCGCGTTGAACCTGGCGATGTCCGATCCCGTTGCTCTACTCAGTGCGCAGGAAGTGTCCCGATGAGCATTCACATGCAGCAGGCCCGCCGGGCGCTGCGCGGCAACCCGACCACCGGACCGGACGCGTCCCTGTGGGCACGCATCGGCTACTGGGCAGGTCTGTCGGTGGTGCAACTGTTCGTGTTCGAGTTCGTCGTCGCGGCGACGTGGCGGGGTCTGTACAGCTACCGGACCAACTTCATCAGCGAACTGGGCGTTCCGTTCTGCGGCCCGACCGGTTCGTGGCCGTGCAGCAAGCTCTACGTGTTGGCCGACGTGTCGATCGCGCTCGTCGGCGTTGCCCTCGTGGTCGCGGCTGTGGCGTGGATGGTCACGGGTGTACTCGACGTCCGCGGCGGTGTCCTCCTTGCTGTCGCCGGGCTGGGTGCCGTCGTCGCCGGGTCGATCAACCAGGGTCTGAACTACAGCGTGCACTCGTTCGGCGCGACGCTGATGTTCGTCGTCGGATCGCTCGGGCTCATCGTGGCGGGTGGGCATCGCTCGCTGCACGGCTCGGTCCGGATCACGGTCACGACGCTCGGGTGGATCGGACTGGCCGCGTCGCTGTGCTTCATCGGTGGACACAACTTCGGGTTGGGAATCGGCACCATCGAGCGCGTCGTCGTGTACGCGATTCTGGTCGCGACGGTGGTGCTCGCCGTCGCGCATCGCAGGACTGCGCGCCGGCTGAGAATTCTGGACACCGCAGCGGGCAGTGAGGCGGACGAGTCCGCCGATACGTACAGCCCCGACGAGCGTCCGGTCTACGGCAGCACGAACGCCGACCGGCACCGTGGACCGATCGGCACGAACGATCGATGACCCATCGCTATGATCCGCCGACGGTCGAGGTATCACGACTTCCGTCCTCCGGGACTCCGCCGCGTCCTCCGCATCGGCGGACACGACGGTGGCCGTCGTTCGCAGTCCTTGCTGTGGTTCTGCTTCTGGCTGTCGGGGTGGGTGTCGTTGCGTACCGCGAGTTGTGGCCGCAGTCCGATGCGACGGGTTCACAGGCAGCGGACGCCGAAGCGGTGAACGGTTTCACGGTGTACGACCAGTTCGACGGACCGTCCGGATCCAGGATCGACTCCAGCAACTGGAGTTACGACACCGGCCGGACCGGGTGGGGAAACAACGAGAAACAGAACTACACCGATTCGGTCGACAATGCGTACCAGGACGGGTCCGGAAACATGTCCATCTCCGCGTTGCGCACGCCGGACGGCTACACCTCCGCGCGGGTGACGACGAAGGACAAGTTCGAGTTCACCTACGGCCGCGTGGAAGCGCGTATCAAGATGCCTGCCGGCGCTGGGCTGCATCCTGCTTTCTGGATGCTCGGGACCGACATCGACGACGTCGGCTGGCCGATTTCCGGTGAGATCGATGCGATCGAGACGTTGAACGAGGCGGACAACTTCCACATCGGTGTGCACGCTCCACAGGCGGACAGTCTGAACAGCCAGAAGGTTCAGCTCGCCGGGTACCCGGCCAACAACCTGGCCGACGAGTATCACGTCTATTGGGTCGAGAAAGCGCCCCGGAAGATCGTGATCGGCATGGACGATCAGGTGCTGCAGACGGTCACCCCGGCGCAACTCGACGGCGGCGACGAATACTGGGTGTTCGACAAGCCGTTCTACCTGCTGTTCAACGTCGCGGTCGCCGGCGATTGGCCAGGTCCTACCGACGCCGACACCGAATTCCCGGCGACGATGTCGGTCGACTGGGTCCGATACCGAACCGACTGACTCAGCCTGCTCCAGAACACGTATTTCCCCGTGCAGTATCGAAAGGATCCACCCCGTGTCGACATCATCCGTTCTCCAGCCTGCACTCGTCAGCGCGCAGCCGCCCGAGTGGTCCGGCGCGGTGTGGATCGGAGACGTCGACATCGAAGCCGCGTTGCCCGATCGTCTCGCCCTCGACGGGGCTGAGGGATATTCGCGCGCGCGGCTCCTCGTCCGACGTTCCGCCGACCCGCTCGGATTCGTCGATCTCCCGATCGTCTCGGAGGGCATCGACACCAATGAGCTCGTCGAGGCCGTTCGCAAGCTCGACGTTCACGGCGCCGAATCACTTCCGGAGGGTGACGGCGCGGAGCCGGACATCACGGTCGTGATCTGCACCAGGGACCGGATCGATCACCTGCGCGGTGCGCTGGCCTCGGTGTTGGAGGTGGATTACCCGAGCTTCGAGGTCGTCGTCGTGGACAACGCTTCCGCGACGGACGCGACCACCCGCTACGTCACCGAACTCGGTGATCCTCGCGTGCGCGTCGTGTCGGAACCGGTTGCCGGACTGTCTCGCGCGCGCAACACGGGCCTGCGTGCTGCGCGGCATTCCATCGTCGCGTTCACCGACGACGACGTCGCGGTCGACGCGCGGTGGTTGTCCTCGATCGCTCGCGGCTTCGCCCGGGATGCCCGCGTCGCGTGTGTCTCGGGGATCGTCCCCAGCGGCGAGATCCGCACTCAGGCCCAGGCCTACTTCGACCGGCGTGTCGGGTGGGCGAGCTCGGTGACGCCTCGTATCTTCTCGCTCGCCGAGCCTCCCGCCGACGTTCCGCTGTTTCCGTTCCAGGTCGGCATCTACGGGACGGGCGCCAACTTCGCGGTGCGCCGCGACCGAATGTTCGACCTCGGTGGTTTCGACGAGGCTCTCGGTGTCGGTTCTCCCACGAACGGTGGTGAGGATCTGGACATGTTCTTCCGCGTCCTGATGGCCGGAGACAAGTTGGTGTACGAGCCTGCCGCGATCGTGTGGCACCGGCACCGTGCGGATTCCGACGCCTTGGCCGTGCAGGCCAGAGGCTACGGACTGGGCTTGGGTGCGTGGCTGACGACGGTGGCGACGAACAGGCGTTCGGCATTGCTCGCGGCGCGAGTTGCGTTCCGCCGGCTCGGCAGCACGGTCGTGTTGTCCGCACGGATGTCCAAGGTTGCCTCTCCTCCCGAGGATCTCGCGGACGATCTTCCCGAGGGCATCGGCAGAATGGAACTACTGTCCATCGCGAAGGGCCCGGGTGCGCTGCGTCGCAGCCGCAAGGAAGGCCGCAAGCGTCAGCCGTTGTTGGAGGTGAACCGTGCCCCGGTCCTCGGTTGATCGTCGGTTCTCGCTCGATCGGCAACCGTCGATCGCGGTGACGCCTCTGCCTGCACCTCGGCCCGAAATTCGATTCGCCGACGTAGCCGTCGTCGCGTCGGTGTGCGCCGCGGCGGCGATGCTCCCTCTTCCCGGTGTCGTGCGCGCGGTTTTCCTCGCGGTGCTGATCTTCGTCGGACCCGGCGCGACGATTCTGACGTGGGTCTACGTTCCTCCTCGTGCCCGTTTCGCAGCGGTTCCGGTGCTGAGCTTGGCACTGATGACTCTGGTGACGACCGGTGCCATGTGGGGTTATCAGTGGAACCCCCGGTGGATCACCGCGCTCGTGGCTCTCCTGCAGATCGGCTCGTCGCTGTTGTGGTATCGCAAGTACAGGGCGTGGCCCGATGCCTCGGGGTGGTCGACGTGGCTACGACGGCTGGTCGATCGACGCCAACTCGGTGAACACGCGACGACGCTCGTCGGCAGGGTATGGGATCGAGAGTACTTGCGCCGCAACGTCGCCGGGCTGATGCTCGCGCTCGCCCTCGTACTGTGGCTCCCGTCGTTGCCCGGCCTGGAGAAGGCCGGTTACTCCCAGTTCGGGTTGCTGACTGCCGGTACCGGGCCGGTGCTGGTGGTGTGCATGGCGTTGGTCGTCGGGGCATTTCTGTTGGCGGTCAAGCGTCATCAGTTTCGTTCGGCGGTCGCCGCTGTAGCCGTGGCCATCATCGTGCAGCGTCTGACGGTCACACTCGTCACCGATGCTCCCGTCTACGAGTGGACGTACAAGCACGTCGCTGTCACCGAGTACATCCTGTCGTTCGGCTCGCTGCCGCCGAACGGCATAGACATCTACGCTCAGTGGCCCAGTTTCTTCGTGGTCACTGCATGGTTCAGCGACGTGACCGGGTACGGCATCATGTCGTTGGCGCATGTGTTCGCGCCGCTGGTGCACGTGTTGATCGCATTCTTCGTCTACGCCTTGGCGCGCGTGTTGAAGCTGAAGCCTCGAACAGCCGTGACCGCCGCGATGCTCGCGGAACTGGTCAACTGGGTGGGGCAGGACTATTACGCGCCGCAGTCGCTCGGCTTCGTTCTCGCCATCGGTTTCCTCGTTCTGCTGATGGCCTCGACGCAGCTTCGTGTCGCGGGATTTCTTGCGCTCGTTCCTTTCGCGGCGTTGGTACCGACCCACCAGTTGACGCCGTACTGGCTGTTCGCTGTGGCCGGGGTCCTGCTGGTCACTCGCCGCGCGAAGCCGTGGTGGTTGATGTTCCCGCTGGCCTTGATCCTGATCGGGTACCTGATTCCACGGCTGGACATCGTCGCCCCGTACGGCCTGTTGTCCGGGTTCGATCCGGTCGAGAACGCGGCGAGCAACGTGCAGACGCCCGGCATCCTGGGCAAACAGGTGACCTCGCTCATCTGCCGGGCTCTCTCCGCGGGTGTGTTCGGCTTGGCCATGATCTCGATCGTCTATGCCTGGCGGACGAAGAAGCCGTTCTGGGCTCCGATGGTGATGGCATTCGGTTCCATCGGGCTTCTCGCGGGCCAGAGCTACGGCGGCGAGGCCATCTTCCGTGTCTATCTGTACGCGATTCCCGGATGTGTCCTGCTCATCGCGCCGATGCTGATCGCTGCACTCGACGCGGATGTCGCGGGTGCACGCAGCACGGTACGGATGGTGTCGACGCGAGTGGCGGTCGCCTGCGCGTTCGCCGGAACCGTCGGCGCGGCGACGTTCGGACTTCAGGGGTACTTCGGCCTGTGGCCGTTGGTCGTGGAGAACAAGTCCCAGGTCGACAACACACAGGCGTTGGTGGCGAATTCGCCTGCGGGATCGAAGTTCACGATGCTGTATCCGGCCGGCTATCCGATTCGGTCCACGGCCAAGTACGTGGAGCAGGCGGAAGCCAACGAGATGTTCGACGCGCCGCTGAACTACTACGGTCCCGAGTACATGTTGGAGTTCCCGACTCCGGATCAGCTCGAGGCGTTCGAATGGGAAGCGTCACAGCAGGGGGCGCCGTCCTACGTCATTCTCACGCGGCAATCGCTCGAAGCCATGAACTACTACGGTTTCATGAAGAACGGTGCTCCGGAGGCCTTCGAGCGCTGGTTGCGGTCCAATCCTGCGTGGTCGTTGCACTACCAGGACGCCGACACGATCGTGTTCGAGAGACGGAACATCTAAACCACCCTCAGGTATGAGCAATGTCTCTCGAAACCGCCATAAGGTTTGTTTATTCGTAGCTTGACAAACTCGTAGCTTCTTTTAAGGTTGTACACAGTCGATGAAAACGAGATCCTGACCCTTAGCGGGGCGCAGGTAACGTCTCTGTGGATCCGCCGGGGGTCGCGTCACAGATCTTCTGAGATCAGTCGGAAACACTGCACTCAACCCGTCTGGAAAAAGGATATGTCGAACTCCCAGAACCCTCGCATCAGCGTTGTCATCCCAACCCTCAACGAGGCCGCCAACCTGCGCCACGTACTGCCGTTGCTGTCCCACGACTACGAACTGGTCTTGGTCGACGGCGGCAGTGTCGACGGCACCATCGACGCTGCGCGTGAAATACGCGGAGACATCCGCATCATCAAGCAGACCCGCAAGGGCAAGGGCAACGCTCTCGCGTGCGGATTCGAAGCTGCTACCGGCGACATCATCGTGATGTTCGACGCGGACGGCTCGGCCGATGCGGACGAGATCCCGCGCTTCGTCGACGCCCTGCTCGCGGGCGCGGACTTCGCCAAGGGCAGCCGCTTCACCGCGGGCGGCGGCAGCCACGACATCACTCCGCTTCGCCGCGCAGGCAACGGCGGGCTCCACCTCGTCGCCAACACACTGTTCGGAACCAAGTTCTCGGACCTGTGCTACGGCTACAACGCTTTCTGGCGCGACCTGGTGCCGGTTCTGGACCTTCCCGTGGTCGATCAGGAGGACGTGGCGCCGGGCGAGATGCTCTGGGGCGACGGCTTCGAGATCGAGACCATCATCAATTGCCGGTTCGCCGAGGCGGACGTCCGGATCCAGGAAGTACCGAGCGTCGAGCTGGCTCGTATCTACGGGCAGAGCAACCTTCGCACGTTCTCCGACGGCTTCCGCGTCCTGCGCACTCTTTTCACCGAGCGTCTGCGCGCACGCAAACTGGCGAAGAACTCCATCCCGCGTCCCGACCGTCGTACCAACATCGCACGGACGGACATGGACTTGGAGTTCGAGGCCTTCGAGGTGTTCGACGAGCTTCCGTACCAAGAAAAGTCGGCGTGATCGACAGGTCGTCGGGGACTGACACAGCAGGCGAATCCAGGGCATCTCAGCTGGCGAAGCCCACGTGCTCGGTAGTCATCTGCGCGTACACGCTCGATCGCTGGGACGATCTGAGCGCAGCGGTCGATGCTCTGCTCGGCCAGTCGAACCCCGCGTCCGAGCTTCTGGTCGTCATCGACCACAACGATCGTCTGTTGTCTCGCGCGCGTGAGCAGTTCCTTCCCCGCGGGGAAACCGTCGTCGTCACCCCGAACACGCATCCCCGTGGATTGTCCGGAGCTCGAAACACGTCGTTGGACATCGCTACCGGTGATGTCGTCGTATTCCTCGACGACGATGCGACGCCGCGGTCGACGGAGTGGTTGGCGTCGATTCTGGGCCACTACTCCGATCCGTCGGTGTACGCGGTCGGCGGATCTGCCTATCCCGTGTGGCCGACGTCGCGTCCCCCTTTTCTCCCCACCGCTGTAGCGGGTCAACCGGGCGAGCTGGATTGGATCGTGGGCTGTACGTACAGGGGGCAGCCCACGACCACTTCGGCAGTGCGCAATCTGATGGGCGCCAACATGTCCTTCCGACGTGAGCCCGTCGTGGCTCTCGGTGGGTTCGTGTCCGGAATCGGCCGTATCGGTCGAATTCCTCTCGGCTGCGAGGAAACCGAGCTGTGCATCCGGCTCCGACAGACGCATCCGGACGCGGAGATCGTCTTCGACCCGTCCATCGTCGTGGATCACACGGTCAGCGCGGACAGGACCCGCCCGAGATACTTACTGTCCCGCAGCTACGCCGAGGGCGTGTCCAAGGCAGCGATCGCGCGGCTGATCGGATCGGAGGACGCGTTGTCGTCCGAGCGCGCATATACCGCGAAGATCCTGCCACGTGCCGTCGGGCGTGAAGCCTCTGCCGCGGCCCGTGGAAACCCTGTTCGTGCCTGGGGAGCCATGGCTGTGGTTGCCAGTGTCGGCGCTGCCGGATTCGGTTACGTCCGAGGCCGACTCAGCCGTATCGCGGCTAGCTGATCTGCGCGCGCTTGATCGAATTGAGCGCGCGCACGTGGCCGGACACCTTCGCCTTCGATCCGGTCAGGGTCAGCACCCGCTCCGCCCCCGGTGCAAGGTGGAACCACGAGTCACTGACCTCCATGCCGTCGGTGTCGACGCAGACGTAGTGCGCCGCCCATCGACTCGACACGGTCAGTGACCACTCACCGGGGCCGACGTTGTGTGCCGAGGCGCTCAGACCGACGTCGTTCTGACGAGGGTGCCGCTCGCCGATCAGGTGAGTTGCCTGATCGAGAACCGCTCCGTCTGCGCCGACGAGTTCGACGACCACGGCGGAGTACGTCTGCGCCCCGAACCTGTAGGCATGGTTGGCGTCGGTGAACGATCCCAGAACGCGGTCCAGCGACACACTGTCGGTCGCGTGCGGTCCGAGGTCGATGTGCACCTCGGCGGGCTCCCCCACCGGGCCCGTTGTCCCGTAGAGCACAGCTCTGAGATCTCCCGACACCGATTCACCCGTGTCGTTGGCGACCTGGATCGTCAATCCGTCCAGACCGTCGTCCACGACGAAGACGCAGATCGGGCTACTGAGTCGAGCCAGGCTGTACCACGGGGCTTTCGGTGTGCCCGTGGAGTCTCGCAGGCCCCAGCCCGCACCGGGCACGAGGTCGCGCAGTGTCAACACCAGTGCGCCTGCACACTCGGAATCCGCCCGACGCCAGTGCGAATACGCGGACTGTACTGCCTCGCACACGGCCGCTCGCCCGTAGTCCAGATACAACTCGGAGTCGTCGCGGCGTATAAGGTGTGGATCGACGCCGAATATGTCTCGCACGTAGTGATCGCGGACATCCTCGAAGTCCCACGACGATCCCCGGTCCCTCGGTATCGCCGACTTCCAATCGGGGTGGTGGCCTGCAACATTTGCGCTTCCGAACATCGCGTCGACGGCTCGGCGCTCCGGCGGGACGGCGAAGGCAAGGCACTCGGCAGCAAATCGAACGCGAGCAGTACGGACGTCGGACAACGGCCGCAGATAGCCGCCGACACCGAAGTAGTGAGCGATACCGTCGCCGACGTGAGTGTGGAGCTCACCGGAGGTGGACGACGGGCTGGATGTCACGTACGGCGTTCCAGGAAGTCGACGTTCGAGATGATCGGGAATGACGTTCTCCAACAGCTCCATCCGCTGGTTGTCCGATGGAACACCGAGCATGGTCGGCTGCTGCTGGGTTTCGCTACCGCCACTGACGACGGCCAAGGCGGGATTGCCGCCGACGATCGCGAAGAATGCGTCGAGCTCGCGGCGGACTGCATCGAGGAACTCCGGATCGGCGGGCGGGTCGGTGGTTGCGAACATCACGTCCTGCCACACCAGGATCCCGAGTTCTGCACACAGTGACCAGAATTCAGGTTGCTCGTACACCATGGTGCCGACTACTCGAACCATGTTGAATCCTGCATCGCGGACATCGGTCAATTCTGCTCGGAGAGTGTCGGAATCGACCCACATCCGCACCGGATCGAGCGGTACCCAACACCCACCACGGGCAAACACGCGAGTTCCGTTGACCGAGAATGTCACCGACGCACCGGACTGCTCCAGCTCCACCTGCCGAAATCCCAGACTACCCCGTCCCTCGACACGGCCGTCGACGTCGAGCTCCCATGGATACAGGGCCGGCCGGCCGTGCGTGTGGGGCCACCAGGGTGCCACGTCGGCGACGGTCACGGTGACGTCCAGGTCGCCCTCGCCGCCGGGAAGGTCGAAGTCGTGTTCACCGACGCGCAGGGACACCGAGTCCGCCGGCGACGTCAAACGTGCGCGGACCCGGACGGTACCGTCGTCACCGGACAGCGTCGCGTGCACCCGAATGTCCTCGGCGACACCCCGTTCACGGAGACGGACGGATCGCCACAGACCGACCACAGGGGGCACCTGCCCGTACACCGGCGCCCGCCCGAGGAGACTCGTGCGTTCGTGTCGTAGACCTTGCCGATCGATCAGAGACGACCGCCAGCGTCCGCGCGGCGTGCGCTTCTTCAGGCGAGCGTCCATCGAGTCGACGCGGACAATGACCTGCACGCGCCCGTGCCCGGTAGGGATGTCGACGGACACCGGGACGAACATCGACGTCGTCGTTGCCGATTCGATCCCGTCGACCCAGACGGTGGCGTGGGTCGCGATACCGTCGAACGTCAGGACGAACGCGCTGTCACCGGATGCGGGGACGGTCGTGGTGAACCACCAGTCGACGGAATCGGGTGGCGATGCCACCGTCGACGCCGCCACACCGCCGGGCACCAGAGCAGGGGTCCACACGACATCGTCGTCGAGCTCGTCGGGATGATCCACCGAGCCCGGCGATACCGACGTGACGCTCCACTGCAGTTCAACGGCATGCGCGTCGGACACGCGATTGGGTCTCACAGGCGATGAATACTTCCTTGTCGGCTGGGTCAGAGTACAGCCGAGACGATGTCCATCGCCGCCGACCAGTTCGACGCCATCTCGGCGAGGGGCTCACCGAGCGTCACGGCACGCCCGCGTGACGCCCGCGCCATCCGGAATTGCACCGCTTTTGCGCCCTGGGCGACCTGGAGGAAGTGCGGGACGGCGTCGGCGATTCCGGCGACGCCACGGCCGTCGAGGTAACCGACGAGGTCGGCTGCCAGTTCCGCGGTGGCTCCACATTGACGAAGCAGCCCGAAGGACCACAGATGGAACGCATCCGGGCCTGCCGTCTGCACGAGTGGGATGTCGGCGGTGATTCTTTCGGCGAGACGTTCGACCGGATTGCCGTCGGCGCGCCGAGCCAGGTGCGCGCGTGCCACAGCGAGGTCGCGGTCACCGACTCCGTCGGCGATCGTGTTCTTCCGCAGACGAACCTGCTCCACGTAGGGCAGAAGGACCTCGGGGTGCGGCGCGGGAGCCAGATTGAAGACGCCGTCGAAGTCCGCGCCGGACAGCTCGAAGTATCCGCGATTGTGGAAGTAACCGAGCGCCTTCTCCGTCTCGTCCAGCATGTTCGGAACGATCGTGGTCTTGGTGTGCTGATTGCGGTAACTCGTTCCGGCAGTGTCCGGGAGGTAGAAGCCGTCGACCTCCACGGTGAGCAGAACGCCGTCCTCCAGTCCTTCGCGGACGTGCTCGACGACGGATCGCCACACGTTCATCTCGCCGACCTCGAGGCCGTAGAGGGTGCGCAGATCTTCCGACTGCATCTTGACGAAATCCCACTGGCGACCGTCGCAATCGGCACTCAGCACGAACGCCAACGCGGGAACTGGATCTGCACCGAGCGAGTGGAGAAGTTCGATCCACAAGTCCACGTAGCAGTTCGTTTCCGTCCAGACGCGGTCGTGTGCGTGGATCGAGTGAGTGAGATAGGACTGCGGCCGAAGGTGCAGCACTCGGTGCGCCGTCGTGGGGACCGCTTCGGCGGAAAGAACATCGTCCGCGTCGATGGATACGCTGGTCGGAAGTGTGTAGTTCGACATGCCTGGTGCCTCCTGCCGGATCACAAGCTCACGGTCCCCACGCCGAAATGCCCGTATTGCCTGATTCAAACGCTCATTCTAACCAATCGGTTTGTTTGACGCTTCTTTTTGGTCCGTATGATCGGAAATACGGTGCCGAGCTAACGATTTACCGTTCCGGTGAGGAATGCGAGAATCGGCCGCCTGAAACGGTCGCATTCACAGAGGGAACAGTCGCTTCCGCGCCTGTAATGCTGATGCGCGGTACGCGCATGGCCACACTTGCATACGGGGTCTGAGCTGGGCACATACGGAGTCTAGTCACCGTAGGATCGACCGATTGCCGCTTGCGGCCTGGAAGAAATGGAGGCGTGCGGATGCGCCGCGTCCTACGCACATCAGCCGTCGTCGTCGCCAGCGGAATACTTGCCTTTTCCACGGGAATGCTGGTCGCGCGCGAAGTAGGTGTGACTCAAATCACACTGGTTGCGTTTCTGGTCGGTATGCCATTCGCGGCCATTCCGGCAGCGGTCTCCGGCGGCCTGTTCGCGCTGGCCAAGTCGAGGGTGGGCGTCGCAGTGTCGTTGACCGCGGCCGCTGTATTCGTAGCGATCCAGGTGCCGAGTTTCGTCACCGCCGACCACGTTGCCGACGGCACCGAATTGACCGTTCTCACGATCAACGTGGCCCACGGCGAAGCGGACGCAGCGGCCATCGTCGCCCAGGTCCGGTCGTCGGGCGCTGACGTCCTCGCCGTGCAGGAGCTGACCGACGAGGAAGTGAACGATCTCGTGGCGGCCGGTCTCGAAGAGGTCCTTCCCTACAGTGTCACCGCCCCCCGACCCGTGGCCGACGGAACCGGCCTGTGGAGCAGGACGCCGCTCACCGACGGGGAGGAACTGGCGGACTTCGGGTTCGTGCCCGTTCGCGCTCGCACCGTCGTCGACGGCGTCGGACTCACGCTCGTGTCGTTCCACGCGATGTCGCCCGCGACTCCCCGCCACACCGAACAGTGGGACCGAGATCTCGCTCGCATGCGCGACCTCATGAACAGCTACCCGGGTGTCGTCGTCGTGGCGGGCGACTTCAACGCCACCGGGGACCACCGCCAGTTCCGCACGCTGGCCTCGGACGGCTTCCAGGATGCGGCGGACGCGGCCGGGGCCGGCCTGTTCCGCACCTTCCCTGCGTCGCGGCCGCTCGCGCGGTTGGACCACGTCGTCACCAGCGACGGCGTCGACGCGCTCGAGGTGAACCCGGTGAACATCCCCGATTCGGACCATCTCGGTGTGGTGGCCCATCTACGACTGCCCGCAGCGGAGGATCTATCGCCGACGAGCGCGGATCAGAATCGAGGCAGTTCGATGACCGGCGGCGGCGGAAGCTGAATCTGCGGTAGCTGGAACTCCGGGAGTCCGGGGATCAGCGGCGGAGGCGGCGGGGGCGCTGGAGCCGGTGCGGGCGCCTGGTATTCGGGCTCCTGGTACGTCTCGACCGGCGCCGGTGCGGGCGGTGGCGCTTCGACGGTGGTCGTCGGTGGGATTGTCGTCGTCGTGGGCGCGGCGGTGGTGCTCGGAGCCGACGACGGAGCCGAGGTCAGCGGCTTCTCGTTGTCGGCAGGTGCGCTGGTGGAGTCCTCGGAGCCGCCGTAACCGAGTGTCAGGCCCAGGGCTGCGACGACGGCGAGGCCACCTGCCACGAGGGCTGCTCCGCGAATCTTGCGCTTGGAGGTCGCGGACCGATCCGCCGGATCGGGACTGAGCCAATCCGGCGCGCCGCTCAGCTCCGTGGCACCGTGCTGCGTTCCCGTGCCGTGCTGCGGTCCCGTGCCGTGCTGGTTGCCGGCATCGGTCTGGCCGCTGTACGCGGCGGGTGCCGAGTCGTGGGGAGGCATCGGGGACGCACCGCCGGCGGGGGCAGCTCCGACGGGAGTGGCGAGCAGTGCCGCACCTTTGGCGGCAACCGATTCCGGTTCGACAGGCGTGACGACGTGGAGTCCGGTCCAGGACCGGAGGATTGCCTCGACCAACGGGATCCGTGCACCGCCGCCGACGAGGAACAGCGCGTCGACGTGTTGGGGGGATCGCGAGATGACGTCACGCACCAGTCGCGCGGAGTATTCGATCGGGACGGTCACGAGCGCCTCGAACGATTCGCGGGAAATGAGGATCACGCCGCTCTCTCCCGGCAGGCACACGGCGCCGGAGGTGGAGAGTTGCTCTTTGGCGATGCGGCATCGCGTGATGAACTCGTCGAGACCGACCGAGTCGTTCAGGTCGACGCCTTGCTTGGCGAGCTGGTTGTCGCAGATGAGTCGGTCGAAGTCCGAACCGCTGATGTCGGTGGTGCGCTCGGCGAGAAGCACCTCGCCGGAGGCACGATCGACGACGCTGATGGTCAGGCCGGAACTGCCCAGGTCGTACAGCGCGATGGTGCCGAAGTCGCCGATCTCGCCGGAGGCTTCCAGGTAGGCCAGCGCGGCGCGGGCCTCGGGTACGAGCCGATAGTTGTAGAGCTGCTGGTCCGACATTGCCTGCTGGATGTCGCCGAACTGCTGCTGGTCGCGGTAGGCGACGCCCGTTGCTTCGACATAGCGGTCACCGTGGTTCTGCGCGAGCATCACTCCGATGGTTTCGGCAGCGACTTCCTCGGCTCTGTCCCAGTGCGCGTCGACCGTGTCGTTCCGGAAGTCGAGTTCGCGGGCACCGGAGCCACGCAGGCGAAGGTCGGGCCGGGCCATGCGAACAGCACTAGCCCCCACCGACACACCGAGAACCTCAGTCATGACCTGCCTCACTTGGACTGCAGGGGACTCGCCGACAAGATTTGTAACGATCCAGTCTCGAACCCCCGCTCGGCCATCACTGTAGCGCGAGACCTTCAGGATTGCGATTACTGGGGAGCCTGCGGAACGGCCGGGGTCTAAGGTGACCGACGTGCATGTCCTTTTCGTTTGTACCGGCAATATCTGTCGATCTCCTACGGCGGAGAGGCTGGCTGCGGCGTATGCGCAGGAGAGTGGCCAGGAGTTGACGACGTCGAGTGCGGGGACGCACGGACTGTCGGGGCATGCGATGGACGAGACGGCGGCGACGGTGTTGCGTCAGCTGGGCGGTGAGTCGGAGGGCTTCGTGGCTCGTCGGATTTCACCACGGATCGCCGACGAGGCGGATGTGATCCTGACGATGACGACGCGGCATCGGGACGAGGTGTTGGCGATTGCTCCGCGGAAGCTTCGGAGGACGTTCACACTTCTCGAAGCGGCTGCGCTGGCGGAGGCGTCGGGGGCGCAGACGATCGACGGTATCGCCGAGGCACGGGCGCGGCACCGGGTGGACGCCGCGGACATCGACGATCCGTATCGCCGTGAACACGAGGTGTACGAGTCGGTCGGTCAGCAGATCGCCGATGTTCTGCCTGCGGTCCTGCGCCTGCTCTGACCGCGCGCGAATTCCTACGCCGAGCGCACCTGCGATGCCCTGCGGTAGCGTTCTCGCAGCACCGCCACAGGTCGATGTGGCGGTCCGAGCGGACAAGGCTTATCGAACATGCGCGACAAAGTCATCGCGATCTCGGCGGTGGCGATCGCCGGAGTTGCCGTCGTCGTCGGTCTGTCGATCGGTGCACTGGGTGGGGCGTTCGACGACACCAGCGACAGGGTCCAACCGCCTGCACTTCGTTCGGATCTGAGCACGGTGGTCAGCGCGACGACTTCGTCGGTGATCACGGTCCCGCCGTCGCCGACATGGCAGGTCGCTGTTCCCACGACACCAAAGCCCACAACGACCGCGCCGACGACGACCGCGCCGTCGCGAACTCCGGGGTCCGAGACGACGAGCAGGTCTCCGCGTAATCGTGGTACGACCACGACCGAGACCGAGTCGGATTCGGAAGACACCACGACGACGCGGTAGGTCGTACTTTCGGAGGACGTGAATTTCGCTCCGACAGCCGACGCGGCGACGTGCTGTTCTGCGCGACGCTGTCTTCATGACATTCATGGGCTTCGAACGATGATCGCCGCCGTCATCGTCGTCTGCGAGATCGGGTTCTGGGCGTTGATTCTGAGCGGCCTTCTGGTCCGTTACGTGCTGGGGAAGCGTCGAATCGCGACGTGGTTACTTGCGTCGGTTCCGGTGCTGGATGTCGTCTTGATCGTCGCGGTCGCGTTCGACCTCGGTCGCGGCACGCCGGTCGGTTCGGTGCACCACCTTGCTGCCTACTATCTGGGGTTCAGCGTCGGGTTCGGGCCTGCGATGATCGCGTGGCTGGATGTGCGCGTCGCTCATCGCTTTGCCGGTGGCCCGCCGCCGGTGAAGTTGGACAAGGATTCGGAGGCGTACCGCCGTTACCTGTGGGAGGACTGGTTCCGCGCGGTCAAGGCCTGTGCGATCGCGGCGGCAGTGCTGGTGGGCCTGGCGTACACGGTTGCATCGGACGAGCAGGCGGCGACGTTGTTGTCCAGCATTCGTCCGCTCGGATTGATCCTGGGCATCTGGTTTCTCGCCGGTCCGGCGTTCTCGCGGGTCAAGCAATCGGTCCAGTGATCCGCCGGCGTCGTCACCGTCCGGTGAACCCGATCTCGGCCAGATCGGCCACGAACTGCGTGCCCGACGGTGCCAGCTCGGCCACCCAGATCAGAACCGCACGTAACCCGGTGGGTGCGTCGACGACGATGTCGGTGGCGCCTGCGCCGAGGGTCCCGGCCCCGAGGAGTTGCGTCGACGCGAGGGTTCCGTCCGGTTCCGGTGGGGTTCGGATTTCCACGACGGCTCCGGGCTGCGGCGTCGCGACCCATACTGTCGTCAGGTCGACAGCGTCGGCGAACGCCACGACGACTCCTATCCCGTTGTCGGTGTCTCCGAAGGGTGCGCGATAGAGGTCGGTGGACCACGAGGTCGTCGGGTCGGCGTCGACGGCGCGGGTGGCGTCGGCTGCGTTGTCGGGCGCTCGGACGGCCGACCATATTTCGGCACCGGACGGCAGGATCGGAGTGTCGACGGGTGCTGCGGCCACTGGTTGGACCTGCGCGGTGGGCAGCGTGGGCACGGCTACGGCGCCGCGCACGTCGCCGTAGTCTCCGCCTGCGATGCTCGTCGACACCAGCCATCCTCCGCCGCCGAGGACGGCCAGGAACGCCGCTGCCACGGCTGTGAGACCCAATACCTTTGCTGCGCTTGGCTTTTCCCGGCCTGTTTCGTCGCGGTGCGTCGACGGGGCCGCGTAGTCACCGACCACGGCGACGTAGGGCGCCGTGGTCGATGGGTCGACCACGCGGACTCGTCCGACACCGCTCGTTCGTGCCGATTCACAGAACCTGCGGACCGCATCAGGTGAGGGATCCCTCGCGTGGATCGAGTCGACATGGACCAGCGTCAGGGTGGTGTGCCTGCCGGTCGACAGGTCGTCGGCCGTCCAGCGCGTCAGCCACGGTGCGGAATCCTGCCTGGCCAGAAGCCGATAGCGTCGCGCTATTACTTCCCCGGGAACGGGTGACGGAACCATGAGCGCCTCCGTGTGCGGCGCTCCTGCCCGGGTCGTTCCCCAGGCTCCACTCTCGGGCCGACGCCGGAATGGACGAGCCGCTCTCGACGGTTATTGTGCTCCGTCACAAACAGCGCTGTCCGCGCTTTGACCACGCGAAGTTATGTGGCGGGATCCCAGACCATGTGAACGGTTGTCCCGTCGTGATCGGAGGTGACGGCCGTCGAGTCGGCCAAGGCGTGCATCAACGGCACTCCACGTCCACGGGTGGCGTCGGGGGCGTGTACCGCCCAGGCACCGTGATCGCGCACCGTCACTTCGATACGCCCGGAGTCGGGCGTCCACAGAGCGTACAAATCGAGCGTGCCCGAACTGCCTGAATACGCGTGCTCCACCGAGTTGGCCAACGCCTCGTACGTCGCCAGAACCACGTCGTACACGCGTTCCGGCGCGATCTGCAAGCCCGTCAGCCACTCACCGAGCGCAATGCGCAGCGCGGACGCGCGCTCCGCGACCGCCGACTCTCCGTCGAATTCAAGGCGCATGACGTCCCCTGGAACTTGTGCGGAAGGCGGCTTGGTAGCAGCGGCCACGGCGTCTTCTCCACCGAATGCAATTGCCATCATGATCCCGTCATACCCAGAAGTTCAGGAATTACCCGTCTGTAGCGCAGCCAGCGCTTCGTCGACGGTCGCGTAGATACCGAACACCTCGTGCAGACCGACCAGGGTCAGTGGACGACCGGTGGAGGGACCGTCGGCGACGACGGCGAAGCCCGCCGCACCACCCAACTTCTGGTGGGTGGATGCCAGGAGGGACATGCCTGCCGACGCAAGGAACGACACGTCGGACAGATCGATCACCACCGACGAAGGGCCCTTCTCCAGGACCAACTCCACCGACTCGGACAATTGTGGGGAAGTCACCAGGTCGAGTTCCCCCGACACGGTCACGATCACGGCGCCGTCGCGCCACTCCACAGCCACATCGAAATGCTGGGGGCCTGGCCCTGCCTCGTCTAGCGTCACAGCAGCCAACATACCCGAGTCCGTCCTGTGATCTCCCTCTGTGGGCAGTGCCGACCGACTCGGCGGCCGATAGGGTCTCGTTGTGTGATCCCCACCCGCCCCGCAGTGAGCGTGACGGTGGCATTCGGCGGAGCGGTCGGCGCGGTGGTTCGGTACGAGATCTGGCATTGGCGGGACTCTCCGAAGTGGCTTCTGATCAATACTTTCGGCATCAACGTGGTCGGGTGTCTGTTGCTCGGCGCGACGCTGGGTTACCTGTCGGGACGGAATGCGCCGCTGGCGCGTGCTGCGGCCACGGGCCTTGCCTGCGGATTCACGACGTTCAGTTTCTACGCGCTGCAGGGCATCACTCACGACGGGGCGTGGAAGTCGGTTCTGTACATAGTCGCGACGCCGGTCGCCGCGGTGCTGGCTCTTGCTGCTGGAGCTCTCGTGACAAGGCCTGCGCCGCGATGACTCTGTTGCTGCTCATCGCGGTGGGTGGGGCGTTGGGCGCCTTGGTTCACTATCACGTCACTGCTGCTGTGTCCGATCCCGACCGCGTCGTGATGCTCACGCTGATCACCTGCGGGGTTCTGGGGTTCTTCACGGCCGCTGCACCGCCCGATCGACTCGTCGGCGTCGCGAGTTTCGGATTTCTCGCTGCACTCGCGCCCATGAGTTCCGTGGCGCTGGTCTTCGTCACGCAGGTCAGGGCTCGGCGTTACAGGCGCGCGGTCGTGGTGCTCGCCGCGACGGTGATCGGCGGTATCGCGTGCGCGATGTTGGGGTTCCTGCTGTACAGCTCGGGGCTGACGCTCTACCGCAAGTTCTGACAGTCGCCCTGCACGGCGGCCTTCGCGAAGCCGGCCAGCTGGTAGAGGTACGTGTACTCCCAGTAGACGAGGGAGAAGTTGTACGTCCGCGGGACGGCCTGCATGGTGACGTCGCCGTCGAAGCACTGTCCGAAGATGTGCTTGGCCCTGGGCAGGTGATAGCGCCAGCTGACCACGATGACGTGGTCCCAGCCACGTTCATCCGCCAGTCGCTGCGTAAAGATCGCCTCGCCCCGTGTCGTGCTGGGGATCGGCTCTTCGCACAGAACGGAGTACTGCTCGGTCGTCACGCCGCAGTACTTCTTCATGTAGGGGTCCGACGGCCCGTAGGGGTCGGAGAGTACGACGGTGTCCGCCACTCCTTGCTCCGCCAGCGACACTCCGTACGCCTCACGGCCGTCGTGCTCGCCACCGAGAACGATGATGGCGTCGGCTTTCGTGATCGGATCTATCCGGGCTTTGGTGAACGCCAGATAGCCACCGACCCCGACGACGGACACCACGAGTACCGGCAGCACCACGGCCAGCACCACGAAGAGATTCCGACGATTCACTCGTCAAGGGTATGCAGGGTGATCCCCAGCGCGCCCGGTCGGCGATGGACATCACGTTCTCGCCGGTGTGTGTGCGCGATCTGCACCAACCCGAACAACGGCGCAGGCTGACCCGCGCCGTTGGTTCGGTGAGCCCGGTCTACTGACTCGGCTCGGGGAGGTTGCAGTCGGTGACCTTGGGGTTCACGCCTGCGTAGTTGAGTGGGCCTGCGACCACGGTCAGTGCGATGGTTCCTACGCCTGCGCAGTTCTCGGGTGCACTGTCGAAGTACCCACGTTGGAAAACGGCGAAGGCGCCGATGACGAGCCAGACTACGACGATCAGAGTGACGAAGCGCATGATTTTCCCCTACCCGTAGCCGTGTCTCGGCTACCGCGAATCGGGCGAGTACCCGAATTCCGGCATGCTAACCGTCGACTACACGGTCACGGGCCGGAACCTGCCACCCTTTGTGCAGAGTCGACACGCCTTGTCACGTCAACGCAGGCGTGCCAGGTCCGCACAAAGGGTGGTAGGTCCATCACCCGAGGTATCACCGTCAGGCCCGCACCTCTTGCGCTCTCGGAGCCGGGGTGAGTGAGGCGTCGGCCAGGCCGAGGTGATCGCGCAGTGTCGTGCCGGTGTAGTCGGTGCGGAACAGTCCGCGTCGCTGCAGCTCGGGCACCACGTATTCGACGAAGTCGACGAAGGTGCCCGGCGCCTGGGCTGCGGACAGGATGTAACCGTCGGCCTCCCCGCCGTGGAAGCCTTCTTCTATCTGGTCGGCGATCTGAGTGGCGGTGCCGACGAACTGTGGCAGCAGAACACCTTGGGCGTAGAGCTTGCCGATGTCGCGCAGGGTCAGTGCGTCCTTGTCGCTGAGCCGTCGGGCCAGGTCGAACAGGCCTTGACTGCCAGGAACGGCGACTTCGGTGATGGGTGAGTCCAGGTCGTACTGCGAGAAGTCGTGGTCGGTGTGGACCGACAGTGTGATCAGCCCGGAGATCGGGTCGGCCAGTTCGTTGTGGAATGCCTGCTTCTCGCGTGCGATGGCTTCCGTCTCGCCGACGAAGGGGACGAACGAGGGGAAGATCTTGATGTCGTCGGGGTTGCGGCCGAAGTTCGACGCCCTCGACTTCACGTCGTCGTAGTAGGCCTTGCGACCTTCTTTCGTGGGGTCGATCTCGAAGATTGCGTCGGCCCAGCGGGCGGCGAAATCGCGACCGGTCGGCGACGAGCCTGCTTGGAAGATGACGGGTCGGCTCTGCGGCGAGTGTGGTGCGGTCAGCGGTCCGCGGGATTTGAAGTAGGTCCCGTCGTGGTCGATGGTGCGTACCTTGTCCGGGTCGGCGAACACTCCGGAGACCTTGTCCTGCACCAGAGCATCGCGATCCCAGCTGCCCCACAGGTCGTAGGCGACCTCGAGGAATTCGTGGGCGCGGTCGTATCGCTCGTCGTGCGGCAGGTGGTTGTCGATCCCGAAGTTCTGGGCCTCGGCTTGGTTGAGGGAGGTGACCACGTTCCAGCCCGAGCGGCCACGGCTGAGGTGATCGAGCGTGCTGAAGATGCGTGCGACCTCGTACGGGTGGAAGTACGTGGTGGACTTCGTGATTGCCAGACCGATCTTCTCGGTGACGCCGGCGAGTGTTGCGGCGACGAGGGAGGGATCGATCGTCGCCGACGCCTGGGTTCCGCTGCTGAGCGGCACTTTTATGTCGTTGCCGTAGCGCACGGGTGTCGCCAGGAGGTCGGCGAAGAACAGGAAGTCGAACTTGCCGCGTTCGAGGATCTTCGCGACTCGCTCGTAGTAGTCGGGGCCGAGGTAATCGGTTTCCGACGCCGGGTGCCGCCAGGCGGCGTGCGAGTGGGTGACGTGGGATGCGATGAGAAATCCAGCGAGGTGAAGTTCACGAGACATGTGAAAGCCCTTCTCAGAAGTAACCGTTGAACGGCAACGGTTCGCCGTTGAGTACGTAGTTCCCGATCGCCGACGCTTTGTAGGCGGCTGGGTTGTGCAGTGTGATGGTGCGAATGTTTCGCCAGTGTCGGTCGAGGTTCTTGGCGCGTGATGCGGCGGATGCGCCACCGACTTCGAAGAGCACTGTTGCTGCGCGGGTGGCGATCTCGTCGATATGAACCTTGGCTTCGGAGGCGCGAAGGGAGGCGTTCGCCGCGAGGGCCGCGTCGGGCACCCCGTTGTTCAGTGAGGCGTGGGCGGTGTCGATGGCGTCGGCCGCGGCGAGGGTGGTGGCTTCGGCGGCGAATGCCGTGCTGGCGAGGGTTCCCAATGCGTTCAGCAGGAGTGGGTCTCGGTGGAGTTCTTCGGTGGGTCCGTGTGCGAATCCGCGGGTACGGCTCTGGATCAGGTTCTTGGCGTCGCTGACGACATTACGGAGAATTCCGCTGACCAGGCCGTGCAGGTAGAGCTGCAGGAAGGCGAATTGATACGACGGGTCCGGTGCTGCGTCGAGTGGGATGCGCGAGACGATGTCGTCGTCGGTGACGTGCACCTTCTGGAATCGTGTCGTTCCGGTTCCGGTGCGGCGCTGGCCGATACCGTCCCAGTCGTCGACGATCGTGACGCCGTCGCGGTCGGTGGGGACGATGACGGAGGCCACGGCGACACCGTCGACGTCGGCCCAGATGCTGACGTAATCGGAGAACAGTGTGCCGGTGGAGTAGAACTTCTCGCCGTCGAGGAGGTATCCGTCCGTGTGTGGGGTGAGGTGGGTTCCGTACTTGAAGTTTCCGACGGCCTGCGCGCCTCGTTCGCTGCTGGCGTTGCCGAAGATCTTGCCCTGCAGGATCAGTTGGATCCATCGGTCACTGTCGTACCCGGCGTAGTCGACGGCGGTTGCTTCGCGCAGTCGCTCTTCGACGAACCAGTAGTGCGTGCGGAGGATGTGCGCGACGATGGGGTCCGCTTCGGCGAGATCGATGATGACGCCGAATGTTTCGCGGACGGTCAGTCCTGCCCCGCCGATCTCCTTGGGCAGTCGCAGGGCACCGAATCCGGCGCGTCGGAGGGCGTCGATCTGCTGGTGTGGGTTCTCGTCGGCGAGATCGCGGGCGCTCGCGCCTTCGGCGATAAAGGCGAGCAGTTCTCGGTATCGAGGCGAGCCCGGCTCGACGACCCCGATGGACTCGACTGTGGATGTCATGCAAAAGCCCTTTCGATCGTGTGCAGTCCGACCGATCAAACTTTCAATATCGAGGGCGCGGTGTCACCAGTTGCGATCACGGTGAGCCTGAGAGTTGACTGTGACCGGGCGTCACTGTCAACGTGTCGAGCTCCTTCCCCTTGGTTTCCGGCGCGGCGTAGGCCATCCACAGCACCGCGAACACGACGAACGCGGTGACGATGGCGAAGGTCAGTGGCAGTCCGAGGATCGGCCACATCACCGACCCGAACAGCAGGGGCGCGAAGCCGGTCGCGATACGGCTGACCGAGGAGGCGTACCCGAATCCCGACGCACGGAGCTCCGTCGGGTAGAGCTCGGAGACGTAGCAGTACAGGACCGGGATGGCGATCTGGATCACGAACCCGAACACTGCGAGCCACACCAGCACGCCGGATCCGACGTCGAGCATCACCGCGAACAGCACCAGCGCGGCGCCTGCCAGTGGCCCGGAGATTCCGATGACCCATTTCCTGCCGACGACCTCGACGAGGTACGCGGACACGGCGACGCCGACGATGCCGACGGCGGTCATCAGCGTCGTTCCGGCGAAGGCCGCGAAATCGTCGTAGCCCTCTCGGCGCAGGATCGACGGCATCCAGCTGAGTGCGGCGTAGTAGAGCAGCATGATCGACACGAACAGCAGCCACGACGCCGAGGTGATCCGTGGGCTGTAGCGCCAGACTGCGGCGAGGCCTCGTTTCGGCGAGGCCTGGGCGACGATCGAATAATCCTGCGACGCAGCGCCTGTGCGGGTGACCATGTCGTCGATGATCGCTCGCGCTTCTGCCTCACGGCCCACCTTGGCGAGGTAGATCGGAGATTCGGGGATCCCGCGCCTGACCCAGAACAGAAGCAGTGCAGGAAGAATCATGAACAGCAGCATGATTCGCCAGCGCACGTCTCCGTCGATCGGCACCAGCAGGGTGGCGACGACGCCGCAGATGGTGGCTCCGATGGGCCACCAACCGTCCATGGCGGACAGTACTTTTCCGCGAATCCGCCGCGGCGAGAATTCACTGACGAGTGCGTAGTCGACGGGGATGCAGCCGCCGAGGCCGAAGCCCGCGAGGAACCGCAGCAGTACGAAGGTCTCGAAGTTGGGCGACAGCGCCCCGAGCACCGAGAACAACGCGAAGATCAGCAGGGTGAGCGCGAAGGCCTTCTTGCGTCCGAGACGGTCCGCAATGGTGCCCCACACGACGGCGCCGACGGCCATTCCGATGAGGTTGCCGGTGGCGACCAGGCCTCGCTCGGCCTGCGACAGGTCCCAGTAGGACCCGAGGAGTGGCGTCAGGAAGCCGTTGAGGGCCACGTCCCAAGCGTCGAACATGAAGCCGAGACCACCGATGACGAAGATGCGGCCTTGCACGCCCCACTTCCACGGAAGTTCCTGGACGATCTGTTCACCGGTTTTCACCGATGCATCCTCTCACTGCTCGGCCGTATAGTGTCATCTCCATGCGAGCTGGGGTGGCGCTGCTGGCGGCGGCGAGCCTGTTTCTTGCCTCGTGCAGCAGTAACGAAGTGCAGTCCGAGACCGAGTCGACCACGGAAGCGACTGCCGTGGATCTGCGGTTGGTGTCGGGTTCCTTCACCGTCGGCAGCCCTGTTCTGGAAACTCCCCCGCCGTTCCACGGGGTGCCGTCGGACTCGACTCCCACCGCTCCCGGTGACGAGTCCGGAGATTTCGGGATCGCGGACGTGCAGGTCGACGATGCCCGGGCGGTGTTCACGTTCACCGGCGCGGGCGTGATCAATTACGTGGGCCGGTACGTCGACTCTGCCACCACCTACGCGGGAGGCGACCTCGATGTGCCGGGGACGTCGATTCTGCAGGTCGAACTGATCTCGTCGCCGTCGGCGGATCCGCGGAACGACGTCGAGGTAGCGGCCGACGGCGGCATTCGGTCGCTGCTGACGTCGAGCGCGACGCCCGGGGTCACCCAGGCCTTCGTCGGGACGGGGTCCGAGCGTCCGGATTTCACCGTCACCACCGAATCCGATCCACCGGCACTGATCGTCACTCTCCTCGGTTAGTTCCCCTCGTCAACGGTTTGAGCACTCGGCTGGGCACCCAGTGCGTCACCGTCTCGCATCGATCCTTGGACATGAGTTGGTAGGTGACGCGGCCGATCCAGTCACCGTCGACGGTCATCGACCACTCGGTCAGGTCCCCCGGCACGACTCGTCGGACGTCGAAGCCGTCGGCGGTGAAGGTTCCACTGTGGTGCGGAGGTTGCGGGTACAGGACGGACAGGTCGATCAGGACCTTGACTGCAGGCGTCAGAACCTTGAACGGCCGACGATGCGGATCCACTCCGCCGCTGGAACCGTTCACTCGCATCGTTCGATCATATGTTCGAAGCATGATCGACTCAATCCAGCGTTGACGTACACTGTACGGCGAGGAAAGGGCGCGCCATGATCTTCACTCTCCCGCCGCTGGAGCAGCAGGCAGCCACGCTGATCGAACTCGGTGTCCACACCTTCGCGGGTTTGACCGAGAACGATGTTGCCAACGCCGTCGCGGACAACACCGACGACGCCCTCCTGGTCCTGAGCCGTGCGCAGCCGTCGCAACTCGCTCCCCTGCTGCGGCGCAGCGGCCGGGCCGGGTTCGTGGTGACCGACATGGTCGACGTCGACCGTTTCGAACCGATCGAGTCGCTGTCCATGCCGCCGGGACCGGCCTATGTCGTCGACAGCCCCGAGCGTGGGGACGAGATGAAGAACTGGAGCCCGGACGAGGCGCTGCCGTCGATCACGGCGGCCGGCCGCAGCCCTCTTACCCTTCTCGAGGGTATTCACTGGCTACTGCAGGTACCCGAGGTACTGGAACGGGGGCACTGCTTCATGACGATCGGCTCGCGGCTGCGTAAGCCCGACGGCGCTCTGGACACCCGTACGCCCGCGGTGTGGATCAGCAACGGCACCGGCCGCGACGGGGTGGACAACCGCAACGCCCCCAAGGTCGGGTGGTGCTGGGCGGGCAACAGGCACACGTGGCTGGGTTTCGCCTCGACTGCAGGCAGGCGTCCGCTGGGACCGTACGTCGGGCGTTGCTCGCGGTAGCCGTACTGGTAATTCTGCCGGTCACTGCATGCGGTGAGGATTCGAATCTTCCTCCGACGGGCGGCTCGTTCGACTATCAACTCGGCGGTGCGTACGACGGTGATTTCGACATCGTGGCACGAGATTCCACCGCTGAGCCTGCCGAGGGCGCGTACTCGATCTGCTATGTCAACGGTTTCCAGACCCAACCCGGCGCCGAGTGGCCGGAGGGCCTACTGCTGCACGACGGCGGCGAGCTCGTCGTGGACCCGGAATGGCCGGACGAGTACGTTCTGGACACGGGGACGAACGACAACAGGCGCGGCATCCTCGACGTCGTCGGTCGGTCCATCGATCGTTGCGCTGCTTCGGGTTTCGATGCTGTGGAGATCGACAACCTCGACGTGTGGACTCGGTTCCCCGGGTCGGTGAGCGAGGAGTCCACTCTCGACCTCGCCGCGATGTATGCCGAACGAGCGCACGACGCAGGTATGGCCATTGCACAGAAGAATGTTCCCGACGGCGCGGAGAGCATCAGGAACACAGTCGGTTTCGACTTCGCGGTGGCGGAGCAGTGCATCGAGTTCGACGAATGCGCGTTTTACACCGATGTGTACGGCGATGCGGTGTTGGACATCGAGTACGCCGAGGAGTTCTGTTCGGCGTCGGATCGTCCGGCGATGACGATTCTGCGAGATCGAGGGCTGACGACGCCGCCCGATCCGTCCTACGTGTACCGGCGGTGCTGATTGTTACTCGTCACAGCGGCAGAGGAGTCCGAAATTCGACAACCCAGCCCGGAACTGTGACTGTGGAGGACGCAGAATCCGCCGAGAAGTTTGGAGAAGTACCCGCATGAAGGCCTCGTGTCGCTCGATCGCAGTCCTCGCAGCCGCCCTGAGCTTGGGCATCGCCGGTTGCAGCTCCGACGAGGGAACCGACAACGGCGCCGAGGCGTCGGGCGGCGACCTCTGCACGCACCTCGAGGACATCTCGACGTTCGAGATGAACTCACAGACTTCGGCGCAGATCGATCCGGCCGACTGGCCGGGTATGCAGGCGGTACTCCAGGAGTACGGCGACGGACTGTCGGAGCACTACGATCCGGCCATCGCCGCCGCCGATCCGGACATCGCGGCCGATCTGACGACGGTCCGGGACGCGAGCGCCCAGGTGACGAATCTGGTCACCGAGGCATCGACGTTCGAGGAGTACCAGCAGAAGACCGAAGCGACCATCGACGTGGACAGCTTCACCGCAGCCCGCGATGCGAGCGCTCGTATCGATACCTACGCGCAGTCCAACTGCGAATTCGCGAAGCAGATGCAAGAGCAGCAGCAAGAACAACCGCAGCAGCCTCAGCTCGAGGAAGTCCCCGCTCAGCCCGGCGGCTGACCCCTACGTGAGTGGAAAATGTAGGCCAGGGCCTACATTTCCACTCACGTACGAGTACCCTTGCCGTCATGACACAGCAGAAAGGCGCATGAGCGCCCCGCATTCGTTGGACGGGCAAACTCGCCGTAGGTTGTTGCGGCCCCGCCACATTCATGTCGCTGCCGGGTACGTATGGGTCATCGATGAAACCCAGCCCGTAGCAGCCCTCCTGGATCCCGCGACCGGCACTCTCGAGCGCTTTGTCTCGTGGCCGGAACTTCCCGCGACTTCCAGAACCCTTGACATCTCGAGCGACGAAGGCGGCCTTTGGCTCCACTACCGAGGCGCCGACGCCTTGGCCCGCGTCACTCCCGACGGTCTCCGTCATGCCGAATACATCGGAGGAGCAGCACTTCTCACTTCGGGCAGCATCGGAGCATGGTGTTATCGACCGCGGCGGACCCGGCGGGACGTCGCGCGGAATCCGGATACTCCGCCGCTGCGGCGTTCGTACGCAGGCCCGCAGCTGCTGCTGGCGAAACCGGACGGCGGCACGGCGGTTGTCACCCTCCGCGGCCATCTGATCACGGCCGACTTCGATGAGAAGTCACTTCAACTAGGCGTCGAGCACGAACCGTGGACACGCACCCACTCCGGGCCCGACGGATACGCGGTGGCCTGGACGCAATCCTGGGTCGAGCTTCCTCTCGACACTGTGGCCACGAGCATCGATCCGACCGACTACCCGCGTCGCCCCCTCGACGGAGACTGGCACACCGGTGAGTACGCCGACGTCACCTACAACGAGTCCCATCGACGCAAGCGAGCCGTCGGTAACGGAATCAGATGGCATTGGGGTCAGGACACGTCGTGGAAGACGATGATTGTTCAAGCTGTTCGCGGCGACCGAGTGGTGCATCGCCGGACTTTCGCCGGCACGCGAGGGGTCGAAGGCGCGGCCATCGGGGAGGACCTGTATCTGATCACCTCTCAGCGGAGCCTCCTACACTTCTCTACGCATTCCGAGACCCGAACGATAACCAGCACTGAAGAACTCGACATTTCCGAGCACTGCCGTCCTGTCGCACCGTGTCCACCGGATCATGAGTCCTACGTCGCATACTGCATTCGTCGGCTTCACGGCAGGCAGTTCTCCTCGCGCATGCGAGATGTCGACGTCCGCTTCGTCGGCGAGTGGCCTGACGGCAAGCTGCAGGTCAGCTTCACTCATGACAACTACGAGGGCATCACCCTTGTGTCCACTCTGAATCTCTACGACGAGGAAGGCAAGCGACTCGACGACGTGACCCGTTATGCCCCCGTCGAATTGATGGAACAGGCAGACACCCAGGCCTACCCGGATCCCTCCCTCGCCGTCGACGGGGTGCTCTATGTATGACTGTTCCTGTTCACCCAGGCTGCGGAGACAAGAGTGTCACCAACCTCGGTCGGCCATCAGGAGACCTCCAGACCAGGCGTCAGGGCGATCGATTCCAGCATTTCGATCGAAAGCGATTGATAACCAGCAGAACTGGCCGAGATCTGCACGCGGGTTCCGCCCGGCCGCGTCACGGTGACAGTGTTGGAGGAGCGCTGCTGGTAGTCACCGTCGCCTTCGCCCGTGACACCGTAGTAACCGGCCGACGTTTGAACGACGGTCCCGTCGGCGAGGGAACGGAACGTGTCCTGTGTGCCCGAGTACGGGTCCGGCCGGATCTCGTCCTCGACGGGTACGTTGTGGCCCCCGGCGATGCTCAGCTGCAGTGTCTCGTCGGCGCCGACGACGTTCGACGCCATGCACAGCGTGTCCAAACCCATGTCCGACGGTTGGAGCGTGTCGAGCTTTCGATCGAGGGCCACCGCTCCCAGGTCGACCGATGCGAGTGCGGAGTTCAGTCGTTGCTGGTCTTCGCGCGTGAGATCGGGTCCCCCGTTCTCGGTGTAGCCGCTGCATCCTTCGCTCGGCGGGGGTGTGCCGGGCGGAACCGGCGTGCTCACTCGTAGTGCGGGTTCTGTTGCGATCAGTTCCAATTCGGGGAGCGTCAACGGGATTTCTCCGCTGTTCGCCGGCTCCGGTGTGTTGGTTCTGTCGTCGGCGCTCACGTGAATCCAGGTTCCGTCGGTTGTGTACGCCTGCACGCTGCGACTGATGGTGCGGACGCCGTTGATCTCGGCCCAGGTGTCGAGCAGATCGACGACCGTGCCGTCGGGCAAGGTCTTGCGTTCGTCGAGCGAACCTGCGACGCAGTCCGGCACCGTGTGTGGCCCTTGTTGCACACTGACCTGGACCGAGCCCGACGCGTCGCCGCGGTCGACGACGCCCCAGGCGTCGGTCGATCCGCTGTAGGGGGGTTCGTCGCCGTCGCCGAAGTCGAAGATCGGGCCGAACAGCAGCGATTGTTGGGGCGCGGCGAAGGCGAGCTCGACGTCGTCGGGAAGCGCCGAGGCGACGGCGTCGGACATGGCGGTTGCTTTGGGTCCGTTGAACCATGGGAACCTGGGGTTGTCGTAGGACCGCTCCCCGACGAAGCTCATGCTGAATCTCTCCTCGTCCGCTTCGACGACGGTGTCGCATCCGGGGATGGGCGCGGAGGTATCGACCGGCTCACTCACCCGCACGTATTCTTCGGGTGCGGTCGGCTCGGGTTCGACAGTGGGAGATGTTGCGGCCGTCGTCAGTTCGGGCTCGGCAGGAGCCTGCAGGGCTCCGGCCACGATAATTCCGACCGCGACGATACTGACGACGACGAGACCGTCGGTCCACCGCGCTTTGGCCGATCTTTCGCTCATGATGCTCGCCGCCTACTCGATGTCAGTACGACGGCATTGTCGTTCGTACCGACAGGTTCGTTGCGAGAGGCGGGTGATCTGGACAATACCGACAGACCACGACACCTACAACCGATGTGCTTGCCGAGGCGGTAGCGTCCGACCGATGCGAATTCTTGTTGCTGCCAGTGGCGGTGAAGGCCATCTCGGTCCGCTGCTTCCCTTCGTCGACGCTGCGGCCGAGGCCGGTGACGACGTCACCCTCGTCGTGCCGCCGGGGCAGGTGGCCACTGCGCGGTCGACGGGTGCCGATGTACGCGTCGTCGATGCACCGCCTGCCGACGAGGTGGCCCGGGTGCGGCGGGCGTTGGCGTCGAGCGACCGGGAGGTGCGGGTACGTGCTGCCGAGGTCGAGTTGTTCGGCCGCATCAACACTGCGGCGGCACTGGAGAAGACCGTCGCTGCGGTCGCTGATGTCGAGCCTGAGTTGATTCTGCGGGAACCCTGCGATTACGCGAGTGCCATCGCCGCGGTGCGGAGCGCAGTACCTGTGGCCACGGTGGGCATTTCGCCTGGACTTGCCGATATTTCCGGCTTGCGAATGGCGAGCCGAGTCATCGAGGATTACGCACCGGGTGTCACGACGACACTGGAGGCCGCGCCGTATCTGACGCGTTTTCCGGGCGACGATCCGACGGGGTATCCGGATACGCGCCGTTACGGATTCACGATCGATCTCGATGCACGTACCGAACAGAATCCGCCGTTGGTGTGGCTGACGATGGGCACGGTCAACACGCAGCTCGAGAACATTCGCGGCACGTGGGATGCTGCGGTGACCGCGTTGGCCGACCTCGATGTGCGCGTCCTGGCCAGTACCGGCCGCGGTGGGTCGACTGTGCGCGGCACCGATCGCATGGAGGTCGTCGACTGGATCGAGCTGCAGGACATTCTGTCTCGTGCAAGTGTCGTCGTATGTCACGGGGGTTCGGGCACGACGCTGGCAACGCTGGCCGCGGGTGTTCCGTTGGTGACCGTTCCGATGATCGCGGATCAGCCGACCAACGCAGCGATGGTCGAGAGCTTGGGCGCGGGAATCACCGTCGCGCCCAGCTCGCCCGCCGCCGGTCTGACCGTCGAGGATGCTCCGCGGTTGCGTCGCGCGATCCACGATGTCCTGACCGATCCCTCCTACCGATCCTCGGCACGCCGAGCAGCGACCCGCTTTTCCGAAGTCCCGTCGGTGAGCGAACGCTTGGCCCAACTCCGGCTCACGTGACGAGGCCCTCGCTCCGCAGCCATTCGTAGGCGACGTCGGCGGGATCTTCGCCTTCGATGTCGACCTTGCCGTTGAGTTCCTGCATCAGGTCGTCGGTGAGGCGCTCGGAGATCACCCCGACGAGGTCGGCGATTTCCGGGTGCGCTTCGAGGACGGGTGCGCGGACGACGGCGGTGCCGCTGTAGGGCAGGAAGAACTTTCGGTCGTCCTCGAGCACGGTCAGGTCGAGGTTCTTGATGCGACCGTCGGTGGTGTAGACCATGCCGAAGTTGCAGGGCGAGCTCTGCGCGGTGGAGGTGTACACGACGCCCGCGTCCATACGGGTGACGTTCTTGCCCTCTACGCCGTTCGGTCCGTCGAGGGGAATGTCGTAGGTGTCGAGCATCGGACCGAATCCATCTGCGCGGGAGAAGAATTCGTCGTCGACGCAAAAAGTGCGTTCGTTCGGGGGCAGCGCGGCGACGTCGGACAGGGTTTTCACGCCGAGCCGCTCCGCGGTGGCCGAGGAGGCCGCGAAGGCGTAGGTGTCGTTGAAGTTCGCCGGCGGCAACCATTCCAGATTGTTGGAGCTGAGCTCGAGGTCGTGTACTCGCTGCCACAGCTCGTCGGGATCGGCGATCGTCTCGGTTTCACCGTGGTAGTTGACCCAGCCGGTGCCCGTGTACTCCCAGAGGATGTCCGCGTCTCCGTTCAGCTGGGCCTGGCGTGACGACGCCGATCCTGGTGCCCCGGTGAGGTCGGTGACGTTGGCGCCGGCTGCCGCGAGGTACGTCGCGGTGATCTTGCCGAGCAGTACGCCCTCGGTGAAGCTCTTCGAGGTGACGACGAGAGATGCGCCGTCCAAGGGCTTTTCACCGTCGGTCAGGCTGGTTGTCTGGAAGGTGCCGGACGAGCTGACGAGTCCGCAGCCTGCGGCGACGCTCGCGATGAGCGCGAGGGCTCCGACCCGTAGAGAATGCCGAATCATGCCACTCCTCGTGGGGTTGCGAACAGTTCGACGAGGCGTCCCAGCCAGTCGATCGTCAGCGCCAGCAGCGCGACGAGGATGGCGCCGGAGATGAGCAGCTTCGGGAGGAACAGCGTCACGCCGGTCGTGATGAGGGTGCCGAGGCTGGTGGCGCCGATGAACGTGCTCAGCGTCGCGGTGCCGACCAGGATGACCAACGCGGTCCGTACTCCGTTGAGGATGACGGGAACGGCCAACGGCAGCTCCACCTGGACGAGTGTGCGGATACCGGAGTACCCGATGCCTCGGGCGGCTTCGATGGTTCGCTTGTCCACCTGGTCGATGCCGACGATGGTGTTCTGGAGGATCGGCAGGATGGCGTACACGACGAGGCCGACGACGGCCGTTCGGAAGCCGGTGCCGAGCCACATCGTCAGCAACACGATCAATCCGACGGCGGGTGCGGCCTGGCCGATGTTGGCGAAGTTGATCGCGAACGGTTTGAACGGCTTGACCTTCTCGCGGGTCAGCAGGATGCCGAGCGGGATCGCGATGACGACGACGAACACGGTTGCCGTCAAGGTCAATTGGATGTGGTCGAGGATCGTGGTCTTCAGGGTCGACCAGCCGAGCGATGCTTCTTCGGTCGGAGTGAGCGTCGTCGATCGGTACCAGAGGAAGTAGCCGACGCCCAGAACGATGATGAGCAGCGGCTCGAACCACACGTCTATCGGTGTGCGGCGCAGTCGATTCATGTGGCCGACCCCTCCGCGTGCTGGGTGTAGGAGACGTGCCCGTCGCCCTCGCGGGCTTCGTCGAGTTGTCCACGGACGACCGACATGACGGTCTTGATGGTCAGCGACCCTGTGACGACGCCGCGGCCGTCGGTGACGACGACTCCGCCCTGGCTGGCGGCGAGCATGACGTCGAGTGCGTCGTTGAGCGTCGACGACGGTGCGACGACGGGTAGGCGCGGGTCGATGTAGTCGGAGACCGTGTCCTTGGTGGCGACTTCGTCGAGCGATGGCCAGGACCGTGGTTTGCCGTGCTCGTCGACGACGACGATCCAGGTCACGCCTGCGGCGCGTGCGCGGCCGATGACTTCCTGCGAGGAGTCGCCGACGCGTGCGGTGACGACGGGCTCGTGTTCGACGTCCTTGACCCTCGAGAGCGTCAGGTGGGCAAGCGTCGCGCCGGAGCCGATGAACTCTTCGACGAAGGCGTTGGCGGGCTTGGCGAGAATTTCCTCGGGGGTGGCGTACTGCTCGATCTTTCCGCCTTCGGAGAGGATGAGCACCTTGTCACCGAGTTTGGTGGCTTCCTCGAAGTCGTGGGTGACGATCACGATGGTCTTGGCGACTTCGTGCTGGATCGCGATGAGGCTGTCCTGCAGGCGGACTCGGGTGATGGGGTCGACGGCACTGAAGGGCTCGTCCATCAGCAGAACCGGTGGGTCCGCCGCGAGTGCACGTGCGACGCCGACGCGCTGTTGCTGTCCGCCGGACATGTCCTTGGGGAGTCGGTCTCGGAAGGTGTCCGCGTCGAGGCCGACGAGGTCGAGGAGGTATTCGGTGCGCTCGGCGATGCGTTTCTTGTCCCAGCCCAGCACTCGGGGGATGGCACCGATGTTCTTCTGCACCGACCAGTGGGGGAAGAGTCCGCCTGCCTGGATGACGTATCCGATGGACTGACGCAGCTTGTCGGGATCCTCGCCGGTGACGTCGCGGTCGCCGATGAAGAGCCTGCCCTCGGTGGGCTCGATCAGCCGGTTGATCATCTTGAGGGTCGTCGTCTTGCCGCAGCCGGACGGCCCGACGAAGGCGACGATGTGTCCGGCCTCGATCTCGAGGTCGATCTTCTGGACGGCGGGCTTGGTCTGGCCACGATACTGCTTGACGACGCCGTCGAGCCGAATCGAAGCACCCGAGACGGTGCGGTCGGTGTCGGTCATGACAATCCCTTCGAGATGGTGAGGCGCCCGAGAAGGACGAGCAGGGCGTCGAACACCAATGCGATGACGACGATGAGAACGGTTCCGGTGACTGCCATTTCGACGGAGTTGGTTCCGCCGAGCCTGGACAGTCCGTTGAAGATGAGCGATCCGAGGCCGGGTCCGAGGACGTAGGCGACGATCGCGGCGACGCCGACGACCATCTGGGTGGACACGCGGATGCCGGTGAGAATCACGGGCCACGCGATCGGCAGCGATACGGAGACGAGAATTCGCCAGCGGGACAGTCCGATTCCGCGGGCGGATTCGATGGTCGCGTCGGGTACCGATCGCAGTCCGACGATCGCGTTTCCGATAACGGGCATCGCGGCGAAGAACGCGAGCATGATGAACGACGGCACCACGCCGAGCCCGAACGGGACGATGAGCAGTGCCAGCAACGCGAGCGACGGGATGGTCAGTGCCACTCGACTGCTCGTCAATGTCAGAGCCGAAAACAACGGGAGTCGGTGTACCGCGACCGCGACGACTATCGCGACGAGACTGCCGACGAGAACAGTTTGAAATGCCAGTGACGCATGCTGATACGTCAGAAAGGAGAGGAACTGCCCCCGCCCCTGAAGATAGTTCCACAAATCCACGCGTATCTCCCTTTTGCAGCCGCGTATTTCACCGAACACAGTGCTGCCGGTTTCAGTTCGGGGACGTTACCGGCATTTCCCCGCCTTCGCGGGGTTTTACCCCTCCGGCAGGTGTAGGGTCGGTGCGCGCGAAAACGGGATCGTGGCCCGTTCACCTGCAGGGATTCCGACCTCGGGGACGCTTCGCGGAACGCCGGTCGCACTTAAAATCAGCTCGAGCAGAATTGCCCGCTCCCGTGGTCGCCGGACCGTCGAGCGGTCGGGTTCATCGAAGAAAATGAGCGACTCGACGGGATCGAGCGCGGCTCGCGGGCGGGCCGACGGTTTGCGGACACGCGCGGTCGACAGGGGCCCCACGCTGGGGCGATGCCTCGGGTACCGTTATCGGACCGGGAAGTTCGGTAATGAATTGTCGCCTACTCCCGATGAACCAGACACATTCCGAGCCAGGAGGGACATGCCGAACCGCAGCCGAGCACCCAGGCACGCTGCTGCCCTGGTGAGCGCGGCTGTCTCGGTGGGGGCTGCGGCCCTGCTGCTCGCCGGATGTACCGCCGACGCCGAGGCTCCGACGCCGGTGAGTTCCGCGGCACCCACCACGACCGCGGCCGCGGACAGCACGTCCACCAGTTCGGTGCCGCCGCCTGCACCTGCCGCCGAGGCGACGACGCCCCTGTTGGTGCCACCGAGTGTCATTGCCTCGGCGTCCGAGCCGCCGCCGTACGAGCCACCGTCGTACGAGCCACCGTCGTACGACCCGGCGACGCAACCGCAGGACGTCACCTACGATCCGCCGCCGGTCGCCTCTTTCGATCCGCCCGAGCCCGTGACGCCGCCTCCGAACCCGATCGACTCGCGAGGATTCCCGCTGGGCACGACGTGTGGGCCGGTGTCCTGCACCTCTCCCGACGGTCTGATCTTCGTCAATCCCGAAGCGGTCCCCAATTTGAGCGACCGGGGCTTCGACCTGTGTGATCACACGTACTGTCCGCCTCCGGGACTGCAGATCGTTCCGGATCAGCTGCCGTCGACGGGCAGCTCGGGCGGGACTCCGACGTCACCTCGCTGAGTGCGTACGGCACAATTCGGGCGTGCTGAAGACGCGGCGGTATCGCATTCTCCTCGCGGGCGGAGTTCTGCTGGTGATCGTCGCGGGGTTGCTCCTCGGCCCACTCAGGAAGCCTGCGCTGTACGTATGGAATGCCGAGTGCTTCGGCTGGAGTACCTCCGACAGTGGAGTTCGTATCGCCGCTCTCGGCGATTCCATCGCGGAGGGAAACTCGGCCGTCGGGTGGGGGATCCACGGTGACACCTCGTGGTATTCCCATCTGGTGTGCGGGGCGGACGCACGCGGCGCCGATGCAATCAATGCAGGTCGACGAGGGCAGACGACGGCTCAGATCCGGGCCCGTATCGACGAAGTCCTGGACGCGGAACCCCAGGTACTGGTCGTGGGCGGTGGCACGAACGATCAGGCCCGCGGGGTGCCGCTCGAGCAGACCATGGACAATCTTCGTTTCATCCTGGACAAGGCGCGCGATATCGAGACGGTTGTACTGACGACGGTGCCGCGGTCGAGATCTGCGACGGACGATCGTCTCGACACTGCGATCAGAATCCTTGCGGCTGAGCGTGGGATCCCCCTCGTCGATTTCGCGTCGACGCTGACACGACCGGGCGCGACGTTCGACGGAATCCATCCGACGGCCGATTCGGCCAGGATCATGGCAGATCAGGTGGCCGATGCCGCCGGTCTGCGCGTAAGAATCGCGTCGAGCGAATAGCTCACCCGAATCGTCTCGATAGTCCACTATTGACGCCATGAACTCGGACCACGGCATGTCGACTCTCCCTGATGTGGAGAGCGCGCAGTCGATCACGGCCGTCCTGTTGTCCGCCGGCGGGGAGTCCGACGGGTGGTCCGGGGAGGTGCTCGAGGCACTGTGCCGCACCCATGCGCGTGCGCATCTGCATTTCATCCTTCCTCCACCGTCGAACATCTCCATTCAGTTGTGCAATTCGATGTCGGCGGCGTTCGGCGCGTTCACCGGTCCGTTGCCGGATTACTCGTCTGCGGAGACCGTGATCGAGAACCTTGCCGAGCAGTTGGCACCGACGGGGCGCGGATGGTCGTGGGCCCCGAGTCCGTCGGTGATCGGTAAGTCGGCGACTGCTCGCTCGAAGCCTCGTACGGTGCTCGGAGCTCGTCGTCGGCCGCTGTACGCACTGTGGTTCCGGGCGTTGAATTATCGGCCCATCTGACCGTTCACGGCTTTCGTTCACACTGATCCAATACGTGGTCGATCCGGCTGTGGTGCGCCACCATAGCGGTCATGACGACGGTAATCACACGTAGCGCTCCACCCGCTCTCGATTCCGACGAGTTGCGTTCCATCATCGAGGAAATCGCAGCCGACGCGAAACGTCGACGCGACGGCGAGGACGGACCGCCGTTCGTGGCCATCGACCTGATCCGTGAGCACCGATTGGGTGCGGTGCGCCTTCCGGTGGAGGAGGGTGGAGCCGGATACACGCTCCGAGAACTGTTCACACTGTTGATTCGTCTGGCGGAGGCCGACCCCGATGTTCCGCACATCATCCGTATTCATCTCGGTTTCGTCGAGGAACGTCGACGCACACCCGATCGTGTGTCCGGGGAGTTCTGGCTCGACAAGGTGCGTGACGGACTGCTCATCGGCGGCGCGAACAGTGAACTGACCTCTCGCGCAGTCGGTGTCTACACCTACGACACCACGCTGACGCCGGACGGAGACGGTTATCGCCTGGACGGCACCAAGTTCTACAGCACCGGAAGCCTCTTCTCCGACTACCTGCGTGTGTCCGCGAACGATTCGGAAGGAAAACAGGTTTCGGCTGTGGTCCCTGCCCACCGCGAGGGCATCGAGCACGTGAACGACTGGGACGGAATCGGTCAGCGCCACACCGGTAGCGGCACGACGCGGTTCGTCAACGTGAGAGTCGAGAAGTCGGAGTTGTTGCCGTTCCAGTGGTCCGAGCACTCGGTGCGTCCGCGGCAGGCGTTCCCTCAGTTGCTGCTGCATGCCGTCGGTGCGGGAATTCTGCGCTCCGTGGTGTCCGACGCGTCGGAACTGGTGCGCGGACGCGCTCGCTCCTACACCTTCGCGGCAGCGGAGGAGCCGCGCCACGACCCGCAACTGTTGCAGATCATCGGATCACTGTCGGCCGCAGCGTATGCCGCGGAGGCGATCGTGTTGACGGCGTCGGATGCACAGGACATCGCGTCGGCGGCGTTCCTGGCGTCCGGAGAACCGGACGAGAAGCTCGAGCACGACGCAGCCCTCGCCGCAGCGAAAGCCAAGATTTCCGTCGAGGGTCTGGCATTGAACGCCGCAACCGAGCTGTTCGGCGTCGGCGGCGCGTCCGCGACCCGGCAGAGCGCGCACCTGGATCGGCACTGGCGCAATCTCCGTACCTTGTTCTCGCACAACCCAACCGTGTACAAGGCACGGACCGTCGGGGACTTCGTGGTCAACGACGCCGCACTACCGTCGGTCGGTTTCTTCTGATCGCTCGACAGGGTGGAGATGCATGGGCTGTGCATCTCCACCCGATCGACGGGGTTACCGATCGAAGGCGAGGATGGCGCGGTAACGAGGCGATCCCCACCACGCGAGCTCGTCGAGTGTCTCGACCGGAACCGGGTGGTTGTGCAGGTCCACCCAGGTTTCGCCGACCTCGACGGCGGTCGAGGAATCCTGCACCAGGAAAGCCCCGTCGTGGAAGCCGTGGACGACGATCCAGTGCGGTCCATGCCTGCCGCGCTGGTAGTGGGAGTCGATCAGCGGTATCAGAATCTTGCCCGACTCGGCCAGCTCACGGATGAAGTCCGCAGAGATGTCCTGCACGACGGTCTCGACTCCGAGCTCGGCTGCTTCGTCGGCGAACTGACCGGAGACGAAACGTCGCAGCTCGCGGTCCTCCTTCGAGCGAGAGGTGTCGGTCCGCTCGGGGTCTTCGTCGGTCAGGTACAGCGTCGGGACGTACCCTCGCCTCGCCGCAGCAACCGCAAGCCCGTAGGGCATGGTGCCGCCGCTCGCGGTCCCTTCGCGCCACAGGCCCAGCTCACGGGTGCGATCGAGGCCCTCCCCCGCACCGAGCAAGTCGAACGTCACCATCAACGACACAGGCCCACAGGTGAATCCTGTGGTCTGACGGTAGTACGGCGGCTCGACGGGATCGGCCAAGGCGACACGCCACTTCACCAATCCGACCGGAACGGCACCGTAATCTGTTATGTCATCGGCGAGTTCGTCGACGACGGGCCGTACCGGGTTGATCGGCTCCCGCAAGGACTCGTAGCCGAGTGCCTTCACCTGCGCGACCAGCGGACTTTCCTGTGGTAGTTGCCATTTGACAGCCACCGCAGTACGCGCGAATGCGTACTCCTCCAAGGCTGCCACCAGTTCGGCGAGCACCGGCTCACCCAGCCAGGCGCCCACCACCTTCACGTACGCTGCGTGCGGACGGTTGACGACGAGCAACAAACCCTGAAGTGCGCCGTCGGCGATCGCGGTGACGGTGTGCGCTTCCTGAACACCGCCGTAGATCTCGGCCTCGGCCACGAACTCGGCAGGCAATCCGTCGATTTTCGCCAGGGCTTCGACCGGCCGTGTGTCGAGCAAGGTCACCTCGATCTGCGTCATCGGACCACCGCCGTGAACTCCTCGGTGATACGTGCTTTGACAGCGGGCTCACGGGCTTCGCGCTCGGCGAGATCGGCGACGACGGCAGGTGCCTCGTCCTGGGTCAGGACGGCGATACCGTCACTATCACCGAAGACGATGTCGCCGGTGGCGATCACTGCGCCGCCCGCGTCTACGGGCTGTCCGACCGATCCTTCGCCGCCGATTCGGCGCGTGGTGCGCGGACTGACCGACCGGTAGTAGACCGGCAGTCCCGACGCTGCGATCTCGTCGAAGTCGGTGATCGCGCCGTTGATGACAATGCCGTTCGCTCCCGACACGGCGATGCGGTGCGCGACGATGCCGCCGATCGAAGCACGACTTCCCGAACCCGGTTGCGAGACGACGAGAACGGTACCCGGGGTGAGCTGATCGAGCGCCTCCTTCAGGGCCGAGGCGTCGTATTCGCCGATCTGGACCGTCAGCGCGACACCCGTGAGCCTGATCGGACGCGAGATGGGATGGAGCTCGGTGACGAACCCGTGGTCACGGTGATGCCCGAGGGTGGATGTTCCCACCGTCGTGAGGTGCCGGAAGGTTGTCTCGTCGATCTCCGGTCGTCGTGTCTGGGTGCTCATTCCCTCTCTCCTTCAGTTGATTCCACCACTAGAAACTTCTTCAGCGACTGTTCGAGGGCTGCGGTGGTGAGTCGGATCGATTCGACGTCGACGCGTTCGTCGTCACCGTGGAATCGGCTACGGAACGACGCCATGTCGACCTCCCGGGAGTACAGACCGAATCCGTAGACGATCGAGCCGGCGGCCCGTAGGTGGCGTCCGTCGGTACCACCGGGCATGATCATCGGAACAAGATGCGCGCCTGGGTAGAACTGCCTCATTGCGTCCTCGATGACGGAGTAGAACTCCGTTCGAGGGGGCGAGCTGCTCGCGGCACCGGTGAACTCCTCGATCACGTCGATGGACGACAAGAGTTCGTCCAGAACAGTTTTCAGGTGACGTTCGACGTCGTTCTCGTCCTGGCCTGGCAACAGGCGGATGTCGAGTCCGACGGTGGCGCGACCTGGTATGACGTTGCGCTTGTCCCCAGCATCGACGATGTTCGGCGAGACGGTCATATGCGTCATCGCGTGGCCGTAGCCCTTCAGATCCCCGAGTTCGCTCAGCGCGTCGTTCAGAGTCGTCGGATCGAGCAGTCGTGCGCGCAGTTGCGGAGAGAAGTCGGAGGCCTCGACGAAGGACTGCCAGTGCTCGAGAACCACAGCTTGGCCCGGTTCGTTCAGTAATCTGGTGACGGCCTCCGCGGCAATACCCGCCGCGTTGCGCGCTCCCCATGGCGTCGATCCGTGGCCGGGTCTCCCGTGGATCTCCAACCGACGCGGCGCTCCGCCTTTCTCTCCTACTGTCAGCGTGACGCCCGGCGAATCCTGCTCACTCAACACGATTCCGCCGTTCTCGGTGAGCGAGTACGTCGCCGCGATGAGTTCGGGCCGGTTCTTGGTGATCCAACCGGCTCCCCACGTACCGCCGGCTTCCTCGTCGGCCGTCGCCGCGAAGACCAGATCGCCGCGTAGCCGAATCTTGCTCTGCGCGAACGATTTGAACACCACCGCCATCGAGGCGACGAGTCCGAGCATGTCGATTGCGCCTCTGCCCCAGACGGTCCCGTCGATCAACTCACCGCCGAAGGGATCGTGGGTCCACCCCGACGGGTCGGCCGGAACCACGTCGAGATGGCCGACCAGCGCCACCGACGGAGCTCGAGGATCGGTTCCTCGTAGCCTGCCGATCAGGCTCGCACGACCTGGCGCAGGTTCGACCACCTCGAAGTCGACGCCGATGTCCCCGAAGAACTGCTGCAGCACCGCGACGTTGCGGGTCTCCTGACCCGACTCCACGGTGCCGTCGTTGACGCAGGCACTGCGAATCAGCGCCTGCAGCAGTTCGACTGTCTCGCTCACGACGCCACCACCGCGTCGATATCGGTCGGAAACAGGGCGTCGACGTCAGCGGGCGTGTCCAGCAGGCCCTGCTCGTACTGCTCGGTGAGAAAGTCGGAGATCATGGTTCTGTTCTGCTCCAATCCGTAGGGCATCCAATCGCGGCCGAACACCCGCTCGGTGGTGCGGAGTTCGTCGACCAACCACGGGGTGACGTCGGCGAGTTTGTTGTGACGCAGGATGCTGAGACGCTTCGAGTCCTCGATGGCGCGTACGACGGCCAGGACGGTGTCCGGCGATTCGTCGAGCAGCGCCGTCCGCGCGGCCAGAACGTGAATGCCGGGCACGTACCCGACCCGCAGGTAGTACGCGGTTTCGGCCGCTCGGACATCCGGGAGCAGCGGGCGCAGCAGCGAGTCCGCAGCATCGAAACCCGGCGGCATGAACGGGGTCATCACAGCGTCCAGGCTCTTGTCCGACAAGCCGCCGACCAGCGTGTCACCGTGGTCGAGGTGCTGCACGTGCGGGCCGGGGCGTGTGGGCCCGATCCTGTCGTGGGCTGGGTGGGCTGGGGTCAAAGGGCCTACGCGCCAGTCGATGTCCTCCAGAGCTACGCCTTCGTCCCGTACCAATGCGCGGGTCCAGGTGTTACCACTGTCCGGCCATCCGGTCAGGCCCACGGTGGCCCCGCGCAACTGTGTGAGCGAGTGCAACGGCGAGTCGCTGCGAGTGATGATGCATCGATGTCGAAACCCTTGCATGACGAACACCGGTAGTGCGGTCACCGAGTGGTCCCCGCGGGCTCGGTGTTGGACGTACTGGCTGAACGAGGTCTCGGCAACGTCGATCCGTGGTTCGGCGTAGATGTTCGGGGTGCTGTCCCGACGTTCGAAGTGCAGGTCGACTCCTTCGGCCGTGACGTCTCCCAGCGCGAGTGGCAGCAGGTGGTCCCAGTGCCGCGCGACGAATGTCAGCGTCATGCCGCCCCTCGATCCGAGGTTGTCGCCTGTCTGATGGACTCACCCAGCACGACGAATCCGGCCACCGCGAGAGTCAGCACTCCAGCGGGGTACACCAGCAGGTGCGGTGCGGCCTGGAAGTAGTTCTGTGCTGCCGACAATTGCAGACCCCACGACTGCGCCGGAGGTTGCAGGCCGATTCCGAGGTAGGTCAGCGTCGCCTCGGCGGAGATGACTGCGCCGATCTGCAGTGTCGCCAGGACTATGACCGGGCCGACGGTGTTGGGCACCACGTGGCTGACCAGTATGCGTAACGTCCCGAGACCGGACGATCGTGCAGCGACGATGAAGTGGCGGTTTCTGATCGACAACGCTTCCCCGCGGGTCACGCGCATGGCGGTGGGCCAGGCGAACACCGCGAGAACGACGCTCAACAACCAGACACTGCGCCCTTGAATGGAATTGAGTACCACGATCGCGCCGAGCAACAGTGGTAGCGCGAAGACGATCTCGGACAGTCGCGAGACGAAGGCGTCGACGAGCCCGCCGAAGTAACCGGCCGCAATCCCCAGGACCACAGCAACGACGGACGTCAGCAGGGTCACCGTCACTCCGACGACGATCGATGCACGAGCGCCGTGCACGACACTGGCGAACAGGTCGCACCCCTGCACGGTGAACCCGAACGGATGTCCGGTGGACCAGTCGGGAGCGCCCCTGCTCAGTGACAGTTCGCACACACGCGGGTCCCCGTGACCGAAGAGTCCGGCGATCGGGCCGGGGAGTACTGCGATGAGGAGGAAGAAGGCAACGATCGGAGCGCCGATCCAGAAGCCGGGGCTGCGTTTCAGGCTCGTCCAGACTCGTCCGGTCTCGATGTCTTCCCCGGGTGGAAGTTGGATCATTTACTTGTCCTGTCGAATACGTGGGTCGAGCAGGTGATGCGCGATCTCGACGACGATGTTGACCGCGACTGCGACCAGCACCAATGCCGACACGATCCCGACCACCACGGTTCCCTGTTGTGAGCTGATTCCGGTGAACAGTTCGCCGCCGACACCGGGAAGATTGAAGATGCCCTCGACCACCACCGATCCGCCCAGTAGGCCACCGAGATCGAGACCCAGGTAGGTCACTACGGGCACGAGGGCATTGCGCAGGATGTGACGCACCGTCAGTCGTCTGGTCGAGATGCCCTTGGCACGAGCAGTTCTGACGAAATCCGCCGACCGCGTCGACAACACACTCGACCGAGTCAGACGCGCAACCGGCCCGAATCCCAGTGTGGCCAGGCAGATTGCAGGCAGCAGGTACGACGTCGGCCAGCCCTCGGAAATTCCGGCCACCGGGAGGATGCCCCAGGACACCCCGACGATCGACTGCACGAAGAAGGCCAACACGAACGTGGGAACCGCGAGCGTCAGTACCGTCGCCGCCAGTACCGCTTTGTCCAGCAGACCGCCAGGTCGCAGCGCGGCGAGCGTGCCCGCGGTGACACCGACGATCAGTTCCAGGACCCACGCTGTCAGAGCAAGTTTGATCGTTACCGGCCAGGCACGCGCGAGAATGGTTCCGACGTCCTCACCGCCGACGGTGGTACCGAAGTCTCCGCGAGCGATACCCGAGACATAGCTCCAGTACTGCACCAGCAGTGGATCGTCGAGATGGTATTTGGCGCGGATGGCCGACTCGACGGCGTCGGTCAGTACTGCGTCGCCGATCAGTGCTTGCACCGGATCACCAGGGAGGGCGAACACCGCGACGAACACTATGAGTGACGTGCCGATCAGAATCAGCAGGGCCTGGCCTAGCCGCGCCGCAATCCGTCGTGCAGTTCGTGTCTTCGTGGCGCCCGCGGTGGAGGCGGACCGAGGCTGTTCTCGGTCCGCCACCGCGAGTGCCTGCTCAGGCAACGGTCACCGTGGTGAACGGGCTCTTGTTGAACGGATCCTCGGTGTAGCCCTCTACGTTGTCCGCGACTGCGACCGCCCGCCCGGCACTCCACAGCGGAATGTTCGGAAGCTCGTCGAGCAGGATGTCCTTGGCCTGGTCGTAGAACTGGGTCGATTCCTCGTTGGTCGCCGCCGCCGCCTGATCCAGCAATGCGTCGAATTCGGGGTTCGAATAGCCGTTGTAGTTGGTGCCGCCTCCGGTCCGGTATGCATTGCCCAGCAACGCGAACGGCGACGGGTAGGCAACAGGGGTGTTGAGCGACACCGGGTTGGGGACTTGCCTGCCCCGAAGTGCAGCATGGGTGTTCTCCGACGGAATGAATTCCAGGGTCACATCGGTCAGACCCAGCACCGTCGCCCACTGGTTGAGGACGGCCTCACTCCACTCGTCGCGTCCGGTGCCGGTCACGACCGTGATCTTCACCTGGCCGTCGATACCGCCTGCTTCGTCCCACAGCTGCTTCGCGCGTTCAGGGTCGTAGTCGAGGTTGGTCGAGTCGGTGTCGGCACGGTAGCCGTTCCCGGACGGCGCACTGAAATCGGTCAATGGCTGGGTCGACGAGTCGAGGAGCGCGTCGATGATGCCCTGACGGTCGATCGCCAGCGACAGTGCTCGGCGGATTCGCGGATCCGCGTAGGCCGGGCTCCAGGTCGGCACCCCGAGGTAGGTGAAGTTGGAGCTGGCTGACTGGACGAACTTGTCGCCGAGGGTTGCCTTCGCGCTTTCCACGTCCTGCTGCAGCAGTGCGGTCACGTCGACTGCACCGGCCTGGAAATCGCGGTAGGCGACGTCGTATCCGGTGTAGATCTTGAAGGTGACGCCGCCGTTCTCGGCTTTCTCACCGCCATACTCGTCGTAGCGGACGGTTTTGATCTCCGGTCCACCTGTCCACGGCTCGCTGATCTCGTAGGGGCCGTTGCCGATCGGCTTCGTCGCGAAGGCTTCGAGATCATCCAGCGCTGCTGCCGGCAGAGGATAGAACGCCGGTTGGCCGATCTGGTACAGGAACTGGCTCTGTGGTTTGGTCAACGTGACGGTGAGGCTCAGCGGCCCGGTGACCTCGACGCCGGACAGGGAGTCGGCGGTCGGTGCGCCTTCGTCGGGGTTGAGCGCGTCGTAGCCTTCGATGCCTGCGAGCTGCGAGCTGCCGACCCAGGCGTTGGCTGGGTCTGCTGTGGTGTTCCATCCTCGCGAGAAGGACTCGGCGTCGACGACCTCGCCGTTCTGGAAGGTCCATCCGTCCTTCAGCGTGATGTCCCAGACCTTCTGATCCTCGGTCTCGATCGAGTCGGCAACGAGGTTGACCGGTTCCCCGGTGTCGCTGTCGTACTTCACGAGTCCGGAGAACAAGGTCTCGGAGACCGACAGTGCGAAGTACCCGCCTGAATTCCCGGGCACGATGGATGTCGGTTTCTGCGTCGCGACGCGGAGGATGTTGTCCGACGGCTCGCCGGACGCCTCACTGGACGAACCTCCGCCGCAGGCGGTCAGTACTACTGCTGCGACAGCGAGCAGAGCACTGCCGATCAGGGGTGTGCGTTTCATTAGTTCTTTCCATTCGACTTGCCCGAACCTGGTCAGGTTCGGTTGTGCACCGTTGTGTTTCAGACTTCGATCGGCACGCGAAGACTCGGAACGGCACCGAGCAGTTCTCGGGTGTAATCGTGTTGCGGGTTGTCGAACACCGTTGTTGTCGAGCCGTATTCGACGATCTTCCCTTTGGTCATCACGGCCACGTCGTCGGCGATCCGGCGCACGACGCCGAGGTCGTGCGAGATGAACAGGTACGTCAACCCCAGATCTGTCTGCAGTGTCTGCAGCAGGTCGAGCACCTGCGCCTGGACCAGGACGTCGAGCGCGGAAACCGGTTCGTCGCAGACGATCAGCTCGGGTTCGGCGGCGAGCGCACGGGCGATGGCGACGCGTTGGCGTTGCCCACCGGAGAGTTCACTCGGTCGCCTGCGCAACGTGGCCGCCGCAAGTCCCACAAGGTCGAGCAGCTCGGCTGCACGGGCCTTGCGGGAGGATCGATCACCGATACCGAACGCAGACAGGGGCTCTCTCAAGATTCGGTCGACGGTGTACGTGGGGTCGAGCGAGGCGTACGGGTCCTGAAAGATCGGCTGGACGCGCCTGCGAAACGCACGAAGTTCGCGCCCCTTCAACGACGCGACATCGGTGCCTTCGAAGAATACGCGGCCCGCACTCGGGGTGTTCAGACCGAGGCACGACCACGCTGTCGTGCTCTTTCCCGAGCCGGATTCCCCGACGAGTGCCAGCGTCTTGCCTCGCTCGAGAACGAAGGACACGTCGTCCACCGCGGGTACTCCGCCGAAGCTCTTGGACAGGTTTCTCACTTCGAGCACGATCGACGCCTCAGCCGGGGTCGCGGCTTCTCGAACCGGCCGCGCCGAGGGGACGGATGCCATTAGCGCCCGGGTGTAGTCGTGTTCGGGTTGGCCGAATACCGCAGCTGCAGTGCCGGATTCGACGACACGGCCGTGACGCATCACGACGATTCGATCGGCGCGTTCGGCGGCGAGCGCAAGGTCGTGCGTGACGAGAAGAATCGCGGCACCGGAACCGGCGACGACCTCGGCCAGGTTGTCGAGGATGCGCCGTTGCACGGTGACGTCGAGCGCTGAAGTGGGCTCGTCGGCAATCAACAGTGCGGGCGAATTCACCGACGCCATGGCGATCAACGCGCGCTGACGCATACCGCCCGAGAATTGGTGCGGATACTTCCGGCGCTCGGCACCGGGAAGGCCTGCACGAGTGAAGGCCGACGCAGTCTCGTCGTGCACCTCTGCGCGCGGCAGGCGCCTGTGCGCCCGCACGGCCTCGTCGACCTGGTGTCCAATTCGTAGCACCGGATCCAGGTTGGACATCGGGTCCTGGGGCACGAGGCCGATGCGGCGTCCTCTGATCGTTCGCCAGTCGTTCTCTTTCCAGCTCGTGGTGTCCGAACCGTCCACACGAATGGTGCCGGAGGTGACGGACGCGGAACTGGGGAGCAGCCCGAGGATGGCCGATACGAGAGTGGACTTGCCGGACCCCGATTCTCCGACCACAGCGACCACTTCGCTCGGTCCGATCTGCAGGTCCACGCCGTCGACGGCGACGTGCTTGTTCTTGCCCGATCCGAACTCGACGACCAACCCGGCGATGTCGACGATGGAATTCGATTCGGGTACTGCACTTTCCGACACTGGCTGCATCCTTCGCTTCTCAACGCTTGCTCGCTTCGGTTTGAAGCGAGCCAGGTTTTGCTCGGAAGCACCCCGCCGCTGAACGAGGGTTGCTGTCCACCAGCCGAGCCATACGGTGGATCTCTGAACCGAGTTCGAAGATAGCGACTTACTGATGAGTTGTTTAATTTACATACCTATGACTATTGCCACTATCCAGTAACCACGGACGAGGTGGACCCGTCGTGACCTGCGCAAACGACCCACCGGCCGAACCATCTCATTTCGGACATCGGCTCACGTCGGAATCAGACTGAACGAATATATTGACAAACTCGGGTTACATCGCGTCGTAGAAGAACGATGCGACTTTGGGGCCGTCCAGGCCTGAGAATCGGATGGAAACCTTCCACTCCCCCGGCGCTGGGACGACCAGGTGCTCGCTGCGCCAGATGGTTCGGTCACCGTCGTGCACAGGTTCGGTGAGTTCGACGGGCAATCGGGCGACGTTGGCGTCCACCGAGGACAGGTCGGCGCTGACGCCGACGTCGGAAGCCCCCGCACCTTCGTACGTGACGGTGAGCTGCTGGGGTCCTCGCCTGATCGAGTCGATTCCGATGTCGAGGACATCCGAGGAACCGAAGTCGAGGGTGGTGGCGATGTTCGTCGTGTACACGTCCTTGGCCGGCGTGTGCGAGGACAGGATCGAGGTCAGGGCCAGAACCGTCACGGCCACTGCGGTTTCCACGAGAAGGGTCCGGCGTCGGAATCGTCGGTACGCCAGATGTCCGAGGCCGACGACGAACGCGGCTGCGAGAACTTTGGCCAGCAACACTGCTCCGTACGACGTCCTCCACAGCGCCGGCAGCGGCTGGACCTGCAGCAGCGACAGACCGAGGCCCGCAACGACCACGAGTCCGACGTGCACCGTCGCGGTGCGGTGCCATCGCTGCAGTCGGGGTGCCGCACGCAGTACGAGCAGCATCACCGCGAGGCCGCCCAGCCACACCGTCATGCCGTAGACGTGCAGGAGCGTCGCCAGGAACGCCCACGGCCATCCTCCGGCAGAGCCGCCGTGGCCGCTGAGAGTCACGGCGAGAATCGCCGCGCCGGCGTACACGAGACCGAACACGATCGGGGTGCGCCCGATTCCGGCCGCAACCATCGACAATCCCACTGCCACAAGCAAGGCCGAACCGTGCGGCGTGACGAGCACAGTACCGAGTCCGGCGGTCGAGATCTCTCGTGCTCCCCCGGATTGTTGCGCGACGAGTACGAACAGTCTGCCTGCCAGTCCGAGAGCCAGTGCGAGCGCACCGATTCGGTACACCACCCGAAAACGGGTCGTACCCACCGCTGATCTCCACACGAGCAACGAGGACAGCAGAACACCCGCAGTGGCCACCAAGCCCAGATAGGCAAGGGTTTTGGCCGGGTAGTTCAGGTATTGTTCGACGCCACCGCCGGACTCCCCTGCGTCGAATTTTCCCTGCTGAGTCACCGATCCGACGGTGAACTGGATCGACAACGACACCACGTGTGTGTCGGCCGAGACGACGCGAGCCGTGGCCAGGTACGCACCGTCCTGGACGGTGACGGCGGGGACGAGGACGATCCGGCGTTGACCGTCGTCCACGCGTACGTCGGAGAAGTCGAATGTCTTTCCGTCCCCGTCAATCAGCTGCGCCGACCCCTCGATGAGGGTGACGGGTTCGTTCAGCTGCAGAGTCAGCTCGCTCGGGGCGTCGTCGACGTGCGTTCCGGTGGTCGGAGTCGTCGAGATCAGACTTGCGTGTGCGGACGCGGTCCCGCTGCCGAGCAGTAGCCCGGCGGCGAGCACCACGAGCACGATGCCGAGGTCACGAACCCGCGCCACGACCCCGCCGCACCACCAGTCCCAACCCGGCGATCGCGGCTACGGCGAGCACCAGGCTCACCACCGAGACGGTCGGCCACACCCAGGTGGTGCCATCGGTTTCGGTGTCCTCGTGCCGGGCCGACGCGGTGTCCCCGTGTCCGTCGCCGTGGCTGTGCGCGTCCGACGCCGCCACCAACGCGACCTCGGGTGCGGGGTGCTCGGGTTCGCTGGCGTCGTCGACGGCGACCTCGTTCCAGGACACGACCGAGCCGTCCGAGTAGGCCTGGTCCGACGGCAGTGCGATGGAGTCGACGTCGTCCGGCCACGGTCCGCCGGAGAACGAGAAGTCACGGAATTCGTCGACGCCGTATCCGCCTGCGGGGTCGGTGACCGTCCAGCTGATCCTGGCGACGCGGCCGGTGTCGCCACCTTCACGCTCCACGGTCGCCGTCCACCCGGGGACGGGAAGGGTGCGCGCCGATGTCAGGTCGACGCCGTCCGGCAGCGTCACTGTCAGCCGGACGGTCGACGCCGTGGCCGATTCTCCCGGCACGATCAGTCGGACGATGCCGTAGCCGCCCTGGGGGACCGGATCGCCGTCCGTCCGTACGTGTGCTGCCGCGGGTGCCGCGAACGCGAGGAGTGCCACCGCTGCCGTCGTCGTGACGGCACCTGCCCGGCGCAAGGAATGGGTCATCGTCTTCTCTCTCGTCAGTTGGTGTGTGCGGCAGTCACAGGGATGTTCGCGCCGTGGTATTTCGATTCGAGGAACTGTGCGGTTTCGGGGCTTTCGAGCGCGTGCGTCAGTTCGAGCACCCGTTCGTCGCCTGCGAGACGGGACGGGGCGACGACGACGTGCGCGTACGGGTTCTCGGGTCCTGGTTCGACGGCGAGTGCGTCGGTCGCCGGGTCGAGTCCGATGGACTCTGCCTGCTTCGGGGTCAGGACGACGGCGTCGTAGTTGTCGTACAACCCGTCGACGAATTCGCCGTACTCGAGCGGTAGCAGGGACAGGTGCCGCAGCGAGTCCACCACGTTCGCTTCCGTGACGGTCAGGTCCTGCACGGTGGTGCCGCCGAAGGGTCGGTCCAGCTGCGTCAGGCCGGCGCTTTGCAGCAAGTAGAGTCCGCGGGCGAAGCCGGTCGCGGTGTTCGGCAGGACCACCTTGGAGCCGTGCGGCAGGCTACTACCGGTGACCTGGTCCTCGACGAGGTCGACGTTCAGCCAGTCGGCAGTGTCGGCGAGGTCCTTCCATGTCGACGAGTACAGCCCGTAGGGAACGACATTGACCTTGGATACGATGCTCAGCGCGTCCAGGCCGTTCTCCTGCTGGTCCGCCTCGAACGCCGGAATGTGCTGGTAGTACTACAGATCTCCCTCCCCGGCCGCCACCTTGGAATTGGAGTGCTCGTCGGCATCGATCAGTTCGAGCCGAAGGTCGGGTAGCAGAGTGTCGGCCGCGTACTGCAGGATCTCGCGGTCGTCACCGGCGCCGACGTACACCGTCAGTGTGTCGGTGCCGGCCGAACCGTCGTCGATCCGAATGTTCGAACCGCACGCGACCAGCAGCGGAATGACGAGTGCTACCAGTGTTGTTCGGTATCTCATCTACTCGTGAGTCCTCGTTGCCATCCGGTCACCTTCCACTCGACGCCGGTCATGACGGCGTTGACCAGAATGCCGATCAGGCCGAGAGTGAGGATGCCTGCGTACATCTGCGGAGTTTGGTAGCGGAGTGCCGCGTTGTTGATGTAGATGCCGATGCCTTGTGCACCGCCGACGAGTTCGGCCGCGACGAGCGCCGTGAACGCGTTGGCAGCGGCCAACCTGATGCCGGGGAAGATGCCGGGAATGGCGGCGGGCAGCACGACCTGGGTGAAGATGTACACCCGTCCTGCACCGAGCGTGCGTGCTGCATTCAGCAGGATCCGTTCGACGCTCGACACTGCGCCGACGGCGGTGATGAAGATCGGCCAGAAGCACGCCCAGAAGACGATGGCGATCTTCGATTCCTCACCGATGCCGAGGAAGACGACGAACACCGGCAGCAACGCCAGCAGCGACAGGTTGCGGAAGAACAGCAGCACCGGCTCGGTGAGCTTCTGGAAGATCTTCACCGAGCCGACGAGGATGCCGAGCGCGATACCCCCTACCAACGCGAACGCGAACCCGACGAGTGCGCGCTGCACGCTCGGCCAGATCTCCGACGTCAGGGTGCCGTCGACCAGGCCGTCGACGAACGCCGAGAACACGTCGAGCGGCTTGGACAGGTAGAGGTCGGAGACGTAACCGAAATCGACGACAGCCCACCAGACGACGAGAAATCCGACCAGTCCGATCGCGCCGTAGACGAACCGGTCGTACTTGTCGAGGAAGGGATTTCTTCCTTTGGGAGGCGTCGTCACCTCCTCCTGCTCATCGAGCGCCGAGGACATTGTTCACCTCGTCTTCCAGGACTCGGGCGACGCGGGAGCGAACGTGCACGAACTCCTCGGAGCTGCGGATCGCATTGTCGCGGTGGCGTGGCAGATCGACGTCGATGATGTCCTTCACCCGGCCGGGAGATTTGGTCATGACGGCGATGCGGTCGGACAGGAAGACCGCCTCGTCGATCGAGTGGGTCACGAACAGGACCGTCTTCTTCTTCTCGCCCGACTCCCAGATGCGCAGTAGCTCGCCCTGCAGGAATTCACGGGTTTGCGCGTCGAGGGCCGCGAACGGTTCGTCGAACACGAGTATCTCCGGTTCGTACGCGAGCACGCGGGCGATCGCGACGCGCTGACGCATACCTCCGGACAGCTGGTGGGGCAGCCGGTCGGCGGCGGATTCGAGCCCGACGGTCTTCAGTACTTCCGCCGCACGCGCCCTTCTCTCGGCCTTGGGCACACCGCGGATCTTCAGGCCGACCTCGACGTTCTTCTGCGCGGTCAGCCACGGGAACAGTGCGTATCCCTGGAAGACGACGCCCACGTTCTTGTCGACGCCGTCGACGCGCTTGCCGTCGATCAGGACGGCGCCACCGTTGTAGGACTCCAGGCCGGCAAGGATGTTGAGGTACGTCGACTTTCCGCATCCACTCGGTCCGAGCAGGGACACGAATTCGCCGCTCTCGATCCGTAGGTCGAAACCGTCGAGCACGGTCGTGGTCCCACGCCGTGTCCCCGGCGTGGGGTACAGCTTGACCACCCGCTTGGCTTCGATCTTGGCGTGTGTTGTGTTGTTCGTCGCGCTGCGTGCGCCGTCGAGCAGTTGTTGACTCATGGCAGTTCACCTGTTCCGATCCGTGGTGGTCATTCTTCGAGTCCCTCGATGTCGACCAAGTGGGTCTTGAAGATTCCGTCGTTCTGTTCCTCGGTGACGATTTCGGTGTTGAAGTCCTGGGACTCGATCAGGTCGGCCGACGTGGCGTACGGGTTGAACGCGTTGGTGGCGATGTCCTCGGGCTTCAGGTGCTCCGAGCCCGGCAGCGGTGTTCCGACTTCTTCGACCAGGTCCCACCACAGTTGCAGGCTTGCTTTGTCGAGCAATGCATTCGGTGCGTAATGCCAGTTGGTGGTCTGCTCGACGGGGTAGCCGGTGGTCTTGCCTGCGATCTCGGCGGACTCCTTGGGGTGTGCGTTGGCCCAGTTCGCCGTGCGGGCGATGACACCGACGAATGCGCGTGCAGCGTCGGGGTTTTCCTTCAACCATTTGTTGCTGGCCACGTACGGGGCTTGGCCACCGAGCGGACCCCAGTCCTCGTAGGAGGTGAACGCCTGGGTGAACTTGTCCGGCTGGCTGAGCAGAACTCCGATGAGCGGTGGGTGGAAGACACCGAGGTCCACTTCTCCGCGCTCGATGGCCGGTGCGATCAACTCGTTCTTGAGTTCGAGGAAGTTGACCTTGTCCAGGTCCACACCGTTCTTCAGCAGGTACCGCTTGAGGACGAGGTCGGTGCAGCTGTTGAAACCCGAGAGCCCGACGGTTTTGCCCTCGATCGCTTTCAGGTTGTCTCGCGTGATGTCGGAGCCCGCCTGGGTGAAGTACGACATGTGCGGTTCTTCGGGCAGATCGAGCATGCTCGACGCGATAGCCGTGAACTCGAATCCTTTGACCTTGCCGTCGATGTCGTTGTTGAACATGCCGGTGGCGATGTCGATGGCGCCCTGGTCGAGTAGCTGCACGGCAGGGACGGCCGTTGCGGGGCCGACGTATTCGGGCTTGACTCCGGCGTCGTCCCAGTAGCCGAGTTCGTCGGCGATGCGAACGAGGGACAGCGCAGTGGGTGAGTTGGCGAACCGGAAGGTGACGGCTCCGTCGTCGGCGGAGCTGGTGCATCCGGCCAATAGTGGCGCGGCGACGAGTACGGCGATCAGCGGCACCAATTTCTGGATGGAACGGATTCTCATGCCGATGTCCGCTGATGTGTTGTGGAGCTGCTCAAGACATTTCCTCTCGTGCACGTATGTCGGATTGGAGGAACCATAGACAACTCTGCATCCCGACCACCATGAATAGATTCATCGTGATTGCAGGTCGAAATTCGGATGAAGTAATTCTGTACGGTTTTTTGAAATCCCGAAGATTCGAATTGTCATTCGGAACCTTCGACTGAATTACTTTGGCTGTAGTACGCATTCGATTCGAAAGGTTGTCGATGACCGCCGCCACCGAAGTAACAACAGATCCGAGAACCCATCCGGTATATCGTGAGTTCGCCCGCCTCGTCGAGGAGGTCATCGCGCCTCGTGCGGTGGAGGTCGACCGCACCGAGGTGCCGAGATCGCACATCGACGCGTTGCGGGAGGTCGGGTACCACCGGTGGTTCGTTCCGGCCGAATACGGAGGTCTCGATGTTCCACGGGAGGTGCAGAACGCAGCGGAGGAACTTCTCTTCGGCGCGGACCCGTCGACGGCCACCATCGTCACCCAACACGGTGCACCCGTCGTACCGGCCATCAAGGCCGGGACGCCCGAAACACTCGCTTTGCTACCGCTATTGGCGACCGGAGAGTTGATCGGCGGAGCCGGGATGGGTCACGTCCGATCCTGGCCGCAGCGCCGAGGAACGATAGCCCGCAAGGTGCCCGGCGGATATCGCATCGATGGGGTGATCGGCTGGCACTCCGGCTGGGGCCTCACCGATGTGGTCTGGCTCGACGCTGTCGACGAGGCCCGCGAGGACTACGTGTTCGGTATCGCGCCGCTCGACCAGCCCGGCGTCTCCGGCCGAGTGTCGAGACTGACGGCCGTGTTCGGCTCACGGACTGCCACACTGACGTTCGAGGATGTATTTCTGCCGGACGAGTTCGTGTCCGAGGTAGTTCCGGTCGCGGAGTGGAAAGCGCGCGACGGAGTGCTCGGCCTGGACGCGCGACGGGCACTTCAGCTCGATCCGACGGTCGACCCCGCCACCGTGACGACGTATCCGCCGGTGGGTCCCTACGGTCTCGCCAGGGCTGCACTCGACGACGCGGCGGCACTGTTCCCCGACGACCGATCGTTGGCCGCCATCTCCGACGAACTGGAGCTCGCGTACGCAACTCCGCTACCGGATCCGCACTGGCGCGTGGTCCTCGACGAGATCGCAGTTCGTGCCACGACCGCGGGTGTTGTGGCACGCGGTGGCGTCGGGCTGCTCGAGGACGACATCGCGCAAGTACGAGCCCGCGCAGCTCAGTTCCTCCAGGTACGCGGGCTCGCCCCGGCCGTCCGGGCGGCTCATTTCCAGCGTTACACCCGCTAGCCCCTTGTGAGTAGTGGCAGCAGCTGGTCGCCGATGCGCGCGACCTCTCGGGCGTAGGGGGTGTCGGACAGCACGAAGTGGCTGACGCCAAGGTCCGCGTAGCGCTCCAGGGCCGCCGCGACTTCTGCTGCCGTTCCGACGAGCCAGGTGGTTCCGGCTCCGCCTCCGCCGTGCCTCCCGGGCGCGGTGTAGAGGTTGGTGTCGAGAACATCGCCTCGTTCCGCGAGGTCCAGAAGCCGCTGCTGTCCGGTGGCGTCCCGAGGATTGGCCGGGCGCAGCGGATCTTTCCGGCCCGCCATCTGCGCCACCTTGGCTTCGGCGTCCCGCCACGCTTCCTCGGCGGTGTCACGGATCAGAGTGGTGACGCGAAGACCGAACTGCAGTGGTTCGTGTTCTCGTCCCACTTTGTCGCTCAGCACCTTCAGGCGGTCGATGCGTTCGGCGACGCCGTCGAGCGGCTCACCCCAGAAGAGTTGAACGTCGGCCTCGGCGGCCGAGACTTCCTCCGCGGCCGCAGACGCGCCACCGAAGTACAGCCGGGGTCGGCCACCGTCGGGCAGCCGGGGAACGACGGTCGAGTTCTCCACCTGCCAGAATTCGCCGTCGATGCTGACGTTCTCCTCGGCCCACAACGTGCGCACGATCTTCAGGAATTCCCGCGTGCGGTCGTACCGTCGTGACTTGTCGAATTCTCCGTCGCCGTAGGCTCCCAGATCGTCGGTGCCACTGACGATGTTGACGAACACCCGACCTCGGGTCAGCGAGTAGAGCGTCGCTGCTGCGCTCGCGAAGTGAGCGGGCTGCCAGTACCCGGGCCGGATCGCGATGAGCGGGGTGAAGTTCTCGGTCCGCGCCGCGAGAGCGGTGGCGACGGTGAAGGTGTCCGGCCTCCCCCATCCCGTTCCGATCAATGCTCCTCCCCAGCCGTGCTTTTCGGCGAGGAGAGCCTGCTCGACGGAGAATTCGAGCGTCCCCCAGCCGTCGACGGTGTCGTCGCCTCGGTGGCCTGGTGAGGTCGTGTTGGGGATGTACCAGAGGAATTCGCGGCTCACGTGAAGGTTCTCCGTTTCGTCGTGCGCGTGGGTGTCAGGAAGGGAGGGGCGCTTCGGTGCCCAGGTTCTCCGGCTGAATCGAGCGATGCCCCGCCACCTGATCGGCCAGCTTCGCGAGCCTGGCTTCCTGATCCGCCGTCAACGTGACCGCCAGCGCACCCGCGTTCTCGCGGACGTACTCGGCGTGCCGCGTTCCAGGAATGGGCACGACGTCGTCGCCGCGTCCGAGAATCCACGCCAACGCCACCTGCGACGGTTTCACACCGAGATCGGCTGCGACCGCGACCACCTCGTCGGCGAGGGCTTTGTTGGTCTGGAAGTTCTCGTCGGCGAAGCGGGGGTGGTCCACCAACCTGCCCTTGATGTCCTCTTTGGTGTGCACTGCGCCGGTCAACCACGCGCGTCCCAGCGGGGAGAAGGGCACCAGCGCGATGCCCAGTTCTCGCGCGACGGGCACGGTGGATGTCTCGATGTCCCGGCTGAACAGTGACCACTCGCTCTGAATCGCTGCGATCGGGTGTACGGCGTGAGCGCGGCGGATGGTGTTCGGTCCTGCCTCGGACAGTCCGATGTGGCGGATCTTGCCGGCGTCGACGAGTTCCTTCAGCGCGCCGACGGTGTCCTCGATGGGGACCGTCGGATCCACGCGGTGGAGGTAGTAGAGGTCGACGTGGTCGACTTCCAGACGTCGCAGTGACGCGTCGATGGCGGTCCGGACGTACTCGGGGCTGCCGTCGATTTTCGCGTTCGGATTGGTCTCCCGGTCGAGTGGGTTGCCGAACTTGGTTGCGAGGACCACCTTGTCGCGTCGACCCTGCAGCGCTTTGCCGAGCAGGATCTCGCTGTGTTCGGGTCCGTACACGTCGGCGGTGTCGAAGAACGTGATGCCGGAGTCCAGTGCCGCATCCACGACGTCGGTGGCGGCACGTAGGTCCTCGGGGCCGGAGCCGGTGCGGAAGCTCATGAAGCCGACGCCTGTCCGCGAGACCACTGGTCCGTCGGTGCCGAGCTGTCGTGTCGATGTGTCCGTCATGTCTTCTCCTTGTTTGTTGTCGATCGGTCGGTCGCGATGTCAGCCTGTGTGTTGTGCGAAGTTGTCGCGCAGCGTGGTTCCGGAGTATTCGCGGCGGTGTACTCCGCGTTCCCACAGCAACGGAACGATGTGGTCGGCGAACTGCGGCAACGACTCCACGAATACCGTGAACCCGTCGGCCGCTCCGCGCTCCGTCCACCCGATCAGGTCGTCGGTGATGGACTCCGGGGTGCCGAAGACCCGGCGATGACCGCCTCCGCCGAGGACGATGAATCGGCGGAGCGTGAGGTCGCGGTTGCTGCGGGCGAAATCGGCTCCGCCCTGGGCGAAGCCGATCGATCGTGTGTTGTCGGTGACCGCCACCTGGGGTGGTACCGGTCCGTCGAGGTCGATCTCGTCCGGGTCGAGGTCGAATCTGGATGCGAAGCGGTGCAGCGCATCCGTTCCGTCGAGTGCGTTCTCGGCGTCGTGCAGCAGGCGATCCACCTCGTTCGTGGTACTTCCGACGGAGAAGAAGATGCCGGGCAGAACGAGGACGCCCTCGGATCCACCGCGGGTGTTACGGGTCTCCTTGTTCAGTCGCTCGCGGTAGTCCCGGGACGCGTCTTCCGTGAGGCCCACCGAGAACACCGCGTCGGCGAATCTGGCTGCGGTCTCGATTCCTCGATCGGACCCACCCGCCTGGAACAGCACCGGTCTGCCCTGCCGGGAACGCGGTAGTTGCAACGGGCCTGCGACGGAGAAGAATTCGCCGACGTGGTCGATGGGCTCTCGTCGGAGATTCTCCAGGTCCCAGTTCTCGGTGACGTCGTCGCGCCACGAATCCCACAGCGCCAGAACCACCTCGGTGAATTCGTCGGCCCGACGGTACCGTTCCTCCCGCGGCGGTGGTTCGCCGCCGCCGAAGTTCCGCGCGACGGTCGGGTCCATCGTGGTGATGATGTTCCAGCCGGCTCGGCCGTGGGAGATGTGGTCGAGCGACAGAATCGACCGAGCCAGCGCGTACGGCGTCGAGTAGGTCGTCGACGCCGTCGCGACGAGACCGACGTGCTCGGTCTCCCGGGCGAGCGCCGGCAGCACTGTCAGCGGATCCAGGTACGCGAAGCCGCGCCCGCCGGGAGGAATGCCCTGCGAGTCGGCGAAGAACACCGCGTCGAGCCTCGCCTGCTCGGCGAGTCGAGCCGAGCGGACGAAGTCGTCGATGTCGACGAACGGATGCGTCGCGCCCGGCCCTTGCAGAGCGCCCGGGATGAGATTGGTGGTGAAGCGCAGGTACCGGCTCATGCGCCGTGGAACGGCTCTCCCGAGACTGCCTCGGACTGTCGTCCGTCGACACCCACCGGTACGTCCCCTTCGAGCGTGACGCGGTAGAGCACTCGGTCGTGACCGAGGTGCCCGGCGTCGGCGATCGCGAGGTGAGCGGTTGCGCGGTTGTCCCAGAACGCGACACTGCCGGGCTTCCACTGGAATCGGACCGTGTACTCGGTCTTCGACGCCTCGGCCCACAGCAACTCGAGCAGCCGCTCGCTCTGGTCCGGGGTGAATCCGCGGATTTCGCGTGCGCCGCGAGTGAATCCGGGGCTGACGAACAGCGCACGCTCGCCGGTCAGTGGGTGGACTCGAACAGCCGGGTGGTAGGCGACGAGGTTGGCTTCCTTTATCTTTCGGTCGCGCTGGCTGCCGGCGGCTGCTCGTGCCTGGAACTGGTGCTTGATGTCGAGTGTGTCGACGAAGTTCCGCAGTTCCTTCGGTAGGTTCTCGTACGCGGCGACGAGGTTGGCCCAGGCGGTGTCACCGCCGTAGGGCGGGAGGATGTCCGCCCGCAGGATCGACGCTGCCGGCGGGTTGATCAGGGCGGTGACGTCGGTGTGCCAGCTGTGGTCGTAGGACGTGCGTTTGCGGCCGAGGTTCTTGTCGTAGCGCCTGCTGTCGATCGGCAGGATCTCCGGGAATCCTTCCGGCGGGTTCTCCTCGTGCGGATGAGCCGGGGTGACCTTGCCGAACTTGCGGGCGAACGCGACCTGCTCGGCGTGCCCGATCTGCTGGTCGCGGAAGAACACGACCTTGTACTGGTTCAAGGCGCCCTGGATCTCGGTGACGGTGGCGTCGTCGAGGTCGTCACGGAGGTCGACGCCGGTGATCTGCGCGCCGATGTAACCGGCGACGGGAACGACGTCCAGGCCTACGGCTGTGTCCGGTGAAGCGGTCATGCTGTGTCTCCTTTTTCGTTGGGCTCCCAGGTGGGGATCGATCGGACGAGCTTTCGGGTGTACTCGCTGGTGGGCGCCGAGAACACGTCCTCGGTGCGGCCTGCTTCCTGGACGACTCCGCGGCGCAGGACGGTGACCGTGTCAGAAAGCTGGCGTACGACGGACAGGTCGTGCGAGATGAACAGGTAGCTGACGCCGAGCCTGACCTGTAGCTCGATCAACACCTGCAGGATCTGTGCCTGCACGGTGACGTCGAGCGCGGACGTCGGTTCGTCGAGCACCAGTACTTTCGGGCTCAGGCTCAGTGCCCGGGCGATGGCGACTCGTTGTCGTTGGCCTCCGGACAGCGCGCGTATTCTTCGGCGCAGGAACGTCTGGTCCAGTCCGACGAGATCGAGTACTTCGACCGCGCGTTCCCTCCGCTCGGTTCGTGAACCGATCTTGTACCGCACGAGCGGTTCCGCCACGAGTTGCTCCACGGAATACGTCGGGTCGAGCGAGTGGAAAGGGTTCTGGTACACCAGCTGCAGGTGCCTGCGGGCATCACGCAGTCCGCGTGTACCGAGGTGGGAGATGTCCTGTCCGGCCACGACTATCTGTCCGGCGTCCGGTTCCTCCAGTCGCAGGACGAGCCTGGCCTGGGTCGACTTGCCGGAACCCGATTCGCCTACGAGTGCGTGCGTCCGGCCTGCCGGGATCTCGAAGGACACACCGTCGAGAGCTTGAATGCGGTGCCGACCGACGTCGAAGGCCTTGTGGATGTCGACGACCGACAGGGCGGGTTCGGTATCAGGCAGGGCGCGTTCGGCCTTCGCCGCTGCGAATCGATCGGGGTCGATGCTGGGAATGTCGCCGATCAGGTTCCGTGCGTACGTGGACTTCGGATCGGCCAGGACCTCCGCCGACGTTCCGGACTCTTCGACTCTGCCTCGGTTCAGCACCACGACGGTGTCCGCGCGCTCGGCGGCGAGTGACAGATCGTGGGTGATGAGCAGAACCGACAGGTCCCGCTCGGTTTTCAACCGATCGATCAGGTCCAGGATCGTCTTCTGGATGGTGACGTCGAGCGCCGACGTCGGTTCGTCCGCGACGATCAACGCAGGTCGCTGCGAGATCGCGATACCGATGAGCACGCGCTGCAGTTGACCGCCGGACAGTTGGTGCGGGTACGAGTGCAGCGCCCGCTCCGGCGTCGGGATCCCCACCGAATCCAGCAGTGCGACAGCCTGATCGTGAAAGTTCTTCGGCTGTGCGTATTCCGGGAGGCCGGAGGATCGGAACGCCTCGAATATCTGGCGATCGATCCGCCGGACCGGATTGAGCGACGCCGTGGGATCCTGCGGCACGAACCCGATGCGCCGTCCGCGGATTCGTCGAAAGTCGCGCTCCCGCAGCCGCAGGATGTCCCTCTCTCCGAACTCGACCGTCCCACCGACGGCAACGCGGTCGCCGAGAAGTTTCAGAACGGCGCCGACGACCGTCGACTTGCCGGATCCCGATTCGCCGACGATCGCCACCGTGCTTCCGGCTCGAACGTCGAACGAGACACCCGAGACCGTCGGGTGATTCAGGTTGCCGTCGTACGCTACCGCGAGATCACGGACGGCCAGCAGTGGTGCCGGGTCCGAGATCGAGTGAGCGTTCTCGCGCAGTTCCGCCGTTGCCGTCATGTCACCTGTCCTTGTTTCCGATGGACTTGCTGAGTTGCTGGAGAGCGAGCACCGACGCCACCATCACGACGCCCGGGGCGTAGACGAACCAGGGGTACCGGTAGAAGAAGTCCTTCCCCTCGGCCACCAACAGTCCCCAGTCCGGGCTGGGTGGCGGGTTGCCGTAGCCGAGAAACGCGAGGGCGGACACGTTGATGATGGCGAGCCCGAACTGCAGGACTGCCAGCGCCAGCACCGATCGATACACGTTCGGGAGTACGTGTTGGAACAGGACCGTCAGCGTGCCTCCGCCGATCAGCTTCGAGGATTCGACGAAGGCCGAGTTCTTCACTCGGAGCGTTTCGGAACGGATGAGCCGGGCGAACACGGCGATCGACGAGATACCTACGGCGATGGCGGCATTGACGCTCGCGAACCCGAGCGAGACGACGACGATGACGGCCAGCAGGAAGCCGGGGATCGCGAGCAAGGTGTCGATCACGCGGCCGAGGACGGCGTCGACGCCGCGCCCGAAGAATCCGGCGACGAGCCCGACGATGCTGCCCGCGACCGATCCGATGGCCACCGCGAGCAACGCGGTGAGTACGGCCGACCGAGTGCCGTGGATGACGCGGGTGAGAATGTCGCGGCCCAGTTGGTCGGTGCCGAACAGGTGGCTCCAGGACGGCGGCAGGAACTTGTCCGCGGTGGTCCCGAGGTATGGGTCCTGGCTGGTGAACAGGCCGGGTGCGATCGCCCATGCCGCGATCAGCAGGACGAACAGCAGCGCGGCGACGGTGTAGCCGTTGCGTGCCTTGGTGGCGGATCCGAGCACGGCAACCGCTCCCGTGACGGTGGCGGTGCGTGGGCGGTCGAGGATGCTCATGCCGTCACCGTCCGACGCAGGCGCGGGTCCAGGACGGGATACACGAGGTCGACGACGAGGTTGATCGCGAGGAACAGCACCGCCGCGAGTACCACGGCCGCCTGCAACACCGGCACGTCCTGCTCGCCGACGGCTTTCTCGACGACGCTGCCGACGCCGTTTCGGCCGAAGATCGCTTCGGTGATGATCGATCCGCCCAACAGATCGCCGACGATGATCGCGGTGATCGTCAAGGTCGGCAGCGCCGCGTTGGGCAGCAGGTGCCTGGTCAGCAGTTCGAATTTGCCGATTCCTTTGGAGACGGCGACGGTGGCGTACTGCTCGGACCGCGCGGTGTCCAGCGCGCTGATGAACACCTGTGCGATCGGCGCCGACGCCGGGATGGCGAGGGTGACGGCCGGGTAGATCAGCGAGTCCACGCTGCGGAAGTCGCTGAGTACGAACAGTCCGAGCTGGAAGGAGAACACGTTGATGACGACGAGCCCGATCAGGAAGTTGGGCAGCGACAGGAAGAGCGACGGGAATGCTCGAAGGATCCCGCCGCCGAATCTCGTCGGCAGGAAGAACGCGCCGACGGCGACGGCGGCTGCGAACACGATCGCGATGACGAATGCAGTGCCCGCGAGCTGCAGGGTGGACGGAACTCCCGACCACAACAGCGTCGACACCGGAAGGTTGGATGCATACGACAGGCCTAGATCACCGTGCAGCAGTCGTTCCAGCGCCACCCACAGCTGCTCCCAGGCCGGGCGGTCGAGTTTGAAGTAGACGAGCATCTCGGAGATTTCGTCGGCGGTGTATCCGTATTCGGGGTTGCTCAGCCTGCCGGACACGGGATCGCCCGGCAGCAACGTGACGATGACGAACACCACGATGTAGACGAGAAACACCGTCAGCAGAGCCTGCCCGATTCTCGAGAGCGCGTACCGCGTCGTGTGAGACAAGAGAATGAAGTCCTTACGTCGTTCGCCGGTTCGACTCGTCGATCCAGGCGTCGTAGAAGTTGATCAGCCCGAGACCGTCGACACTCAGGTCCTTCAGGTGGTTCGCGGCGCCCCAGGTCTGACGGAACTCGTGGATCGGTATGTACAGGGCGTTGTCGATCACGTACTCCTGCACCGCCTTGGACGCGTCGATGCGAGCGGGCTCCGATGTCGCCTGCACCAGCGTGGTGAGCAGGCCGTCGAGTTCCTCGCCCGGGGTCTTGAACTGATTGGCTTGCGAGCTGTGCCACCACCGCCACATCTCGCTCTGACTGCCTGCAAGCCAGTGGTTCTCGTACAGCGGCACGTCCGGCTGGGCCGTCACGGTGTTGTAGTTGGAGAAGTCGGTGCCCTTGATCTCGAGCCGAACCCCGATCCGACGCCAGTGCTGGGCGACCAACTGCAGGTCGGCCTCGGAGGTGGTGATGAACACCGAGGGGTAGATCAGCAGGCTGAGCTGCTCGCCGTCCTTGACGCGGTATCCGTCGCTGTTGCGGTCCGTCCACCCCGCCTCGTCGAGCAGACGGTTCGACAGGTCGGGGTCGTACGCGAATCTGTCGCGCAGATCCAATGTCCCTGGCACGATCTCGTTGAACGTCGACTTCGCTTCGGTCCATGCGCCGCTCGGGTAGTTGGTGGCGATGATGTCGGCGCGGTCGACGCCGTGGGTGAGCGCTCTACGCACTCGGATGTCGTCGAGATGTGCTGCGGTCAGGCGGAGTTGAAGACCCCAGACGCTGCCGAAGAACGTCGGTGCGATGAGGGTGAATCCGTCGGTGACGAAGGGCTCCTCGGTCGGTTGGACGTAGTGGATGATGTCCACCTGGCCTGCCTGGAGTGATCCTCCGCGCAGCGAGGGTTCGATCACCTGCTGCACGGTAATCTTCTCGAGGTAGGCCGGGCCGTCGTGCGCGGTATCACTGCGCGGCCAGGAGTAGTCCTCTCGGCGGCGTAGCACCACCTCCTTGCTCGGGAGCCATGATTCGACGACGAACGGCCCGGTCCCGAAGATCTTGCTCAGATCGGACTGATCGGCGAGGCCGGCGTCGATCGTCGCGGGGGCAAGAATTCCGACGGTCGTCCACGCCCCGAGTTTCTGGATGAAGTCACCGAACGGTTCGGTCAGGCGGATCGTCACGTCGTACTCACCCGTCGCCTCCGCTACGTCGTAACTGGGCGGGAAGTACGCGGCTCTCGGGACTCCTCGCCCCTTGTCTCCCGTGCCCAACAGGTTCAGGTTCGACGCCACCGCGGCGGCGTCGAGCTTCTCGCCGTTGGAGAAGGTGACGCCCTGCCTGATGGTCAGGCCGAACTCGGTGCGGTCGTCGTTCTCGGTGAATCCTGTTGCCAGGTGCGGACGGAACACGCCGTCGGCGTCGTAGTAGAACAGCCTCTCCACCACTTGGTTCCACACCTGCGCCACATGCCAGGATCCGGTGCTCTGCTGCTGGTATCCGTCGATCAACTTCTCGTTGAGGTACGTGACGGTACCGCCGGGTGTCGGGGAACCCGATGCCGCAGCACTCCCGGTCGGAGTGGTGGCGCCGCCGCATGCAGCCAGAAACCCGGTACCGACCAGCGCAGCCCCGAAACCGAGGAAGCGGCGTCGATCGAATTCGTGAGTCATGTGAGGAATTTCTGGCCCTTTCAGGATGATTCGTGGCATCGCCGGGGGAACGCACTCAGTGTGGGGTCCGTCGCCGCGAATACCAACGAAGTTCATCTACCGAAATGGTCAATTACAACTTAACGATGCGAATTCGGGCCTCCTACCTGCACGTTCGCCGCGACCGTCCGAAGGCAAGGGATGAAATCATGGTGAGCGTTACACGCTCTGGAATCATGCTGAGTGGAACTCGTGAATTCCGTGATCGAAGGGGTTACGTTGTGCGATGGCCGTTGTCGCAGCGTCGACCAGCTCGGCCTCGAACGTCATGGAGGTGGACGACATCACGGATCTCGTAGCGGACCAGGTGATCACGACAGCACCGTCGGAATCCGTCCTGGGCCTCATCGGAAACACACCTCTGGTGGACCTGGGAGGACTGGGATCCAGCACCGAGGCAACACTTCTGGGCAAGGTCGAGTTCGTCAATCCCGGAGGATCGGCCAAGGACAGAATCGCGGCGTCGATGATCGAACATGCCGAGCGCGAGGGTGCGTTGACCCCCGATTCTGTGATCATCGACGCGACGTCGGGCAACACCGGCGCCGGTCTTGCGATGATCGCGGCCGCCAAGGGGTACCGAACCATCCTGGTGGTGGCGGACAAGGTGTCGCCGGAGAAGATTTCGGTTCTTCGTGCGTTCGGGGCGGAGATCGTCCTGACCAGCGCCCAGTATCCGCTCGGCCATCCTCGAAACGCCCGTACCATCGTGACGCGTCTGGTGGAGCAGGTGCCGAATGCGTGGACCTCGGCGCAGTACGACAACCCTGCCAATCCCGCCGCGCACTTCCGCGGGACGGGGCCGGAACTGTGGGAGCAGACGGAAGGCCGGATCACCCACTTCGTGGCCAACATCGGAACCGGTGGAACCATCAGTGGCACAGGGCGTTATCTGAAGGAAGTATCCGATGGCCGGGTCCAGATCATCGGAGCCGATCCCGTCGGATCGGCCTATTCGGGCGAGGTCACTCCGTACTACGTGGAGGGTGCGGGCCGCGCGATGCCCGACGGCGACTGGCCGACCACGTACGACACCGACATCGTCGACCGCATCATCCGGATCGACGACGCCTCCAGCTTCCGCAGCGCTCGGGCGCTGGCTCGCAACCATGGGCTGCTCGTCGGGATATCCTCGGGAACGGTGGCGGCTGCGACGGTCGAGTTGGCGCGCGATCTGCGGGCGACGGACGCGGTCGTCTCGTTGCTCATCGACTCGGGTCGGGGATACCTGGGCAAGCTGTTCGACGACGCGTGGCTGACCGAGCGGGGACTGCCGACTCCGGCCGACGAGGGGTACTCCGACGTCGTCGACGTGCGAGACGAGGGTCGGGAACTGGCCGCCGACCTGGCCCATTTGGCGCCCACCTACTGACGTTATCGTTTCGTTATCACTCGGTGATGGCACCGTGATGGAACGATTTACGGCTACGAGACCTTCTGCTGCGAGAGTTGACCTCGACGAACTCACGACGCGAAGGCAGAGAACATGATCACTGCAGCACATCCACTGTCCGTCGACCTTGCTTCCGACCCACAGGAGCACGCTCCTCGGTTCACGATCGACACCGAGTCCTACTCCTCCGACTTCGCGGTGCTCCGGGCCACCGGCGAGCTGGACATGACCGCACGCTTGCCCCTGATGGACAGCATCGAGGAGCTCACCTCCGAGCATTCGGACGTCCGCGTCGACCTGTCGGCTGTCACGTTCATCTACTCCGGAGCCGCCAGCGTCATCGTCGACGCGGTCACGGCATCCACCGCCGAGGTTCGAATCTTCGCGCCGACCAGGCCCGTGCGCATGATCCTCGATGTCCTCGGTGCCGGCCACCTCATCGTCGACAGCCTCGACCCGCAGGAGTCGCAGCGATGACAGGCAACGACGACACCGGACCCGAGGAACGCGACGAGCAGCCGAGTACAACGCCGGGTACATCGTTTTTGCAGATGTTCCTGGAAGCGGAGAACTCTCCGGGGCAGAACTGACCGCATCTAGCGAGCAGTGACTGCGCGCGTGAGGAATTCGTGGTTGGACCGAGTTTTCGCGAGTTGCGTGACCAGTAGTTCGATTGCCTGCTGCGAGTCGAGGCCGCTGAGCAGGTGTCGGACTTTCTGTACGGCCGAGTATTCCTCGGCCGACATCAGTAGTTCGTCTTTCCTGGTTCCCGACGGGTTGACGTCGATGGCTGGGAAGATTCTTCGTTCGGCGATCTTGCGATCGAGTTTGAGGTCGGCGTTACCGGTGCCCTTGAATTCCTCGAAAATGACTGTGTCACCTTGGGAGCCGGTTTCGACGAGGGCTGTTGCGATGATGGTGAGCGATCCACCGTTCTCGATGTTGCGGGCGGCACCGAGGAAGCGTTTCGGCGGGTAGAGCGCTGTGGAGTCGATTCCTCCGGAGAGAATCCGGCCCGACGCGGGCGAGGAGTTGTTGTAGGCGCGCCCGAGCCGGGTGATGGAATCCAGCAGCACCACAACGTCTTCGCCGCTTTCGACGAGACGCTTGGCTCGCTCGATTGCCAGTTCGGCGATGGCCGTGTGGTCCGTCGGCGGCCTGTCGAACGTCGACGCGATCACTTCGCCCTTCACCGACCGCATCATGTCGGTCACTTCTTCCGGGCGTTCGTCGACGAGGACCACCATGAGATGGCACTCGGGATGGTTGAGCGCGATGGCGGCGGCGATGTCCTTGACCATTGTGGTCTTACCCGCTTTCGGCGGTGACTGGACAAGCGCGCGTTGACCTTTGCCGATGGGCATCACGAGGTCGACGATGCGGGTGGACAGGCGGTCGGGAGTGGTTTCGAGCCGCAGGCGCTGGTTGGGGTACAGCGGGGTCAAAGCCTCGAACTTCGGGCGCTTGTCCCCGGCGTCTCGGCCGTTGATGTCGTCGACGCGAACGAGTGCGTCGAACTTCTGGCGTGTTTTCTCCGGTGCACGTGCGGCGCCGGTGACGAGATCGCCTGTACGTAACCCTTTCTGGCGCAGGATGTTCGACGGTATCTGAACGTCGATGGGTCCTGGCAGGTAGCCGGTGGTCCGTAGAAAGGCTGTGTTGCCGTGGATGTCGACGATGCCGGAGACCGGGCGTAATTCCGATTCCGACACCGTATTCGATACAGGTGTGGCGTGTGCTGTGGTCATGAGTCTCTACTTCCGAGATTCGCGCGAAACGCGATGTGAGCGGGAAACGAGAATTTCCCCCGATAGGTCCTCGACGCGGACCGTATCGGTCGGCGGAGAACTACCGCCAAGCTACATCAGCACTCCGGGTTCCACAACCCCCTCAGAAACCTGCCCGGTCACGCAGGGTGCGAATCGCCTGGTCGGACTCGGACAGAAGTGCCTCGGTGTCGACCCTGACCAATTCGTGGTCACGCTTGTGGACGACCCCGTCGATCATGACGAACGACACGTTCGACGGCCGGGCTGCTCGGACTGCGAGGCTGGTCGCGTCGTACATCGGGGCGGTGTTGAGTGCGTCGGCGTCCACCAGGATGATGTCCGCCGGTCGACCCACGGCCAGTACACCGGCTGTGTCGCCGAATCCGATGGACCGTGCGCCTGTGGCCGTGGCCCAGTCGAGGACGCTCGCGTCGGTGACGGTGCCCTGTTTCGTCTGCATTCCGCCGGGGAGGTCGGCCGTCAGTTTCATCACCTCGAACATGTCGGCGGTGCCGGACAGTACCGTGTTGTCCACCGACAGTCCCAGCGTCACTCCCGAATCTCGAAGGGCCGCAATGGGAGGGAGCCCGTAGCCCACCTGCAGCTCCGTCCACGGGCTGATCGACACCGCCGTTCGTGTCCGTGCGATGGTCTCGAGGTCGGCCGGTGTCGCGGCGGTCAGGTGAACCAGCTGCACGTCGGGTCCCAGCCCTCCCCTGGCGTCCAGCTTGGCGATCCCGCCGAGCGCCGCGGCGGCAGCGTCGGACGCCATGTGCGTCGTGATGGGAAGTCCGAGGGAACGTGCGACGTCCCATTCTTGCTGCCACACAGCATCTTCGGACCGATCGGGGCCGCGCGCGCAGATGCCGAGGGAGATGAGCCCGTCCGGGAAATCGGATGACCAGGAGCGTAGATGGTTCAGATCCATCGGCTGATCGGCGCCGAGATCCTGCGGGTATCCGTAGGCGAATCGCCCGCGCACTCCGGCTTCGGTCATGGCCTGAGCCTCGGCTTCGGCGTGCTCGGGGCTTCGGACGTTGTGGGCCCAGTTGTGGACGGTGGTGATTCCCGCCGACACGGCTTCGGCCAGTGCCAGCCGAACTCCGAGGGCACTGTCCGACGGAGTGAACAACGGCGAGATCGATGCCATGGACGGTGCGAATCCGCCCTTCGACGTCTGCCCGAAGCCTCGGGCGATGGAGTTCCACATGTGCCAGTGCGTGTCGACCAGACCGGGCATGACGATCGATCCGGATGCGTCGATCTCGTCGGCGCCGTCCTGCTGCAGCCCCGCGCCGATCTGCGCGATGCGCCCGGATTCGATCAGGATGTCTACATTGTTCAACTCACCGACGTTCAACTTACCGACGTTCGAATCTCCGACGCTCGAATCTCCGACGCTGGGGTCCATCGTCAGGACCGCGCGTGCGTTGCGGATCAACACCGCACCGGACTTCGCTTGATCGGTCTGCGTCTCGTTCGTCTGTGCCCGCGCGCAGGAGGCCAGGGCTGTCGATCCGCCGACCGCGGCCGCCAGCCCACCCAGTAGTGCTGTTCTCCGCGAAACTCCCGACATGATCGCCCTCTCTAGGTATGAATGTCCTTACAAATCAATATGGACATATCCACCAGAAAGTAGCCGTAAACACGTCTCACCGCTCGGCCCGACGCCTCCCCCGCACCATCGCGTCGACTCCGCCGACGGCGAGCAGTATTCCGAGCAGCGTCAATCCTGTGTACGCACGGGGCGCCCAGATGTCGAGAACGAGGTACTGCCAGAGCGTCCACCCGACGGCGACGATGCCGACGACGCCGGCGAAGACACGTGCACCGGGGATGTCGACGATCACCGCCGCCGCACACACCAGGGGTGCGATGCCGAGGGCTACGAGCACGAAGGCGCCTGCGTAGCGGTAGTCCCAGGTGTGCCATTCGGGGAGCATGTCGACGCTCAGGCCCAGGGTGCCGCCGTCGGGATCGGAGACCAGGGCGATGCCGTTGAACAGCCCTGCTGCGCCGAGCGTCAGCAGCACCGCTGCGGTGACGAACTTCTTCACACCTTCACCTTGCCGCATTCGGGCACAAAATTGCCCCCGACCCATGACGGGTCGGGGGCAATCCCGAGTCGAGGGAAATCAGATTCCCATGCCCTTGGCGAGCACCGGCCACGAGTCCTTCAGAGCCTGCTCCCAGTACGGCCAGTAGTGCGTGCCGACCGGCGGGAACTGGTACGTCGCCGGGATCCCGATGGAGTCCAGCTTGTTCTTCAGGTTGTGCGAGCAGAAGTTGGTGGCGCCTTCGATGACAATGCCGAGACCGAGGTTGATGACACCCTGAGGTCCGTTGCCCTCGGTGTAGTAGCGGATGTCCTCGGGCTGGGGGTTGCCGTTACCGCTGGAGATGTACAGCTCGGTGCCGCGGAGCTTCTCGGCGTTGACGACCGGGTCGTTCTCGACCCACGCCGGGTCGTTGTCCGGGCCGTACATGTTGATGGTGTTGCCACCCTTCCATGTCTCGACCGAGAACTTCACGAACTGACGGCCGATGGGATCGGCGATCTGTGCGCATCCGCTGTACGCCGCGACGGCACCGAACAGGCCGGGCTTGGCTTCGGCGAGCTGCAGAACCGAGGTACCGGACGTGGAGACACCGGCGATCGAGTTCTTGCCGGTGGAGCCCAGGGTCTCGTCGAGCAGGGGAGGCAGTTCCTCGGTGAGGAAGGTCTGCCACTTGTTGACGCCGAGGACCGGGTCTTCCTGCTTCCAGTCGGCGTAGTAGCTGCCCTTGCCGCCGATGGGGAGCACGAGGTTGACGTGCTTGTCGGAGAAGAACTCGAGCGCGTCGGTCTGCTGCTGCCAGCTCGCCGATCCTTCGCCTGCGTCGAGGCCGCTGAGCAGGTAGGCGTTGGGGGCGGGCTTGGACTCGTCCAGAGGGCGCTGAACCTCGACGGTGATGTCTTTGTTCATCGCGGCGGAGTAGACCTGAAGGTTCCAGTTCCGCCCGTCCTTGTCGATCGACGAGACTGCAGGCGCCTTCGCGGGCTCGGCCGTCGCGACGCCGCCGAGAGCGGTCATTGCCAGAGTGCCTGCCGCGATGAGTGCAGCGGCGCGTAGTGAAGAAAGCTTCATCTCGAAGTCGATTCCAGTTCCCGGCCGGTCCTGAGCCGTGTTAGTTCGTCCCCCGCACGCATGCGGCCTTCGTGTCCCTCGACACTTTATGTCTTCCGGAGCCCGCTGTTCGTTACTGGGTCGAATCAGACGAAATTCTTGACCTGATCGTGTCTGAAGTCCTCAGCGGATCAGATTCAACCTCGACTCGTTGACGACCAGCACTCCGGCGCCGGTTTCCTGGAGTGCGACTTGTTCGGATCGCCCTCCGGTGTTGCCGAGCAGGCCGTCGAGCGACACCGAGGCCCGACGGTGTCCTGTGGCGGGATCGATGACGAGAATGTCCTGCCATCCGACGGTGTAGGCGGATCCGTCGTACGCGGCGGTCGGCAGTACGGACTGTTGTTCGACGTCCGGTTCCCACAAGATCGCGCCGGTGCGCAGGTCACGGGCCGGGCCGTACATCCACATGACTACGCCGTCGACGATCGCGAGGTCGGAGACAGGGCTCTCCTCGTCGAATTCCCACAGCCGAGCACCGGTACGGGGATCGTAGGCTTTGCCGTCGAACAGGACGGGGTCTCCCGCACGGGAGTTGTCGACGGACAGACGCTGCCACACCTCCTCGTTCGCAGTGGCGATCACGTTCGATGCAGAGTCGACCAGATCGGTACGGAATTCGAACAGGTCCGAACAGCGTCTGCCGACTACGAAGAACGCGTCGCCGTCGCGCAGCTCACGGCTCCGCGCGCAGTCGGGAGAGTCGAAGGTGTCCACGGCTGCGCCGGTGCCGGCGTCGAACACCGCGGTTCCCGAGGTGAACCTGGCGACACCGACACCGACACCGCCAGCAAACTGCACGATGTCGCCGAACGTCGTGGAGTCGACCCAGGTGTTGTCGTAGGTGGTCGTCCAGTTCTCGTCGAGATCCGACAACGATCCACTGTGGACGCGGACGGTGTAGCCGTCCGGGTCCCCTTCGACGACGTAGACGTCGGTGCCGTCGGTCCCGACGCCGTGTATGTTCCATCGGGTCCCGTAACGCGTGAGCTCACCGTCGCCCGGGTCGATGGTGACGACGTCCGAGTCGCTGCGGCACAGTATCTTTCCGTCGAGCAGTCCCGTCGAGCATCGTCCGGTCCCGTCGGCAGGCGTCGTCCACCGAACAGCGCCGGACGCCGCGTCGATTCCGACGAACTCTGCCCGCTCGAATTTCTTCGAGTCCTGATTGGTGAGGCCGGCTTCGGCAACGAGCACGTCCCCGGCGTCGACGACACCGCCGAACACTTCACCGTACCTACCGCCTACGGGGTCCTCGAACGTCGCGAACTCGTTTTCGAGTACATCGGAGGCGTCGACGGTCCAGACAGCGCCAGGGGCGGTTGCCGTGGCCACCGAGGGCACATCGGACTCGTTCGTGGACGTCGAGACCAGGTACACGGCCGCACCGACCGCCACCACCGCGACCACAGCTGTTGCGGCCAACCTTCGGTGCGCGTTCACAGGACATCCAACCCGTCGGCAGTCGCGATGGCGATGAGTGCGTCTGCGGTGAGCGGCTCGTCGGGTTTCTCGGCATGCGACCGGACGTTCACCTGCGTACCCGACGGGTAGGTGACGGTCACGACGCGCGTCGACCCCCCAGCCGGGCCCGATTCCGGCGCAGGCGAATAGGAGTAGCCGTTCTCGTCGACCTCGAGTACCGCTCCGCTGTCCAGAGTTTCGGTTCTCATCGGCCGGTCGGCGTAGGACGGGTCGTAGACGTCGGGGACCACGGGGAGTTCGGCCCCGCCGGTGATCGTGACGGTCAGGTCCGCACCCGTGTTCTGTACATCGACGTGCGTGCACACTGCCGACGTACTGAAATCGACGAGCATCAGGCTGTCCAGTGCGGGGCTGAAGGACTCACCGATGTCGAGGTCTCCCAGCGCGTCGTTCAGCTCACCGGCTGTATCGCCGTCGATGGGCGGTCCGTCGTATTCGAAACCGAAGGAATCGGAGCACCCACGGGTCGGCTCGGGCGTGTCCGCGGGGACCGGTGCACTCACACGCAGTTCCGGTTGCTCCGCGATCTTTTCGAGCTCGGCGACGGTCAGTACGATGTCGCGATCACCGGTCCTGGTCGACGGAAAATTGGGCGCGTCCGACGCTGTCGCGGTCACCTGCGTTCCGTCCGGATAGTAGGCCTCGACGGTGCGAAAGTTCGTTCTGTCCGGCCCGTACTGGTACCAGGATTCGTTCACGTCCACCACCGATCCGTCCGCGGAAACACTTCTCTCATCGACCTGACCTGCCACACACGACGGCACCGAACCGTCGCCTTTCCGGACCGAGACCGCGAGCAGTCCCGACGTGTCGCCTCGTGCCATGTCGGCTGTCGCCGAGGCGAATCCTGGAGGCCGCGGTCCACTCGGATCAGCGGGAGACTGGGGAATCGGTTGGAAGATCAGAGAAGTGCGGCGGCTGCCGAACTGGACCTCGACCCTGTCCGGCAAGGCGGCAGCAACGGCGTCGGTCATCATCACCGCTCGCCGGCCGTCGTACCAGGGGTACTGCGGGTTGTCGTAGGTGTCGACGCTGGTCGAGATCTGGCCCCGGATCGCGGGCTCGGCAGGAGGTTCCACGGTGTCGCAACCTGGTATGGGCGCGTCCGCGTCGACCTCGGGTTCGAGGTAGGTCGTGTCCGTTGGTTCGGGCACGGGGATGGGCTCTCGGGTGGGCTCTCGGGTAAACGACGACGGGGCGGCCTCGGACTGCACCGTGTTCGGCGGAGACACCCGGTCGACGACGGCCGCAACGCACACCCCGAGTGCCACGAGGGACACGATCGTCAATGCGTCGGCCCAGATGCCTGCGCGGCGCGAGTCCAGTCTTCTCACCGGTCGAAAGTACCGGGTGCACGGCTGTCGGTTCCCAGGCAGGATCACGGGTATGAACACATTTCAGCGCGTCGCTGCTCGGTTCAATGCGCTTGTACGTCCGCTGTTGAACGCGCCGGTCGTCGGCAGATTCGTCTCGGGCACGATCACCGAGGTCACCTACACGGGCCGCAGATCCGGCAAGCAGTTCAGCGTCCTGGTGGGCTACCGTCGCCGCGGCGACGAGGTGATCATCGGCGTCGCAATGCCGGACAAGAAGAACTGGTGGCGGAACTTCTACCCCGACGGCGGCCCCATCTCCATCGACCTCGACGGCATCACCCGGACCGGCCACGCCGTCACCCGCAAGGACGGGTCTTCCGTCTCGGTGAAGGTGACACTCGATCCGCGCGCATGATCGCGTCGAGGGTCCAGCCTCTTGATCAGGCGCGGCTGGACCCTCCGCTGACTTACTTCTCGAACAGTGCATCCGGCAGTGCGGTGTCGACGCTCAGAATGTCGAGATCCCGGGCAGATCCCTCGGTTTCGAGGTAAACGCAGATCCCGGTCTGGACGTCCAGTCGTACGGTCGACGGTGGTCCGGGTATCCATTCGTCTTCGACGAACCCTCCCGAGAGCATCGGGCAACAGTCACATCGTGGGTCGTACGCGGCGGTCGGGGTGGCGATCGCTTCCCACGCCGTGCGGCCGTGATGGGTCACCACCCTCAACTGCGACAGATCGACCGTCGGGCCGGAGGTCGTGTCGTGGGCGGATCTGGCCAGTTCGACGGGGTTGAGCATCGCCACCCACAGGTAGTCGTCGAACATCGGGTCGTCCCACTCCACCGACGGGCCGTGCATCTCGGGCGGCACGCTCTCGACGAGACCGTCGGTGTCGTACACCGGAACCACTGTGGACGGCCAACGTCCCTGCACCGGCAGCAATGGGCCATTGTTGCTCCGCGTCATGGCACCGTCGAACGGCCTACTCGCCTTGTGCACGACGACGCGACCGCCGTTCTCTTCCACCCGCATTGCCCCTGGCCGACGGATCCACGCGTGGACACCGGTGTCGAATCGGTCTGGCGAACGGGTGAATTCGACGCTCGTCCACCGCCACGGCGACGACTGCGCGAGGCGGCGGAACTGCAGAATGGACGGGTTCTCGATCACCAGTTCATCCTCGCAGGCCCCGCCACCTATTTTTCGTACGTCCAGTCCAACTGACCGTCGACGACGCTGGGGACCCAAGCACCTGCGAACTTTCGGCCGGTCTCGAGTGCGTCGGCGAGGTCGGTGAGCATGGCGCTCAACGAGATCCATCGGGGACCCTGATCGTCCGCGCCGACCTTGTCGAATCCGGTGACACAACCATGAAGCGGCCCTGGCCTGGAGTCGATGAACAGAAAGTTTCCGTCCACTCCGGCGAACGGCAGGAATTCTGGGAGCCATGTCCCCACTCGATCCCCGGCGTCGGATTCCTCGGGCACATCCTCTTCGAACTCCCCCCATACCTCCAGCTCGACCTGACGTTCGTCGATCACCTGCTCGAGACCGAACAGATCATGCGACGGCAGCAGAGGAAACCATGCGTCCGACGCCAGTCCGTCGACGTGACCGAAGAGCTGCTTCAGCTCCTCCGGCCAGGTCGTCTGGGTCCGGGCTTCGGCGTCGTCGATGAGGTGCTGAGGCGCACCTGCGGACGGCACCTTCGTGTGGTGCGTAGTCAACCAGCGAGAGATTCGACCCCACTGCTGCGCGACGTCACCTGCCGGTGTCGAGAATTCCGTAGGCTCCCGCGGGGCAACAGAAGCCACGGGAGCAATCGTGGCAGCATATTTCGCGGACCGCTCCTGTACGTAGTCGATTGCGGCCTGCACCCTGCGGCCGAGCTCGTCGTCGCTCAGCGAGGTGTCACCGAACGGCACGGTATTGCCGGGCTGGTCGTCTATGACGACGTTTCCGTACGTTCCGACGATCGTCCCGTCCGAGGCACGTGCCATCGCGCGTCCTTCCGCGACGATCATCCGGATTGCAGTCTCGCGATCGGGTGCGTGTCCACTCGACAGTTGCGCCCGCTTGGTCGTCGGGTTCAACACCGAGACATGCCATTCCACGACTTCTCCTCAATTCGATTGCGACGAGCCTATCGCATCTCGACTCCTCGCACTGATGTTCGAAAGCTTGTCGGTGGCACCGGGTAGTCTTCTCACATGCTTTCAGGGGGAGATTCAGAAGCAATGGCTCAGTCAACGATTGTCACTGACACACAGCCACATTGGCGAGCATCCGGTGACGGTGTTCCTGTCATCGGTCCCTCGTCTCTCCGCGAGGTCGTCGAGATGATCGAGAGGGGAGCGGAGGAGATCGGTCGCATGCAGACAGCCGGGCTTCACAACGCGGATCGACGCGCTCTACTGGTGCGCATGGAAGTGATCCGTCAAAAGTTGTTCGCGTACAGCCACACCTGGATCGCAGATCTCGTCGACCAACGAGGCTTGGACGACATCTACGGGTCGGTCCCTGAAGCACTGTCCGTGTTGTTGCGATCCTCCGGAACGCGAGCGGGGCAACGTATCCGCTTGGCCATGGAGTTCGGCGAGCGCACATCCGTCACGGGTGAGCGTTTGGAACCGTTGTCACCGAACACCCTTCGCGGCGCGGAGGACGGGGTGATCAACGAGGAGCATCAACAGATCATCAGAAAGTTCTTCTGGCGTCTGGGATCGAAGGTCGACATCGAGACGCGAGAGAAAGCGGAGGCTCAGCTGGCGGAATTGGCACGCCAGCTCAGCCCGGACCACCTGAAGGCAGCTGCCTCGCGCTTGTACGACCTGATCGACCCCGACGGTGATGACGAAGACCCCGCGCGGGTCGCGGACCGATGCTACGTCCAGTTCGACGAACAAGGGTCTGACGGCTTGTCCCGCGGGAAGATGGTCGTCGACTCTGAACTGCGTGCGTACATCGAGGCCGTCTTCGACAAATGGGCGAAACCCGGACAGGCCAATCCAGCAGATCCCCCACCGGTCGTCGACTCACCTGATGACGCGGACGGTTGTGACGATCGACCTGATCAGTCGAGCGTTCCGAAAGACGCCACGGGCGACGGCCAGCCCGCCGAGGGCGAACCGGTCGATGAAGAGGCGGCAGCGCGGGCGCGTCGAGATCTTCGAGGCAGGGGGCGACGGCAGCACGACGCGATGAAGATGGTGTTCCGGCAGATGCTCGCGTCCGGAAAGTTGGGGATGCACAGGGGACTTCCCGTGACAGCCGTGTTGACGATGAGTGTGAAGGATCTCGAAGCCGCTTCGGGCCATGCGGTGACCGCAACCGGGTCCCTGGTGGGAATGCGGGATGCCATTCGGATGGCGTCACACGCCTATCAGTGCTTGGTCATCTTCGACAACGACGAACGTCCGCTTCAACTTCGGCGCGCCAAGCGATTGGCGTCGGCGGACCAACGAATCGTGTTGATAGCAGCCGATCGTGGATGCAGCTTCCCCGGCTGCACCCGCCCTGCAACGTGGAGCCAGGTCCACCACATCGAAGAGTGGGCGGCCGGTGGAAACACCGATATCGAGGACCTCACTTTCGGATGCGATCGACATCATCCCCTGGTCGGCCCGAAGGACACCGACTGGGCCACGACCAAGGCCGGCCCCGACCACCCCTATCCAGGCCGCACGCTATGGCATTCCCCGACAACGCTCGACCCACTTCGACGTGGGCTACTCAATCACTATCACCACCCCGACGAGTACATCCGACCCATCCCGGAACTCCCCCTGTTCGGTCCCGTCGACTCCACCGATACTGAAACGAGCGACCCCGAAACCAACGACCCAGAACCAGGCAACCCAGGGGCCGCCCGAGAATAGGTCGACGCCCGAGCCCACGGTGGCGGGTGACACGAGCCCACCGTGGGCAGGTAAGCAGACCCACAGCGGCACAGAGCTTGACATGTGCCGCCTACAGTCATGCCCTGAGCCCGCTGCCTGTGCCGTACACCGCTGACCGATGCGTCATGATTCGATTCCGAGTTGCGACGACCACTTCGGCCGAGCTCTCAATCGGCGAAATTAACTCGGTCCGACACAGAAGCAACTGGTCTACGGAAATGTGGCTGTAGTGCGGCAACGATGGCGGCGAAGACTGCGGCAGGTAACGCTCCCATCAGCATCAGCACCCAGAACCCGGTCCAATTGAGCAAGCCGAAGATGGCCATGAATCCCAATGCAACTGCTGCACAGAGTGATACGTTCCGGTTCAGGGCGACACCCGCAATTACAGGTGGAGCCGCCAGCAAGATGCCGAGGAGCGCAACGGGCACCAACCCCACTGCGTCGAGAATGGAATCCGTACAAGTAAATCCGGATCTCCCGTAGAACGGGCTCAGTTCACCAATCTTCCCGCACGACATCGAGATTGTCGCAACCGGAGACAGTCCGGAGACGATGGCGTACGCCATCGCCAGCGCGGCGACCGCGAACCACGTCCCGCGGAACGGTACTCGACTCCTCATAGTGCGAGACTAATCGAGACCGACGATGACACCCAGCTCTTCTCAGCTCGGTGCGCTCACTTCGACGTGCGCTGGCCAGATGTGCATCTCGACATGCACTCGAGCTTCCTCGTCCGGGGCTGTGTAGCTGTCGAAGTACTTCGCGCGACCACGAACGAACACTCGGATGCGGTAATCGCCTTCAGGCAGTGTGAACGGTGCGACGACTTCTCCGGTGGATCCGTCGAGGAAGACCTGCGGGTCCTCGCAGGCGTAAGCGACCTCTTGGGTTTCCTCCCATAGCGCACGCTCGGCGTCGGTCAGTGCGGATGCTGCTGGTCCAATTCTCACCGTTACGTGGACTTTGCCGCGCCCACCTGCGTGGATAACCACCAGACCTCGGCCTCCCTTCACCAGATCAGGCGGTGTCGGAAAGCGTTCGGTAGGGACTCCATCCCTGTTTCCGATCGAGTCCAGGATGAGAGCCCCGGCCATCAGGTCGATGTCCACATCGATTACTTCGTGCACCTCCCCGACGTTACCGACGGGCATCAGAGCAGTACCTCGAGGATGCCGTCATAGGGGCAGCCCTGAGATATCGACTAGCCCTCGGCCCCGCCACGAGAAGGCATTGCCCGTATGTACTGCCCCGGTGTGGTGCCTGCGACGCCTTTGAAGTCGCGGATGAGATGTGCCTGGTCGGTGTAGTCGAGTGCTGCGGCGATGGCGCTGACGTCGGCGTCGGGGAGTGAGAGTCTGCGAACGACTTCTTGGAGGCGGATGCGTCGGGCTATTGCTTTGGGCCCCATGCCCAGTGTCTCCTTCAGTGCACGTTGTATTGCGCGTTCGCTGACGCCGAGTCGGTGTGCGAGGGCGGGTCCGGTTCTCGATCGGACACTCTCTGCCAGTTCGACTACCACCGCGTTCGCGAGTAGCCGGGACTCGGTGATCGGGTGCTTCTGCAGCAGATCCTCGATCAATCGGTCTGCTCGTTCGGCGCGGTCCGACGGGGATGTTTCGGCCGCGATGGTAGTCAGATGCCGGGTGAGGGCGGCGTCCAGATCAGCGGTGACGGGTTGCTCCTGCTCCACATTCGACGGGTCGAGGTCGGACAGCACGGCCAGTCCTGCCGGGCGCAAACGGATCCCGAAGACCCTGCCTGTGCCGCGGATCGTCCTCGACCATGCCCGGCGTTGGACGTTGGTCAGCATGAAAGGTGCGGGGACCGAGCCGAATTCGATGCTCAGCGTCACGGCGGGGAATTCGAGCACCTGCTGATCGATGTTCGTTCCGTCCGGCAGGTTCCACTCGACGCTCCAGTACGTGTCGACGACGTCGCGCACGGACTGCGCGGGCGTGAACCACTGCGCGTCGAACAAGGGCAGGTTGGCCGGACCGAGCACGCCGGACCGTTCGGTCACGTCGATCGGTCGATCCACCGGGTGTCGAACCATGTCGCAATTGTGCAATACGCTGTCGCTGCCGGTGGGTGACGATGTCGCCATGAGCACCGATTACCGCAATGTCTTCATCGAGGCAGCCCCGGACTGCCCTGCCACCGAAGGCGAGGAGCCGCCCGCCGGGCGCGGGAATCCCACGGTCGCGAGGCTGCAGTACGAACTGCTCTCGCAGGCGCCGTACGAGATGAGCTCGGACGACGTGCTGTTCGCCGTTCACGCCGCGAGAACCGGCGTTCCGCCGAGCGAGATGGACGAAGCGAGGGCAGCGTTCTTCGCCAAGGATCAGGCGTGCCTGCGTGCCTCCCCGCTCGGCAAGCGCTACGGGTGGGGCACGCACCACGACGGTGAGGGTCGCGTCGCACTCTATGGACTGGGCACAGCCGAGTACGAACGCCTGGCCCGCGACCCGAACCTGGGGCACAAGGCCGCCATGAAATCACGACGGTAAACAGCGCCTGGGGGGCTGTGGAGAAGCACGTTCGCGGAGCCTCGAGGGTGGAGCGTGCTGTCCGGGACTTAGCACCCCTACTGACGACTCCGCACGCCTGCTCTGACGCGACCAGGCGTGCGGGGTCGGTAAAAGGGGTGTCAGGTTCCTGCCTGCGCCAGTCCTTCGTACGGGAAGGGTGGCGAGGACACTGCGAGGCTGAGACGCTCGTCGTCGGTGAGCCTGCCGATCAGTCGGTAGCCGTCGGATGATGTTGCACGGACGGATCCGAGGTCGTCGGCAGATCGGTCGTCGACGCTCCATCCCCAGTCCGCCCAGGCGTGCGAGAGGACGGACAGCGCGTCCCGCCCGGTGCATCCGAGTACCCAGTACGCGGCCGAGAAGCGATGTGGCCCATCGATGGTGGTGTTGTCGTCGTAGGCGGGCTCGAACTTGCCGAGGGCGAGCTGTGATTCCGGGAAACCGGGGTGCCTACGGTTCAACTGCACGTCCGACGGTAGTGCGCGTCGAGACTTCTCGAGTGCGTCCAGTGCGCTGTCTCGTGCGTCGGTGCCGAATAGCGTTGTCATGCAGCACCCTTGCCTGCGATGATTCGGCCGATGGTGTCGAGGGCAGGGTTTCCGCGGTCGAAGTAGTTGCTTCCGTCGAAACGCGCGGTGCCCTCGACCGGGCTGGTGGCGTCGAGCGATCCAGGAAGCGACGTGTCGGCTGCGGCCACGACGACGTCTCCGTCACCCAACGAAGCCCGCTCGACGACGACACTGCCGTACCCGTGACCGAGGACGGTGTGGTGCGCGGCGTCGCCTTCGTGGGCCGCACGCAGACCTTCCTGAAACCGTTCCAGCCGCGGGGCACCGGCGTCGGCGAAGCTGTCCGAGGTGGCGTCGAGCAGGGTGGGAGGGGCGTTGTATCCGAGCCACGCGATGACCGAGTTGCGTGCGCCGCTGACCATGTTGGCGGAGTCGAGCAGGTTCTCCGCGCGTGAGAGGTCTCGTCCGATGGAGGCGAGCACCGTGGATGCTCCCGGCACGTAGGTGGCGACGTTCTGGGCGGTGTCGGGGTTGTTCAATGCCAGTGCGCCTCGGCCGTGTTCGTCGATGTTCAACAGGTAGGTGGGCGCTCCGGCTCGGCTGAGTTCGGCTTGGACGGTGTCGTATCCGGCGAGGGCTGTCTCGGCGGCGTCGCGGTCGTCGAGCCATCGGGCGTAGTCGCGCAGGGCTGCTGCGTCGTCGTGGTTCTCGCTGGGGAGGTTGCGATCCTGCAGCCAATCGCCATGGCGCGCTTCGACTTCGGCGACACGGTCTCGCGCGTCGGACACGAGGGTGTGCAGGAGGACGGTGTTGTATCGGGATTTGTCGTCGGCGGGCAGTCCGTCGCGGTTTCCGATGGTCGGGTCCCACACCGCCAGGCCGTCGCGCTCGTACGGGGTGAGCCTGCTCCACAGCTCGGCCAGGTCGTGGGGTTCGTCGGGAAGGATCGACCGGATCTCCGGGATGTAGGGCTGCGGCTCGGCGACGGGCTGGAGGCCGAGGATCACGTCGACTGCGCGCTGCAGTTTGGTGGCGTAGGTGTAATCGGTGTCCACTGCGCTGCTGAGCATGGATTGCAGTTGGGTTTCGATGCCCTGCGCACGCTGCTGCAGATCGGGGTCGGCGACGCGCACGCTGCCGTCGTCGAGGACGTCGAATCCACCGGCGAGCGCGGTGTCGACGACCGCGAGAACGGACTGGCGGACGGCGGCGATCTCCCGAGCGGCGGCGTCGAACACTGCGGTGTAGGCGTCGATGGCGTCGACGATGCGGGTGTCGGCGACCTGGTCGACGAGGACCCGGGCGGTGTCGGCGGCGTCGCCTTCCCACCGTTCGAGGGTGTCACGTGCAGCGCGGGTGACGCTGCGGAGGGACTCGTCGAACACGAGGTTGATCTGTGCCAGGTCGTCCCCGACGCACGTCAGGGTGGCGGGATTCCAGGCTCGCAGTTGCGAGACGGAGACGGTCATGCCTGCTCGCCGAGGAACTTGTGCAGTTGCTCGCGGAACGCAGCTTCGGTGCGGTCGTAGCTGTTGGCACTCGATCCGGCGGCCTCGGCGATCTGACGGATGCGTTCGGCGGCCGTGCGGTAGGCGGCGAGAACTGTCTCGGCGGAGTTGCCCGCTACAGCCCCGAACGCCGAGTGCGGCATGGCCTCGACCGCCACCCGGAGCGGCGGCGACGGGTCGAGTGATGCCACAGCGTCGGCTGTCCTCGTCAGTGACGACGACAGCGCACGCAACGAGTCGGGATCGACTTGAAGCATCCGTACCCCCTCGGTTCGGCGGCCGTGCCTCAGGCCACCATCCGCATCAAACGCCTTCTATTCCTGTTCGACGCAGCAGGGAGCGAAACGGTTCCCTCGATTTCCGAGATGAAGCTACAACTTGCCTGTCATGGCCGCGGCAGCGAGAGCTATCAGCACTGCAGTCCACAGGCCGACGACCACGGCAACGTGGAGGGGACGATTCTTACCGGGTGGGCGAGGGGGCGCCGTACGTGATGGCATGAGGACGATTGTGCAGGAACATGCCCTTGGATTGGTTTCGAGAACAAAAAAATACTTCGGTTGAATGCATGAGCTTGGTCATACTGAGCGTCACGTTCCACGCAATGTCACAGGCAACCTGTCTAGCTTCCGATCGGCCGAAATCCTGCTCCTGTGCCGCCGCGTGCGTTCAACCGCGCCAGAGATTCGGCTGCGGATGCGTAGACCGTCGGGCTCAGGACGGGGACGGTGTCGGCATGGCTGGCGATGCCGACGAGTGTAGTTCCGCTGACCAGAGCTCCGCCCGAGTCGGCCCAGAACGTGGGCGTTCCTGTGACGATGTCGGTGTCCGGTCGGACGTCCAGGACGGTGCCGCATGTGGTTGCGGTGGCCGCGCCGATCTTGCAGACAGGCCGGCCGGGCAATGTGGGTCCGATGTCGGTGACGGTGATCCCGCCGCGCGAGGACACGGGTATCACCTTGGCTGGGTCGAGCTCGACGACACCGTAATCCGGACCCCAGTGGCCCGAGACGGTGACGCCGACCGGTCCGGCACCGGGGTTGTCGACGAGCGTGACCGGCAGGCCAGGCGACAGCACGCAGTGTCCGGCGGTCAGTCCGACGAGTCGTCCGGCCGCGTCGTATCCGACGGCCGCGAACGAGCACGCCGTGAGGTCTTCGATGCCTCCGGTCGTGATGTATCCGGTGCCCGGCCCCACGAGAGCAGCGGGGGCAGCGGGGGCCGGCGATGCCACCGCAATGCTCGCGACGAACGAGAACACGGCGGCTGCGCCGAGCCGCGTCCCTTTCATTCCTTGTATCGCCTCGACGGTGCAACGCCGTTGTCGAGCGCCCCCGGCTTGCGCACGGAGGTCGCCGGAGGCCGCGGGGTTCCCGGAGGCGTTCCGGGCGGCGTGGCCGTCGGGGGACGCGGTGTCGACGTGCGAGACGGCCCGGCCTCGTACGACGCCGGCGCAGCAGGCGGTTGTCCCGTTCCGTACGGCGATGCGGGCGGCGTGACCGGCGGCGGGGTCACCGGGGGCTGTGCGGCCGGATGCGCGACCGGTGGTGATACCTGAGGCGGCGCGACCGGTGGTGACGCCTGAGGCGGCGCAGCCTGCGATGCGGAAGCCTGCGGTGCGGCGGCCTGGCTGCCGTCCCATGCTGTGACGCTCGATCCCGGTGTCACCGGGTTAGGGGTCTGACGAGGGATCGACGAGTCCGTCTCGTAGTAGTACGAGTAGTTGTCGCCGCCCTTGCGTCCGGCGGGCATCATCGTGAACACGGCGCCGAGGATGTGCGCGCCGATGGTTTCGAGGTTGCCGACGGCTCGGGCCACCTCGTTCTCGGTGGTGTGGCCGTAGCGTGCGACGACCAAGGCGCCGTCGCTGTGGGTGGTCAGCAGTGCGGAGTCGGTGACCGGAAGCAGCGGGGCACCGTCGACGATGATGTAGTCGAATCGGCCGCGGAGTTCGTCGATGACGCGCCTGGATGCTTCGGAGCCGAGGAGCTCCGAGGGGTTCGGCGGCAGCGGTCCGGAGGCGAGTACTTCGAGGCCTTCGTATTTGGTGGGCTGCATGACGTCGGACAGGTCGGCCTGGTTGGCCAGGACGGTGGACAGACCGACGGATCCGATCAGTCCGAGGTACTTGGAGACCCGCGGACGCCGCAGGTCACCTTCGACGAGTGCGACGTGGTGGCCGGCCTCGGCGAGGGCCAGGGCGAGGTTGACGGCGACGGTCGTCTTTCCTTCGGCCGGAACGGCACTGGTGACGACGATGACGCGCGGCGGGTGGTCGACTTCGAGGAACTGGAGGTTGGTGCGCAGCTCGCGGTAGGACTCGGCGCTCGGCGAGTGTGCCGCGCCGAATTCGACGACGGCGTTCTCCTTGAGGTTCTTGTCGAACGGCAGGCTTCCGACGAGGGGGGTCTTGGACGCTGCTTCGAGCTTGGTGCGGGTCTTGATGGTGTTGTCGAGTCGGTCGCGCAGTACTGCGAGTGCGATGCCGAGCAGTAGGCCGACGGCGGCACCGAGGGCGAGGTTGCGGGTGGTCTTGGGGCTGACAGGGGCCGACGATTCCTGTGCCTGCTCCACCAGTCGCACTCCGGCGGCGGGGGTTCCGCCGTCTTCCGGCGTCTCGAGTTCACGGACCAAGGTGGTGAGCTGCGTTGCGAGGGAGTTGGCGATGTCGCGTGCCAGGCCGGGCGAGGTATCGACGACGACGATGTCGAGCAGCACGGTGTCGGGGGTGGACGTGGCCGTGACCTTCGAGGCGAGCTGGGCCGGCGTCATGTTCAGGCCCAGTTCGTCGATCGTCCGCGCAGCGAGCGTCTCACCGGTGACGAGCTCGGAGTACGACGCGACGCGCTGCTGCGAGAACAGGTTGCCCTGGTAGGTCTCGCTGACGGTCGATCCTCCCGACGTCGAGACGAACACTCGGCTCGACGACTGGTAGGTCGGAGTGGTCAGTAGCGACACCGCAAGTGCACCCAGCACTGCGACGGCCACGGTGACCACGATGACCATCCATCTAGTTCGCAGTATCTGTAGGTAGTCCTGGATTTCCACTTGGGGCTCCCTCATCTTTTCCAGCAACGCTCGTGTTCATGTTTTCATGCTTGTCGGTCTTCTCGCGCGCTAGTTCATCAGCACTCGCCCGGCGTCAGGGTGAACTGCACGACATCTATACGTCCGTCCTTGAATCTGGACGAACATCCGGTCAGGTAATGGATGTATCGCTCGTAAACTTCGCTCGAAGACAACGCAATTGCGGCTTCTCGGTGGTCGACCAAGCGATCGGTCCATTCGTCGAGCGTTCTCGCGTAGTGCGGCCCGAGTGCGTGCTCACGTTCGAGCCGTAAGCCCGCTTCGGACGCTTTGGTGACCACCATGTCGGATTGTGCGAGCTGTCCGCCGGGGAAGATCTCCCGCATGATGAAGCGTACGAAGTCTGCGTCCTCGCGGGTGAACACGACGCCGCTCGCCAGCACTTCGGCGATCGGCCGCATGACGATGGTGTGCAACAACATTCGGCCGTCGGGTGGCAGCACGGCCCGGCATTTGTCGAAGAACGCGGAGTAGCGCTGGCGCCGGAAGTGCTCGAACGCTCCGACGCTGACGATGCGGTCGACGGTTCGACCGGCGGGTGGACTGAACTCCTCCCACCCTTGCAGACGGATCTCGACGCCGTCGAGGTGCGCGACGACGGCACTGGCACGGTCGAATTGGTTGCGGCTGAGTGTCAGTCCGATGACGTCGACGCCGTACTTCTCGGCGGCACGCTTGGCGAGTGCACCCCATCCGCAGCCGATGTCCAGCAACGTCATTCCAGGCTGCAGATCCAACTTGCCGAGCGCCAGGTCGATCTTGGCGGTCTGGGCCTCTTCGAGCGTCATGTCCTCGCGTTCGAAGTACGCGCAGCTGTAGGTCATGCTCGTATCGAGGAACAGGGCGAAGAATTCGTCCGACAGATCGTAGTGCGCTTGGACGTTGTCCACATAGGGCTGCAGATTGGTGGTCATCACGCCACACCTTCCTTCGGCAGAAGCAGGCCGAGTTCTCGGCCGAGTGCGTGGGCGCCTGCTTCACCCAGCATGTTCTCGTGTTCGGCGTCGACCCGCACTACCGAGACCGGGCCGTCGACGAACTCGTCCCACTGCTCCGCGCCGCGCGATCCGCGTGCTGCGAAGTAGAGAACGTCCCCCTTGAACACCTGCGGCCGGTACGCGGTGACCCACTGCGGCGCGTCGGCGACGGGTGCGTACATGCGACGCAGGTTCTCGACGGTCAGGAAGGCGAGTTCGCCGCGGCCGTGGACCAATCCGTCTCGGATCTCGTCGAACGATTCGCCGTCCACGCCGAGCTGATCGGCGAGGTCGGCGATGCTGAACGGTGCGCTGTCGGTGGGTGCGGTCAGGGTCGCGTCGACCAGCGTCAGCTGCGCCACTTCCTCGCCCATGGACTGCAGCTGAACGGCGGCAGCGTGGGCGATCACGCCGCCGAGCGACCATCCGAGCAGGTGGTACGGGCCGTCCGGTTGCACGGCGCGGATCTCCGCGACGTAGCGCGCCGCGAAATCCTCGATGGTCGACGGCGCATCCTCCCCGCCTGCGATGCCGGGAACCTGCAGTCCGAAGAGCGGCCTGTCGGTCTCGCTCAGCAACGAGAGGTAACTCCACGCGATCCCGATGGCGGGGTGGATGCAGAACAGCGGCTCACCGGGGCCGTCGGTGCGGATCGGGAGCAGCACGTCGAACGCGCCGCCGTGGTCACGGGCGCCGGTCCGGAGCTGCGCGGCCACACCGGCGACGGTGGGGTGAGTCAGCATGGCCGTCACCGGGACGGTCAGCCCCAGCCGATCTCCGAGAGCGTCGACCACTTGCACCACCGACAGCGAATGCCCACCGAGATCGAAGAAGTTGTCGCCGACGCCGAATCGGTCGGCCGGTAGATCCAGCACGTCGGAAAACACTTGGTGGACTGCATGTTCGAGCGGTGTCGTCGGCGCGAGCTTCGGATCCGACGCCGGTGCCGGGTCCGGCAGGCGTGCCGCGTCGACTTTGCCGGACAGCGTGGTCGGGAGGGTGTCGACGCGGGTGACCGTGCTGGGAACCATGTAGGCGGGCAGGGTGCGGGCGAGGAACTCGCGCACCGAGCGCGGCCGCGCCGGTCCGACGATGTAGGCGGCAAGCGATCCGCTGCCGTTCAATTCACTGCCGTCCGCTCCGCTGCCGTCCGATCCACTGCCGTCCGATCCCCTGCCGTCCGCTCCGCTGCGCCCGATTGCCGACGCCTGTTCCACTCCCGGGTGTTGCAGGAGCGCGGACTCGATTTCGCTGAGTTCCACTCGGTGACCACGGATCTTGACCTGCGAATCGGCGCGGCCCAGGTATTCGAGTGAGCCTCCGACCCATCGGACCAGGTCGCCTGTGCGATAGAGACGTCCGGTTCCGAACGGGTTGGCCACGAAGCTGCTCGACGTCCACCCCGGCTTACGCAGGTATCCCTCGGCGAGGCCGTCGCCTGCCAGGTAGAGCTCGCCGACGATGCCCTCCCCCACCGGTCGCAGCCGGGAGTCGAGGACGGCGGTGGTGAATCCGCGGGTAGGTCGGCCGATGGTCACCGGACCGGCCGGGGGCGCAGCGTCCGTGCACGTGCTCATGACGGTACCTTCGGTGGGTCCGTAGGCGTTGTACACGCGGCGACCTGTCGACCATCGTTGCAGCAAAGCGGTATTGGTGGCTTCACCGGCCATGATGACGACCTCGACCGACGGAGTGGCGTGCGGGTCGGTGATCTGCAGGACCGTCGGGGTCAGGCACACGTGGGTCACCTGGTGCTGCGCGATCAGGGTTTCCAGTGCGCGTCCGGCGTACACGTCGGGCGCGCCCACCACGACGGTTCCGCCGGAGCCGAACGCGAGCAGCAGTTCGAAGACGGATGCGTCGAAGGCGAGCGATGCGAACTGCAGTACGCGTGAGCCGGGCGTCACGTCGAACAGTTCACGCTGGCTTTCGACGAGGTCCGCGATGCCTCGGTGCGTGACGCGCACACCCTTGGGCGTTCCGGTGGAACCGGAGGTGTAGATGACGTACGCGGTGCTGTCCACGGGAACGGCCCGAGCAGTGAAGCTCTCGTCCGACTCGGTGCCCACCGTCAGCCATGTCGGCTGTGCGAGGCCGGAATCGATCGCTGCGATGCCGGTGACCGGTGCGGCGTCGGACAGGATTTCGCGGATCCGGTGGGTCGGCAGCGTCGTGTCGATCGGGAGGTATCCGGCACCGGACTTCGCAACGGCCCAGAGAGCGATCACGGATTCGGCCGACCGCGGCAGGGAAACGGCAACGAGCGATCCTGGCTCCACGCCACGACGAACGAGGTTCTGGGCCAGGGCATTCGAACGCTCGTCGAGCTCGCGGTAGGTCAGCTCCTCGTCACCGTCGAGGATGGCCGTGTTGTCCGGCCATCGACGCGCCGCCTCGGCGAACACTGTGGCCAGCGTGTACTGCTCGGCAGAGCCGTCGGTGCTGACGATCGCGGACGAGTGGGCTGCGGCGAATTCGGCGCTTCCCAACCGGACGCTCGGATCGTGCGCGACGAGGGTGAGCACGGCCGCAAGCCTGTCCGCCAACGCAGCGGGCACCGACGGTCCGAAGCGAGTGGGCGAGTACGCCAGCCGCCCGGTCAGCCCGTCGACCGTTTCCTCGACGACCACTTCCAGGTCGAATTGCGTGCTCTCGATGTCGATGCGCCGGGGAGTCACGGAGGTGGAACCGAATTCCAATGTCGGCGCGCCGAGTTCACCCATCGCGAGCAACACCTGGAACAGCGGGTGCGTGTCGAGTGTGCGGGTGGGCGCCACGGCGTCGACCACCCACTCGAACGGAACGTCGGAGTTGGCGAAGGCGTCGAGGTCGCGATTGCGCACGTCGATCACGAATTCTTCGAACGTCGTCGACGGCTGCACGTCCGTTCGCAGTACGACGGTGCCGACGAACATGCCCACCAACTCGTCCAGTGCAGGGTGCGACCTGCCGGAGACCGGTGTACCGATGGCGATGTCCGACGAGCCGCTGGCCTCGGCCAACACCGCCGCGAGGGCTGCGTGAACGACGACGAACACCGTCGCGCCCAGGCGATGCGCCAGGCCACGTAGGTCACCGAGAGTGTCTGCGTCGATACGGAATTCACCGGGAACGTACGCAGCGTCGGCGTCCAAGACCCCGGTCGGCAGATCGAGGTAGCCCGGCAACCCCGCCAGTGCAGTGCGCCAGTAGTCGAGCTGTGGTGCAGCGACACTGGCGAGGACGTCCTGCTGCCACAGCCGGTAGTCGGCGTAATCGACTGCAAGCGATTCGAACTCGGGCGCCGAACCTGCACCGCGTGCCGTCAGTGCAGTGTCGACATCCCGCGCCAGCGGACCGAGAGACAGCCCGTCCACAGCAACATGATGCGCAACCACCGTCAGAACCTTGACTGTGTCTTCGGGTCGCTCCTGCAGGCTCCGCTCCTGCCTGGGTCGCTCCTGCAGGCTCCGCTCCTGCCGGGGTCGCTCCTGCAGGCTCCGCTCCTGCAGCGAGAGCCGTACCGGTGGTTCCATCGTCAGATCGAAGCCCTCGACGGGTGCTGTCGATGCGTCCGCGTGGCGTTCGTCGAGTGAGGAGACGACGGTGACCGCGTCCAACAGCGTGGTCGTCGGGCCGTCCGGCGTCGACGGGTACACCGTGCGCAGCGGCAGGTGGCGCTCGACGACGTCGGTGATGGCAGCTCGTAGTACCTCGACGTCGAGGTCGTCGGGTAGTGCGAGCTCGAACGCGATGTTGTAGGCCGCGGAGTCGGGTGCGTACCGGTTCTGCAGCCAGATCCGGCGCTCGGCGGGGGCCGGCTGCGTGAACGATCGCGCGTCCGAACGGTGAATCAGCGCAGGCGGAGGCGCGTGTTCGGTGGACAGCTTCTGCACCGATGCGCCGAGGAGCTTTGCCGTCGGCGATTCGAAGATCGTGCGCACGGGCACGTGGGTCCCCAGGGCTGCGCCGATCCGGGTGGCGGCTCGGGCCGCGCGGAGCGAGTCGCCGCCCATGACGAAGAAGTTGGTGTCGACGCTCATGTTCTCGGCAGCGCCGCCGAGGGTGTCGGCGAAGATCCCGAGGATCACGTCCTCGGCGAGGGTGCGGGTTACCGCGTCACCCGCGAGTGCGTCGGGCGACACCAAGGCACGAGTGTCGACTTTCCCGTTGGCGGTCAGCGGTAGTCGATCGATCGGCACGATCGCGGTGGGCATCAGCGCCAGCGGCAGTCTGTCCAACAGCCACAGCTTGGCGTCCTGCTCGCCCACTCCCACGACCCAGGCCACGATTCGGCCGTCCCGTGCGTCGGCGACAGCCGCGGTGACGTCGGCATGCGTGCGCAGTGCTGCCTCGATATCGCCCAGTTCCACTCGCACTCCGCGAATCTGGACCTGGGTGTCGATGCGTCCGCGGAAATCGAGCTCGCCGCCCTCCCCGATGCGTACCCGGTCGCCGGTGCGATAGAGACGGGTACCGCCCGGACCTGCGACGAAGCGCTCGGCGGTCAACGCTGCCCGCGAGCCGTAACCCCGGGCCAGTCCGCCCGCCAGATACAGCTCGCCGACGCCGCCGCGCGGCACCGGCCGCAGCCGTGTGTCCAGCACGTGCGCCGAGATGTGCGCGAGGGGGCGCCCGATGGTGACGGGACTGTCGGTCGTCAGGCCATCGGTCAGCGTCGCCACCACGGTGGCTTCGGAGGGGCCGTAGGCGTTGAGCATCAGCCGGTTCGGGCTCCACTGCGTCACGACGTCCGCTCCGAGGACGTCGCCGCCGACGGCTACCGTCGTCACGCTGTCCACGGGCGGGACCGTGGCGAGGACTGCGGGTGTGGACAGGAAGTGGGTGACGGCGTGTTCGGTGAGGAACTGGGCCATCGCGTCACCGTCGACCAGGTCGGTCGGGGCGATCACGAGGGTTGCGCCCGCACCGAACGCCAGGATCAGCTCCAGCATCGCGGCGTCGAAGTTGACCGAATAACCGTGCAGTACCCGGGATTCTGCGTCGACGCGGTAGCGCGGAACAACCTGCTGAGCCAAGGCGTGGACGGTTCCGTGCGTCACGGCGACCGGTTTGGGTGTGCCCGTGGATCCAGAGGTGTGGATGACGTAGGCGGGGTGCGCCGGCAGCAGCGTCGAGGTGCGCTCGGCGTCGGTGACGGGTGCGTCGCTGAGCAGTAGGGCAGCGGCTTCGTCGACCCAGTCGATTCCGGTCTCGTTGCCGCCGAATCCGATTCGGATGCCGTCGAGGATTGCTGTGCGTCGGGCTGCGGGGTAGGTCGGGTCGACGGGGACGAACGCGGCCCCGGCCTTCGCCACGGCCCACAGGGCGAGCACGTAATCCGCCGAGCGTTCCAGCGACAGTGCGACGAGCGATTCCGGGCCGACGCCCTCGGCGATGAGCAGGCGCGCGATGCGGTTGGAGCGACGATCCAGCTCGTCGTACGTCAGCGTCTCGGCTCCGTCGAGAGCGATATTTCCGTCGGTCCACACGTCCAGCAGAGTGCCCACGGGTGCATGCACGGCGGGCTGCTCAACCTGCCCCAGTTCGATGTCGCCCAGTTCGATGTCGCCCACCACCGCATCGGGTGTGTCGGCGACGGTGCTGAGCACGGTGAGCAGGGTGTCCGCGAAGTGCTGGGCCGTCCGGTGCTCGTACAGGTCGGCGGCGTACTCGATCTGGCCGGTGATGCCGTCGGCGGTCTCGGTGAGTACCAATCCGAGGTCGAATTCCGAGGTGTGCGTCGGAACCGGAACAACGGTGATCGGGAGGTCGTCCACCGACTGGTGCTGTGCATTGTCGAACGCGAGCATGACCTGGAAGATCGGGTGCCGGTCCAGTGATCGGTCCGTCGCGAGGGCGTCGACGATGCGCTCGAACGGCAGCTCGGTGTGCGCGAACGCGTCCAGGTCGTTGTGCCGCACGGCGGCAAGCAGTTCCGTGAAGGTCGACGAGGGATCGACGTCGACCGTCAGGGGCACGGTTCCGACGAACATCCCCACCATGTCGTCGAGTGCCTCGTGGCCGCGGCCGGCCGACGGTGTGCCGACGACGGTGCGGGTGGCGTCCCCGAACCGGGTGAGAGTGGCGGCGAGTGCTGCGTGCACCACCATGAACGTCGTTGCGTTGGATGCCTTCGCGAGATCGCGAATCGCGGAGTGCACCGACGCGTCGACGGTGATCGGGACGTCGGCGGTGACCAGGGACTGCACCGGCGGGCGTGGATGATCGGCGGGCAGCGCGGCAAGCGGAAGATCGGTATCCAACACGGTTGTCCAGTAGGCGAGTTGGCTTTCCGCGACGGCGTCGACGACCGCTCGGTTCCAGACCGCGTACTGGCTGTACTGCGCGGGGAGTCTCGACCACGTGGGTGCGTGCCCGGCCAGTCGAGCGGCGTGTGCGACGGCGAAGTCACGGACCAGCGGGTCGATGGACCATCCGTCGATCGCGATGTGGTGCAGCACGATCACGACGGTCACGTCCTGCTCGGACTGCAGAACGGCGGCGCGGATCGGCACGTCGTCGGCAACGTCGAAGCCGGCCGACGCCAGTGCGGCGATGCGCCCGCCCAGGTCGTCCGGGTGCACCGCGTACGTGGGGATGTGGTCCAGTACCTGGCCGGTGGGCTTCACCACCTGGCGTGGGCCGTCCTCGTCCGCCGGAAAGTATGTGCGCAACGACTCGTGCCGTTCGAGCACGTCTCGCAGTGCGGCCACCACGATCGATCCGTCGCCCGCGGTCGCATCGGTGATCCGCAGCGCGACCGGCATGTTGTAGGCCGGGGAGCTGGCGTCGAACTGGTTGAGGAACCACATGCGCTGCTGCGAGTAGGACAGTGGAATCCGTTTCGGCACCGGCATATCGAACAGAGCCTGGGTGTCGAGCAAGTCGAGCGACGAACCCTGGTCGGCGGATGCGTCGAGGGCGGCAGCGACTCCGGCAACGGTGGGGACATCGAACAGCGTCGGCAGAGTCACCGTGCCGCCGAGCCTGGACAGCACGCGCGTGGCGCTGAGGGAGTCCCCGCCGAGGTCGAAGAACGAGTGTTCGCGCCCGACAGCCCGTCCTGTCAGACCGCCGGCGCCGAGGACGTCGGCGAAGACGGTCGCGACCAGCGTTTCGGTCTCGGTCCGCGGCGCCACGTACGCGGTGTCCTCGCCCACGACCGGCGCCGGCAGAGCACGTCTGTCGATCTTGCCGCTCGCGGTCATCGGGAAAGCGTCGAGAACCGTGACGTGGGCCGGCACCATCCACCGAGGCAGGTGCGCGGAGAGATGCGAGTCCAGATTGTCGGTTAAACCAGTGACGTACAGCGTGATTCGTTGATCGTGCACGGCCGCGACGGCCGCCGTGACGCCGGGCGATCGGGCGGCGACCGACTCGATCTCGCCGAGTTCCACGCGGCGCCCCTGCAGTTGGACCTGGCGATCGCTGCGGCCCAGATACTCGAGCGCGCTGCCGTCGACAGCCCACCGCACGACGTCTCCGGTTCGGTACAGCCGGGCGCCACCGACGTCCGCGACGAAACGCGAGGCGGTGAGACCGGGTTGGCCGTCGTATCCGCGGGCAATGCCGTCGCCCCCGAGATACAGCTCGCCGACGCCTCCGCGCGGTGCAAAACGCAGGTGGGCGTCGAGAACAACGGCGCGGACGCCGGGAAGAGCGGTACCGATCGTGACGCGTCCGCCCACCGTCATGGGCTCGGAGAGCGTGGCCAGGACGGTCGCTTCCGTCGGTCCGTAGGCGTTGAGCAACTGCCGATCGGACAACGCGCCGGCGGGCATGTGGTGGGAGGCTGCCGCGAACCGGTCGCGCAGTTCCGGTGGGCATTCTTCACCGCCGACGTCGAACACGTCGATGCCCGCGAGGTCCTCGGGTTCGAGTGTCGCGAGGACTGCCGGGGAGGTCACGAGATGGGTGATGCGTTCTGCGGCAATGAAATCGGCCAGCATCCTGCCCGCGTACACCTCGGCGGGTGCGATCACCAACGTGGCACCGGCTGCGAACGCGGAGAGTATTTCCTGGATCGACGCGTCGAAGATCGGCGATGCGAGGTGCAGCACCCGAGACTCCGGCGTCACCGAATAGCGTTCCACCACAGCGGCTGCCAATTGCGCGAGTCCGCGATGAGTGACGCTGACGGCTTTGGGACGCCCGGTACTCCCCGAGGTATGTACGAGGTAGGCCTCGTTGTCGACTCGTGTTGTCGGAGCGCTTGTGTCGAACGACTGCGCGTCGAGCAGATCCTCGATGGCGAGCCACCGAACCGATCCGGGCAGCGACGTCGCGAGCTCGCGGGTGGTGATGCCGACCTCGACGGAGGCGTCGGTGAGGATCTGCGTCAGCCGATCGGCCGGCTCGAACGGATCGACGGGCACGAACGACCCACCGGCCACCGAAACCGCCCACGCCGCCAGAAGCGAGTGATACGACCGTCCGATCGCCACGGCAATTCGCGTCTCGGTCCCGGCCGGCAACCCAGAGGCCACTCCCGCCGCGCTCAGGGCGAAATCGGCAGCAATGTGGTCGATTCCGCCGTACCGAACGACGGCAGATTTCTGCAGCAACGAGGTCAACAGCTGCGGCTCGGTGGTACCCCACGCTGCGCTGTCCTCCGCGCCGGGGACGGTGAGCTCCGAGACCGACAAGCCGTCGGGAGCGCCGACGAGTTCCCGCAGCAGGTCGAGAAACCGTGCGTGGTGGTAGCCGAGCTCGTCGGCGGTGTACACGGCCGGGTTGCCGAGGAAGTCGACGCGGGTGGTCGCCCCGGCGACGCCCGGGTAGACGTTGACCATCATGTCGTCGATGGGACCGCTCGACAGCACTCGATACTCGCCGACGACATCGCCGAGTCGAATTGTGCTGTTGTACATCATGATATTGACCGACGGACCGAAAATGCCGCGACCGGCGGCAGCGCCGACGTCGGTGCCCGCGGCACGCTGCATGTCCTCCACCCGGAACCGCTGGTGCCGGAGTGCGCCGGTGAGCTCGACCTGAATGCGTCGGAGAAGCTCTTCGACGGTGACCCCGGGCTCGACGCCGATGCGCAGGGGTACGACGTTGGACATCATGCCGGAGGAGTCGCGCAGCTTGGTCGTCGCACGTCCGGAGACGGGGAGGCTGAGCATGACGTCTTCGGTGTCGGTCATCCGCGCGAGGTACAGCGAGAACGCCGCGAGTACGACGGGCACGTCGGAGGAGTTGTAGCGGCGCGCGAGTTCGGCCATGGCGTCGGCGATCTCGGGCTCGAGCTCCGCCCCGACGCTGATCGAGACGCCGCTCGGCACCGAGGACGAACGCGCGAGTCGGGGGGCGTCACTGTGTCCGTCGAGCCGGCCGAGCCAGTACTGACGGTCGGTCTCGTAGCGGGACGACGCGGGGTAGGCGGCCTCGTAGTCGTAGATCTCGCGGACGCCGACGGCTCGGGTCTTCGGCGCATCGGTGCCGGTGAGCAGAGCGGTGTAGATGGCGGCGGTGCGTTCCTGCACGGAGATGGCCCCGAGGCCGTCCATGACGATGTGGTGGGCGCGGCTGAACCAGTAGTAGTGCTCGTCGCCGATCTGGATGATGTCCGACGCGATCAGTTGATCCCGCACCAGGTCGACGGGTGCGCGGTATTGCGCGTTCATGTATTCGTGGGCGTAGGCGACGGGATCGAGTTGGCCGCGGAAGTCCCGGTGGATCATCGCGTAGGGCACGTTGGTGTCGAACCATTGGTAGGGACGGCCGTCGATCTCGGTCAGCCTCACGCCCGGCGACTCCAGGTCACGACAGGCGATATCGGTGGCGCGGATGAGCGTCGGTGGGTCGATGTGCCCGCGGATCTCGACGTACTGCGCGATCGTGAACGGCACGTCCGGTGCCAGCTTCTGCGCGAAGTAGATGTTCATCTGGGCAGCAGAAAGCGGAAACAGGCCATCCTCCAGCGGCGCACTTCCAGACGACACTTCTGCTACCCCTCCTCAGGCTCACTGCGGACGGCTTCGCAGACAACTCAGCTACCCATACGGTCGTTCTGTAGGGTCGCAAAAACGACCTCGACCTCTCGTGGCCCCTCTACAAACTAGTGGACGGGCGGCAATTGCTCTACTTGCCGGGAAATGTCGGGGCATTTCAATGTTCGGGATTCGGCGAACCCTCAGAAATGATCCCGAAAAAGGTCGACTTGCTTGTTTTTCGACGGGAAATCACACGAGGTCAGGTCGTTTTCCAGCCGTAACGAACCGCGCCGGCCGTCAGGATCAAGATGCGGATATCACGGAAAAGCGACCAGGACTCCACATACGTCCTGTCGAGCGAGTGAATGTCCTGCGGTGTCAGTTCGGTCCGGGGAGTGAGCATCCAGAGTCCGGTCATGCCCGGGCGCAGCCGAACCTCGATCGGCAGCTGCGACTGTGATGTCCGTACCGGCCGGGGCCGTGGACCGACAAGGCTCATGTCTCCGCGCAGTACGTTGAGCAGCTCAGGCAGGTGGATCAGACCGTACTTGACCAGCGGCCGGGTCTTCCGCTGGTCAGCCGGGGCAGAGAAGTTGAGCAGGTCGAACGCCTCACCGCCGAGACCGAGCCGGGGCAGCGTGGTCACCGGAGCCTTCGAGGGACCGGTGACCTTGGCGTAGACCCAGCAGCACACGAACACCGGAGCGAGCACCGCGAGAGTGCCTGCGGCGACGATCTTGTCGAACACTTCCTTGGTTGTTGCATCCCACGAACCGAGCGCTACAACTCCCGCATTCGAATGTGACGGGTCACCGCCACTTCGACCCAGTCGGTCGCCCTGCACCGATTCTTCACCCCAACTCGTACGTCTGCCGAAACTCGACTCGAATGTCGTATGTAAGCACCATCACGTTACGATCACGCTAACGCGTTGGCCTTTCCTCGGATTCGCGCATTGTTTCGATTGCTTGAAATGTCATTCACGTGAATTAATCGCTACTCTTCCAGAGCATCGTCACATTTTTCAGGGTGTGACGCTCACCGACCTAGCCCACAGGAGTTCTGGCGACATGACGACCGGTACCGAGACCCGCTCATCGTCACGTGGGCGCAAGAAGCGCCCGATTCTGTGGGCCGTCGTGATCGTCCTCGTGCTCGTCGTCGCGTTCGTGGCCTGGCTGGCGTACGAGGCCGTGACAGCGAAGTCCAACCTCGAGACGACGCGCGACGCCGCCAACAAGGCCAAGGATTCTCTGCTCGACGGTGATGTCGCCGGTGCGCAGGCCGCAGCGGCGGAGGCGTCGGACTCGGCGAAGAAGGCACAGGACGCCGCGTCGTCGATTCCGTTCTCCGTCGCGGGAGCAATTCCCTACCTGGGCAGCCCGCTCGCGACGGTGTCCGATATCGCCGATGTCGTGCACGGTCTCGCCGTGGACGTGCTGGAACCGGCGTCCGCTGCGAGCGCGAGTATTTCACCCAACAGCGTCATCGAGGGCGGCGGGCGAGTGAACCTGCAGGCGTTGACAGATGCCGAGCCGGTTCTCGCCGAGACGTCCGCCGCTGCGGAGGATCTGTACGCCCAGGCTCAGGCGATCGAGGATCCGGCGTTTCTCGGAGTGGTGCAGGACGCCAGGGTCCAGCTCGAGAACCAGACGCACGATCTTGCCGGGCTGCTCACCAATACCTACACCGCGAGCCGCTTGGTTCCGTCGATGATGGGTGCTGACGGACCACGCTCGTACTTCATGGCGTTCCAGACCAATGCCGAGGCACGCGGAACCGGCGGTCTTCTGGGCGGTTTCGGCATCATCAGGGCAGACAACGGCACCGCTCGCGTGGATACCCTGGGCGCCAACAACGAGTTGGAGTTCGCCGAGCAGCCGATCGATCTCGGGCCGGAGTACAACGCGCTCTGGGCGCCGCGCAACACCACCGTCGACTTCCGCAATTCCAATGCGAGCCCGAACTTCCCGTACGCGGGACAGATCTGGTCGTCGATGTGGACGGAGCAGACCGGTGAGCAGTTGAACGGTGCCATCGCGACCGATCCGATTGCTCTGAGTTACATCCTCGACGCCACCGGACCCATCACTCTGGCCGACGGCGAGGTGATTTCCGGAGACAACGTCGTCGAGGTGACACTGTCCACCGCGTACGCGCGCTTCGGGGACGATCAGATCGCACGCAAGGCGTACCTGCAGGAGATCGCAGCGGCCGTCGTCGCCAAGATGACGACGGGCGTGGCGCCGACACGACAGCTGCTCGACGCCGTCGGCCGCGCCGGAAGCGAAGGCCGCATCTCGGTGTGGAGCGCGGACCCGGCGGAGCAGGAAATTCTGGCTGCGACCAAGATCGGCCATGCACTGCCGACCGAGCCTGTCCCCTACGCCAATGTGATCGTCAACAACGCCGGCGGCAACAAGCTGGATTACTACCTGGCCCGCGACATCACCTACACCGCGGAAAGCTGCAACGGTCCCACCCGGAAGTCGACTGTCACAGCCACATTGACCAACACCGTCGATCCGAACGGTCTGACGCAGTACGTCGCCAGCACCTTCCAGCCGGGCGTTCCGTACGGCACCAACGAGTCCATCGTCTACCTGTACGCAACCCAGGGCGCCAAGATCCTCTCCACGAAGGTCGACGGGCTCAGTGCCTTCGCCGTTCAGGGCGGCGTCGAACTCGGCCATCCCGTGCAGGCTGCCTACGTGACCGTCCCGCCGGGTGAATCCTCCACAGTGACATGGGAAGTCGAGGAGCCCACCGTTCCGGGCGAAGCGTTGGTTCCCACGCAGCCTCTCGTCGACGACCCCACCATCACCGTCGACGTCCCCACCTGCTGACCCCGGAATGCCCCATGGTTTCCGTGTCGTTCGTTCGTATGTAATCCGATTGCCGGATACCCGTTCCGCTCGCCCCCTGTAAGCATTGTTTCGACCGATGACACTCATTGTCGTTCGAAACTACGTGTGCGGAGCAAACATGTTGAGCAATAGACTGATCCGACGTTCCATCGCTGCGTCTGCGACACTCGGCGCCGCTCTTCTCCTCGCGCCTGGAGGTGTGTCCGCGCAGCCATCGGTCGGGAGCGCCGACGGAGCCATCAGCGGCGGCAGCGCAATTCTGGACAGTGGTAGCAGCGTTCTGAACGGCAACATCGTCGACGGTGTCACCGGCATCGTCAACGGCGGCAGCTCGATCCTCAACAGCCTTCCGGGGACCGGGTCGTTCGCTCCGCGCCAGCCGTGCAACCAGGGCACGGTCTCCGGTGGTCCTGGCGTGACCCAGACCAATCACGATTTGGGACGGCCCGGGCCTGCGTCGTTCGTCATCAACTACGAGACCGAGAGCGTTCCCGACGTCATCGAGGTGTTCTATCAGGGCGGCCTGGTTCAGAGCATCGGCCCCGTGGGTGACAACATCAACGAGGGCACCGGTTCCGCCGTCGTCGCTCTTCCGCCCGGTGGCGACACGTCCGTTCTGGTGAAGGTGACGGGCCCTGCGGACACCATCTGGGAGTACACCGTGAACTGCCCCTTCGCCTGATCGGCGGTTCGGCGCGTGCATCGACGGCGCCACTCGTGTGAAGCTGGGTCCCATGGGAACGCGAAGATGGTTCGACAACACATTCGCCGACACGTGGGGCCCAGTTCTGATGTTGGCACTGCTGGCCGTGATCGGTCCCGGCGTGATCGACAGCGCGCTCGACGAGCGGTCGCCCTGGCAGATCTTCCTCGTCCTGGCGTGGGCACTGCTCGTCGTCGTCCAGGTGACGGAGCTGATTCGTCGACGAACCCATCATCCCAGCATTCAGCGGGTCGACCCGGCCACCATCCCGGTCGATGACGTGGCCGACGCGATCTCCGAAGCTCCGTCACGTGTGAAGGCCGTCAAGCTGCTGCGAGAACGTCACCCTGGCCTCGGCCTGAAGGAGGCGGCGGACTTGGTGGACGCCCGTCAACACGCGCACTGAGACGTTGTGGAGTCAGACAGCCTTCAGCTCGGCGGTAGGACGATGTTCGGCCTCGTACAAGTCTCTGTCGAGCGCCTTGTAGTCGGCGAGCACCGGATCGACATCCAGTCCCTGCCAGTCACGGAATTCGTCGAAAGAGTCTTTCGTGGTGCTGAGGTGGGACCGTCCATCGAAGGCAGCGCTGAGCCCAGCGAGCGCAAGAGCCAGTCCTCGCCCGTCCCTCCGAGCTGAGTAGATTTCCGCGGCAAGGCTCAGGTACTCGATCGCGGCGTCACGTTCGCCCGCGACATGACGGGCTACGACGCCGATACGTCTGCTGATGCACGCGTAAGCCCACGACCGCAGCACACCGTCAGTTGCGTCTTCCGGCGACGCGAAGGATGCGCGCAGCGAAACGAGCTTCTGCAACAGTGCGATAGTCCGAGAGGCATCGCTGAAACCATCTCCCTGCAACGCTGACGCCATCTCCCGTGAGCATTCGGCAACGGCGTACCACGAACGAGCTCCACATAACTTGAAACTGTCCGACGACAGCCGAAACAACCGCTGTGCGCGGGCACGCTCTTGGTCTACGAGCGCTTCACCGAGCCAGAGGGAGCTTTCGGCGAGGAGCCGTACGTAATTGTGCTTCTGAGCAATACTCACAGCGGCTTCCGCACTTTCGACCGCAGCGATGCCTTCCGAACGGTGGTGCAGAGACCGTGCTATCAAGATCAAGCTCGCGCATCGCCCGTAGTCGGATTCTGCTTTCTCGAAAAATTTGACGGCTTGACCACATCGGTATTCGGCGTCCTCGGGGCTACTCGGACCGTGGAGCAAACCACGGGTGTACTCGATCCAGCCACGCCGGAAGCATGCGGCTGCATCCTCGCGGTGCGCGATATGGAGTTCGGCCGCGTCGAGTTCTGCGAACCACTCGTCGAGGTTGGTTTTCCCCCGTGCGACGATTCCAGACCTAACGGATTCATATGCCGCGCAGGCCAACAGCACGCTGTCAGCTGAATCCCGCGCAACAGCCTCCATGACCTGAGCCAAATCGCTCGCTAGGCCCGCCGCGTCCGGTTGCGCAGTTGCACGCGTGATCACAGATGCTGCACTCAGTGCTGCTACACGGTCGCTCGGTGAATTAGCTTGTCGACGGCCGACGGCGACGAGATCTGGGACGAGCTCGGTGGCAGTCATTGGGTTGGTCCGAATTTGGCGCTCCGCGAACGGAATCAAGATCGACGGCTCGATACTACTCAGTTCGGCCTCGTCGGGATCACCCATAGGGCCTGTCAGCGTGTGTGCGGGCTGTGAGACCACGTCGTAGTTGCGGACTCGCCCGTCGTTCGCACCTTCATTCGCGCGTCGTTCGACACGTCCTTCGTCCACCAGCTTCCGAAGCGTGCGGGAAACTACCGTTACCGGTGAATCCACAAAACCGGATATGGCCGTGGGGTTGCTGAACCCGGCCTCCAACGCGGTGAGAACCTTGGCGCGCAGCGTGGCGCTCGTAGGATTCGCGGTTTCGGAACGGTCGTGCCTGTTGCGCAAATGCTGACGGAGAAGGCCCAGGAACCCCACTATCGACGCGTTCCACTCACCTCCCGAATCCGATGAGATCGTGGACCTTACCTGCTCGAACGTCTCTACCAATTCTTGAAGTTGCCTGTCCGTCGGCGCAGAGGTGAGCACGTCCGCGACCGCCTGCCCCAGGAGGGACACGGTTCTGTCGTCCGCCCGACCCTGGACGAATTGCGGCGCGGACTCGACGAGCAGGTCGTACGCCGACGGTTGACCGACACCTGTTGTATTGGACATAGGTGGTACAGTACCGGTCAAGTACCTATGGTGCTAGTCCAGGCCAATTTTCTTTCCGTCCGTTCAACGTGCGGTTTCGCCGACGACCCGCATTTCTCTGGCACGGGTGTTCAACAGTGCGACGGACCCGGCGCCCTTCATCGAAACCTCCAACACCGTCGTCTTGCGGTCAGCTACAGGGAGGACGCTCACCGCTCCCAGCTCGCAGAAAGCCCGAGGATTGTTGACCAGAATCGTCGTACTCTGACACGACCCCACCAAGCCGACGGCCTGATTCACGAACACATCCACCTTGGGGGTCATGCTGCTGATCAGAACCACAGAGGGACGAAGTTTGCCGATGGCGGCCTGGACCGACCTGTCCAGAAAGTCCGAACAGATCAACACTACGCAGGAGACGCGTTCCCCCATGAAGACCCTGACCTTGAACGACGGTACTACCTGCTCGAGAATCTTGCGTCCGTCCATCCACTCGTGACGTAATTCGTTGATTCCCAACGCCTTACGCAGACCCTCGGTGACCTTCAAGGCGAAGATTCCGGTCTTGCTGTGTTTGCGCGTCAGTTTCGGCTCACCGACGAAGTGCGTCTGAATCGAGTTGCGTTGTTGTCCGCGTTCATCGACATGGTGGTAACTGCCAGAGACGACTACCCGGAGGTTGTCGAACTTTCTGTCGGCCAGTTCGCTTGCGGCGTTCTCGAACGTGGACAACTCCGGCACCACCAAGATTGTCGCGCCGTTTTCGTCCGCGAGTTTCAGTGCTTCATCGATCCTCTCCGTCTGCGCGGGAAAACTTTGGGGATGTACACCGAAGAACTCAGGTGTTTCGGACTCCGAGTCCGGGAACGAATCGATGGTCAGTTCGCCGATGTCGACGTTGGGTTGAACCAACGCCACGGTAAGACCATCCTCCGACACGCACGCGTCGAATCGGCGCCCTCCGACTCGATCGACGGTCACTTCGATCGCTTCCGTCTCTGGTCCTTCGACCCACAACGCCAGACCCGGAACCCGTGACGGGTTTGCGCGATCACGTTCTTCACCCACGCTCGACGACAAGCCACTGAGGCTGCCGTACAAAGACAGCAGTGGTCCACTCGGCTCGATGACAGGGCTCAAATGGGCAAGAACGTACTCATCCGGCAGGGCACTTGCCGAGCCTGAGAAATCCGCTCCGCACGCGACCGATACCGACCGCGCGATCAACCATGCAGCCAAGCCGGGTTTGTCACATTCGACGACAATTTCGATGAGCTCATCGACCACGACGCGTGGGACGATTTCCTGCTTCACGCCTCCCGCCAGTCGTTTGATAGCCCGTCTCGTCCCGTCATCGAACGCCCCGTAGACGTCCTGCGCGGGAGATACTCGCACAGCGAACTGAAGACACGCACGAGTCAAGTCGTACCGTCCGACCACTCCGTCGAGTTCGCGCCTCAACTCGTCCACCCACACAGTGTTCAATTCTCCGCCCCAAACATCCCCGGGCTGCACCCACGCACCCCCTCCAGTGAACGAGTTTATATGACCTGCATCACCGCGAGCTGCCGCGCAAGCTTGAAGTGGGCCGCCTCGTCGGCCCGCGGCTTCCCGGACGCAGCATTGACAGGAGCGTACGCCGAGCCCAGGTCGTCGATCTCGAAATATTGGTTCTAGACTATATCGTCTTTTGCCTATATGGTTCGGTGTGTCGAGACGCTCAACGGAAGCATCCCGGCATACAGACAGAGGAGTTCTGATGAACCGCATTGTGAATTCGCTCGCGTTCCTCACCATTGCCGCAGCGACGGCCGCGTCTGCGCTCGTTTCCGTTCCGGAGGCCAGCGCGGACGAGGCGAAGAAGTTCGATCGCACCCAGGCGTCCTGGGTGGATTGCGGTCCCCGCTTGTGCACCGAGTACTGGAGCATCGAAGCCACTGTGGGCCTTGACGTTTACATGAGGACCGGCTCGGTAGCAAGCGCCGAAGCTGCTGTCGACGCAACCATCGGTGCCCTCCCGTGGCCGATTTCCATCCTCGGCGCCAGTTTCTACGCCGGCGTGATGCAAGAGACGCGTGATGACGCGGCTGCGTTCGCCGAAGCCGCTGAACAAGGTCACCTCAAAGTGCGTTGCGCCCAGATGCAGTGGGTCAAGGGCGACAAGAGCGGCCCCAACGAGTTTTCCACGACGGCCCATCCGGGCTACTGCTACAACATGATCCCGTCCACCTACTCCGACACGAACGGCTACTCGTACACCTACGACGCCGACGTCGACGGATACGTGCCCAACTTCTAGGCGGGCACGCGGTATTCGAGCTGCGCCCCGGACTCGGAAGTCGTGTTCGGGGCGCAGCCCTGCGTCCAGCCCGCTTGTGTCATCGAGATTCTCGTAGACACGCGTCTCAGCTTCACTCGATCGGGGATCCATAGGTGATCAGGCCCGCCCACAACTTCGGCCGAGAGCGCCGTGCAGGATCGGCATCGATCCACCGCAGTTTCGCCTGCCTCAAAGCGACGACCGCTGGCAACTCTGTGGCCAGAAGATCCCAAAAGTTCGCCATGATCTCACTGGTCGACTTGTCGTTGATCTTGTACAGACCGCCGATGACGGTCGTAGCGCCGCTCAGCATGAAGGCGAGCGGAAAACCACCGAGTTCACCGCTGCCGGTGGCGATGATCGGGGTGTCGCACGAACCGATGACGCACAATCGAGGCACGGACCAACCGAGCAACTCAGCAGCGCTGACTGTAGAGCCGTCCGGGAGGACCTTGGTCTGACCCCAGCCTTCCTCGTCCGCGATGCCGTGCACCGCCATTGCCAGAATCGAATGTGCGTCGTCGCTCGTGCGGCCGAGTTCGGATCGAAGCTCGTTCAGGGTCTTGACCGGAACAACCTCGTCCAGGTGGTCCTGCAGGGCCGCAAGCTCTACCCGGGCATGCCGGAGGCCACCGTCACCGATGTCGTACACCGCGACCGACGGACTCGTGCTACCAGACTTCTTCAGTTCCATCAACGACAATGCGCCCGTGAGCGAACTATGAATGCTCACTACTGCACGATCGAGTACGTTGACTCCTGAGTTGACATACAACGATTCGAACGCGACGTGGAAAAATCCGGTGGGCACGACGATCAAGCGGATCGGCTCGGTCGCGCCGTCGAGAACGGCCCGAAGTTCTTCGGGTAGGAGCAGTGTGTCGTAGTAATCCCATTCCGCATCGACCCGATGGACGTCGGGGAATCGGCCGATGTCGGCGGAAGGCACTTCGACCGAGTCCAAGAATTCACTGAGATCGCCGTTCGGTTCACGAATCGTCAACCTACGAAACACTTTCTGGGTCTCATCCGGATCGATGTCGTCGACACTCCCAGCCGAGCGGACAGGCATGAGTTGAAGGACCGCCGCCGTGGTTGCTGTAGGACGCCCGTCGAGAATCGAGGAAGGTGTGGCCTCTCGGAGGCGCAACGGGTTACACAGCGCGCCGAGCGGGCCGAGCACCGACTCGGCAACGCGCAGCGCGCCGGTCCGGTCTGCGACGATCGCCGACGAGCGCTCGGCGACGTCACGCCGAGTCGATCTCTGCTCACGCGCCGAAGTGTTCTCGTTCTTTCCCAGAGGTGTGGCTTCGCTTGCGTCCTTCAACGACATCGCCAACTTACGGATCTCGACACTTACCCGCTCGTCTTTGGCCAGCTCCGCGAGGAGCAAGCCTACTCGGTCGCGACGCGCAGATTCCATGATGTGGTCGGCCGCAGCGAAATCCGCCAGTGAAGCTGCCAGTTCGAGGGACTCGGAGAAAAGTAGACCGAATCGTTCGGCCATCGATTGCCGGTTCTCCGTGGTGGAAATCGTGATCATCAATTCGGCAACGCATCGAACGGCTCGGACCTTCCGATCCAGTGTCGTGTGATCAGGCGCCCCCAACCGTGCACTGGCGTCCGCCGCAGCTATCCACAATCTGGCTTCGAGTTCCAGGTCGATACTCACGGCATCCGGCCGAAGCAGTTGCACCGCACGCAGCGACTCGGATTCCGCTGTTCGCCAATCCAGCTTCACATTCGACGTTCGAGCTTTACGCGTCCACCAGATTGCGGATAGCCCCGCGTGACGTGCGAAACCCACAGCCTGAGTCTCGGCATCGTAATCGGCGGTCCGTTCATCCAGCCTCGCACGCACTCCGGGATCACCTGGAAATGTGTACAAGACTGCGACTCGGAGTGCATTGAAACGCGTGCCGGCCCTTTTTGCCTTGGTGTTCACCAACAACAAGTCGTCCACGTGCCGGGCCGAACATGGCCGACCCCGCAACAGGTGCAACCGGGCCTTGGAAAGTATGACCGAGTAACGGCCGTTGAGTGCGAATCCGTCCCATGCGGCCTCGACAACATCGAGTAGCGACGCTGCATAGTCGGCAGTCGCACGGTCGCGATCGATCTTCCCAGCCTCCGCGTACCCCGCCGAGATGTCGTAGACAGTGTTACCCAACCACGTCAGCGACGCTTTGGAGCCCAGGCTCCTGTACTGCTCTACTGCACTCATCAACTCGGCAACAGTCGGCGTCGGAGACGCCGCACCTGCACCGAGATCCGATTCGATCCGTGTGTGGAGTCTCTCGTATCGTGCGGTTTGTGCGCGTGCATAATCACGTAAACGACCTGCGTTGGCGCTGACGCATGCCGACCGATACCGTCGAATTGTCGCCGAAGACGGGTACAGCTCGATCAGTTCGCCCAGTTCCGTTTCGCTGGCCAAGAATTGTGCGATGTCACCGCGTCGCCGATGAACGTCCGCGGCCAGAGTGACGGTCCACGCCACATTGGCAGGGTCGATTTCAATGTATGCCTCCGCCGCCGTCCGCGCTTTGTCGGCCTCGCGGAGCGCGTTCTCCAGTCGATCGCCGTCCATGTACGCCCTGTGAATCACAAGGTGCGTTCTGAACCGCAGCTGCGCTCCGAGGTTCTGCGGCAGGAAAGGTGCTATGCCGAACAGGGATTCACCGAGCTGGCGAGTGAACCCGGCCGCGTCGAGGATGTCCAATGCGTCGTGGGCCCGTTCGACCGCCTCGTCGCTCAGTCCAACTCTCCGCAAAGCATCGACATGGCTGAGAATCGCTATCACGGACAGCGCTGCGTCACCCGCGCGAAGTGCACTCTCCGCGGCGCGTGTGCAATTGTCGAGCGACTCCGCGAGCTCGTCTGTGGCGCCGTCGTCGGGCAACGATTCCTGAGGGTAGGTCAAAGCTCCGATCAAACCGATGACATGGGTCGTCTCGTTGCGGTCGGTGTCATCCCCATCCGTGCGTAGCAACAGCTTTGCGGCATCGCGAACTACCTGCTTGCTCGGGCGTCCACGGGGAAATCCGCCTGGACGATCGGCTTCCAGGGATTCGGGACATACTGCCCATACGGCGATGCACACGGCCGCCGCGAGTCGCTCGGTCTCCCGGCGATCCCTCGACGACGCTGCATCCTCGAGCAAGTTCTTCCAGCTCACCTCGCACACCCTCTCGAGAACCCAGCCACCGATCCACACCACGATAACGGTTGCGACAAATATAGCTCAGGATCTATAATGATGCATTGTCATTGGAACTACCGAAAGCCGAGGAGCATGATCGCACGCGCACACGCGCCTCCACCACCGACTGCGGACGTTCTCAGTTTTCCCTGCGCACCCCGCCGCCGAGGGCTATTCTGCTCACTCCAGTTGTTGGCTCTCAGGGGAGGGTTCGTGACCTTGCGCTCGGTGTTGCCTTGTTCGACGGCCGGTGATCACACATGACGGCGCGGTGGTTCTGGTTCGATACATCGCCAAACACGCGGTGCATCGCTTTCGAGGAATTCTGCGACCTGCCTATCGCAGCACAAGCAGTACTCACCGTGGCGGCCGAACGACTGCTGGACAATCAGTCTCGTGGCAACAGTGTCAAACGGATCGACGAGGACCTGTACGAGCTGCGTTGCCGGCATCTGAACAACCAGTATCGAATAATTTTCATCAGATGGGGTCCCCACTACGTCGGGCTGGTGGCATTCATGAAGAACCAGCAGAAACTGCCGACCCGCTACACCGGGCGAGCACGAAAACGAATGAAGGCGTGGCGCCTCGGACATGGCGCCACCCCGGCAGCCGAGCTGCCGTCTCGAAGCCCCACGATGGGCCGAACCCTAGACAAGGAATTTCCATGACGGAACCCCATTCTGCGAGCAAACGCACTCCCCCGGACGACCTTGTTTCGCACCGAGACAGTATGTTTCGGAACAATCCGGAGTACCGAGATGCGTACAATGCCGCTCGGCAGGTTCATGGGATCATCGACGCGCTCGTAGGGTTGCGCAAGCAGCAGGGTTTGACGCAAATAGACATGGCGAAGCTGATGGGCGTGAAGCAGCCGACTGTGTCCGGTTTCGAGAACGAGACAAGCGACCCCAAATTGTCCACTCTGCAGCGATACTCGAGCGCCCTGGATGCCCAGTTGAACATCTCGGTCAGTCATCCGCTTCTTCCCGAGCAGATTCCTGACACAGTTGAGGAGTTGAGAAGCTTCGACGGGAACACTAACGCCGAATGGACTCTTCAACCTGTCGGGGAAAGCCGCGGCGAAGCCGTCACCAGTCGCTCGTGGAGTTTCGAGATAACCGACCCCGCGCTTGTCGAGGCCCTGTCCGGCAGCAAGCGGCGTTCTCACCTCGACCTCGCGGTCACCGCGGAGACCAGTAATGGGCACACTCGCGTCGAGGGACGCATCCCACTGCGCACCGGGAGCGGCACCAGCACAGCGATGATCGTTTTGCAGTTCGACGGTACCGATGCCGAGGTGTCGGTCGACTTGGCCCCGAGTGTCGATTCCGACAAGTCGCGTTCCTACGACATGACGGGTTCGACGGAGACGGATGTCGACTTCAGCAAGATCGACACGCACCCCAGGCTCACATTGAAACTCCGCTAGTCAGCCCGCGACCGGGGTGACACGTACTCGGCGACAGTGTTTGCGACCGGGTCAGCGACGCGGTGGCCCATCCGGCCGAATCCGCAGTTACGGCGGGCAATTATCGGACAGCTACATGTGAGCGCACTACTTCAGCGCTTCCGATACATGCCGGGCGATTGCCGCGTGTCCTTCGTCGTCGACGTGGAGGCCGTCCGGGGAGAGCATGTCCTCGGTGATGACGTCGGTGGGATCGACGAGGGAGATGAACTGGCCGCCCACCGCGGTGGCGGCGTCGCGGACGACATTGTCGAATGCGGTCACGAACGGCGGAACTTCACCTGCGCTGGAGGGGCCGACGGCGACGATTCGAGCGTCGGGTAGGCCTGCGCGCAGCGTGCCGAAAGTTCTGTAGATCGCGTCGACGACGGGAGTTGGATCGTTGACGAAGGCCTCGAAGTCGTTGTTCCCTCCCGACACCACGACGATGCGGGGGTCGAGCTGGACGGCTTCGGTGGCGACGGTACCGAAGTTCTCGCAGCGCGTTGCGCCGCAATCTGTTCCGGCGGTGACGTATCCGGTGGACCCGATGCCCAAGTTGGTTTCGTTCCAGAAGTTCGTGGATGCCAGCAGCGATGTCCATCGTTCGGTGAGTTCGCTCGCTCCGGCACCGGAGGTGTACGAGTCGCCGATGAACACGGCCGAGGGCCCACCCGCACCGGCAGGCGGCGTGTAGGCGGGCTGCGCCTCGTCAGCGGCCTCGTCCTGTCGGGTCGAGTCGTAGTACAGACCTGCGATGATCGCAGCGACCACTACGACCACTACCGCGGCCGCAACCAGGACGCCCTTGCTCGAGATCCGATCAGACATGACTGCGTTCCCCCTCGTAATGCTGTTCGAGAGTGCGCGCGACCGCTGCGGTTCCAAATCGTCGACGCACCTCGGCGCGTCCTCTCGTCCCCATCTCGTCGCGAAGTGCATTGCTGCTCAGCAGTTTCCGAACCGCACCGACGAGCGCATCCACATCGTCACCGGGCACGACCATTCCACACCCGATGCTCGCGACTTCCGGTGCAAGTCCGCAACTGTCGGTGACGACGACGGGTAACCCGACGGCCATGGCCTCGAGCACCGCCATGGGATACGGCTCGTCGACGGACGGCAACACGTACACCGATGCTCGACGCATACGTGCTGCGGTCTGCGACGGCGCGATCGCTCCCTCCCAGCGAACGTGCTGAGCTCGCACGATCTGCGCACCTTCGCCTTCGTCCGGCCCGACAAGGGTGAATGCCGCCGTCGGGAACTCGGGTACCAGCACCTCGGCCATCTGCGCAAAGAGTTCGGGCCGCTTACGTGAATGCAGTCGGGCGAGAAAGAGCACTTCGACGCTGTCGGAGCCGACCCGTTCCGGTAGCTCCGGGACCCCATTGGTCAGCGCCACGAGAGCAAGACCAGGGCCGGCGACGTCGATGAGGTCGGATCGCTCGCGCGGGGTGAGGTAGAACAGCGCAGATGCCGATCGCAGCACCCGCTTGGTGAGGAGTGCATCGAGTGGCTTGGCGAGGGCGTTGTCGCTCGCATCGATCATGCCGTGGGTCTGCACCACAACGCGGACCCCCAGGGCACGGAACAGGATTGCCGCCGGAAGCGTCACCAGATCGCGGGCGAGGTGCACGTGCACCACGTCGAACCCTCTGCCCTCGCGAATGATCCACCGCAGCAGACCTGGTGAAGACAACCCGGCAAAGCCGATTCGCGGCAACAGTTTTCGTGGTTCGAACAGGTGCACGGTCAAATCGGACGCTCTCGAGTGCTGCGCGGGCCCCGCCGCCACGATCGTCACATCGTGCCCGTCGACGGCCAGCGCGTCCGCCTGATTCGACGCCACCCTCGCGGGGCCGCCGTAGGCGCCGTCTTTCGAGATGAGGGTGACGACGTGAAGAATGCGCATCAGTTCGTCGGCGAGGTCATGTCCGCGGACGGCGGTGCGAGAACAACTGCGCCTGGTAGGACATCACGAGTGACGAGCGCGGTGGCCCCGACCGTCGCATCGTCTCCGATGGTGACCCCGCGCAGCACCGTTGCTCGAGCGGCGATCCACACGCTGCTTCCGACGGTGATGGGTGCGTTGTCGAATTCGAATGTGGGCGAGCGGCGATCGTGACTACCGGTGCACAGCAAGACTCCCTGAGAGATGCAGGTGTTCGCACCGATGTTCACTGGTTCGAGGTTGAGAATCCAGACGTCCTCGCCCACCCACGAGTCGGCGCCGATGCTGAGCTTCCACGGCCAATGGATCCGTACTCCGTGGCGGAGGAGAACACCGGGGCCGATCTGTGCCCCGAACGCCCGAAGCGTGGCGACCCGCACCGAGTTGGGGCACCACCACCGTCCCAGAATTACAGTGGACACCGTCAACCACAGAGCCTGAACCAACAGCGGCCTGCCCTTGTCGTAGCCTGCACCGGTGAACCCGGCCAGCGATCGAGGCATGGCCTACTTCTCCAGCGGCTGGGCCATCGGGGCAACCATCACACTGCCCGGGGCTACATCCCTGACCACCACCGCATTCGCGCCGATCGTCGAACCATCTCCGATGGTGATCGGCCCGGCTATCACTGCGCCGGCTGCAACCGTGACGTCGTCGCCGATGGTGGGCTGCCCCTTCGTGGACCATCCGATGGACACGTGCTGATTCAGCCAGAAGTTGCGTCCCACGGAGGTGGCGCACAGGATCGTTCCTGTTCCATGGTGCAGAAAGAATCCTGGCCCGATCGACTCGGAGTCGAGGACGATCGTCGGATCCGGCCGATAGGCGACGCGCACTACCAGCCGGAGAGGTAACGGGCTTTCGCGCAGGCGATAGTGCATCACGTTGCGGAATTCCTTCAGCGCTCCGGCAAGATACGCAAAGCGCGAATACTCGTCGAGCGGTACGAGTGCGTCGTTGCCGATGCAGTCGATCCACCGATCTACGTCGGCGCGCACTACGTCGGACTGCCCGCTCACCGAAACGGCCCACCAGAGCGGCCTGGCCCACAGTCGAGCAAGAAGAATCAAAGGAGACTTCCGCGCACTGTAAGCCATGACTCCAAATCTATGGTCACACAAGGCTTGTGTCCACCCGGCATACTTGTTTCCGTGAGATTCGGACATGCGGTAGCGGCCTCGTCGACGGCAGTGGTGTTGCTTGCGGCGTGCTCGACAAGCGAAGTGCCCGAACCGAGTCCGGTAACGGCGCCTGATCCTGTTTCGATCTGGAATTCGGTGGGTGTGGCCACCAACGTCGCGAGTGTGGACATGCCGGGCACCACTGCAGAACGTGACCTGCAGTCTGCCGCACAGGCAGGATTCGACGGCGTGCGCCTGGTGGTCGAATGGTCCGAAATCGAGACGAAACGAGGCGAGCTCGACTGGGGCGCCATGGATTCGGAGGTCGATGCGGCACTCTCGGCCGGTCTACCTGTTCTCGGTGTTGTGACGTGGTCTCCCACCTGGGCGGTGCCGCCGGAGTATGCGCTCACGGCGCATCCGGCACCGGCGGACCCTGAACTGTTCGCTGCATTCGCCGGCGCGGCTGCGGACAGGTATCGCGACCGGATCACCGCGTGGGAGGTGTGGAACGAGCCCAACGTGGCCGCAACCTTCGGCCCGAGCGCCCACCCGGAGCGGTACTGCTCGCTTCTTTCTGCCACTTCACGTGCGATTCGCGCGGCGGCTCCCGACGCAGTGATCGTCACCGGATCGACCTCCCCTGCCGTCGATTCCGTGAACAGCCTTGCCCCAGCCACGTTCGTCGAGGCTCTGTACAGATGTGCGGGCGGTAGCACGTTCGACGCTGTGTCGATGCATCCGTACAGCACGCCCGCTCTGCTCAGCGAGCCTACAGCGGAGTGGGACTCGGCCAACGAGATCGCCCGCGTTCGCGACGTCATGATCCGCTATGGCGACACTGCGAAACAGATCTGGTTCACGGAATTCGGCGCACCCACCGTTCCCACCTATCCCGGCGTCGACGAGATGCGTCAGGCGGAGATCCTGGTCGACGGAATCGAGACGTTGCACCAACTCGACTACGCTGGGCCTGTTTTCGTCTTCGATCTCCGTGATTCTGCAACCGCAGACCCCAGCCCCGAGTACAACTACGGGCTCCTCCGTAGCGACTACACCCCCAAGCCTGCGTTCGACGCGGTTCGAAACCTGTTGCGGTGAGCGCGTGACAGTTGCTGCAACCATGTCTCCAGCCTGTCGATGGCGACCTCTCTGGACATCGAGCGTCGGACGTATTCGAGCCCCGATTGCGCCAAAGTGTCAGCGTATTCGGGATGTGCAGCCAGCTCGGCCACGGCCCGCACCAACGCTGCAGGTTGCGCCGGATCGACGCGTATTCCCGCACCTGCCGCCCGAATCTCCTGGTCGGTGACGCTGCCCGCCGCGGTGGCGGCAACCACCGGGGATCCGCTGCCGAAGTACGACGTGAGCTTGCTCGGCACCGACATCTCAGCGACTTCGGGTAGTTCGTTGACCAGCAGCACGTCCGCAGCAGCGAGGGCTGCGCGAAACTCTTTCTCCGGCAACGACCGAACGAACGTCAGCGACCGGACGTCCTTGCCGCGATCCTCGAGATGTTCGCGCTGATTGCCGTCGCCCATCAACACGAACTTCACCGGCCCGCCCAGTCGGTCCGATTCGCGGGCCGCGTCGACGACGTTCTCCAGTCCTTGCTTCAAGCCCATGTTGCCGGCGTGCAACGCGATCACGTCGGTGCGAGACCATCCCAGCAGATCGCGGGCGTGATCGCGATCCATCGGCGGCGCTGCCGGCATGTGCGTCCAGTTGGGGATGATGCTGACCTTGTGCTCGGCGACACCGAGGTGGTCGATCGCGTGGCCCGCGAAGCGCCGGTGGATCACGGCAACCCCGTCGGCGGCCCGAAGGATCCCGGACTCCAGGTTGGAGGTCGCCGTCGCGCTCGGGCCGTGCAGCGTCCCGGTCTCGATGACGCCGCGGCTGTAGAGGTCCTGAACCCACACGCCGAGCGCGGGACGAATCAACTGCGCTTTGAGCCGCGCGAAGATCAAGCCCGTCGACACCAGTGCAGGCGATACGCACACCACCACGTCGGCCGACGGTAGATGGCTCCGGACCACTTTGCTACCGAACGACATCTCCAGGTGCGTGCGCTGGGTGACGGTCATGCTGTCCGGCACGTAGTGCCGGTGCCGCACGACGGGTACTCCGTCGACCACTTCGGTGATGGTGGATCCTGCGTAGCGGGGGTCGGCGATCCATTGTGGGTAGTGCGGGAACCCGGTGACGACGTGCACGTCGTAGCCGCGTTCGGTGAGTCCTTCTGCCGCATCTGCGGTGTAGGGCGCGATGCCGGTGACTTCGGGCTTGTAGTTGAGACCGATCAGGGTGACGCGCATCAGCTTCTCCGTTTCCGAACGTCGAATTCCGATCTCCTTTTGTCCCACAGCTCGTCGGTGCTACAGATCCTGCGAGCAGGGTTCCCCGCGACCACGTCCCCGGCGTCGACCGACATCGTCACGACGGACCCGGCGCCGATGATGGCGTCGGCACCCACGGTGACGCCGGGCATCAGCACCGTTCCGAGTCCGACGAACGCCCGTGCCCCGATCTTCACCGGTGCTCGTCGGTACAGTTCCTCGTCCGGCGGCAGATCGCCTCGTGCCTCGGCGATGCGGTCGAGCGAGAAGTCGTGGGTGAGGATCTTGACGGCGTCGGACACCACGCATCGGTCGCCGAAGCTGATGGAACCGGGACCGGAGTTGTCGAGGAACACCGACGACGAGATCCACAGTGGTCGTCCCAGTACCTCTACTCCGGACCGTCTCAGCAGGGTCAGCGCGACGTTCATGTACGCGTCCTGGTTGACCCGGTTGAGTATTCGGAACAGCGGCAGGAATTTCGACGGATCGATCATGCGACACCCGCCCCGACAGCGACCGGCACCTGCTGATTGTCGGGTTCGGGTCGACGCCGATTCACCAGGCGGGGAATCCACGCGATGTCCGGGATGAACTGGCACACGATGACTGCCGCTGCGGTGACCAGTACGACGCCGGGGGCGCCGTAGGTCGGAGCGATGGCGACGGCGAGCAGTGTCGTCACGGCCGCCATCGCCGCAAGGCATCCGGCCTGCCACTTGGCCTCCGACGGCGTGGTCAGCAGCATCCCCGAAGGAAGGTGGAAGCACTGCACGATGAGCAGAACCGCGAATGCCGCGGCCAAGGTCGCACTGACGTCGATGCTTCCGTCGGAGAGCACGTCGGCCAGCCACGGGCTGATCGCGACGAGGGGAATCGATGCCAGCGCCGCGAGCAGTCCGAAGCCCATGGTGGCGCCGAGCCAGAGCCGCACGGTCTCGTCGGCTGCTCCTCGCCGTTTGACGAAGATCGGCCAGAAGGCAAGCGCCGCCATCGAGAACACCGACCAGCACAGCCCGTACAGCTGCGCCATGAGTGCGTACCGGCTCAGTTCGAGTGGAGTGGACAGGTGCGAGAGCACGATTCGCTGTACCTGCAGCCCGAACGGGATGCCGACACTGACGATGAACAGCCACAGCGAGCCCTCCAGCAGTCCCTTCGTCGAGACCGCTCGAGAACTACGCTCGAACACCGTGGTGCCCAGCCCGGAGACTCGCAGCGCGACGACGGTGCCCACCAGATTGCCCAGCAACGCGCCTGCCAGTGGAGGCAGGACGTACCAGATTCCGCGGACACCACCCGCGTACATTCCTGCGGTGACCGCAAGCGCGAACAGCGAGTTGCTGACCATGACGACCACGACCAGTTGAGCCCTGTCGACACCGATCAGAATCCGTAGTCCGAGACCCGCCGGGATGGTCAGTCCGAACAGGACGACTGCGAGCGTCACGACGAGACGGTCGTCGGGTCCCGTGGTGATGCCGAGCAACGTCCCCCACCCGTCGACAGCCATGATCGTGGCGGCCGCGACGGCTACCGCCACCGACACTCTGGCGAGCACGCGGTACGAACGCCGGATGACGGCAAGGGCGTACGGGTTCTCGGCCGGATTGCGGGATCTCGATGCCGCACTGGTCACGACGGCACCGATCCCGAGGTCCGCGAACGGCAGCAACAGCCCAACAGTGGCGACTAGAGCGACCAGCCCGTACGTCGACGGTCCGGTCGCCCGGATCACGAGCCCGGCGCTGACAAGTCCGGCTACAGCGACGACAGGGGTGCCGAGGATTCGGAAGACCGTGCTGAGTAACACGGCTCTGCGTTCGGTCGCGTCGAGCCCGGTGCGCTGTTCTGGCTCGTCCTCGGGTTTGCGGTGACGTCCGCTCATGCCGGTTCCCCCGCCCTGATACGCCTGCTTCGGACAACTTGCTTGGCTCGGGCAGTCAGCTGGACCAATCGCGAGTAGGCCGTCGCAGCGTCTTTTCTGCCGAAGGGGTAGTAGTTCGCTCGGTCCCAGGCGCGTCGGATGTCGTCGTAGTGGTCGCGCTGCGATCGGGTGCTGCCCGCACCCCCGGCGTCGAAGTCGCACAGTACTTCGTCGATGACGACGGGGTGCTCGACGGTGGCGGCCCCGAGCATGTACAGGTGATCGGCGGCGAGCCCGAATTCGGTGTCGTACGGTCCCAGTCGGTCCAGGAGGTCTGCACCGAACAGCGTCGCCTGATGCGGAATCGGTCGGATTCCCAACGCGAACCCACGGAGGTCGAACGGGCTGTACCCCCAGATCAGGCCCTCTCGGGCCGGGTCGCCGACGATCCGCGCCTTTCCGTATCCCCAGCAATTGCGCGGCCGAGCGCCGAGGGCCGCGATACCTGCCGCGGCGGCGTCGGGTCCGGCGAAGCAGTCACCGGAATGCATCAGCCACACCACGTCTCCGGTTGCGTGCGAGATCCCTTTGTTCATCGCGTCGTAGCGGCCTGCGTCGGGCTTCGATTCCCAGTACGACGGCGAGCTGCGGGTCAGGTAGTCGGTCACCTCGGGCCCGGAACCACCGTCGATGACGATGTGCTCGATCGCGGGATAACGTTGCCTCGCCACGCTTTCGGTGGTGCGACGCAATCCGTCCAGGTCGCGAAAGCTGATCGTGACGACGCTCAAGCTCGGGTCAGCTCGCACGAGAGACCTCCGCCCCGGAAGAGAGACTCGTCATCGCGTGCTGCACTGCGGTTCTGCTGAACTGCGCAGCGGCGTAGACAATTGCACCGGCGCCAGGCCGGCCTTCGGTGAAACCTATCCGGACCGCTCTTCGAATGCTTCGCAGCGATCGGGCAGACGCCGCCGCAGTGACGGCGCTGAACAGGTAGTAGTCGCCTCGCACTCGCGCACTCGACCGTGTCAGATTCCGGCGACCCCACGCGATGTAGTCCTCGGACACGTCGTCGTTGCGGTTGGAGACCGAGTCGTCGCTGATATTGTAGATCGAGAAGCATTCCGGGACGTGCCGAAACGTCAAGTCCGGAACGTGGTCCTGTAGGGACATCAGCCACCCCGGCTCGTCGTGTATCGAGTCGGGAGCGAAGTTGAGCGGTACCGTCGCCGCCAGGGATCGCGGAAAGCAGAGGGTGCTGCTCTGCATCATTCCGCCGCCCATCGTGAACCCGTCCAGCCGGAAGAGATACTCGGCTACCGATTGGTGTTCGCCGATGGTGTTGCGCGGCCAGATTCGTTCTCTGCGGCCGCGGGCGCGGACGGCGCACCGGCACGTGACCACCCACAGGGCGTCACCCAGGTCGGCGATCTCGTCGAGCTGACGTTCCAGCTTGAACGGGTGCCACAGGTCGTCGTCGTCGAGCAGGGCGATCACTTCGCCGGTCGATTCCGCCACTCCGCGTTGGCGTGCGTTCGCGCTGCCCGACGCCGGGCCGGTGCGTATCACGCGAATTCGGCTGTCCTCGGGCAGATTCAGCGTCGCCACGGTGTCGGCAGCGATCACGACCTCGTGGACGGGAGCGGATTGATTCAGGGCGGACTCGACCGCCTCGTAGAGGCTTGCACGACCGATCGTGGGAATGACCACGCTTACCGTCGGTCCTGTTCGGTGCGGTTTCATGACGCCCTCCGAGTCGGGGTCCGGTTGCGAAGGGAGCGGAACAGGCGGTAGTCGATGGCCGCACCGGTTCGGTGACGCCCCGGTGTCTGCAACGCCACGTAACTGCACGCGATGACAGCGAACACGGCGGGAAGGTTGTACGACCACGGGGAGAACAGGATGTCCCACGTGGCCTGCATGCCGAGGTACATCAGCAGCGGTGTCCAGACCCCAGCCGCCCCCGATACGAAGATGAGGCGGTAGCAGGCCCACAGCAGCCACAACGGCACCACGGCCGCGAGCACTCCCGCCTCTGCCCACGAGCCCAGCAGAATCGAGTGCAAGGACAACGACCCGTTGGGCAGTTTCCAGGCGTACTCGAACGGGAACGATCGATCGAATCCGATCTGCATGGCCGTGTGCTGAGCGTGCACGTAGGCCTCGCGAGAAATGTTGTCGGCGTTGCCCCACCCGAGCAGCGGTCGCTGAAGGATGGCGGTCAGAGACAGCGGTGGCTCGGTTCGACCGGCCAGCAGCATGGGGAGGGAGCCGTCGGACTGCATCAGCACCTTCTCGCGCAGCGACTGCCCCAGGAGTCCGTCGCGCGCGGCCAACTCGAGCAGCCACGAGAACAGCGCACCGAACGCCACCACGGTCGCGAGTCGCGCGACCAGCGGTAGGGTGCCACCCTTGTACTTCGAGAGGGCCAGCAGCAGGGCGACTCCGCCGCACACCAGGGCGTGCGATCGGTAGTTCAGAATCAGACTCATGCCGGCAAGGCCGATGAGTAGCACCGCTACCGTGGGCCATCGTGCGCCGCGTGCTGCTCCGAGATACAGCACGAACACCGTCGCCGCCGGTGCGACGCCGTACTTCCACAGGTCCGTGATCGAGCCCGTCGCCGTGAGAAATGTACCTATCAGAACGAAGAACACCGTCGAACCGCACGCGATGCCGAGCATGACGGTCGCTATTCGTTGGATGTCCCTGGCCAACACCGAAATTCCGCAGAAGTACAACGCGAACGATGCGTACGCAAAAACGTTGGGCGACAACGGGTCCGTGTCGTTCATCCAGGCAGACGCCAGGTAGGCAGCAGTACCGACGACGGCGAGCGCGATAGGCAGCAGGGTGCGCCGACGATCCGACGGAAGGAAGTACGCGAGGGCGATTGCCACACACACGAAGGAGAAACCGGTGACGGTGAAGTTCATCAACGGCAACGCTGACGTCGCACCGAGCGCGAACAGGCACGCACGCTCGGGCATTCTCAGCCGAGCACGGTCCGGCGACGGAGTCGGCCTTACGCGCGACGGCGTTACCCGTGCCTGGCGCCCCGATTGCTGCCATCTGTTTTGCCCATCCCCCCGACGTAGTGTCACGTCGATTTTCTTGGAGCTGGATTTCCCCGAATCCGGCCCGGAAAAGTCGTCGACATTCACGCGATACGTAACGCTCAAATGCCCACCCCAATCGACACCGCGAAACGCACGCCCGCCACTTGCTTTCCGTGCGAGCCTATCCTCGGATCCGTTGCCGCGCAGCACATAGCCGAAGCCACCGATTATGCAATGTCCGATTCCTCAGGCGCCGCAACGTATTGGATATTCACTTTCCCCTTTATTGTCGAGATGGGACCCGATAACCCGACACCGCGTCCGGTCAGGCCGTCGAATCAGGTTCGCCGACTTGAATCAATACGTCGTGCATATCGTCCGAGGTGGTCAATCGACGCTTGAATTTCGCCGGAACACCGGCGTACACACTGTTCGGCTCGCAGTCGGAGGTCACCACACTGCCTGACACCACCACGCATCCGTCACCGATCGTGACGCCGGGAAGCACCATGACGCGTGATCCGATCCACACGCCCTCACCGATGACGATCGGCATGTTGACCGGCTTTCCGAACCTCCGCCACTCCGGTCCCACGTCGTGGCTGCACGTAATGAGCATCGACTCGTACCCCAGACCGGAATTGTCGCCGAGAGTAATGGGCGCACCGAGATCGAGGAAGCATTTGTAGTTCAGGAACGTGTTCTCACCCATGGTCAGACCGGACCAGGACCCCAGAAACGTGTGCGGGTTGAACCGGGCCGTCGGATGGATGTCGTGTCCGGTCTGACGCAGCAGCACCGTACGCAGGCGCCGCGGAACCGCACTGCTCGAGATGAACTTGTTGAGCACGATATCTCGGACCACCTGGGCGAGATCCTCCGCCAGAACAGCTCGAATCCCCATCACTCACGCACACGGTCTATGTTGGCGCGGTACCACTCGATGGTCGATGCGATGCCCTCTCGCAGCGGAATCGACGGCTTCCATCCCGACGCCTTCAGTGTGGACACGTCGAGAAGCTTCCGAGGTGTGCCGTCGGGTTTGCTTGCATCCCATTCGATTCGGCCTTCGTAACCGATCTCCTCGGCAACCATCTCCGCGATCTCCCTGATGGTCTGATCCTCTCCGGTTCCGACGTTCACCTGCTGTGGACCGTCGTAGTGGTCGAGTAGGTGCAGGCAGGCCGAAGCCATGTCGTCGACGTGCAGGAACTCCCGCATCGGCGATCCGGTCCCCCAGTTCGTGACGACCTCGTCGCCGTTTGTTCTCGCTTGCTCGTATCGGCGGATAAGGGCCGGGAGAACATGCGCGCCTTTGGGCGAAAAGTTGTCGCCCGGTCCGTACAGATTCGTCGGCATCGCCGAGATCCACGGTAATCCGTATTGCTTTCGAACCGACTGAATCTGAAGTATGCCCGCGATCTTGGCGATCGCGTATGCGTCGTTCGTCGGCTCCAGCAGTCCGGTCAGGAGGTACTCCTCCCGAATCGGCTGCGGTGCAAGCTTGGGATAGATACACGACGAACCGAGAAACAACACTCGCTCGACGCGGTGCTCCAGCGCTGCGTCGAGTACGTTGACCTGCACCTGCAGGTTCGACGAGATGAAATCGACGGGGTAGGTGCTGTTGGCGAGAATTCCGCCGACCTTGGCGGCCGCGAGCACCACCGTCGACGGAGTGTTACGTTCGAAGAACTCGAACACCGCTTCCCTGTGGCGAAGGTCCAACTCCGATGAGGTTCGACCGATGAGATCGGTGAAACCTCGCTCCTGCAGATGCCTCCAGATAGCCGAGCCCACCAGTCCGTGGTGGCCGGCGACGTAGAAGGGAGCATCCCGGTCGAGCGGCGTGTTCCAGGTGCCGATATCGACGGTCGTCATGCCCAGTCCTTCAGCACGGGAGTGTCGATCCACTGCCTTCCCTCGCAGTTCAGGGCCTCGATGTCTGCGTCGACCATGATCCGCGCGAGCTCGGGAGTGTGTACCGATGCCTTCCAACCGAGGTCGTTCTCGGCTTTGCTGGCGTCGCCGACGAGGGCGTCCACCTCGGTAGGCCGGAGGTAGCGGTCGTCGAACCGGACGTGCTCTTGCCAGTCGAGCCCGGCATGTTCGAAGGCGACGGTGAGGAAATCGCGGACGGTGTAGTTTCCACCGGTGGCGAGCACGTAGTCCTGAGGTGTCTCGGCTTGCAGCATGCGCCACATGCCCTCTACGTATTCGGGCGCGTAGCCCCAGTCACGGATCGCGTCGAGATTGCCCATGTACAGGCAGTCTTCGACGCCGGCTTTGATCCGAGCCACTGCGCGTGTGACCTTGCGGGTCACGAAAGTTTCCCCACGTCTGGGTGATTCATGGTTGAACAGCACACCGTTGACGGCAAACATGCCGTACGCCTCGCGGTAGTTGCGGGTGACCCAGTACGAATACACCTTTGCCGCGCCGTACGGCGAACGCGGATAGAAGGGAGTCTCCTCGTTCTGCGGAGGTGGGCTGGCACCGAACATCTCCGAGCTCGACGCCTGGTAGAACCGACACTGCACGCCCGTCAACCGCACTGCCTCGAGCAGGCGAATCGAACCGATTCCGGTGGTGTCCCCGGTGTGCTCGGGCTCGTCGAAACTCACTCGGACGTGCGACTGCGCAGCGAGGTTGTACACCTCGTCAGGCCTGATGTCGGCCATGAGCGTCACCAGACGGGCACCGTCACTGAGATCGCCGTAGTGAAGAAACAGCTTGGCACCGGTCTCGTGTGGATCGACATACAGGTGCTCGACACGCGCCGTGTTGAATGTCGACGCCCGCCTTATGAGTCCATGTACTTCGTAACCCTTCGCAAGTAAAAGCTCCGCCAGATACGAACCGTCTTGACCGGTGATCCCCGTAATCAAAGCCTTTTTCACCACTGCTCCATTCAAAGCGTTGGTGGACAGTCCGCTTAGAATACAAAGAACTTCGACATAGCGCGCGGTCGTCAAAACCCGACAATAGCTGCAGCGCAGTCTTTTCAGTGTTGAGAACAATCAGATTCCCCAGCTTCTGTCCGTGAATCGAGTCAGCCGACTGCTACTCTCGACAAGCACCTAGTCCGACGGAACTTCCTTAGCTTTACCAGGCTCTCGGAATGTTTCATACTGAGGCGCTCTGCGCGTTCGCTCTCAGGCACGAACCCTCGGTAGGCAAAGCAAACTCTCAACACGCACCCAGACCAGTCACGAATGGCAAACAAGCCGTTACTTCTGTTTACGTCCGTCAATCAGGCACTCGCCCCCAGCGCGGACACGCGTAAACGAATAGACTGGTTGTCCGTCGATATGAATACCTGTTGCAAGGATGGCTGTCGGGATGCATCGAAAAGACGCGGAGATCGAGCCTGCCGCGGGCGCCCTGGAACCCCCGCGAACAACGCTGGGCTCCATACTGTGGATTGGTGTGGCAACGACTCTTCCGGTCTACCGGTTGATCATGACCAACGTCAGTGCACTGTTTCCCTACGCCGTGCTGGCGCTGATCGTGCTCTGCATCATCCTGGGCCGAGTCGCGTTACCAGTTTTTTCTCGACTGTGGCTGCTCGCTCTCCTCGTCGTGCCGATGGCTGCTGTCGTTGCGGGCACCACCACATCGGTCGTCGCCAGTGCGATCGTCGGGATCAAAGTTGCACTGTTGATCGGGCTGTCGCCGTTTGTGATTCGATACTTTGCTCTACAGGACAGGCATTTCGTTCGTCGTTCACTTACGGGTTTCCTTGCGGTTCAGACATTCTCCGCGCTGGCCGGCCTCGTGCAGGTGACGGGCGTACGTATTCTTGGGAGGGCCGCGAACAGTGGCCGAGCAAACGGTTTGGCCGTGCATCCCAACGTGCTGGGGATCATGTGCGCCCTTGCCATCATTGTCTGCATCGCTGCTCTTCCCCGCGCCCACGGTTCGCGTCGTCTCGTGCTGCTGGCGGTCGGCACAATCAACGTCGCTGCCCTGCTCGCCACCGGCAGTCTGAGTTCGCTCATGGCCGCCGTGATCGGCGTTGCCGTTCTTCTGGTGTGCATGCGGATAACGCTGCGTGCAGCGCTCCTCGTCATCGGCGGAGCGACGGCGGCATTTGTCGTTCTGTCGACGTTCGGCTACGACACCACCGTTCTCACCGGTAGCGTCGAGCAGCGCATCGACGTTGTTACCGGCGTGTCCGACGGTGTCGCCTCGCTCGACGTTCGCGAGCGAACCTACGACTTCGCTTGGCAGTCCATCTCCGACGACCCCCTGACCGGGGTGGGGATGGACGGGGTGAACGAGGCAACCTTCGATGGCAGCACCGTCGTGCACAACTATCTTCTCCGCGGCTGGTATCAGGGCGGTCTGTTGTTGTTCGCGGTATTGCTCGCCTTCACGGTGGCAATGATCGCGTTAATCTTTCGCTGCCTGCGCCGCGCGCAGGACGGGATCCCCGCCGCGACCATCGCTGCGATGTTGACGTTCGCCGCTACGTCCGCGTTCTACGATCAGCAGCAGTACTGGCTGCCGATCCTGGCCGCGGCTGCGGTCATCGCTCCTGCGACCCGTTCCACCCAGCAACGCCGACAACCGAAACGAGCACGATCATCGACCCCCACACGCACACTGCCGACACTGCGAACACCGACGCCCGTAACGGGGAAGTCGACGGTGTGACGATAGGCGATCTGGGCGTCGTCATCCCGGCCTATCGAGCGAGTGCGACGATCGGACGTGCGGTTCGCTCCGCCTTCGACGCCGGTGCCTCGGAGGTAGTCGTGGTCGACGACGGCTCTGACGACGACACAGCCGAGCGGGCAGAGAGAGCCGGCGCTCGGTGTATTCGTCAGCCGAATTCCGGTGCTTCGCTGGCACGTGTGCGCGGCGGCCACGCGATCGGCACCGATTTCGTGATCTTTCTCGACGCCGACGATTCCCTGATTCCCGACGGTGTACGAGCCTCGGTGGAGAAGCTCCGTGGCGACCATGATCTTGTAGTGGCCGCGGGCACTGTCATCGGAGTCGGCTCGGACGGCTCCGAGCGACCGTTCCCTGTCCGGTTCAATCCGGTGAACTCCAAGACGCTGCTGACCTTCGGCCACGGCCCGTGGCCACCATGTGCGGCAGTTGTCCGGCGGTCCGCCTGGACGAGCGCGCAAACGGTGGAGCCTGCCGCGCTCGCGCCGCGCTACGCCGAGGATTACGAACTGCTGATTCGGCTTTCGCTCATCGGCTCGATCGACGTTCGTAACGAGCCGACATGCCGCTACAGCCTGGCGGGAGGGAAATCGGTCAAGTCAGCTCAGGCGGCGATCGAGGCGAAGGAGGCTATTCGACGCTATTACGCCGAGCATCTGGGCCTCGAAATCGAAATGATGACAAGGCGGCGCCTTGCTATGGCTGCGGCTGCTAGGCGCGCTCGTGCGCATTGGTCCTCCGGCGAAAGGATCGCTGCGGCAGCGCAGATGGCCCAGTGGTTCGCGGCCGACCCGCGTTACGCACTTGCCAAACTCAGCACTAAACCCTGGAAACGCAACTGACGCGGGACTCGAAGCCTATCCGAGTGTTGCCACTGGGTTGGGCCTGCATCACCCACGCACCATTTTGCCGCTGGCCAGCAGAATCCGTGCCACTCCCCGCCCGTACCCCGTGAGTCGGAGGATCACAAGTAGGTAGACGCATACTGCGCCGACGCCGACTCCTACCGCCATCAGAGCGTTGGACAGGAAGTACCCGGCGGCCCCGGAAAACGCCATGGACGGGATCGCGAAGACAACGATGTTGAGGACTCCCGCGCGGAACAGCGCCCTCATCGGAGTGTCGGTTACTCGGCCACACCACCAGTACGACGCCATCCAGTGGGCTGCGTATCCGACAGTGTGGCCGAGGGCGACTCCGGTAGGTCCCCAGGGCAGCCCGCCGAGCATCGCCGCGACCACGAGGGGCTGGGTGACGACGTAGAACTTGAACTGGGCAACGGATGCGCCTTTGGCGAGGAAGATCCAGAAGGTGATCTGTGTGAGGGCACGAAAAATTCCGCCGATGGCCAGGAGCTGAAAGACGGAAATCATCGCGATCCATTGCTCACCGAAGACGATGTGCACCAGCGGGTCTGCCAGACCTGCGCAAAGTCCGTAGACGATTCCGAGAACGACGCCGCCGAGCAGCTGACCGGAGGTGACGTATCGGCCGAAGCGCGCGGCGTCGTCGGCCACTCGGGTAAGGACTGGCACCGCGACCCTGGTGAGGGGCGCTGCAATCTGGTTGATAGGCATCATCAGCAGCTGGTATGCGCGACTGTAGATACCGAGAGGAGCTGGGCCCCAGACCATTCCGATGGCCACATTGTCGGCGTTCTTAGCCACATAGGCCACAGATTGTGTGCCGAACAACCCGATGCCGAAGGACAACAGGCTACGGACCGACGCCGACCGGTCTGGCAGACCAGGTCGCCACCGCGCCATAGCAACAGCCGAGATCACACCCGCAACCGCCGTTGCGATCTGCTGTACGACGAGTACCCAGTAGCTTGTGTCAGCCACCGCGTAGGTCAGCGCGGCCATCAGGCCCACGACCACGGGCGCGGTGTCGACGACCGTGAGTGCCCCGAATCGCAGCCGCCGCGCCAGCTCGGCTCGGAACTGGGTGGACACGCCTGCCAGCAAGAACACGATTGCGACGGCACGCATGATTGGCTCAAGGGCAGGCTGACCGAAGAGTGCTGCGAGTGGGCCCGCCAGAAAATATGAACCCAGTGTCAGCACGCCACCCAGAATCGTGTTAATCCAGAACAGGTTCGACTGCTGCCCCTTCGTCAGGTCAGCCTCACGGGAGGCCGCGGTGGACAAACCGAAGTCTCGAACCAACTCCCCGAGTGCAACCACACTCGCGATGATCGCCATCAAACCGAAATCACTGGGCGAGAGGATCCTGGCGAGAACGATCGTGGACACCAACAAGATGACTATGCGGACACCTTGTCCGACAATCGTCGCCGACGCGCCCCGGGCAGCTTTGCGGCCCAGGTTATCGCTGGTCACCGAACTCATGGAGCTGCAATGCCGTCGAGTTGCCTCCGGCAGTCCTCGACCGCGGCGATCAGCCTGTCATGCAGCTCGACGAGTTGACCGGCGTCGAGCATCGGCAAACGAAATGGGGGCGATCCCTCGTTCGCTCCGACCCACCTCATTCCCCACGTGTCGAAGTGCCTACGCACCTTGCCCGTCGAGGATTCGACCCAGCCGATCGGCACTGCACCTTCCGTTGCTGCGAAGATCAGCGCGTGCAATCGGTCGCTGACGACCACTGCGCTGCGCCTGTAGACCTCGCGGACACTGGCTTCGTGCTCGGCGTGATCGTCGACGAACCACGCGAAGTAGTCCGGCGCGTACGCGGTGCTCAGTTCTTGCGCCCGCCGATAGTCCCGGCGCACCTGCACCACGACCGCCGGCGTGAGCCCCAGCCGCGCGCTCATTTTGGCGAACCAGGCGAGCCATTCCTCGGACGGGGCAGGCCTGTCACCACGCAAAATCAGCGTGATCAGCGTGCGCTCTTTCAACTCGGGCCATTGCGCGGTGGCGGTACCCAGCGCAAATGCCCAGTCCGGCATCACAGGCCGCTTCCCAACGACGGTCCGTGAGCTCTCGTCACGGAAGCCAGTCTCACTGCAAACTGCGGCCACTAGGCGGTAGGGCGCCGCCAGACTCCGGTCGCCGAGCGGATCGGGCACACCGGCTCCGAGCCACAGACCGCCGCCACCTCGGATTCTGGCGAGAAGGATCAGCGGCACCAGCGTCGTCATCCGCGCTGCTCCCATCCGGGAGACGGGCACCTCACCGGCGTTGACGGCGATAAAGGTGCGGACACGAAGGACGGTGGAAAGCGCCCGGAGAAACCAGAACCGATAACTGCCTGTCCGACGGTCACCCGGCTGAAAGCCGAGGCCGGTGACGAACCCCGCCGACGCGGGCCCGTGCCACACGGTCAACTTTCCTCGCCGACGAAGCGCGTCGAGATACCCCCTGCGCAGAGCCGAGTCACCGAGATTGTCGTCCTGACCTGTTGCCCACACGAAGACGCGACTCATCGCGACCCCTCCGGGGAAAAGTTAGCTGCCCGGCGCAGCTCGTCGACCAGCCTCGAACGTCCCGAAGCGGCAGCCGCAAATGCGGTGTCGACGGTCTGTGCGTACTGCCGACGCGTTTCTTCGTCGGTCAGTAAGTGCTGCATCTGAGCGGCCACACGAGCCGGTTCGAACTTGTTGATGTTGTGCACATACGCGCCCAGGCCGAGATCCCCGAACGCGCCGAAGCCTTTGCGTTCGTACGCCAGGTGAACGACGAAGTGTCCAGCCCGTAGCGCCATCAGCGCTGCGTGCAAGCGGACGGCGATGACGACGCGGACCGACTCGCCCGAGTCTGGCGTCATCAACTCCTTGCGTCCGACGATTCGCCGGGGATCGAGCGACTTCATGGCGTCGACGTCATTGTTTCCGGCCGTGTCGCTCTGGACGTAACCGTCGAACGGGCCGCACTGGCGGGCGAATTCGGCGACGAGCGGAGCGATGCGTCCCCTGATTGCGCGTACGGTCACCACCGGTATGGGGTCAACCGTGAGTGAATGCCGTTCGATCGGAGGTGCCGTGAGGATCGCCAGATCACTCGCCCGCGTCACCCCGGCAGCCGAGTAGTCCACAACGCTGCGATCATCTCGGACATAGAAGGTGTCGATGCCGCTTAATTTTCGCTTCAGCAGGCGCTTCACCAGACCACTGGCCGGTCCGACACTCTGCGGCATGTAGACCGTAGGCGTGGAAGTTCGGCTGGCGGCGGTCAGCTGCGGACCGTGAATCACGGCCGCTTTCAGCATCTCCGACGCGTGACCTGCCCGCAGGTATCCGCCACCAACCCCGACGACTAGGTCGAACCGATCCAGCGACCTCAGCAGCTGTCGATATTCACGGGAGTACCCGGTTTTGCCTGGTTTCGAGTCGACGATGCGAGAATCGAGCCCGCGGAAAGTCTCGGGATGCGACGCGGCGATGGTGATCTGCGCCTCCGCGCCCACTGCGTCGGCGATGAGGGCCAGGGTTTCGTGGACGAGTAACCCATCCCCAGCGTTGTTCGCGCTGTACGCGTGCAGAACCAGAACTTCCGTCATCTCTCCGTAACTTTCTTATAGACGCCGAGGTGCGCATCGACGCTGGCGTCCCAGGTGAATCCCGACGCCCAGGCGCATCCCTTCGGTTTGACGGACTCCTGCCAGGCGGAGTCGCCCAGCGCTCTGGATATGCCGTCGGCAATCGCAGGCGCGTCCAGTGCCTCGAGGATCTTGGCTGGACCTGCAACTTCTCTGAGGGCGCCGGCGTGCGAGGTCAGGACGGGCGCTCCCGCTGCCATCGCTTCTAGCACGGGGAACCCGAAGCCTTCGTATCGACTGGGGAACACGAACAGCGCGCATCGCTGCATCAGTGCTGATCGATCCTCATCGGACACGAACCCCAAGTACACCACGTCGGGACTGGACTCGATTGCTCGTTGAGCGGAGTCGGAGTTCCATGCCGGTTTTCCAGCCACCACCAGCGGCATGCCGAGCTTCCGCACAAGGGCAACTGCGTCGACGAGGGCTTCGAGGTTCTTGCGGGGCTCGATATTCCCAACGTAGAGCAGGAAGCGCTCAGGCACCTTCGCGGCGACGTCCGGCGAGAGCCCAGCTGGCTGTCGGAACAGTTCGAAGTCGATGCCGTGCGGAATAACGTCGATGAGGGCTCGGTCGACACCGAAGATGTCGCTGATGTCATCTGCGCTCGATTCCGAGACCGTGATCAACGCGTCTGTCGACGCTATAGCCCGCTTCACCCGGGTGCGCCACACGCCTTCCTGTCGGGCATTGCGGACACCGTCGATCCACCTGCTGGCGATTCCGTGAACGGTGACGACGGACGGCCGTCTGGTACGGAGGAGAGGACCGGTGTCCGCTACGTAGTGCAACACATCCCGGTATGACTCGGGATACCGACGAGCCTCGACACTTTCCTTCACCATGGTAGTAACAGGATTGTCTGTATATGGAAGGGATTCGACGGCGACTCCTCGCGTGCAGAGTCCCGCCGCTAGGTTTCTCGCGTAGGTGGTGTTTCCGCCCACGTGGCGATCGAGTATGCGGCCGGGCATCGACACCGTCAGAGCTGAAGCAGTCACAGAGGGTCCTGACCGGCGCAACGGTAGAGAGAACCGAGCGCGTTGGACTGGACGCCGGCAGAGTGGATATCGACGGATTCGCGTGTCGCGGCCACCGCATCGCGGCGGTAGGTTTCGTCGTCGAAGAAACGTTCGATGGCGCGGGCAGCTGCGTTGGGACAGTCCGCCGTGAGAGGGAACCCGAGACCTTCGAGACTTTCGACTCCGCGAGCGAGAATAGGGGTGCCCAGTGCGGCTGATTCCAGCAGCGTGACCGGAGCGCCTTCCCACTTCGCGGAGTGGAAGTAGAGGTCTGCCGACGCAATGCGATCATGCACGTCGCTGTTCTGCACCCACCCCGTCACCTCGACGCCTGCGTCCCGCAGTTCTTCTTTCATAACCTCGTCACCATCGCCGATCCATAGCCAGCGAATATCGGTACGGACGGCCCTGGCCATGGCTGCGAAGAACGACGGGTCCTTCTGTGGGGATACGCGGCCGACCATCACGACTTCGGGTGTGTTCGACGCGACCGACCGGTGGTGCCGAATTTTAACGGAATCAGCTGCGACATTAGGGAGGTAGGCGATGTCGGTATATCCACCCGCGAGACGTGCTGCTGAGGCAGCCTCGAACGGGCTGATTGCAGCGATTGTCTGTGGCCGCTTGCTCAGCATGGTCTCGATGCCAAGGTACGCGGCGCGAGCAACTGCGCTCTGATCTCGACGCAGAAATGCGTAAGCGTGTGGGGTGTAGATGATCTTGGTGCCCGCAAACCGGAAGGTACGCAATAAACCAGCGAAGCTGGAGTGCAAATGCACGATTCGCGGCCTGGTTTCCAGAATCACTGCGCGTGCATGCCAGAGAAAAGCAGGCAGGGAACCAGAGAATCCGGATATCTCGATGGAATTGCTTTCTTCGATATTGTGCTCGGATCTCATTCTTACAAGAATTCGATGATCGAACTCTACAGAATTCTCGACATACCGGGAAATGGCCGATTGCACACCCCCTCCGTAAGCTTCGGAGATGTGAAGTACGTCCACCCGACTACCCAACCCGTCCTGATCATGCTCTGCCATTTTACTCCCGACTAATTGCGCCCTACACAATGCATGCCCAGGACTGGACCAAGAGTCGCCCCGACGGCGTCTCAACAAGCACGTTCTCACAGACTCTACTGGACGAATTAAAAGATGGCCGACTTGCCGATCGCCATCCATCGCATTAGGTCGCTGACCTACACACTCAAATTCTCATCATCTCAAATCGAGGCAGGAAAAACTCCTGAAGCATGGAAACTAGCCTCCATGCATACCAACAACTTGGTTTCGACAATTGATGGCCGACGCGCGAACGGATGCTGAGTCTTGTCCACAAGAAGGTAAGCAACGCACCTTTCCCGGTCTCGGACCAGACTCCCCAGCAAATAGAGCCTTTCATATATGGGTAAGCACCTAGAAGCGAGTGTCGAACGAACCGTTGGAGCACTTTCCTCCCAACCACACCCTGTCTAACCCGTCAGGCAAGCAGTTGCGGGAACCGTACTAATCGACACAAGAGCGAGTCCCGTCAGTACGCGCCGTCGCTCCCCGCGACAGCCTTTACTGTTTTGGCAATAATCAGCAGATCGCCAACCATCGACCAGTTCTCGACGTAGGAGAGATCAAGTCGCACGGTCTCTTCCCATGACAGATCTGACCGACCGCTGACCTGCCAAAGACCTGTGATGCCTGGCTTAACGAGTAGGCGACGCTTCACCTCACCGTCGTATGTCTCGACCTCACGGCGCAGGGGCGGGCGGGGACCGACAACACTCATCTCACGCCTGAGTACGTTCAGAAACTGAGGCAACTCGTCGATGCTGAATCGCCGCATGAACTTCCCGACCTTGGTGACTCTTGGGTCGTCGCGCATCTTGAACAGCACGCCGCCCTCGCTCTCGTTCTGCGCGAGTAGAGCGTCGACCTGCTTGTCTGCGTTCTGGACCATGCTGCGGAACTTGATCATGTCGAACGGCTTGCCGTCGATGCCCATGCGCTCCGACTTGTAGAAGACCGGACCGCGGCTTGTGAGCTTCACGGCCAACGCTGCGACAAGGAGAACGGGGGTGATCATGAGGAGAACCGCACTGGCGAATGCAAAGTCGAACGCTGTCTTGCTGAAGCGCGTCGCACCGTTGTACTGGGGCTTTTCCACGTGGATGAGCGGGAAGCCCGCAACGGGGCGCATCACCAATCGTGGGCCTGCGACGTCGACGACGCCGGGGGCGACCACCAGGTCCACGTTCTTCTTCTCGAGGTCCCAGACCATCTTGCGGATACCCTTGGTGCCAAGGTGCTCAGTAGCGGTCACGGCCACGGTGTCGGCGCCGGACTTTTCGATTGCGTCGACCACGCTGTACTCGTCGCCCAAGATCGGAATCTCGAATCCGTCGACCGTGATGGCATCGCGCTCGGGCTCGTACCCGGGGAGGCACATACCCACGACGCTGTAGCCGGCGGCGGGATTCCGCTCGAATTGTTTTGCCATCGACACTGCCGCCTTGCGGCTTCCGACAATCAGCACGGCCGTCTGGTATTGACCTTTACTTCGCTTCGCGGCGACAGTCTTCCGCCACGCCCATCTGCTGAGCAGGAGACCGAGAAGTCCAACCGGCAGCGCGATCGCCAGATACAGCCGCGCGATGTCAATCTTGAAGAGAAGCGACAGAATCGCAATGACGCCGAACAGTCGGAACGTCGCGGACACGATGCGGCGGTATTCTTCCGCTCCGTTGCCAATTACCCTGGGTGAACGGGTACGGAAGATCGCGAGAAACGAGATCCAGATAGCTGCCAGCAGAACCGACACTCCCGTGTAGCTCGCGAAGGCGCGTGCTCCCTCGGACTGCAGCTCGCCGAACCTGATCAACTGAGCTGCTGCGACCGCAGCGACGACAACGACGACGTCCGTGACACGAAGCCTGTCGACGTACTGATGCTCCCAGACACGGCGTGAGGTAAGTCGTCTCTCGCGCTTCGGTGCCTTGTGTAGTGTGCCCCCGCCCGGAGTCCGCTGCACTGATCCGATAGTTGCCACCGACTCCCCTCCTCACTCTGCTCCCGCAGCTCGAAGGCCGGCGGACTGTCGTCAATGAACCGTGGCTCGACACATCTGCACTGACGTGAGGAAACCGATCGCTATCTGCCCGCTGCTCGAGCATTCAAATTTTCGCACGCAATCGGAAACGCGACTCTCCAAGTGGCTCACATCACAGAATGATTACGTCGACCCAACTGGTTTACCACACCCGCAATCTTGCCCGTGGGCAAGTTTGTGAGATTTCCCGACGCGAGGTGCATCGATAAAAATTCAACCCGCGTTACAGTCAAACTCGGTCGTGAGCCAAGTTTGGCGAATATCATTGCGGCACAACGGAAGTCTGCGTAAGTTTCATAGCTTTGCCTCGTTGAGCCAGCTTGATTTACATCGTCGAAACATGCAAGTGCGCCTGATTTTTACACAAGACGTCCAATTGCTTCGACAAAACCTTCCATGCGGCGCGCCGTTAAGCGCAAGCGGCCATTGTGCCGGTTTTGCATGTCCCGCACAAACGCCGAATAGAAATTCTTAATTCACATGAATGACGCTGGTTTCAGGCAATCTTCAAAACCCGAGTTCAGCGTCTCGAACGGGCTGAAACAAGCACGAAGAACGGTTACGGACGCCCTAGCCCGCGGTAAGTCCATCCCGCGGCTCGCCACTCGTCCGGGTCGAGGCAGTTCCGTCCGTCGATCAAGGTTTTCGACCGAACAACTCCGTCGAGGTCAGCCGGCTTCAGTGCCTTGAACTCTTTCCACTCGGTCAGAACAAGCACTACGTCAGCACCCTCGCACGCCTCGAGGGCAGACGAGCTGTACCCCAGCGTCGGGAACAACGCACGCGAGTTGTCCATGGCCTTGGGATCGAACACGTTGACAGCCGCACCCTGAAGCTGAATCTGGCCGGCGACGTTCAGCGCAGGAGAGTCGCGCACGTCGTCGGAGTCGGGCTTGAACGCAGCACCGAGGACGCCGACGCGAGCCCCGAGGAGAGAACCGCACGCTTCCCTGGCCAGTTCCACCATGCGGGTGCGTCGGCGCATGTTGATGTTGTCCACCTCGCGCAGGAAAGTCAGTGCCTGGTCGGCACCGAGCTCGCCGGCGCGAGCCATGAAAGCTCTGATGTCCTTGGGAAGGCAGCCACCACCGAAACCGATGCCCGCATTCAGAAACTTGCGACCGATCCGGTCGTCATGGCCGATCGCGTCGGCGAGAACCTTCACGTCGGCGCCGGAGGCCTCGCACACCTCCGCGATGGCGTTGATGAACGAGATCTTGGTGGCCAGGAAGGCGTTGGCCGAGGCTTTGACAAGCTCGGCCGTCGCCAAGTCGGTGACCAGGAACGGAATCTTCTCTTCGAGCAGTTGTGCGTAGACCTCACGTGCCAGACCTTCTGCACGACCTGACCGGTCTCGGTCCACACCGAGGACCAAGCGATCGGGATGCAGCGTGTCTTTCACTGCATAGCCCTCGCGAAGGAACTCCGGGTTCCAGGCGACCTCGACGTCATCGCCCGCCGGCGACAGCTCACGTGCAAGCGCGCCCAGGCGAGATGCAGTGCCCACCGGGACGGTGGACTTGCCGAAGATGACGGCAGGCTTGGTCAACAGCGGCGCAAGCGTCGTCACGACGGCGTCGACGTAGATCATGTCCGCAGCGAACTCACCCTTCTTCTGGGGAGTGCCCACCCCGAGGAAATGCACCTCGGCGAACTCGGCAGCCTCCTCGTAGGAAGACGTGAAGCGGAGACGGCCAGCTGCGATGTTGCGCTGAAGGACCTCTTCCAACCCGGGCTCGTAGAAGGGAACCTCGCCAGCCTCGAGCTTGGCCAACTTCGCGGGGTCGACATCGACACCCAGCACCTCGTGCCCCAATTCGGCCATGCACGCAGCATGCGTGGCACCGAGATAACCCGTGCCGAAAACGGTGATACGCATCGTTCTGTCTTCCCCCGTAAGAGTGCCGAACCCGAGAGCCGGATGAATAGGCCAGAAATATATGAAGGCTCGTCGACGTCGACGGCTTGACCTTGCCTGGCACATAGTAGTCGGACAGCCCGACAGAATGCGCGGCGTGTGCATCCGCCATCCAACGTCGCAGCGCAACGGTCGGGGTTCGAGATCGCCCGCAGGCCAACGAGACACAAACATCGAGTGAACCAAGCATTGGCCACTTTTTCAGCACTCATTCATGCGAATGACACGTTGGACCGATATGAATCATCACGATCACAACTGTGTACTTCCGCCCCTCCGTCACAGACGATAAACACTCCCCAGCCGAAAGAGGTGACACCATGTCCGATGCCCCGCACACGCACACGCACATCGAGAACGACGTCCAATCCTCGTTCGGCTGTGTGGCTACTCCCCCGAACATGCCCGCGCGGAACTGACTGCCTTCTCCTACCGCGAGCGAGCCGGGTTGATCCCTGTCGGCGATGCGCTCGCGACCCTCGCCCGTACACCGGACGAAGGCAACGCCGTCGGTAATCGTCGGCGTTGGCGGGATGCCCTCCGGGGCTCTGCCGCCGCCAGCGAACTGGCAGCGTGATGAGGCATAGTGCCGACCTCGCCCAGCCTCGATAGTTCCAGCGGCCGCAGGCAAGCACGGCATCAGTCGTTTCTGATCAGTTCGCAGGTGTTCAAGTCGAAGGACGGCGTTCCGATCGGTTGTTTCGTCGACGACCGCTCGTGCGCGAGGTCAACTACCAGATGACGCCTTCACTCTCCTGCAGTGCGAAAGTTTACAAGTCCTTGTCGGTGCCGTCTGCAACACTCCCGTAGACCGACGCCCTGTCGGCGTTGCACTCGAACCTTCGGAGGACAGCATTCTCTACGGCCTATGGCGATCGTGCCAGCATTACTCGGAGCCCGGCTCCATTCCAGACGCGACGTCGGTATCCCAACAAGGGCTGATCACGGCCTCGTCCTCGTTACCAAGACACCGAAACGCTCAGCACTTCATGGCGCGTCACGACGAAGCGTCGGACTCGTGGGTTGCCGTTTCATTCGTAAGGGGCGAAGTTGCACGTCCCACCAGCCCCGAGCAATTGTCGAAATACGACGCGGTGCGCAATCAAAAGATCAAGTGGACCGGAACCAGCTACCAGGAACTGCGAGCGCACGACCACCCGCAGGCAACCATCGATCTCGACAGCGAGACCCCACAGTCATAGCAGTGTCGGGGAGACGGCACCCGGGTGGACGTCGCTCCGGAAACGTCGAGTGAGCCAAGGAGGGGCACCCGACCATAACGTCGAATCAGTCGCACATCCGGCGACGACCCAGCGCACTAACAGAACCACAGACGTGTTGTATTTCGCCTCGATACTCTACATCGCATCGGTTGTCGCGAAATTCAAGTAATCGACAACTTTCGCTCGCTCTCGGAAGTAACGCAGAGACTTCGACGACCAGCCGTCCATACCGTCGCCTCCGAGTGAAGGAACCGTAACCCATCCTCGGACTGACCTATGTGTGTCGACCACCCGCGCACCTCGAGGAACTAGCGCCACATGAACTTGGGATAGCGTGCAAGTACTCAAATCTTTGCCGAACGAAGGGGTCGATACACGTGGATGGCAGGGTTACCAGTGTCCCCAGAGTGCTCGCGGGTGGAACCCGGAGTCTCGTCATCCCTGTTTACCAGCGAAACTACGACTGGCGAATCAAGCATTGCGCCAAGTTGTTCGACGACATCGAGGACATCGTTCGCACGAGCCGAGAAGGCCACTTCTTCGGAGCCGTGGTCGGCCACAACGAGGATTCCTTTACTTACGTAGTGATCGATGGCCAGCAGCGGCTGACGACAACCAGTTTGTTGATACTTGCCCTGGTCCGATCCATGAAGTCCGGCGCGATCGCAACCGAGAAGCCCAAGTTGGCAGACCGCATTCAGTCAGAATACCTGCTGATGCGCGACGAGAACGACGAGATCAAGTTCAAGCTCAAACCCGTCAAGAACGACAACGCGGCATACATCCGGTTGTTGAACGGCGACGATCCCATCGAATCCTCCGCCGTGACGGCCAACTACAACTATTTTCTGGAACGGCTCGCACGAACGCATCTCACTGCAGAGCAGGTCTGGGGAGCGATCGAGCGTCTGGAAGTCATGCTTCTCGAGGTCAAGCTGCCGCAGGATGACCCGCAGCGAATTTTCGAGAGCATCAACTCCACGGGGCTCGAACTCAGTGAAGCAGACAAGATCCGCAACATCGTGTTGATGGGCCTCAAGACCCACGAGCAGACAGATCTGTACGAAAACTACTGGAACCGAATCGAAAAGTCGGTGGAGTACCGCACCGACTGGTTCATCCGGTTGTATCTGGTGTCCAAGACCGGCAGGACCCCTCGTGTCGACGGCGTATACGAAGCGTTCCGGGCATTCCAAGCGTCCTCACCGTCAAACATTCGTGCGATGCTGACCGAGATGCGTGCTTACGCCGACCACTGTCACAAGCTCAACACCGCCAGCACCGGAATCACACGGGCAGACAAACGCTTGCGTCGGTTCAACTTGGTGAAGCACGACGTGGCTCTGCCGCTTCTGATGCCGCTCGTCGGAGAACTCGAAGCAGGAACTGTCAGCGACGATGACTTCACCGAAACAATCGGTGTCATCGACACCTACATCTTCCGCCGGTTCGTGAGTAGTGTTCCGACCAACGGGTTGAACAAGGTATTTGCCTCCAGCTACACCGAGACCCGTCGACTCCGCACAGGTACAACTGCGACATTCGCCGAAGTTCTTGCCTATCTTTTGACCCGTCGCGGCGGCTCAGGGCGCTTCCCCGAAGACGATGAGTTCGCCGAAGCGTTCGCCACGCGGGACTTCTACAAGACTCAGGCCGAGAACCGGACTTACACGTTCGAATGCCTGGAGAACAACACCTCGAACGACTCGCGCGACATTGCCAAAGCGCTCGACGATCTCGACATCAGCATCGAACACATCATGCCCCGGACTCTTACCGCAGCATGGAAGCAGCACCTAGGGTCGGAGTACGAGAACATTCACGCGACGTGGGTAAACCGGATAGGCAATCTGACAGTCACTGGATACAACTCCACCTACTCCAACGATCCGTTCGAGAGCAAGAAGGTCCGAGAAAACGGTTTCGCGGATTCACCGTACCGGCTCAACAAACTCGTCAAGTCATCGGAGAAGTGGACCGAAGACGAAATGCACTCGCGCACAGTAGAATTACAAGAGATTGCGCTGAAATACTGGCCGTACCCGACATCGACGTTCGCGCCTGTAGTGGCGCCTCTACCGGCCCTCCCGATGGGTGACGACGAATCCTTCACCAACCGTGTCATTTCCGCCTTCGAGTTTCAGGGCGAGCGAAAGACTGTTGCAAGCTGGAAAGACACGGTGGTCGAAGTGGTTCGCCGTTTGGTAAATAGTCACCGCGACGAAGTCTTCGCCTACGCCGCCACGGACGCCTACGGAATCGAGACCACCAATGGCTCCTCGCACGATCTCGGTAAAGGCGAGGTGCAGGTGGTGCCGGGCCTGAAAGTGTTCCTTAGCACGTCGACCTACCAGAAGTTGTTGTTCCTCCGAAAACTGTTCAAGCATCTGGACATCGACACCGACGAACTCGTCATTGTGCTGCGTAACAGTGAAGCTGGCCCCACAATCGAGGACGATGACGCTGCGACCAAGCCCTACGCCGAACTCACCAAGTTCATTCCTGCGGCTGCCGAGCTCTCCACGACATCGGCCACTCCCGAGGACACGGCCCCCTTGTACGAGGAATTCCGCGCGGCGCTCGCAGACTTCGCTGTCGACCACAATGCCGTTCTTCCAGGGAAAGGCTTGCCCGATGTGAGAACCAGCGCATTCATCGATGCCGCGGGTCCGGACGATATTTTGGGCGCACTGAGCTTGGTCCGGCAGATCGAGCAATTGGCGCCCGGGCATTTCCACGAGCTACTACAAGAAGGGGTCATCGGTCGTTGGCTCGCAGTTCTGGTGTAGAACCGACGAGGCGCCCTATCTTGGCCGCATCCGGAATGTCAGACCCGCGGCACCGCGCAGCGACATCTTCGCGACCGGAAAATGGCGGCGCTGAAGGAACGTAAGGGTCGCGATCGTGTCGAGATCAGTTGACGTTCAACCGCTGCGCTCGCGCGGTCTCAACCCTGCGCGTCAGGGCAAAGCATTTTAAGAGTGTTCACATTCACGGGCGGAAGCTCCGCCATGTCCTCGGACGCATGGGCGTCAACGCAGGTCAGGAGCCCACCGAACAATCGCATTGCAGGGTTGGTCATTTCGTTCCCCGGCGGTTCAGTAGGGGCCCGATCAGTTTGGCTATCCAGCTGTGCGCACGTCCATTGTGTGTAACGGGCTGCCCCGCCTTTCGGTACGCGTTCGAATACCTCTTGGACGCTTGGTCGTACACCGTCGGGGCTATCCGCGAACATCTGCAGCGCCTGGGCGCTCCTGTCGTCAGAACTGTCGAAGGTGCCCTCCGCTGCATCAGCGATGTGAACCTCGTCCATGAATGACAGGTACGCATCTCGGAACTCCCCTACCGTGGGTTCCGCGCCGGTATAGGACACGCATCCACCCGCATCGGCCTCGGGTCCAACTATAGTGGTCCGAGCGGCTGAGGGCGGACCAGAGGCCACCGATTCCTCGGAGCCAGCACAGCCGACCAACGCCATCGCACCGAGAGTCGCAGCCGACACCACAATCCAAGTTCCTCTGAGCCTCAGCATGACCAGAACCGCTTCGGCCAATGCGAACTGGAGTAGTCGCTGAGCATCGCTCCGAAACCGAGAGGTCCGCTGTACCGCTTGACGAAGTATTGAGCTTGCGATGGCGTCAAATCCTTCGTGTTCTTCTTGAACTTGCACTGCGCCATTTTGTTCAAGAATTCGGTCTGCTGTTTAGCACCGAGCGGCGCCCACCACTGGCCGTACATGTTCGCAATACTCGCAGCTATGCCGAGAGGAGCGCTGACAGTGACTCCGACTACACCGGCCCAAACGTCTATCGCTCCGCCCATCGACCGGCCGTCGTCGTTCTCCTGCACCCCGCGAACCACCTCGTACAAGCCCAGGCCCGTACCGGCGACACCGGCGGCTTTCCCTACCCCGGAGCTTGGGGTTTTGGTTAGGTAAGCGAGGAAGTCGTGTGCGACTCCGCCGAGTCCGATTCCTGTTCCCAACCTGCTGATTACGTCCTCCAGGAAGTTCTCGCTCTTGGGCTTGCCAGACGAAACTGGCCTGGGGCGTGGTGGAATGGACGGAATCGAGGGAACCGGGGGCGTTTCCGGTCCCACAACACCACCCGCGGCGTTCTCCGAATTGTTGACCTCCGCCGACGACAGCAATCCGAGATCGGATCCCGGGATGGCTGCGGCGTACGAGCACTTGTTACCGAGACCGACGCACGAGGGCAGCGCCACGGTCTGCCCGGGTGCAGCAGGAGTGACGATTTGGCTGCCGAAATTGTCTTGGAACATCACTGAGACCGGAATGTTGCTTGTATTGGTATAAAGCACCCCATTCGGCGTGGGATGAAAGTGTTCTCCATAACCAGTGTTCAAATGCCACAGCGATTCCGCACCACGGTTCACGAAAGTGCCTGCCGTGGGCACGTAATCCCCCCAGTCCAACATCTGTTGGCCGACAGTGCCCGTTCCGGTGGTGTAGCTGCACACCACGAGACCGTCCGGACAAGGGGGCAACAACAACGTCTGCCCCGGCGCGACGGTGTGCGGCGTAAATCGGCTTTCCTGCTGGTGAACTACGTACGCCGGGCGGGTTCCGGTGTTGACATAAAGGACGCCATCGCTTGCCTCGGTGAATCCGCCGCCAAAGCCGCTGCTCCACGAATAGGACTCGACAGCATCAGGAATACCTGCGCCGTATTCTCCGTAGTTCCCGAGAGTTACACCCGTCTCGAGGCCCGAGCCATCCATTCGCACAGAGGAATACTCACATCTGTCCACCACCCGGTTACATACAGGAAGGACCGCACGCTCACCGGGCTTCAGGATATGCGTGACCACTTCCTGACCATTCTGGATGTACGTCACCATCATGTCGCCCGACGTGTTGTTGGTGTACGAATAGCCTCCGGATGTAGGGACGAACCCGGCATCTGCAGCAGTGGGCACGACCCGAGCCACCGCCCGTTCGGCAGGCCGCACCGCGACTTCTTCTGCGGTGCGCACGTCGATGCCGTCCGGTCGTGCTGGCAGGCCCGGCGGTTCCGACGACACCTCGTCGTGTTCCTTGGAGCTCGCAGGCGACGCCGGCCCAGGCACTGTTTCCTCGACGGCCGGTTCTGCCACAGTCGTCGAAGGCACATCGGTTCCTGCCTCCGAGGATGGTGCGGGAGGTACCACCGTGGGCACCGACGAAGTCGAGGGCGTTTCCGTCACCGTCGGCTCCGCCTCCGCGACCTCGGAACCCTCGCCATTCGCTAGGCCGCTGGGCTCAGCAGCGGAAGTCGGCTCGACCGTACCTGTCTCGTCGGGACTTGCCGAGGCATGGATCGGCGTGATCAGTGCAGCGGAAAGAACACAACAGGCAATGAAAGCGGCCCAGCCGGAATGTCGCATTTGGAACTCCTCTGTAAATCGCCGACATCGCAGTTTTGCATGGCCGAACACGAACGCACAGTCCTGTTTTCGACTGACAGGAAATCTGGGGGGGTGAACCCGTCAGCTGCACTGCGCAAAAAGTTTAGGTGCGGGGAATTGCGAGAGCCCCGCCGTTTGCCCCCACGCCGTCGAAAATGCATTGCAGTAGTTTTGGGCCGCTGCTTGTGCGTCTTCGGTGAGTCCGGCAAGCCCTGCGCATGACGTCGACACCGCGGCACTGAGCCCGCCGATAATCAGGTCAGACACCTGCCGCACCCCGGGGAGGTCCGGCACAGTCTTCGACGAATCCACCAGGCCCTGTGCAAGGGCACCACATTCTCGGTAGTCCGTGAAGATGTTTCCCTCCCACCACGCGGGGATCGCCCCGATTACCGAGGGTGCGCCGCCCGTCACACTAGTTGGGTTGCCGTCGATCGTCACCCCTACAGCGTTCTTGCGGTCGTCGGTAGAAATCAACGGCTTACGCGCTGAAATGTCACGGCTCCCGCAGATTCCGGATATTGCGTAATCGCCGTTGACGTACGGACCGAACCTGGCCACACCATTGCCGAACGGGTCGAGCTCAATGAACGTTGTGTAGACATTGCTTCCCATCGACACGAAACATCCGTTGCCCGCCGGTCCATAGGTGTTAACGGCATCCCCCCTGCCGGAAACGCGCACGTCGATGAAACCGCCCGGCGCAGTCGAAATAGTTACTTGCCCCATGTCGACGCCCTGCGGCACCCCGAAGGCTGGGGCAACCGTGTCAGCAGATGCACTCGGTGCGGATAATGCTCCGCCTCCGACAATAACTCCTGCTCCAACCACCACTGCTCCGAATTTGCGTATGAACCCATTGCTTCGCATCAGCCATTCCTTCGTGTCCGGTTTCGGAGAAGCTAACACTGCATCGGTACGATTTACCCGGTCGGCCGGGCAATTACAGCGATCGAATGACACGGCCTGCAACCTACGAATATCGTTGCTGGGGTGACGGTTGCGTAGGTATCAAGACCAGGATCTTCATGGGTGTCGTATCCAAGCGAGTTCGGGAGCTGTTGCAGCCGTCATGTATCGGGCTCGACGAAGACGGACGAGCCACTAAGGTGCTCTCTGCGAGGACCAGGAACGATCGGACTCCTATACAGAGTCACGGCTGTCTCCGATCGAAAGATTCACAACATTCGACGGAGTGGTTTCGAATCCACCGTGCCAGAATGCTTTCTCGGGGGTAGTGGTAGATTTCCTCCGCCAGCAGACTGCCTGGGGACAGGTGGTCAGGGAATCCGGTGGGAATCCGGAACTGACGCGCAGCGGTGAGAAGGACCGGCGGGCAACACGCCACTGAGCACGAACGCTCGGGAAGGCGCCTCGTTGGGATGAATTCGAGTCCGAAGACCGGCCGGCAACGCTTCGTCGAAGGCGGAGTGTTCACACCGAGACGGACTCCGCGACCCGAGTCCCCGACGAAGCGAGCGTTCCTGCATGCGCATGGCCACACCCAGATTCACCACCACCGTTCTCGCCGTCCTGATCGCCGGATCGGCAGTTGCCTGTTCCCCGGACAGCGGCGACGAACCCGCGGAGAACAGCGCCGCCGCGCCTGTGACCAACTGCGATCGAACGGTCACCATCGACGAACCCATCGAGCGAGCGGTTGCCGTCAATCAGCCCGCCGCCGAGCTACTGCTCGCGCTCGGCCTCCAGGACCGGATGGTCGGGTACGCAATCAGCGACGACGGTGTGCTTCCCGAGCTCCAAGACGCGCTTTCGCAAGTCGAACCCCTCGATGCCGAGTTCCCGTCGTTCGAAACCGTCCTCGATCGAGACCCGGACTTCGTCTACGCCACCTTCGACTACACCTTCACCTCCGAGGGCATCGCGAGCCGCGACCGGTTCGACGAGATGGGTGTTGCAACCTACCAATCTCCCAGCGAGTGCAGCGGGCAGGAAGCAGAACAGACACGACCGCTGACGCTCGACGACCTCTACGCGGAGATCCGTGAGGTCTCGGCTCTGTTCGGGGTCGAGGAACGCGGCGAAGAACTGGTCACGAGCTTGCGTGATCGGGCTGCCGAGGCGACCACGGATCTCGGTGCCGAGGACGTCAGCCTCGCCTGGTGGTACGCCGCCACCCGCACTCCATACCTCGCGGGCTGCTGCGGTGCGCCCGGACTCATGACATCGGCGGTGGGCGCCACCAACGCCTTCGCCGACAGCAACCAGTACTGGCCCGAGATCAACTGGGAGGCCGTCTACGACCGCGATCCCGACGCCCTCGTCCTTGCCGACCTCGACCGCGGTGGCGACGGAGACAGCGCGGCCGCCAAGATCGCGTTCCTCGAATCCGACCCCGTGGCAAGCCAGCTCACCGCCGTGAAGAACAAGCGCTACATCATTCTCGACGGCACCACCATGGATCCGTCCATCCGCAACGTCGGTGGCACCGAGCAACTTGCGGACGGGCTCCGCCGGTTCGGGTTGGCCGGATGAACTCACAGGAGATCCTGGCGAGCTGGGACGCGCAGCAAGCTGGCTGCACTCGTCGAAGCAGGACTGCACCAGGACCAGAAGATCGGGAGGAAGCGGTTGTTCAGGTCAAGACGACGTAGCAAGAAACTTGCCACATCTCGGGTACATGTAAAAATTTCGGCCAAATCTTTGCATGTAATAACCCGACCGGGCTCGACGTGCAGTTGCGTCGCCTCACGCTGACCGGGCCTGGCATTGATTCGCTCTACCACCTGGTGAATGCGCGCGGCCGCCTCACGGAACTTGCGCTCGGCTTCTGCCGGCTACGAGTCCACTACGATGCGAGACATGTCCGATCACAGTGACGCCGCCACCAAAGTCGAGGCCCTGTCCGCTGAGCTACGGCAGTTGGACGAGCGGCGTATCACGATCGGTGCCGAGTTGGTGGACCTGCAGTTCGGGCTCGACGCCGAAGCGAAGATCGCCGCAACCTCGGTGCTGAACGACGAGTACTTCGGTCGGCTGTTCGCGCTCGCCGACGAGTTGAAGAAGGACCACTAGCACCGACTCACACACAAGACGAGAGGATCCACCCGTGGCGACGATCAGGCCCGGAACCGCAGCCGACGCAGGCGAAATAGGGGAGATCTTCAGCGAAGCATTCGAGGACGATCCGGTGTGGGCGACGCATCTTCCCGATTCATCGTCCCGCCGCCGCGCACTCGCCGAGTTCTACGCAAGCGAAGTCGAGAGCGAACCCGAGCACGTCGATGTCGCAGTCGACGAGGATGGACAGCTGCTCGGCGCACTGATCTGGGAACCTCCCGGCTCCCGCGAAGGATCCGGCAGCTTCAGTCCCACCGAAGCCGGACAGGCACATGATCGAGCGATCGACGATCAGCGGCCTGACGAACCGCACTGGTACATCCACGACATCGCTACCTCAGCACGAGCCCGAGGCACCGGAGTCGGCACCAAATTGATTCAGCACCGATTGGACCACATCGGCTCCGCGGGGGCCTTCCTCGAATCCACGACTCCCGCGAGCCGAAGGCTGTACGAACGCTTCGGGTTCGAAGCCCGCGTCACCGACGACATGATCCCCGGCTCGTCGGCGATGACCCGCCGCCCGTCGAAGTGACGCACACCTGGTTGTACACCGTTCCTCGGCCGAAAGACGTCAGGTGACTGCACCCTTCGGCTATGAGCAGACTGGCGCATGTTTGCTCGCTCGGAGACCGCGCTGGAGCCCGATACGCAGCCGGTAACAATCCGCCGGTTCATGTGCGAAACAAAAGCTTTCAGACTTTTATGCTCGCACCGGTCGCGGGTGCGTGCTGGCTCTGATACCAATGGAGCCGGTACCGGCAGATCACCGATCTCGCTACCTACACCGACCCCAACTCTCGAGGAGCTCAACAGTGTTTTCGTCCAGTGAAATCACCCCTTCCCTTCTGCTTCTGCTCGCTCAGCTGTTCTCGGGAAGCTCCGACACCGCGCCTACTGGCGAAATCTGAGCGACCGAACACCTGGCACCGGCGGTCATCGGCAACGGTGACCGCCGGTGTTCTCGTTTCTCCCGAGCCACCGAACGCCTCGAGACCCGGATCGCCGGTCCGGGGATAAGCAGGGTGTGGTTCGTTAGCCCGAACGGGCGCACAGTCGAAGCATGAACTCAGACGGAAACAACACGATCTTCATCCCCGGCGCTACCTCGGGCATCGGCCTGGGTCTTGCCCTTCGACTCCAGGCCGCGGGCAACACCGTCATCGTCGGTGGACGTCGAACAGCGCTGTTGCGCGAGATCGCAGCCGCCCATCCGGGAATCGACACCGTCGAAATCGACACGTCGAGCACGGAGTCCATCTCCGCCGCTGCAGCCACCCTCACCGAGCGGCACCCGGCATTGAACACCCTGGTCACGATGGCAGGAATCATGGAGCCCGAGAACCTCCTCGACCCTGCATCGATCGACGTCGCCGAACGTACTGTCACCGTCAACCTCCTCGGCACCATCCGTCTCGTCCACGCGTTCCTGCCGCACCTGCAGGCCCAGCCGAGTGCCACGATCATGACGGTCAGTTCCGGGCTCGCGTTCGTTCCTCTCCCCGTGACGCCCACCTACAGCGCGACCAAAGCAGCCGTTCACTCGTTCACCGAGTCGCTGCGCGTGCAGCTGACCGACACCGCTGTCCGTGTGGTCGAGTTGGCACCTCCGGCCGTCCAGACAACGCTCATGGGCCAGGAAGACAGCCCGTCGGCCATGCCGTTCGACGAGTATCTCGACGAGGTCATGTCCCTGCTCGCCGCGCAGCCCGACGCCAAGGAGATACTGGTCGAGCGCGTAAAGTGGCTACGCAACGCCACCGCCGAAGGCCGATACGACGAGGTACTCCACGCCCTTAGCGGCCGCAGCCACTGACACAGATTGCCAGGCCATGCCCCAATTTCAGCAGCAGCAACTCGGAGAGTTCCTCCGCAACCGGCGTGACCGCCTGCGGCCCGCCGAAGTGGGACTGACCGCCGGTCCGCGTCGTCGAACACCGGGATTGCGCCGCGACGAGGTGGCGATGCTGGCGACCATGTCCACCGACTACTACGAACGCATCGAGCAAGGCCGCGGACCGCAACCATCCCCGGCCATGCTCGGCGCCATCGCACGTGCACTGCGCCTGACCCTCGCCGAACGTGACCACCTCTACGTCCTCGCCGGACACCACGCACCCGAACCTGCCGTCGCCCTGGGGTTCGCCGACCCGGGGCTGATGACCGTCCTCGACGCCCTCGCTCCCCGCGTGCCGGCATTGATCACCGACGACATGCACAACATCGTCGGACAGAACCCACTCAACATCGCACTGCTCGGCAAACTCGTCGGCGAAAGCGGTTTTCACGCCAACTTCATCTGGCATTGGTTTCTGGACCCGGACTACCGCGCGCTGTACGCGCCCAACGACCGAGACCACCTGAGCCGCAACTACGTCGCCGACCTCCGCGTCGCAGTGACACGGCGGCCCGACGACGTCCGCGCAACCAGCCTGATCGACGAGTTACACCGCGAGAGCGACGAATTCACACGGATCTGGGAACTCGGCGACGTCGACACAGTGGCGAAAACCCGAAAGCGGTTGCAGCACCCGCGCGTCGGGCTGCTCGACTGCGAATGCGACGTCGTCATCAGCCCGCCCTCCGGGCAACGTCTCGTCCTCTTCCGCGGAGCGCCCGGCACCGATACTCACGAAAAGCTCGAACTGCTCGGGGCAATCGGTATGCAGGAGATCGGCTCCGAACACTAGAGCCGATACGCTGACTCGATGGCGCGAAGGACATCGCTCGACAGTTGGGTCTATCGGCGGCTGACGGACGAGCCGACCCTGGCCAAGCCGCCTGGTCCGATACTGCTGACCTTCGTCACGGTTGCCGCCGCGGTGTGGGTCTGTGTCAAACGAAACTTCTGGCCGTCGCCGTTCGGCGCGCACACCTGGCTCGACCCGCTACTCGCCCACCTGGTCGTCCTCGCAGTCCTGGCCGTCACCGGGCTGATCTGGGCCATCCGAACCCTCTATGTGCTGGGCCGCGACCGCCGGTGGTCCTGGTGGGTAGTGCCCGCGCCTATCGTCGTCCTCAGCGCTTTCGCGTTCGTGGTGTGGGGACCTTCCACCACATTCCTCGACAAGCGCGCCGAGTTCGAAGCCATCGCCGTCGACCTTCGGGAGAACCCCGGCACGTACCGCGACGAGTTCGAGATCGGGCCCTTCGACATCGATCGCGCGAACAGCTACACGCCGGGCGAGGTCTACTTCGTCGACAACTCGACCATCTTCTTCAGCTTCACGAGCGGCTGGGTGTACTCACCGGACCATTTACCGACCGGATCCGCCAGCGAGGACAGCTCCTTCACTCACCTCGACGGCCCGTGGTACGAGTACGAATCGGTGTACAGGCTCTGATCGTCGTCGCGCCCTCGTGCGCCGTCGCGGTTACCGGAACGCCGCTTCTCCCGTCATTGCCCTGCCGATGGTGAGTTGGTGCATCTCCGTAGTGCCCTCATAGGTCAGCACGGATTCGAGGTTGTTGGCGTGCCTCATCACTGGATATTCCAGTGTTATGCCGTTCGCTCCGAGGATGGTCCGACACGTCCGTGCCACGTCGATCGCTTCGCGGACGTTGTTGAGCTTGCCCGTACTGACCTGCTCCGGAGTGAGACCGCCACTGTCCTTGAGCCGACCCAACTGGTACGCCAAGAGATGACCTTTGCCGACCTCAAGCATCATATCTGCGATCTTGGCCTGCGTCAGCTGATAACCGGCGAGGGGCTTGTCGAACACTTCACGGGACATCGAGTACTCGACGGCCGTTTCCAGGCAGTCACGCGCTGCGCCGATCGAGCCGAACACGATCCCGAAGCGGGCTTCGTTGAGACAACTCAGCGGGCCGCGCAAGCCCTGAGCGGTCGGGAGCATCGCCGACGCCGGCAACCGCACACCGTCCAGAACGAGTTCGGAGGTAACCGACGCACGGAGCGAGACCTTCTTCTTGATCTCCGGCGCGGAGAAGCCCAGGGTGTCGGTCGGCACGACGAACCCCCGAATACCCTCGTCTGTTTGGGCCCAGACCACCGCGACGTCAGCGATCGAGCCGTTGGTGATCCACATCTTCGTACCGTTGAGAATCCAGTCGTCGCCGTCTCTCTTCGCATTGGTTCTCATACCGGCGGGGTTGGATCCGAAGTCCGGCTCGGTGAGCCCGAAACAACCGATGGCCTCCCCGCGCGCCATGGGCGGCAGCCACGTCTGCTTCTGCTCCTCGCTGCCCCACCGGTGAAGTGCGAACATCGCCAGCGAACCCTGCACCGACACCAGGCTACGAATACCGGAGTCGACGGCTTCCAGCTCCAGGCATGCCAGACCGTAAGCCGTAGCACTCATCCCGGCACAGTCGTATCCCTCGAGGTGCATTCCCAGGACGCCCAGGGACCCCAGCTCCTTGGCAAGGTCCCGCGCAGGCAGGGTGCCCTCCTCGAACCACTGGGCGACGTGTGGCCGGATTCGATCCGACGCGAACTTCCGCACCGTAGAACGAATTTCGATCTCTTCGGGTTCGAGAAGCGAATCGAGACCGAACAATTTTTCCATCGAGACAAGAGCGGACAAGATTCCTCCGTATGTTGTGCGTTCGTTCGGCAAGAGAGTTCGCGAGTCTTCGCGTCGGCGTAGTCCGTAATAGGTGACTGTCGTCAGAGGTAACGGTCGTCAGAGGTGACGGTCCTCCGAGAATCGGGCCATGACCTCGTCGGTGTCGGCGCCGAGTTCGGGAGGGGCGCTTGCCATCGTGGGCCGAACTCCCCCGAAACTGATCGGCGACGCTACCTGCTCGAGCGGGCCGATCGACGGGTGCTGCACAGTCGACACCATCCCCAACGCTGCGGTATGCGGGTGTTCGTAGATCTCGTCGAGATGCAGGATCGGCGACACGGGAACCGCATGGGCGTTGAGCTGCGAACACCAGTACTCGACCGACGCCGTGACGAACACCGACGACAACTCCTTCTCGAGAGCGTCGCGATTGTCGACACGGTCGCGGTTGCGCAGAAACCGCGGATCCTCCCCCAGATCGTCGCGTCCGATGGCACGGCACAGCTGTCCCCATTGAGTGTCGTTGCCGACTGCGACGACGAAATGCCCGTCCGACGCAGGAAATGCCTGATAGGGAACAAGGTTGAGATGTGCCGACCCCATGGCGACCGGCCGCTCCCGGGTGGCGAAGTAGCTTGTCGCCCAGTTCACGTGCAGCGCCAATTGGCACTCGTAGAGCGACGTCGTGACGTACTGGCCTCTACCCGTCCGCGAACGTTCGTGCAGAGCAGCGAGAATACCGATCGTGCCGAACAGGCCGGCGCCCAGATCACCCATCGCAAAGCCGGCTTTGACCGGCGCGCCACCCGGCTCGCCGGTGAGAGACATCAGCCCGCCCGCTGCCTGGGCGAGAATGTCGTAGCCCGGTTCGTCACGCAGCGGTCCTTCGTCGCCGAAGGCCGAGATGTGCAACACGATGAGGTGGGGGTGCTGCTCGGACAGTGCTCGGTAATCGAAGATCTTCTGTAAACCACTGCCGGGCTTGAAGTTCTCGACCACGATGTCGGATTCAGCAAGCATGCGGTGTATCACCGCCTGCCCCTCGTCCGACTTCAGGTCGACCGTCACCGACTTCTTTCCACGGTTGATCGCGAGGTAATAGGCGGCGTCGTCGCCGACGAACGGTGGTCCCCACGCGCGAGTCGGGTCGCCGCCGTCGGGATGCTCGATCTTGGTCACTTCTGCACCCAGATCACCCAGGGACATGGTGGCGTACGGTCCGGCGAGGATCTTCGACAGATCGAGCACCTTGATACCGGCCAGCGGTGCCGGCCCCTGACGGGTGGCGTTGTTCATCGCAGCGCACCCACCGTCGAAGCCGCCAAAGAGCTGACGTGAAGCGCGGATTCACGATCGACGGAAGTTCCGTCCACGACAGCCTCGAGATGGCGCAGCGCCTCGGCCGAGACGTCGTCCGAACGGTCGAGGTATGCGTTGGCCACCAACAGTCCGCGGTAGTCACCCGTGGTGGTGATGGAATGGTCTGCCAGGTCGAACAACAAGGTCTGCATGATCGTCTGCGCGAGCGCGTTCGCGTACCGCGCACACCCGGCCTCCGCTGCGTCGTTCGAACCAGCCAACAGACGGTCGCCTCTCTCGACAAGTTGGTCCCACGCGTCGACCAGAACCGCCCGGCCGTCTGCGCAGTCGGATCCGAGGTCGGTCAGCATCGACGTCATGTCGGCGGCAATGTGCCGGTGCGCGTCGAACTTCCGCAAACACCGCAACACATCCAATGCGATGACGTTGCTCGAACCCTCCCAGATGGAACCGAGGTGCGAATCGCGCACCAAACGCGCATGCGCCCACTCCTCGATGTATCCGTTTCCGCCCCGCACCTCCATCGCCTCCCCGGTGACCACGCGCGCCTTCTTGCAGATGAAATGCTTTGCCAGCGGCGTCAGTACGCGAATCAGCTGCTTCGCAGCGGGATCGCCGGCGTCAGCTGACTGCAAGCACTGCGCGCTGTAGGCGACCATCGCCAGGGATGCCTCCGATTCCAGGCAGAGCTCGAGCAGGGTGGCACGCATCAGCGAATGCTCGAACAGGGGTTTACCGAACACGATTCGTTGACGTGTGTGGTCGACGGCGTCACGAACCGACCTGCGCATCAGAGCACTGGCGCGCATCGCATTCGACAGTCTCGACGTGTTGACCATCTCTGCCATCTGCAGAAACCCTCGGTCCAGCTGCCCCACCTGGAGCGCGAACGCTCCGGCAAGAGTGACCTCGCCACTCGGCATCGACCTGGTGCCCATCTTGTCCTTGAGGCGGTCGATCGTATAGCTGTTGCGTGTGCCGTCGGCGAGTGTCTTCGGCACCATGAACATGCCCACCCCCCGGGTGGAACCGTCCTCGCCGCCGGGGAACCTGGCGAGCGTCACGATCACGTCGGCGTCGGGGTTGGACGCGAACCACTTCTTGCCCGTGAGGCGCCATTCACCGTTGCGCGACTCGGCCACGGTCTCGGTCATCGCAATGTCGGTCCCCGCTTGCGGTTCGGTCATGAACATCGCGCCGGTCATCGAGGTGGCCGGATCGGTGGAAGTGAGACCGTCGATCCACCGATCGAAGACATCAGGATCTCCGAACAACTTCAGAACACGCGCTGCTGCGTCGGTCATCGACACGGGGCAGGCAAGGCCGAACTCTGCTTGAACGAACACGTAGGACGCCAAATACTTAACCAAGTGCGGAGGGGCCGCATCCCAGCCGTGCAATCCTCGGTGCGAGAGAGCCGAGAGGCCGTATCGACTGTAGGCAGCGTCGCACAGTTCGAGATACGCAGGGTGATAGTCGATGTCGTCGACACGGATGCCGTCGCGGTCGAACTGGCGGAGCACCGGCGGGTTCTTGTCCGCGACGGCGGCGAGAGCATCGAGTCTCCCCGCCGCATCCTCTCCCAAGGTGTCGAGCAGGGCGTCGAGCTTCACTCGATCGTCACCTTCGGTCCAGCGACGGACAACGGCGTGGAGCGCGGGGTCACGGCGTGCGTAATTCATGATTCAGGCCTTTCCGGTGGTGCTGAGTGCCGGTGGTGTCGACGAGTCGTCTGCCGCGATCAGTGCGAGCCGCTTGCCCCGGCGCAGAAGCGCCGACATGCAGACAACCGACAACAGCACGTAGAACAGCCCCAGACCGACGACCACCCAGATCGAACCTGTTGTGGTGAGTAAAAACTGAGAGAGCAGGGGGCTGTACCGGCGAAGATCGCCGTCGAGAACTGATACGAGAGAGAAATCCCGGTGTAGCGAACATTGGTCGGGAAGACCTGGGCCAGGATTCCCGCGAGTGCTGCGTAGTACATGGCGTGCGGGGCGGTAGCAAGAATCATTCCGACCATCGCCCAGCCCACCGACCCTGTCTGGATCAGGACGAACATCAACGGAAGCAAGATCAGCTCGGGAAGCAGCATCCATTTGATGGCCCTGGACGGGTCGATCTTGGTTGCAAGGATGGCGCCGAAAGGCTGGATGAGCACCTGCGCAACCAACGCAAGGGTGATGACGAGGAGGAAATCGCTCCGATCGAACCCGAGATCCGTCGTCGCCCACGACAACGCGAAGGTGGTTTTGACGTACGTGATGGCGACGCCCGCGACCACTGCACCGACGCCCAGAACCAGCTCGATCGGGTGCGAACGCAGCACCTGGACGAGCGGCAAACGAGTCCGCTCCTGCTTCGCGACCGCCTTCTGCATCTCGGGGGTCTCCGAGATGTGCAGACGGATGTAGAGGGCGATGACGACCAGCAGCGCCGATGCGACGAAAGGTATACGCCAACCCCATGATTCGAAGACGCTGTCCGACATCGCGGTCAAGGCGAGGAAGGCGACGGTCGCCATCAGGTTCCCGACGGGCGAACCCTGCTGAGCGAACGCGCCGTAAAGGACCTTCTTCTTGGGAGGAGCGAACTCGGTGGCGATGAGGACGGCACCGCCCCACTCACCACCCATAGCGATTCCTTGCACCACACGGAGCGTGACCAGCGCGATGGGCGCCCAGATGCCGATCGTCTCGTAAGTGGGCAGCAACCCCACTCCGACCGTGCCCACGCCCATCATCGCCAGTGTGATGACCACGGCGTTCTTACGGCCGAACTTGTCACCGAAGTGCCCGAAGATGATGCCGCCGAGCGGACGCGCCAGGAATCCGACAGCGAATGTCGCGAAGGCAGCGAGAGTCCCGACCGCGGGCGACGCATCCGGGAAGAACAACTTGCCCAGCACGAGCGCCGAAGCGGTCCCGTAGATGTAGAAGTCGAACCATTCGATCGTCGTGCCCGCGAATGCCGTGATACCTGCCTTGCGCGCCTTCTTCGAGTCGTGAATGGGCGCCTCTGCGCCGTCACCGTGTTGAGAATGTGTCACCTGATGTCCTGACTCTGTGATCCGTGTCGAGCATGGGCCAATGAGTGCGATGCAGATCACTATTCCCGCTTTTTCTTGTAGAGTCCAAGATGTAATTGCGACTTATTAGGTAATAGTAAAGCTCAATTGGTCGCGGACTGCTCTGCCACGAGAGGGCGAACATGGAGTTGCGACATCTGGAGGCATTCCTGGCCGTCGCTGAGGAGCTTCACTTCGGCCGCGCGGCCGAGAAGCTGCACGTCGCCCAATCACCGCTGAGCCAGACCGTGCGCGCGCTCGAACGCGAATTGGGAACCGACTTGTTCACCCGCACCACGCGCTCGGTGCAGCTCACCGAAGCAGGCACAGCTTTACTGGAACCGGTGCGAGTGATCAAAGCCCAGCTCGGGGTCATCCACACTGTGGCCCGTTCCGCGAAGACCGGGGAAATCGGATCCGTCCGGATCGGCTTCGGTGGAGCGAGCGGTTATCAGGCATTGTCGCGTCTGGCGCGGTCGATCGCCGACGCTCATCCGGGCATCGAGCTGGCACTGCGGCCCCAGTTGTACTCAGGGGAAGTAGTCGATGCCCTCGACGACGGAACGCTCGACATGGGGATCGTCGGCCTACCCGCGCCGCCGCATCTGAAGACCGTGACCGTCAGCGACGAAGTGCTGATCCTCGCCGTTCCTGCGGGCCATCGCCTGGCCGGTGCATCCGAAGTCGATCCGCGCGACCTCGCGCACGAGCGCTTCGTGTTCTACCCGGCCGAACACGGGTCGGTGGTGCGCGACGCGACGATCACGATGTGCGCCGACGCGGACTTCGCGCCCTCCGTTGCGCACGAGGCACCCGACCCGTACAGCCTGCTCGCCATGGTGGGTGCGGGAGTCGGCGTTGCTGTGGTCGTCGCATCCACCCAACTCCTCACCATGGACGGCGTGCAGTATCTTCCGCTGACAGGACCCGCACGGACTCTCCGCATCGCCATGGCATGGGACCCTGCCAATCCCTCGCCCGCGCTCGCTGTCGCAATCGACATCCTCAGAAAATCGCTCAGCAACAAAGGGATCTCGGCCTCACTGTCACCGCCTCTGCCCTAACCATAGGGAACGAACCCCTTCACACCGAGCCAGTCGGTGCGTCGCCGGTAGCGGATCGAGGAGTGTTTCCACCGACTGCCCATACCCTCGCCGCCACCAACGTGGCCGAAAGAACAAGCATCACAACAAGAGTTGACGACACTACTACGTACGGCCGTGTCGTGAAGTCGTACAACCATGCCGTTCCCACACCACAGGCCGTCGCCGCGATGCCACCGACCGGCAACAACACGGCCGCACGCTTCGTCGTGCCAGGCCCGAAATCGTCGCCGGTTACACGAAGAATGGACCACACCAACAGCAATGCTGCACAGTACGCGAGACCAGCGCACACCGCGTACGTCGTCAACAACGACACCGGCTCCACGGCCACGCTGTAGCCCGGCTGCCACGCGTTCACGGCGTCGAGCACCATCGCCAGAATTGGCGCAAGGCCTACAGCGATACCCACCAGACCCGCACTCACGACGCGCCCGAAGCGGTTCCCTGTGCCGGCGGCTACTCGAACACCAGCGAGGTGCAGGACAACGCCGATCAGCGCGCCCAGCACCGCGCCCACCACCGCAATTTGCCACAGCTGCTCCCAGTCCGGCCCGTAGAACCGCACGGTCAGGCTGCTTCCGCCGTCGAAAACATCCTTCGAATCCCGTCCGGGCGCGATATCCCCGACACCGCTCCCGAGGACGGCTATCAGCGATCCGAGCACAGCAAACCAGAGGGACAGCTTCCACATTCGGACATCATCTCGCACCGGTAAGCGTTCCGGTGACGACGCTCCGGTACCGCAGGTAATCAAGGAACCTCCACGTTCGTTCTCCTTACGACTCCAACGTGGGAGCACCTCGCCAACTGTGTGGGCGAAGCCGGGACATCTCGCGGGTCGACTGGACAGACATACGCAGCAGCCCGCTACCGAGCGGCAACGCATTCGGAAAGCGCTGCAGCTGCGGCGTCGGTTCGGCTTACATCGCCAGTGGCGAACCGGTCGACAAGAAGACCACGGAATGCCGCACCCAGCACCGCCGCACGCTCCAAGGCGTCGTCGAATCCACACCTTCGGAGAGACTCAGCGAGTGCTGTCGGTGCGCTCGAAGCAATCCTGACCATGCTGACCATCGAGCACTCCGAATTGCCGCCCACCCTGAACCTCGAAAAGCAATATCCGGCAATCGATCTGGATGTGGTGACTCATCGCCGTCAGCAGCGAATCGACTACGCCCTCAGCACGTCCATCGGTTTCGGCGGGCACAACGTCGCGCTGGCGTTCGGGTGGGTGTGAGTCCACCGACGAAGACATTCCGCAATGACCTGTGTAACACGCACCGGACTCCAACCGACCAAGTGGAATGAAAATGATCCGGCTTGCCCGCTATGCCTCCGTCCTCGCTGCCTGCGCAGGCGCGGCGGTGTTCGCTGCCCCGAACGCGTCCGCAGAGGTCGTCTCACTCGACATCCTCCCCGGGCTGAGCTTCGGACCGACAACCCAGTACGGCGTCGGATGCACCTATGTCGCGGTCGCTCGAACCGAGAGCTTCTCGGAGCCTCGAACAGACATCGGGCCGATGGATTACAGCATGGTGATGCCCATCGAGGAATTCATGTGGCAGTTCGACGGATACTGGTACTCACCAACGATTCTCGGGCACAAGTTCACTCTGGTGACACCCACTGCACCCGGCGAACACTCGCTGATGGCCTACCAGACCTCGGCGGGCGGACCGATCGCGACCATCGACGTCAACCCTGCAGTTCCCGTGGGTCCCATATGCCTGGTCGCGCCCTGAGGTGGGCAGATGCTGCACAACGATCCCGTCACAATGAACCACCAGGCCGAGCCCACACGTCACACTGAGGAGTGCTCACCCTGGTTCGGGTGCGAGTGCAGCGAGGATCGGAGACAGATGATTCGACTCGGTAAGGTCGCGGCGATGGTCGCGGCCGCAGTCATGGCCATCTTCGTCGGGTTCGGCGCCGGCGCCGTTGCGCACGCACACCCGGCCGTCGATCCGGTATCCGCCCTGCGCTCCGCTGGCGTACCGGCCGAGATCGCTGCGCTGGCCACCGCGCCCACACCTGTCGCAGGCACCGTCGATACCGTCAACCTCGCCCACCCGACGGGCGGATTCCCCGGATCGCGGATCGACGCCGTCATCGATCACTCGGCCCGCTCCATCACCGTCGTGCAGCGCTGGCTGGAGTACGAGCCGTCGGAACTCCACGCAGGATGGGTCAACCTGAGGACGGGGCAATCGGGAATCACCGAATTCCTCGGCACCGCACCAGGAACGATCGACGGCCTCTACCCGACCATCGACAGGACCGCCGTATTGCCCACCGCCAGCGGCCCGGTCGTCGTCATGGTCTACGGCCGCATACCAGGATGGTCCGGATTGATCCCCTTGGCGCCCGAATACTTCGGCATCCTCACCCCAGCGGTCGCCCTCATCCAGGTCTAGACGAGCAACCGAAACCGTCGTCACCCCCGAAGTCCCCTCCTCCGCCGAAATCCGCGACACCGAGCGTGGCTCCTTCGTATCCGAAATCGTCGTCGGGCCCGGTTGTGACCACCGTGCATGCCGCTGCCGAGAACGTCACCACGGCAACGACCGTCGCGAGAATGGCTGCGCGTGTACTCATGCGAACACCGACCCCGCTGTCTGCACGATGGACCCGCATCAGTCCACACACGCTGCTTCCCCACCCGAACTCCGTCGGTAATCGAGTCGACCCGCGGTCAGCCGCCTGGAACACGGCCATGAGACATCGCAGCGACGAGCTGGTCGATCACAGCCCGCGTCGCGGCGGGCGACGGCGCGTGTGTCAGAAGACCTTCGACGACGAACGTCCCGATGCGGATCATTGCGTCTGCCTCCGGTCCGGAGAAGCCCGACGCGGCTACGTCGACAGCGAAGATCGATTCGGCATACGCGTGAAAGCCGTTGTGCCAGATGTTGATGACGTCGGACTTGGTCGCACGTTCATGCACGGTGGACACCAACGGCCCCACTCGCTGTAACCGCTCGACAAGCCATTCGAGACGTTCGGCGAGAGGACGATCGGCGATGTCGGCGTAGTCCGCTGCGTCCTCGGCCACGATCGCCGTCAGAACGGCGACCAGGATGTCGTCCTTGTCCTCGAAATACCAGTACAGAGTGTTCGCCGTGATGCCGACAGCTTTGGCCAACCGACTGACGGATGTGCGCTCGAAACCGTCGGACACGAACAGCTCGCGAGCGACGCCGATGATCTCGGCCCGCTTCGCCTCCCTGTCATGTAGTCCGCGGTTTTTCGGCATGCCGGACATCCTATCTTGAATGCCCATCAAGACACTGCTACCGTTCTTGATGACCATTCAAGAGACGGGGGCCTGCAATGACCACGACCGGACGAACAGCGCTGATCACAGGAGCATCGGCTGGTATCGGCGCGCAATTCGCGCGCCACTTGGCCGCGGAAGGACACAACCTCGTTCTCGTTGCACGTCGCGAGGAACGGCTCGTCGCACTTGCGGACGAACTGGCGAAGCGGCACAACGTGCGCTGCGACGTCGTCGTCGCCGACCTGACCGACAGCAGCGCCCCGCGCACGATCGTCGAACGCACGAACTCCCTCGGCATCGATATCGACATCTTGATCAACAACGCAGGCATGTCGGGCAACTCGTCGTTCGCGGACGCGCCGTTCGACGCGCTCGCCGCCGAGATCCAGGTGATGATCACCGCCGTCACCGAACTCGCACACCTGACGGTCCCCGGCATGAAGGAGCGCGGATACGGACGGATCGTGAATCTGTCGTCGTTGGCTGCCTTCATGCCGCCGGCAGCAAGCTTGCTCTACACGGGCATCAAGTCCTACGTCCTCGATGTCTCGCAAGCTCTCGACATGGAGCTTCGTCCGTACGGCGTCCACGTCACCGCGCTCTGCCCCGGCTTCACCCACAGCGAGTTCCACGACGTCATGGGGACCCGCGATGCAGCCACCTCGAAACTACCGTCGATTCTGTGGCAAGACCCCGAAGCCGTTGTGCAGGAGGGCTGGCGAGCAGTCGAGACGGGCAAACCGGTGTGCATACCGGGCGTCGTGAACAAGGTGACCGCTGCCGCCGCGAAGCCGATTCCCACCCGCATCGGGTACTTCCTGGGCAAGACCTTGAACCCGTTCAAGCACTGAATCGCTCATCGCGAGGAGATACTCGATGACCACCAACGAACGTTCCAAATTCACCCGCACCGAAGCATCGTTCACCTCCGACGGTATCCGCTGCGCAGCAACGATATTTCGACCCCAGGAAGCAAGCGCAACAACGCTTCCGGTGATCGTCATGGCCCACGGCTTCGGTACGCCCCGGGCAATGAGGTTGTACGCGTTCGCGGAACGTTTCGCCGCGGCGGGCTACATCGTGTGTGTATTCGACTACCGACACTTCGGTGACAGCGACGGCGAACCACGACAACTGCTCGATATACCGAGACAACTCGCCGACTGGCGTGCTGCTGTCGACTACGCGCGGACGCTCGACGGAGTCGATCCGAGCAGGATCGTCGGATGGGGTACATCCTTCGCCGGAGGCCACGTACTCACCCTCGCGGGCACCGGCGTCGAATTTGCCGCCGTCATCGCGCAGGTACCCCACATCGACGGGATCGCCGCCGTCCGCGCAGTCGGATTCCGGCACACACTGCGTGTCCTGCCCTCGGCCGTCAAAGACGTCGTGCGCGCACTTCGCAAGAAGCCACCGCACTACATCGACAGCGTCGGCCTGCCTGGAACGCGCGCTGTGATGGTCTCGCCGGATGCGAACTCCGGCCGCGATCGCATGATGCAGGAATCCGGCCTTTCCCACGGTGACTACCCCGAGACCGTCGCAGCTCGGATTCTGTTGAAGATCGGGCTGTACTCGCCCGGCCGAACGGCGTCGGCGATCGCGTGCCCCACGTTGGTGCAGATCATGTCCGAGGACACGGTGACTCCCGCCTCGGTCGCCCTCCGTGCTGCGCAGAAGATCCGCACAGCCACGGTCCGCACCTATACCGGCGGTCACTTCGATCCCTATGTCGATTTACTCTTTTCGGCAGTGATTCGGGACCAATTGGCGTTCCTCGCCGAGAACGTGCCGCTCGCTGGGTGCTCCGCCCCCACTGCGTAGCTGACCGGTTCACCGTTGTCCTTCGTTTCCAGCCGATAACGTGTCGGTCATGTCCATCGATCGGGTACCTGTATCGGGCGGAAGCATCGCCGTCGAGACTCTCTCCGGCACCACCGAACCCATTCTCGTGGTGCACGGGGTCTCCAGCCAGCGCACACTGTGGGGTTGGCTGCACGCGGAGGCTCCGCACCTGACGCTCGTCGCACCGGATCTGCGCGGGAGGGGTGACAGTGTGGACGTCACCGGCCCGTCGTCACTGGCTCAGCACGCCGAGGACCTGGACGCGGTTGTCGATGCACTGGGCCAGGAGGCGGTGCACGTGTGCGGAATGTCGATGGGTGCGTTCGTGTCGGTCGAGTTCGCGGCCCGCTATCCCTCCCGAGTGAAGAGCCTCGTCCTCGTCGACGGCGGCGTGCCGGTAGGACCGCCCGCAGGACTGACGCAAGAAAACGTTGCAGCAGTATTCGGGGACAGGATCGCTCGAACGCAGCAACACTGGAACAGCGTCGACGACTACATCCAATTCTTGGTCTCGACGTCATTGCCCCTACTCGACCCAGCCGACCCACTGTTACGTCGGTACGCCGAGCACGACCTGGTCGACGGCGCCGTCCGGCTGTCGGCGGATGCAGTCGTCGCAGACGCCACAGACGTGTTCTTCGGCCGCTCGAAATTCGAGGAACTGACGGTGCCCATTCGATTCCTGCACGCGCAGTGGAGCGTCGGAGCCGATTCTCCGCCGATGTACTCACCGCAGAGCATCGAGGCCGTCGACCTGACCTCCGTCCGCCCGTTGACCGGACTCGATCACGCCGGAACGATCATGACGTCGGTCGGTGCCGCCGCTGTAGGCGCGATGATCGACGAGGCACTGCTTGCAGGGTGATCGCCTGCGATGAGTGAACCATTCGAGATGACCCGCCGGCACGTTCACGTGTTCGGGTTTGCGGCAACCTGCAGCCGGGCATGTACCTCCACAGTGAAGTAACTTCGTCACAGCGATACCCACGTGGTTCGCGGGAGGAACACCATGTCGAGATCGGATCACCGGCCCACGCGGGTCCTCGTCACCGGCGCGAGCATCGCCGGACCCACCTTGGCATGGGGTCTGGCCAGAGCCGGATTCGACGTCACCCTTCTCGAGCGATCTCCAGCTCCGCGCGAGACCGGGCAGAACATCGACATACGCGGACTCGGGCGCGAGGTGATACGTCGGATGGGCGTCGAGAACACCATTCTGGAAAATCTGACCGGTGAGCAGGGCACGCGGTTCGTCGACCGGCACGGGACGCCCCACGCGGTGTTTCCTCGCGAGGAGGGCCAGGACGGACCGACCGCAGAGATTGAAATCCTCCGCGGACGGCTCGCCCAGATTCTCGTCGACATCGTTCCCCGCGACGTGGATCAGCGGTTCGGCGACTACGTCGTCGGTGTGGAGCAAGACTCGTCCGGTGTCGACGTCACCTTCGACGGTGGCAGCACCGAACGCTTCGATCTTGTACTCGTCGCCGAAGGTCGAAGCTCTCGAACCCGACGCATCGTGTTCGACGACGAGACCACGCTGCAGGATTTCGGGGTCAGCATCACCTACGGCACCATCGATCGACTACCCACCGACGTCGATACCTGGGATTGGTGCACTGCCGGCGGAGGCCGCGTCGCGACGCTGCGGCCCGACAACGAGGGCACGATACGAGCGTCGCTGTCCTTCGAATCCGAGCCCTTCGGATTCGAATCCCTACCGGTGGACGCCCAATTGCACATCCTGACAGAACGATTCCGCGGGGCGGGCTGGCAAACCGAACGCATACTCGACGGCTTTCACCAGCGGCCGGATGATTTCTACACCCAGCGAATGGAGCAGGTGCTCGTCTCCACGTGGAGCAAGGGCCGCGTCGTGCTCGTCGGCGACTCTGCATGGGGATCCGGCCCGACCGGAATGGGCACCACACTGTCCCTCGTCGGGGCACATATTCTCACCGGCGAACTCGCAGCGCACCCCGACAACCATCGAGAAGCGTTCAGCCGCTACGAGAAGCAGATGCGCGCGTACGCAGACAGCGCACAAGGGATGCGACGCGGGAGCGCTCGGCTACTCCACCCGTCGTCGAAAGTCGGTGTGAAAGTCCTGCATTCGGCGTACAAAGTCGCGGCTTCGGCACCGGTACGCCGGTTCTTTCAAGCCAACCTGCTGACGCACGAGAAGCAGGTTCCGACGCTTGCGGACTATCCACTTCTGCGCGCCTGACCACCGCCTAGCCGAAAGGATGGATCGATGTCGACAGTGAGAACCGAAACGCTCGAAGCGCTTCGTCACTATGCGGTGAGCTACCAGGAGTCGGCGTACCAGCTGGCTCGCTGGATGAACTTGCCGACCAGCGACGGCAACGCGCTCGGCGAGATCATCTGGGCCGAAAACGAAGGCACACCACTGTCTCCCGCTGTGCTGTCGGCCCGGATCGGATTGACCTCCGGGGCGACGACCGCACTGATCGATCGCCTCGAAGGACAGGATCTCGTGCGCCGCAGCCGGGAGAGCACCGACCGGCGAAGCGTGGCGTTGCGCTCCACGCCCCTCGCGCGCGAACGAATCGACCCGTTCGTACGCCGGGCATCCACCGATCTCGAAACCGCTCTCGCCGATTACGACGACACCACACTCGTCGTCATCCGCGACTTTCTTCTCCGCTTCGCCGCCGTCCTTCCCCGGGAGCGACGGACCTGAACTACGCACTGCCGTTCCGTCGCCGCTGCAGCACCACCACGCCGACGGCCGATGCAGCGACAGCGACCAACGACGTTGCCCACAGCCACGAATAGGGGGCAGTCAATGCGCTGGTCAGAGGGGTGTACGCGGTCCACCCGAACTGCACGGTGATCGGTATCGCCGCTGCAAGCGGAATCGCGGTGACGGCAATTACCGTCGCCGGACCACTCGACGGACGCACCGACGCGTACAACATCCCCAACGCCAACGGCACGAACACCATCCCCATGAGGAAAACGCCCAACGCCTCAGCGACGACCCCGACAGCCAACAGCGCCAGCGCAACCACAGGTCGCGACCACCTCCACCCCACCCCAAGACCTGCGAGCAGAGCGGCCAGCAAGATGACACCGGACTCGGACCCGTACACCGGAGACGCCACCGACGCCAGAGTCACCAGCGCCGCGAGCACCACCATGCCCGTCGACCCAGGCAACACGAACGCCGCACCGACGAACACGACGATCATCAGCAGCGCAAGTGGCCACCGCTCGAAGAACTCGAACGACGAAGCAGCCAAAAGGCACGCCGGCAGCCCGAGTCCGGCGACGATGAACCGTCGTCGATCCGCAGCCGTGATCGGGTCATCTGTTTCCGCCGACTGGAAGAGGCCAGCCCAGAGCGCCGCAAGCAACAACACCGCGAAAACGCCCATCGCGACGTAATGGGTTGTCGGTATGACCGGCTCCGAGAGGTAGTCGGCGTACCGCCGCGGGATCGACTCGAACATCGGCGACAACGCAAAGCCCGCGACGGTGCCGACCACCAACGCGCCCAGCGCTGCTCGGGTCCCACCAAGTCCGGCGGCAAGACCACCGACAACCAAACCCGCAGCAACACCCGTCACCGGTTCCGAGAACGGAACAGCGAGAATCAGAACACCCAACACCGCAGCTGCACAAGCAGTTCTGCCACCGAGGACCATAGCCGCCGCGAAAGCCACAACCGCGCACACCACACCCGACCCGACACTGCCCTCCATCGTCATTCGCAGCGCGACGACGAACGCACCACTCACCGACGCCAGAACCGCGAGAGCAGGTTTCATGCAGTGACCCTAGCGCGCCGAGCAGAAGCCCCGACGCTGCCCATTTCCCGATGTACCCGACGGTCCCTCCCTCGCACGATGACCGATACGCGCTGTTCTACGGGCTAAGCTTTGCTGGTGCGAGATACCCGGCGACGCGGTGGCGTGTGGATCGACGTCCTGGTGGTGGCGGCTATAGTGACCGGCGGGACGGCGATTGCCGGTGCGACCAACGACCCACAGCCCGACGCCGCGGCGATACCTGGCTGCGATGCGGTCCAGCCCGCCCAAGACGGTGTCTCCTTCGCCATCGGCTGAATCACTGCCCACTGGAGTCGAACTGCAGTTCGCGGCTCCGTCGACCTCGCTTGTGTTCCAGTCACCGGGACTGGATCTGTAGAAAGCTCCCGATCGGCATGCCGGGACAGCATGGTCCAAAAACGATCACCGTCTCATTCGACGAGCTTGACGATCGAGCTGGAGCTCACGAAGTACACCCCGGATTCCGCCTCCACAACCGTCCCCGACGCAGTGAACCCGTCGACATCCACTGGCAGTGACCACGCCCAGAACACATCCCCGGTTTCACGGTCAGCAGCGATGATCGAACTGCCGTCCTGGGAGTAGACAGTCTGTCCGATCGTCTTCTCGACCGCGTACGGATCCTCCAGCTTCCATACCTCGGTGCCGGAGTTCGTGTCGAAGACTGTTGTTTGCGAGCGTAATTCGAGGTTGTCGACGGCCGATCCCGTCACCGTATCGAAGAACTCGGCGTCGCTACCGAGAGTGATGACGCCCCGATCGTCGTGCACGTGTATCAATGTCGACTCGATACCGTCCCAGGTGGCGAACCCGGTGACGGGTAGAGACCAGGCGCCGGCCAGCGCGTCGATGCTGCCACCGTGCAGGACCGATTCACCGTCCTCCGGGTTGCCCTCCAGGATGAACACCGATTCGCCGTCGGACTCGATTCCGTAGGTGAACCATTCTCGCGGCAAGGGAACTCGGCGCATGGCCCCATCCTGCGCATCGATGGCGACGATGGCGGGCACGTCCGCGTACGAATCCAGGCACACCAGTTCTCCGCGAGTGAGTCGACTCGCGCAGGTGTCGACACCTCCGGGCGACGCCGACCAGCGCACGGTGCCGTCACCGGCGTCGATTCCCAGCAGCTTCGGCGAATCGAACGAGTACGTTCGTGGGTCTGGCAAGCCGACGGCGGTGATCAGCACGTCGCCACCGTCGACGACGCCGTAGAGGCTGGAATCGAACAACAGCCCTGCCGAAGGCGCACGCAAGGCGGCGAAGTCACGCCCGTACGCGGCCGACGCGTCGGTCGACCATTCCGGTGTGTGTGCGGGACCGGGCGAGGCCTCGGTGGTGGTCGCGGACTCCACTTCGCTGTACTCGGCCCAGTCGCCCACCGACGCATCGTCGGTGGGCGCATCGGGGGTGGTCCGAGTGAGGGCGACGCCCGCTGCCGCGACGGCAGCCACGGCGACCACCACTGCTACTGCGGTCCGCAGCGTGTCCTTGCGTGCTCTGCTCACGGCCACTGTCCGATCGGGGTGTTGGCGACGGCGTCGAGCACTTCCGCCGACAGAGGCTCGGGAAGCGTCAGGGGCGCTCGTCCCCCTGCGGCGATCTCGACCGTCGACCGCGCCGACACCTGCACACCAGACGGGCGAGTGACCGTCACCGACCGCGACAACAGCCCGGTACCGTCCTCGGACGTCATCATCTGAGTGATGTCCGTGTCCAGAAACTCGACGACCGATCCGTCGGGCAGCGTTCGGAGAACCGGTAGTTGGCCGTAAAAGGATGGATCGTACGGGTCCGGGGCAGTCGGGAGGGGTTGTCCGCCGGCAACCGACACCGCCAGGCGAATGGTGCCGTCCCCGACGCCCACGTCCGTGCAGATTCCCGACCCGAAACCGTCCGGGACCAATGATCCGATGGGGCGGTCCAACGCCGGTGCGTCCGGAATTGCCGCCCAACTCGCAGTGAATGCTGCGTTCGCTGCATCCACGGCCTCACGGCTCAGATCTTTCACCGTTCCGTCGCCCGGCGGATACACCGAGCAATCGACCTGGAGCACCGGGCTTTCCGCCGGAGATGGAGCCGACATCGCCAGCTCCGGTATCGAAGCAATGGCCGCAGCTTCTTGTTGCTCCAGCGGCATCGCCGGCGACGAACCGGCACTCTGATACACGCTGACGCGCGTGCCGTCCTCGCGATAGGCGGTGGCCGAGCGTGAGTAGGTCCGCACGCCGTCGATTTCGTACCATGAGTCACCACTGTCGACGACGGTTCCGTCGGCGTCGATATCGCGCCGTTCGAGAGCGCCTGCCACACATGGAGGTACGCCATCACTCGACGGCCCGACGTTGACCGAGACGAACGCCGTGACACCGTCACGCGTCAACTCCGCGTACGCGGTGGTCATAGGGTCGAACTCGCTGTCGCCGAAATCGGTGACAGGACCGAAGTTCAGCGAATTGGAGGGTGCTGCCAACTCGATCTCCACGTCGGCCGGCACTGCTGCACGCACAGCCTCGGACATCGCCGCGGCCTTGGCAGCGGTGAACCACGGGAAAGCAGGGTTGTCGTAGGTGCTGTCCCCTCCGAAGGTGGCCCGGGAGTACAACCCGCCCTCGTCGTCCGGCGGTTCGACGGTGTCGCACCCCGGGATGTCCGCGGACACGTCGACCGGCGCGCTGACGAAATCCAATTTCGTGGACGGGACGGTCTCCCCCGACGGGATGAAGCTCGCGACCACGACTCCCACCGCAACGATGGTGACGACCACCGAAATGGTCCTGATTCGATCAAGAAGCCCGCTGTCGGTCACCGTATTACAGTACCGACCAGTGCTACAGCGACACCGAGCGTGGTCCCACCACATCGCTCCCCCACGATGGCCTCCAGCGTTGCCCGACGCACGGCGCCGGAGACCTTCGCAGCACGGTGTGTCCACGCGTTTCCGTCACGGACCCTGCAAGTCCGGTTCATCGCCGGTGATCGGCTCGTACGCGAGAGTCGACACATCGCGGAGCAACTCGGACGCATCGACCATCCCGATGTTCGGGTTGGTGACGAATGCCTGGACAATCTTCTGCTCGGCCCACATAGCCGGGCTCGCCACGTTGAATCCAGGGAAAGCCAGGATGACAGCGACCGTGTCCTCGTCGACTCGCTTGCTGATAGAGATCTGCGCGCCCTTGTCCTGCGGTTCTTCGCGTTCCCACCCGAGCCGCTCCAACGCAAGCAATTGAGAAGTTGCAACCTTGGTGTTGTCCAACACCGCCAATCCCGAGGACACATCGTCGCGGAAGACGTCCCTGTCCACCTGCTCGAAAGGCTGCACCAGGTGAGCATCAGCGAAGGCAAGTCGCCACAACTCGATCTCGACACCCATTGTGACGGGGTGGATGACGAATACGTCGTCGGCGTCATCGATGCTCGGGTCGGACCCATCCCGACGCACTGCGTTCCGTGAGGCCGAGAAAGCGAACTGGTCGCCGCTGTCGGTGGCCCACACGAGCCGACCCACGATCTGCCATGCCACCGGGTGTCCGACGAGATGCCGTCGAACCTGCCCGTATGTCCACCTGCGGCCGGTGACCATAGCGCGTTCGAAGCGCTGGATCAGCTCGCCGCGCGCTGCGTCGAGGTCCCGTCGCAACGTGGTGTACCGCTTGAACTCCTCAGCCGCTTCATCCGCATCGTCGGGACCTGGCCGCGGCATTCGAGCGCGCGCTTTCCCGTTGCTGTCGGTGATGGCGATCTTCAACGCATGGTCCAGCGACAACGTGAACGACCTCGACCCATAGTCGAACATCGTTGTGCCGTCGGCGTCGAGGCCCAGATCGGGAATGAGTCGGTCCGCGAGATCGGCCGGGGTGAGGGCCAGTTCGTCTGCGATCTGCCGAATCCGAGCGTCGGCTTTCGCGCGTAGAGCCGGGAACCGCAACCCCTGCGATATCGCCCAGATGTGTCCGAGCGCCGCATCGGTTCCGATTGCGGCGAGCACGTCCAACCCCGCCGCTGCTCGCCGGTGTGCGGACTGCAGCGGCCATTTCCGCACGAACGGCGCCAGACGCCGTGCAGTTTCGTCGTCTCCGACTATTCCGAGCGCGTCCAAGCACCACCGTTGCGCATCGGGACATCCAGCGCTGGACCAACGTTCGAACAGATCCCATGCAAGTGACTCGAGACTGCCGGGAGCGACGAGCGTGCGAACCACCGCAACGCCGGCATATACCTCGTCCAACTTCGACAACGCGAACATCGTGCAGATGTTCCCGACCGCCTCCGGAGGCAACGGCTCTTTCCTGTCGACCGAAGTGACAGTGGGCAGCAAAGCGGGATCCAGCCATGCGGGCAAGGTAGGTGTTCGCGTCGGTAGATCGAACAGCGGGTCCGAGTCCACGAACGCGGTGACGGCAGTGGCAGCCGAGGATCCGAACTCGGTCGCTGCCGCAACCAGTGCGTCGCGGTGCCCACGCTTCGCGAGCGTGCGAAGTGCTGCGAGGGCAGCTTTCCTCGCAGCACTCGATTTCCCCGATGCGGCCACCACTACGACTGGCGCTGCACTGTCGATATGCCGATCGAACCACTGCAAGGCGACCGGCCGCATGGCTTTCGAGCCGAGCCAGGTCGCCATAGTCGAAGCCACCGAAGACCCCGTCACCGGCAGCAGCACCGATGCGCTGAACGTCGGCCTGGCTACCACCACCCGGAAGACGTAATCCACTGCGTCGTCGCCGAATCGGACCAACAGCCGCCGGAGATCGGCCTCGGGGCGAAATATCCAGCGCGGGATCGCGGCGTCGGCAAGCAGCGGTCGTAGTAGTTCTTCTGGACCGCGCGAGATCTCGTACAACTGGTAGGCGTCGGAACCTTCCGCGACGGGACGGAGAATGTCCGACCAGGTACGACGACCGAGATACATCGGGTAGTCCGGCTCAGGTTCTGCGAAGTGGTCTCGTTCGTCCTGAAGCCACGTGACGGTCAACGCATCGCGCGGAGCCTCCAGGTCGAGGACGGGCATGCGGGCTTGTCTACGATCACCCGTCCACGGCGGTTCGGCAAGCAGGGTCGGCACGGGGCCCGCCTGCGGTACCGACGGCTCGTTCTCATCGCGGTCCCCGGAAAGGTCGGGGTGGAGCCGTTCGAGATCCAACTTCAGTCGTGCCGCCTTGGGGCCCGCTGTGGCACCGAGCAAACGGTGAGCGCGGAACGGCGCGGCTTCCATCGCTGCCAGGACAGCGGGCTCGACGTACTTGCGCCCGAGACGCTCGACCAGTTCGAGGAACCCGTCATCGGTGTCGAACTCGGCGAGAATCGCAGCACATCGCTTCTTGTTCTGCGAGGACAAGTTTCCGTCGAAAAGCTCTCCGACAAGTGGTTCGACGCCAGGGCCAAGATTCGCGCAGATCGCGTGCACGAGATTCATCCGCATCCCGAGACTCCACATCGCGTCGTCGCGTGTCCTGTGCGCGTCGAGTATTCGTTCGACATCACGGGCGGAAGTGACACACGCCAGCAGCGGCATGTGGTCTTGCTCGTGATAGCGAGGGAGACCCGAAGCAGCAGCCAAGTCCTCCTCGACCCAGCTGGACTCGGTCGGCAGGAGGAACGAGATCGACAGGTCACGTGAATAGCTGGCGCCTCTCAGCGTTGCCAGGACATCGACGACGCGCCGGTACTCCTCGTCCGGCAGTGCGGCGACCGCGGTCCGCACACGAGAGTGCGTGTCTCCTATGCCGAAGTTCAGCATGTCCATATCGCGGCGTTCGGTTACCCAGACCGTCAGGACGTTACCGCGAGAACTCCGCTCCGACCTCATGTCGACCCGCATACCGGCCGCGGCGACGATCACTTCGGCAGCGAACGCTGCTCCCCTGGTGACGATGACCTCGTCGACGAAAGGAACACTCTGCTTGTAGTTGGTGTGATCGATCGTGGCCCTGAACGCAAAAGCAATGGCGCGCGCTGTTGGCGCCGTGCCATGCGAATACGCGTCGAGAAACTCCAGACCCGCTGCAGCCGAGACTGCGTCGGTATCGGGGTGGCGGATGGCGTCGCCGATACGCGTCGCATCTCCGACCAGCCCCTGCATGACCGATGACTCCCGCACCCGCACCTTGCTTCTCGTCACCGGAGTCCGGCCATGCACGGCCTCGCCGCGACGCCACCACGCTGGAGGGACTGCCCAGGGCCGTTCACCGATCGTCACGAACACACCCTAGTGTGCCAACTATCTTTATATGACCTCTTGACCGCCTGCAGCATACGTCGCCCGGAGGTACTGCTCGGCACGATCCGAGCCGATGATACCCGGGCCCATTTTGTTCATCATGTACGAGAACGTCATTCGGGTATCCGGGTGCATGACGATGAGCGATCCGCCCCATCCTCCCCAGAAACAGATGCGCCCGTCCGGGATGTAGGGCACTGTGTCCAGTTGCGGGAGTCCGAAGCCGATACCGAATCGCAGGGGCACGCCCAGAGCGAGGTCGAGTCCGTTGCTCTGCTCCAGAAAGATCAGATCGATCACGTCCGGCCCCAGCAGGCGTACACCGTCGACTTCACCGCCCCGCGAGATCACCGACAGGATCCGGGCGACCGAACGAGCATTGCCATGGCCGTTGACCGCGCCCATGTCCGCACGTCTCCAAGCCGGGGTGTTCGCAGACGCAGCCTGGACGAGTGGGCCCAGGAATGTTCGACGCCTTATCCTCAGCGGATCGGAGTACGTGTCCGCGGCCGGTGGCGGCGGCGGTACGACGTCGGCGATGCGGTGCCAGTCCTTCTCATCCGCCCCGATCTGGAAGTCCGCGGCCAGAGGTCCTGCTATCTCGTCGGCGACGAACGAGCGCAACGACTTTCCGGTGACACGTCGTACCAGCTCGCCGATCAGATGTCCCTGATCGGCAGCGTGATAGCCGGATGTGGTCCTCGAATCCCACCACGGCGCCTGAGCCGCGAGCTTCGATGTCGCCAAGTCCCAGTCGTACATGTCCTCGGTGGAGAACGGCCGATCCCACCCCGAGACGCCGGAGGTATGCGACATCAGGTGTCGTACCTCGATCTGATCTTTCCCTGCGGCCGCGAACTCCGGCCAGTACTGCGCAACAGTCGAATACGGGTCCAGCAATCCACGGTCGATCAGCATCAACGCCGCCAGGCTGGTGACGGTCTTCGTCGTCGACCAGACGTTGGTGATCGTGTCCTCGGTCCACTCCGTCGTTCGATCCACGTCGCGGTACCCGCCCCAGATATCGACGACGCGCCTGCCGTCGATGTCGACGACGATCGACGCACCGAGTTCGTCACCCGAATCGATGTTGGCGGCCAACGCATCCCGCATACCGCTGAACTCGGGAAGACACTCACCGTGAACCGTCATGCGCGGGCACCCAGAAGGCGGTGAACAGCAAGTTCGACGTAGTTGTCCGCGACGTCCTCGATGCTCAGTTCACCGTCGTCGTGAAACCAGTTGCTGATTCCGTTCAGCATGTCCGTCAACGCGAACGAGGCGAGCCGTGCGTCGGGCACCGTGAATTCACCCGTGCGCATCCCCGCGGCCACCACGTCGCGCACACGACGTTGATACTGACGGCGATAGTCCTCGACAACAGACCGATGTTCTGTTGTCAGCGATGCCAATTCGTGTAAACCGACGATGTACTCGACGCGTCGAGAATTCAGATGCACCAGGTGTGCACGAACCAGCGAAGACATTCGTTCGGTCGGTGTGCCCGGCGCGTCGAGCAGCGGAAGTGTCTCCTCCACCGGGACCTGCGTGACCGTCAGACAGATCGCGAACAGGATGTCTTCCTTGGACGGGAAGTGGTGATACAGGCTGGCACCCTTGATGCCCACGGCGTCGGCGATATCGCGCATTCCGACGTTCGCGTACCCGTCACGCGCGAAGATCTCGGCGGCTTTCGCCGCGATGTCCTCCTTGCGACGCCTGGTGCGGATCTGGCGAGGGACCACCACCTCCGCGTCGTCGGGCGCCGTCACACGACCTCCGTCGCAACAGTCATTTTCCGCAGCTCACGCTTGAGAATCTTGCCTTGCGCGTCGACCGGGAGCTCCTCGATGACGTGCACGGCCTTCGGCGCCTTGTACGAAGCCAGCGACGTCCGGCAGTGCTCGATCAGCGCGGCCGGATCCGGCGTCGACCCCTCTGCCGCGATGACGAACGCCGTGACGGCCTCGGACCAGTACGGATCCGGCATCCCGACGACGGCAGCACGCAGCACGTCCGGGTGCGCGTGCAGAGCGCGTTCGACTTCCTGGGACGACACGTTCATACCTCCGGATTTGATCATGTCCTTCATACGATCGTAGAAGAACAGATTTCCGTCGGCGTCGATACGCACCATGTCACCGGTGTGCACCCAGCCATCTGCGAAGACGTCGGCCGTCTTGGCCTCGTCCTTGAAGTACCCGAGCATCACCGACGGTGTCCGACAGAGCAGTTCACCGATCTCCGCCTCGTTGCCCTCCGCGTCGACCACTTTGATTTCGAGGTGCGTGACCGGCTTACCGATCCACGACGCATCGCCACCCGGAATGTCGTCGAGAGTGGTGAACCAGCCGACCGAACCCAGCTGAGACAGCTCCGACTGGCCCCAATACGTTCCCCAGATCGCCTCCGGCGCAGCCTGAGCCCACGCGGTGATGGTGTGCGGAGAGACCTGACCGCCGTAGGTGAGACAGCGTCGCACCTGCCCGACGGCGGCAGACCCGAAGCTCGCCTCCCGCGCCAGCGCCAGATAGAACGTCGGAGTCTGCGCGATGACGGAGATGTTCTCGTCGGCGATGATCTGCAGCGACCTCGTGGGATCGGCCGTCGCAGGCAGGACCAGCGTCGCCCCCATCAACGTCAACGTCGTCATCGAACCCAAGCCGGCGATGGTGTGGAACGGCATGACGAACAGCCACGTGTCCTCCGGCCCCGTCCGCAGTCCCCAACTCCACGCCGGTGCCGTCGAGATCAGGAAGTTCCGGTGCGGAATCATCACGCCCTTGGGTGCGGCCTCGGTGCCCGAGGTGTAGACGACCATCGCGACGTCGTTCTCGTCCATGTCGACGTCGGGTTCCGTGGTGGCCGTGTCCGCGGTGAGTTCGTCGTAGTGAGCCCCGAATCCGACGAGCGTCGCGGAATCCGGCTTCACCGATGCGATGACATCGAGGAACTCGGGATCGGCGACGATCACCGTCGGCTCGGCATGCTCGAGTTGGTGCTTCACCTCCGGCGCCCGGTAGAGCACGTTGATGCCCGTGAACGCGGCACCCACCTTGAGCGTGCCGTAGTACGCGACAACGACGTCGACGCTGTTGCGCGCCATCGACGCGACGCGATCACCGTGCCCGACACCGAGATCGAGAAGCAGGTTGGCGAATCGATTGGCGCGTGTATCGAGGTCCGCGTAGGTGGTGACCACACGGGCACCTGCTGCGTCGTAACTGATGAACGCCGTCTTGTCGGGCTGGGTGCGCGCGTGGCGACGAAGTTGATCGCCGATGGTCGCGCGGCCGATGGCGGATCGGTGTTGAGGGGCGGGTCCGGGCACGGTGGGCTCCTGAGATCTTTTTAGTGCGGGGAATCTCTACAGTGCGGGGGACAGATCGAACATCGGCTGCGAGAAGGTCTCCAGCGCAACGATTTCCTCGACCGGGCTGCGGGTCAGCTTCTTCGGGAAATTCTTCTCCGGGTAGCCGACGGTGATGTGCGCGGCAGTGATGTACTCGTCGGGAATCTCCAGCATTGCGCGGACAGCCGGCTCCTCGTGGCACAGCAGGGTGGTGACGGCCGTCGCGACGCCCTGATCGCGGAGCGCCAAGCACAGGTTCTGCACGGTGGGGTAGATCGAGGCACCGCCGACGACGGAGAGTCGACCGAGCTCATGGTCGGTGGGGTGAAGCCCGTCCATCGCGGCGCAGACCACGACGATCGCGGGGACCTCGGCGAGGTGGCGGGCGAAGTAGTCCGCGTCCTGCACGGTCTTCGGCAACGCACCCACCGCGACGGTGCCACCGGTGATGCCGGCGAAGTAGGCGTCCCACATGGGTAGATACAGATCCGCGAGGGCCTGCTTACGTGCGGCGTCACGGACAACGATCCACCGCACCGGCTGACGGTTGCCGCCCTGCGGACCGAAGCGGGCGACGTCGAACGCGCTCTTGAACACCTCGTCGGGTACCGGCTCGGTCGAGTAGCGCCGACATGTGCCGGTGGTGCGCATTGCCTCGGTGAGTTCCATGAGGAGTTCCCTTCGCCTGTCCGCTGTTAGGTAGTGGTGACAGCATTGTGTGGCGCAAGCCACATTGTCAAGGGTCGAAATCCGACGTCGTGCGGCTATTGCGTCAGTTTGCCTAACTGTGGTTAGTTTGCGAGAGGCCCGTGCGACTCGTGCCCCGAAGGAGGTTCCGGTGACCGTCACAGCCCCGACTGCACTGACAAGAGATCGGCTGGTCCGAGCACTCGACGCGGCCAACATGCCCAGTCTCGTCGCCGTGCTTTACCAACTCACCGGCGACCGCACATGGCTCCAAGACCCGTACCGCCCGACGCGCAGCCGCGGCATGGACGACAACGACGGCGGCGGATTCGCACCCGAGGTAGCCGACATCATCCGAGCCGCCGCACTGGACGCGATCACCAGCGGACGCCCCCCAGCACTACCGTCGCCCACAGGAGACGATCTGGTCGAGATGATCTCCGCCGCCGTCGGCGAATCCGTCCCACCCGAGTTCGCGGAGATGGTCGCCGAGGACATGGGGTTCACGCACGCACCTGCGCCGACGCAGACGCCGTGTGACTTCTCGGTCGTCGTGATCGGCGCCGGCGTGTCCGGCATGCTCGCCGCAATCAAGCTGCAGGAAGCCGGTATCGAGCACATCGTCCTCGAAAAGAACTCCGACGTCGGCGGCGGATGGTTCGAGAACACCTACCCCGGCGCGGGCGTGGACACCCCGAGCCACCTGTACTCGTACTCGTTCGCCCCCCGGTCCTGGTCCACGCACTTCGGCAAGCGCGACGAGGTGTTGCAGTACCTCAGTGACGTTGCGGCCGAACATGATCTGCAGGATCGAATCAGGTTCGACACCGAGGTCGACTCCGCCGTGTATCAGCCGGACACACAATCATGGACCGTCACCACGATGGACGGCGACACCCTGACGGCCGACATCGTCATCACCGCAACCGGCCAGCTCAATCGGCCGAAGGTGCCGAACATTCCGGGACTGGACACGTTCGACGGTCCCATCTTCCACACCGCCGAATGGCCCGACGACCTCGATCTGCAAGGCAAGCGGGTGGCCATCGTCGGCACCGGCGCCAGCGCGATGCAGGTACTACCCGCCATCGCCGAGACCGTCGGGCATGCGACGGTGTTCCAGCGATCACCGCAATGGGTGGCGTCGAGCGACGTGTACTTCGAACCCATCGACGACGACGTCAGCTACCTCATGGAAGCCGTTCCGCTGTACCGATTGTGGTACCGAGTGCGGCTTGCCTGGAACTTCAACGACCGTGTTCATCCGTCCCTGCAGGTCGATCCCGACTGGGAGAACCCGAGCCGCTCCATCAACGCCATCAACGACGCGCACCGCCGCGTCTTCACCCGGTACGTCGAGAAGGAACTCGACGGCAGGCCGGACCTCATCGAGAAGTCTCTGCCCGACTACCCGCCCTTCGGCAAGAGAATGCTGCTCGACAACGGGTGGTACTCCGCGCTCAAACGCGACAACGTCACGTTGGTGACCGAAGGAGTCGCATCCATCGGACCGGACTCCGTCGTCGGGTCCGGCGGGCACGTCGCCGAGGTCGACGTCGTGATCCTCGCGACCGGATTCGAAACTCACAAGCTGTTGAGCCCCATCGACATCCGAGGACGATCCGGCGTCTCGATCAAGGATTTCTGGGGACCCGAAGACGCCCACGCGCACCTCGGCATCACCGTCCCCGACTTCCCCAACCTGTTCCTCACCTGCGGACCGGGAACCGTCCTCGGCCACGGCGGAAGCTACATCACCATCGCCGAATGCCAAGTGCGCTACATCGTCGACCTGCTACGCACCATGGCGGACAACAACATCGGCTCCGTCGAATGCAAACCAGAAGTGGAACAGGACTACGTCCGACGCCACGACGACGCCCACTCGCGCATGATCTGGACCCACCAGGGCATGGACAACTGGTACCGCAACGACGCCGGCAGAGTCGTCTCCACACTCCCCTGGCGCATCGTCGACTACTGGAACATGACCCGACACGCAGATCTCGACGATTTCGACGTCGAGAGCGCGAGGAGGTAGCGCGCACCGGTCCTGGTGTAACAGTTGCGCACGCGTGAGCCGGGATCCCGCCTGACGGGTACGCAATTGTTACGGCAGTCCCGGGCCGTTCGCTGGGGTAGACCGACAGTCCCCGTCTGTGGTACCAATTTCCTATGACTTCATTCGACACGTCGAAAGGCGCATGAGCGCCCGTACGTTCACCACCTTCGGTCCCAGCGAACCGGGGTGTAGATCATGAAACTCGCGGAAGCCCTCGCAGAACGAGGCGAACTGGTACGCCACACCGAACAATTGAAGGTTCGGATTCTGGCCAACTCCCGGCATCAAGAAGGCGAAACACCTGCAGAAGATGCAGGCAGACTGCTGTCCGAGCTCAGTGCAGCGCTCGATCGGCTGGAAGTGCTGATCCGGGCGATCAATCGCACGAACAGTGCCGCACCCATCGGAGACGGAACCATCACTGATGCGTTGGCCCATCGAGATGTGTTGCGGATCAGACGCAGAGTCCTCACCGCCGCCGCCGACGCTGCGTCCGGTCAGGAACGAGAGCGCTACGGCCCTCGGCAACTGAGATCGGAGTTGACGTATGTTGCGGCACTACCAGTGGCCGAATTACGCAGCACAGCAGACGATCTTGCTACCCGGATTCGACTGATCGACCTCACGATACAGAGCGCCAACTGGGAACACGATCTGCTGACGGACTGAGGAATTGTCAGGTAGTAGGTAGCTTTCGTTCGAAGCGAGCACGTCCCGCGGTCGGCGGACATCCGACCACCCTCTTGCGTGACGAGCAACGCCTTGATAGACACTGCAGCTCAGCATATTTCACGCATCACGGTGTAACGCGCACATATCATCACCGAGTGCTGGTCGAACGAAAGCGAGGGTGGGCATGGGGCCACCTGACAACAACAACGCGATCCAATCACCGGGCCTGCGTCTCCGTCATGACGCATCGACTATGACCCGCATACAGCACAGAACCAGACGACCACGCTCGAACAACGGGACGCTCGACTTGCTCGACCAGTGGCGTGGCTGCGTGGAACGCGTCGAGCGGCGCGTAGCTTTCGAGTCATCCCGTCCCACATCGAACTTCGATACTTATCCCGCCATCGTCGCGGGGCTGACCGGCTGTCCCGCATGTGACGGACCGTTCACGGGCAACGGAACCCGAGACCGCCTCGAACGGATAATGCGGGGCAACAGCCGCAAAGCCCACCGCCTCAGGGCAGCAGTCACTCACCTCGACGAAAGATACCGCGCCGCAACGGTAGAAGTCGACGCACCTGCCGGCTTGCAATGGTGGGACCGCCGCTTGCCATGGGCATGACGGCGCATCAAAAGTTTTGGAGTAACTTCATTTCGCTCGCGTCAGGATCGACAGCACATCGGCGGGGATTGCGCGGTAATACCCGAAACCGGTTGCACGTTGACAACCATCGAGCTCTAACGACACGAACGAGCTGCCAGAGCCGTCTGGACGGCGCAATTCGGTCGACGCAATGCGGTTACTTCGTCTGTCGCAGGCTGGCGCAAGGGGCGCGTTCGCCACGGATCTCACAGTCGACGCACTTTCCTCTCGGCTGAGCGTCATCGCCTGTCCGACCACCGACATAGAGGGATCGAGGGGCTGTTCGGTCGATGTGGGGACGGTGCACAACTGGAGTTTGTCCACATCGTCGATCGGCATCACCAGGGACGGCACCACAGTGCTGTCGGGTGACTGTTCGCGTTCCTCGGCGGCAGCTACGTCCTCAGGTGTTGTGTTCTCGAATTCCCATCCGTACGCACTGGCAGCGCACGTGGTGTCGTACCGGTCGGTGTAACCGGTCGGGTGGGAGGCGCGAGAGACTTCGGTGAGGTCGGCAAGAGCTTCGATCGGTGCGTTCTGAAGTCCGCACGGGCTCGCCGGCCATGCCGGTCGAAACGCCTTGCCGACGTCGTCGACGAACCACAGACCAACCGGAGGACTCATTGCATACGCACACGACGCCATCACGCCGTCGGGAAAGCGCTCCGATTTCGCAGAGAACGCAGCATCCACGGCGTCGATGTCACCTTCGAGCCGCACCGAATCCACCGTCATGAACCCAGCGTCGTCGGTGCCACGCTCACAGCGAACCACCGCAACAGGCACAAACGCAGCCGGCGGATATCCCGGAGGCGACGCATCGGACGTCAACGCCGGATCCCACGGTCCCAGACCGGTCAGGTCTGTGTAGATGTTCTCCGCCAGACAGTCCGGGGACGAGTCCACCGTTGCGGTCGGTGGTCGGTACGAGACGCTGTCGATGAACGGATTCAGACCCGATGAGCACGATGAAGACACCACCGCCAGAACAGCTGCAAGACACAGGAGAGACCTCACGCTGCTCATGCTCGAAGGGTAGACGCAGACTTTCGTCTTGCCAGGCGTACGAGGGCCAAGGCATCTGCAGGAAGACACCATTAAAGGAAGAGATAAGGCGAATACGGGTGCTCAACGACCGTTGACGTCCCAGATGTACAGCGTGGGTCCGAGGATGCTGAAGGGATTCAACAGATGCTTACGCCCCTGCGGATCGAGCTGATACGCCGACGTCTGCCCATGGAACGACGAGCAGCGGATGTCAGCGGTTCCGTACGGACTGAACACCGCACTGCGCTCTCCAGTCCACGCATCCAGCGACCAGGGGACCGCGAACTGGTCGCTGCAAGGGTAGTCATTGAAACCCGCGTCCTGCGCGGACGCCGTCGGCGCGAAGAACACACCCAGACCGACAGTCAGTGCACCTGCGCCGAGTACAACCTTGATCCTCATACGACCTCCAAGTGACGAAAACGACACGACTTCAGCTCGATCCGAACATGATCGGGAACGGGTTGACACCCTTGTCGGCGAGATATCCGAACCACCACAGCCACGACCACACGGGATAGAGGAAGTCGGGGAGCCACTCGTACTGCGGAGCCGATGGACTGCCGGGACTCGCATTGGCGGGTCCGGACGTGACGACCAGGATCACTCCGATGACACATGCAACAAACGTGGCGCGCACCGTACTCATACCCACGTATCGCCCAGTCCGAATCCGTGTTACGAGCGTCGCCGAACGCGAACGCGCGCTAGGCGAACCCCCAGCGCGGTGTGATCTGGAAGGGCACGGTTGCAGAGCGCCGGATTCGGTCCACGCATGTGCTTGTGGACGATCACTGCAGCCGAACTGGATGACAACCTCGGGGCCCTCCGAACTTCACTCCATGGATGGCTCCGTCGTGCACGACCCCAACGACTCCCCAGCGTCAGTAGTACCTCGGCGAGAACCTCAAGCTATGAGGCGCGGGCATTAGTAACGCGTGAGACCCAAGATTCATTTGCGTGAATGATGTTCGGCGGCAGCTACTTATGCCCGTCACTATACTGTCGGCCCAGTCTGATAAGTCTTTTTCCATGACACCAAAAGGTTGGTACCCAGACCCCGTTGATCCAACCATCGACCGATACTGGGACGGGAATCAGTGGACAGCGTCGACGCTTCCCAAGTCGTCGAATGGCGCGCCCAGGTTCGCCGCCCCGAACCCCCAGGTGGCCCCTGCCGCAGGAACGGACAAGAAGACGACAGGGACAATTTGGAAGGTGTGCGGTGCACTCGTTGCCTTCTTTGTCGTCGTCAACGTTGTATCTGGAACTGGGGACGACGACAATAAGAACTCGAACACGGCGTCGACGCGGACCACGTCCGAACGGACAGTGCCGAGGCCTCAGCCCACGTCATCGGCGGTGAAGCCCGCAGAATCGGTTGCACCCGCACCCGCACCCGCACCCGCACCCGCACCCGCTCGGATTGTGGCACCGGCTGCTCAGGTGTCGGGGTTAGGAAAGCCAGTGCGAGACGGAAAGTTCGAGTTCTTGGTATCCACGTGGGATCCCGCGACCGCCACGGCTCATGTGCGGGTCACAAACATTGGAGACCGACCGCAATCGTTGGCGATGTCCGTTCAATATTTGTACGACAAGCAGGGTCGCAAGTTCGAACCCGAATTCGACTGGACATCGGACCTCGCATTCGCGGATCTCAACCCAGGCCAGTCAGTGTCCGGGAACCTCACCTACATCCTCAGTGGTGCCGTGCCAGACCGCCTCGAACTGCACGATTCGATCTTCTCGGGCGGCGCCGACGTCCCCTTGGGTTGAATCAACCAGCCGCCATCGGCCGTTCGGGCGTCCCTCGGCGTGCTTGAAGAACCAGGTACGCCCCCGCCGCGACCAGGACGGAACCGACGCTGATTGCCGTCGACGTCCACTCCCATCCGCTCGGAGAGAAGACAGGCTGCATGCTCGTCAGCGGGGTGTACGCCGTCCACCCGAACTCGGCGACGATCGGGACCGCCACTGCTATCGGGGTGGTCACGGCGATCACCGACGCCGGTGGGCTCGTCGGAAGCAGTGACGCGAAAAGGAGTCCAAGGGCGACGGGCAGGATCACTACGGTGGCTGCCGATTCGATGGGGTCGAGCTGAGAATCGGCGAGAAGTCCAACCGCTGCAACCAGCGCGACCAGCAGGAAACCGACCATGGGGAGCGGACGCCGCCACCCCACCACGACGCCCACGACCAACAACGCAACGAACACTACGGCAGAAGCGAATCCCATCGACCCCGTCGTCGGAGCCGCCACGTACGCCAACGCGGCGAGCACAACAGTGCCGGTCGTCCGGGGCAAGGCGAACGCCGCGCCGACGAGCAACGGCACCACAGCGATGCCCAGAAGCCAGCGATCCTGCATCGCTCCGTCCGCACCGAGCCGGTCCACCGAGCGCACGAAGAGCCAGTACAGAACCAGGCCGACGACGGGGACCAGCACGCCCACGGTCAGCACTCGCGTCCGGTGCTGCACCCGCTCGACAACCCCCTCGACATTCGAGGAAATCAACAGAACAGCCAACACCGCAAGGGCTACGAGAATGTAGTGCCCGGATGAATCGTTGGAAAGGTACTCGGCATAGCGGACCGGGCTCGATTCGATGTGCGGCACCAACACCATGCCGGAGAGCACACCGACTACCAACGCGCACTGCATGGTTCGGCGATTACCTGCACCGGCGAGCACCGCACAACCACCGAGAATCAACCCACCCGCGATCGCCCGCAGGTTCATCTGCACGTCGAACGAACCGAAAGACACAGCCGCGAGCAGCACGACGCCGATACCCGTTGTCGCGTACACAGTTCGACGGCCGGTCGCGAACACGGCCACCACAACGGCCACGACCGCTGCCAGTGTGGCCGCCGCAGCCGCACTTCCGACGAAGACGTCGAGGCGGTCCCCTCCCGCGACGTACGCGAAGTTACGCGCCGGCGTGACCACCACCGCCCACACTGCCGTGAACGCACCGACGAAAACGGTCAGGTGAGCGAGTACGCGGGCTGTCATCGCAAGGATCTCAGGCGACCGTGAATCTGACAGTGTTCGCCAGTGGGTTCAGATATGTTGTGCTCACCGCGTTGGGCGTGACGACGACCGAGGCTCCACCGGATGGCATCGGGAACGTGACTTCACCGGTCAACGGAACGAACGCCCGGGAGTCGAAGGGAAGCAGGATAGACGGATTTCCACTTCCGGGACCATCCGAACCAGCAGCGGACAAGTAGTTCACGGAGATTGCGTTGTGGCACGGACCGGTGAAGAACGGAAGCCACGTGACCCTTACGGTGACTTGGCCAGGCCTGTCGTGCGGGGTGTGCACAGAACCGGTCAGCTGCCCGCTGCACGGGACCGAGAAATTCTCGCCCAGCGAGTACGCCACCGGTAGTGGCGTGAACTCCTGGTGATGCGCGTGCGCCACGGCCGGTACACCGACAGCCGACACCACGACTGCGCCGACAATCGCCACCGCCCTCGCCACAGCTGTTCTGATCATGAAAGCGGACACTACAGCCTGGGCAAATCCGGCACACCCCGAACTTTGCCTACGCACGCTCGACAGACGGGCAGCTCGGGACCGGCCGGACGCAACAGAACGGCCGCCGGGAAACCGGCGGCCGAGGTTTAAAAAAAAGTCGATTCAGACCGTCACAACTACGCGGCTGCGACGTCGTCCGCATCGAGAGGCGGTACAACCGTGAGGGGCCTAGCTTCGGGAGCCAGCCCGAGAATGGATTCCCACCACGCCTGCCGCTGAACGTTTTCTTTCCATACCACTACGTCGTGCTCGTCATGCATACGTTTACTTGCCCTCCGCCGTCTTCGATAGCCGTGTCGCGCAAGTGCAGGAGTGCCCCGAAGGCGGCGATACCAAACCGGACCTCCGGTCGGATGTGATGTTTCTCCCTGCCATCCAGGGGTATAGCCGGAGTGCTGATGCATTCCCAGCACGCCTTCGAAGGCGGAATAGCGACAGTCAAGTCCCGGCGTCGCAGACAACCCGATCGTTCACGCTCGATGCACTGCTGTCCTAGGGAGAATCGTGTATCTACACACCGAACAATTGATCAACGACATCGCCGTCGACGAGCCGGATCCGGCCGCTGCCAACGCCCTTCAGGAGGGCCTCGGCGGACAGTTCGGCGAAATGCGCACCATGATGCAATACCTGTTCCAGTCCATGAACTTTCGTGGAGATCCGGCATCGAAACCGTACAAGGACCTCTTGCAGGGCGTCGGTACGGAAGAGATCAGCCACGTCGAACTCATCGGCACCACCATCTCCCGTTTGCTCGACGGATCCCCCGAATACAACGGCAAGAAGACGGACCCCGTCGACAAGCCCGGCGCCAAAGGCGCTACACCCCTGAAGATTGCTCTGGACACCAGCAACATTCACCACTATCTCGTCGGCGCACAGGGCGCCCTCCCGGTCGATGCTGCAGGAAACCCGTGGTCGGGCTCCTACGTCTACAACAGCGGCAACCTCGTGCTGGATCTGCTGTACAACCTGATGTTGGAATCGACCGGCCGCCTTCAGAAATGCCGCATCTACGAAATGACCGACAACAAGACGGCCCGCTCGACGATCTCCTACCTGATCGTCCGCGACCAGGCGCACGAGAACGCGTTCGCCAAAGCATTGGAAAGCCTGGGCGTGAACTGGGGCTCGGTGCTGCCGATCCCCAAGACCAACGCGGAGCGGTTCCCCGAGGTCAAGAAACTGCTGGACAAGGGCTTGCAGAGCATCCAGTACACCTTCAGCGCCGACGACAAGAGCCAGGCGGCCAAGCTCTACCGCGGCGCCTCACCGTCGAACGACGGAACCGAATTGTCCACGGCCATCATGCCGGAAGGCGTCCCCATCAAGATCTCGCCCGAGCGGCGTGAGGAGTTCTCACCGGGCCTCGACAAGGACCTGCTGGCGCTGATCCAGGCCACCGCCGAGGTGGAGATCGCCGCAGCGAACGACCCGAAGATCAAGTAACACAACCGAATCAAGGCAGGTGGAGGCGACGCGGTGACACCGCGTCGCCCTCCACGTGTTTCCCCACCACATCACGGAGGTTCGCATGCGACCGAGACGGACCCACGACGGAGCGATCGACGCGACGCACGATCGGCAGGAGACCACACCTCTCGCCCGTGCGATCAGCGGAAAGATGTTGTTCGTCTTCATCCTCGGCGATGTGCTGGGAGCTGGCATCTACGCCCTCGTCGGCGAAATTGCGGGAGAAGTGGGCGGGGCCGTCTGGGTGCCCCTCGTCGTCGCACTGGTGATGGCGATGCTCACCGCCGCGTCCTATGCAGAACTGGTCACCAAATATCCCCGCGCCGGCGGCGCCGCTGTATTTGCTCAGCGTGCCTACAAACTCCCGATCGTGTCGTTCATGGTCGGTTTCTGCATGCTGGCAGCCGGCGTGACCAGCGCGGCCGGGCTGGCACTCGCCTTCTCCGGTGACTACCTGCAGGTCTTCGTGGGCGTTCCCACCGTGCCCGCAGCACTGGCGTTCCTGGTCATCGTCGCCCTCCTCAATGCACGCGGCATCACCGAGTCTCTCCGCGCCAACCTCGTCATGACGGTCGTCGAGGTGTCCGGTTTGGTCCTGATCATCGCGCTCGCCGGGCTGGTACTCGGGCGCGGCGACGGCGACCCATCGCGCGTTCTCGAGTTCGACGGCACCACGACGCCTGCCCTGGCGGTGCTCGGCGCAGCGCTGCTGGCGTTCTACTCGTTCGTCGGATTCGAGACCTCCGCCAACATCGCCGAGGAAGTGAAGGACGTCCGTCGGGTCTATCCGCGGGCACTCTTCGGGGCACTCGCCGCAGCCGGAGCGGTCTACGCACTGGTCGGCCTCGCCGTCACCACCGTCGTACCGCCGGAGACCCTCGCCGAGTCGAGCGGGCCGCTCCTCGAAGTGGTCGACGCCGCCGACGCCGGCATTCCCGCGTGGTTCTTCAGCCTCATCGCACTCGTCGCCGTGGCGAACGGAGCGTTGTTGACCATGATCATGGCCTCACGGCTGACCTTCGGAATGGCTCGCGACGGCCTGCTCCCCTCCGTCCTCGCCAAGGTCCTTCCCGAACGCCGCACGCCATGGACGGCAATCATCGCCACCACCGTCGTCGCAATGGGACTCTGCCTCACGGGATCGGTGGCAGCCCTGGCGGAAACCGTCGTGCTGCTGTTGCTGTTCGTGTTCGTCAGCACCAACGTCGCCGTCCTCGTCCTGCGTCGCGACGACACCGGCGAGGACCACTTCCGTGCGCCGACGATCCTGCCGATCCTCGCGCTCGTGACCTGCGTGGTGCTGGCTACCCAGCAATCCGCCGAAACCTGGCTTCGTGCAGCACTACTCCTGGGCGTGGGCGTCCTGCTGTACGTCGTTCGCCGGTTCACCACCGATTCGACGACGAAGAACGTTCCCGCCGAGCGCGGCTAGGTCAGAACCGCCGACAGCTTGGGCACCAGCAGGTCGGCGAGCTCTTCGTGCGCGAGAGGGCCGACGGACCACGCTCGACCGAAGTGACCCGTGAAGTCCTGACGCTCACCGTTGTAGGTGACCGTGTTGTCGGCCGCCAGGTTCAGGACGACGGTCCGGTCCTCCTGCACGCTGGGGAGCCGCTGAAGCAGCGGGCTCGCGTACCAGGCGTCGAACTCCGCCTGGTCGGCAGCCTGGTTGGAGATGACCAGAACATCGCCGGTCAACGAGTCCAGCAGCTCGTCGCCCAGTTCTCCGTCCTGCGGCAGCACTGCGGCGTTGGTGTTCTCCGCGAATCCGAAGGAGGACAGCAGCGCCTCGGGCTCACTGTCGACGGTGTTCATGAAACCGGTGCCACTTCCGCCTCCCCAGTACACGAGGTAGTCGACGGTCTTGCCCTCGAACTCGGGGTGCTCGGCGCGGATGTTCTCGAAGGTGGTGCTGTACTCGTCGATGAACTGCTCAGCGCGGTCGGACAGGTCCAGCGCTTCACCCAGAAGACGAAGCCGGTCTTCCCACAGCGGCGCCTCGATGCCGGCCGGTGCGCCGACGACAGGCGCGATGTCGGCCAACTGCTCGGTGTCCACAGGGTCCGCCGCCAGGGTGTCGACGACGAGGTCAGGCGTGGTGTTGGCTACCTGTTCCGCCGGATACGCGGTGTCGCCGATGGGCCAGACCGTCTCGATCTCGCCCGGGATCTTCTCCACCGCCCACGGATAGAAGTCGATCTGCTCGTCGGTGCCCACCGGCGTAACACCCAGTGCAGCAAAGAGGTCCGCGTCCCAGGAACTCGCCATCACCACACGCTCGGGACGCTCTTCGATCACCGCTGGACCGGTTGCCGTGTCCAGCGTGAGCGGATATTCGGTCTTGCCCTCGGCGGCCGGCAGCAAGGAGTCCGCAGCCGCGGCGGATTCCGTCGTCGAGCCGCTGTTCCCGGAGCACCCCGCAAGAGCGATCACGGTAATCGACGCGACCGCAACGCCACGAAGGGCAGCAGACGTCCTGGTGGAAATGTTCATCGTGGGGGATCCTCTGGACTCGACGAGCGCCACAGCGGCACCCGAGAGGGAGGTTAGACTAACCTTCCCTTCGTGTCCAGATTGTCGGAGTCAGACCTCGGGTGGCTCGTACTGGCCGTACAGCCCACGGCGCTCACCACGAAGGAACGCCTGATGCTCGGCGTCGGCGCGTGACCGAAGATCTGCGCGGTGCCGCTCCTCGAGCTCACGTCGAGCCTGGCGCTGAACCGCACTGTCCTGAATCAACCACAGCGCAACAGCCAGAATTGCAACCGCACCGAACAACACCCAGAATCGCAGTACGAGACCCAAGGCCATGACCGCCACCAGCAGCGCAGTGACCACCAGCCTGACGTCGCCCACGCTCCATCGCCACCCGCCCGCGCCGTAGCGCGAACCGTCGTCGAAGGTTCCGCTGGCCATATCACCCACGGTACCGGCGCAGACCGGCGAGCACCGCCCGATCTCCGCATCGGCTATCGATCGAGCAACTCCTCCGAGAGGTCCCACAGGCGTCGGGCGTCGTCCATGTTCGTCATCGTCTTCCACATCGGCAGAAGGGCAGCAGGGCCGCCGACGACACGGGAAGGGCCGTAGAACTCGTCACCCTGTGCGGCGACACCCGCCGCGGCGACCACCGCAGGCATCGCTGCACTGTCCACACTGCCGGCAATACCCACGCGCGCCAACGCGTCGACCACCTTCCGCGCGAGCGTGTCCCTGTCCCGACCCATTCCTGGCTGAGCGGCAAGCAAATTCGTCGGAGACACACCCGGGTGCGCGATGTTGCTGGTGATACCCCACCCGCCCTGCTTGCTGCGAGCATCGAGTTCGCGAGCGAACAGCGCGACCGCGATCTTCGACTGGCTGTATGCCTTGCCGACGTCGTAACTGCGTTCCCAGTTCGCGTCGTCCCAGTTGATTCCGCCGCTGCGAGCAGCAATGGACGTCTGGTTGGTGACCCGGGCACCGCCGTCGCGCAAGAGCGGGAGAAGCCCGCGGGTAAGCGCGAAGTGACCGAGATGATTGGTGCCCATCTGCAGTTCCAGACCGTCCTGCGTGACCTGCCTGCTCGGTGGCTGCATCACACCGGCGTTGTTGACGAGGATGTGAATCGGCCTCGCCTCGACCGTCAACTCATCGACAAGCGCTGCAACGGATTTCAGAGACGACAGATCCAGCGTCCGGATCGAGACGTTCGCCCCCGGCACGGTTGCCCGAATCTGCTCGGCAACTCGCTCGCCCTTCGCCGAATTACGCACGGGTAAGAGCACTTCGGCTCCCGCGGCAGCGAGACGCGTCGCGATGACACTGCCGATACCGTCGCTGGCGCCGGTGACGACAGCCAGCTTGCCTGTCGAGTCGAGAAGTTCGGTGCTGATCTTGCGTGCCATGATGGGCTCCCGTCGAAGTGGATGTGTGAACACCAGTTTCGGCGCATGGAACCCGTCGAACCAGGACCTATCGATCCACCTCTATCCGTTCACAGACCGGGCTCGGCGCCGACGACCGCGAGGAGCTGCAGCTTCTCGTAACTTTCACTGCCGGGGACAGCGGTGTAGACGAGCAGGCGATGCGACTGATCCGGGTCCAGCAGCGTCTGACACTGCAGCTCCAGCCTGCCGACGGAGGGGTGATCGAAACGCTTGACGTCCGGCGGACGCAGCCCCACCTCGTGGGCCGCCCACAGCCGCGCGAACTCCTCGCTCTCCAACTCCAACATCTCCACCATCGTCGCGGCAGCCGACCCAGGGCCGCGCACCGCCACCACCTCACGCAACCCCGAAACGTAGAGCCGCGACAGGAATTCGCGCTCCTCGGGTGGATACAGCTCACGAGCAGCAGGATCAGCGAACCACCGGTAACCCAGACTGCGCGACGCCCCCGTGCGCAGCGAAGCATCGCCGGTCAACGCCACACCGAGAGGAGTTTGCCGCAACGTCTCACCCAGCTCGGTGATGACCTCGGCAGGAGTGTCCTGAAGCCGATCCATGATCCGCAGCAACCCGGGGCTGACGTGTTCGCTCGCCGACCCCCGCGCCGGCGGATTGTGTCCCGCCAGACGGAAGACGTGATCACGCTCCGCCAGCGTCAAGTGCAGCCCCTGAGCGATGGACGCAATCATCTCGGCGGACGGCCGCGGACCGGTCCCTCGCTCCAACCGCGCGTAATAGTCCGTGGACATGTGGGCCAGCTCCGCCACCTCCTCACGTCGCAGCCCAGCAGTTCTCCTCCGCTGGCCACGTCGCAACCCCACGTCCTCCGGCTGCAACAACGCCCGACGGCCGACCAAGAACGCCGCCAACCCTTCGCGATCGATCATGCCCTGTTCTTACCGTCAGCAGCCGGGCATTGCCAGGACTCGCGAATCCACCCATGCAGGATGGAGGCATCGACACACCCGAGGAGAGGACACCATGGCCAAACTGAGCGCTGGAATCATTCTGTACAGAACGGTGAACGGTGAGGTCGAAGTCCTCCTCGGTCACCCGGGAGGGCCGTTCTGGGCGAGGAAGGACGCCGGCGCCTGGTCGATCATCAAGGGTGAGTACGAGGACAACGAAGATCCCTGGGCCGCAGCTCAGCGCGAATTCCTCGAGGAAACCGGCTCACCGGTGCCGGCGGGCACGGACCCGATACAGCTCACACCCGTCAAGCAGCCCAGCGGAAAAATCGTGACAGCCTTCGGCGTCGAAGGTGACCTCGACGCCGCCGGCGCGCAAAGCAACACCTTCGAGATGGAATGGCCGAAGGGATCGGGAAACTTCAAGAGTTTCCCTGAAATCGACAAGCACGAATGGTTCACCTCCGACGACGCCGAAGCCAAACTGCTCAAGGGTCACCGCCCGATTCTCACTGAGCTGCTGGGCTATTTGCCCAGCTGACACGGTATGTGCGGATTGCCTAGGAACCGATTCGCTGGAGCAGGGTGGTGGCGGCGTCGAGGACCACGTCTCGGGCGTGGGTGAGTCGGTAGTCGTACATGGTGGTGCCGCCAGGTCCTACGCCGATGCGCAGGGCGACGAGCGCGACGGTCAGCACGGGCGACACGACGACGATCGAATGTTCCTCGGCCAGTGGCTCGTTGGGTCCGACGGCTACTTCACGATAGCGATGGTGTGCATCGCTAGTGTCTGGACGAACCGATTCAGGATCGCGTGTGCCGAAGACGACCGTCAAAGCGCTGTGTGCGGCAACGTCGTTCACGGCGGCAGCGTGAACGCGGCTGAGGGACAGCGATGATCCTGTCGTCACGAGAACGATCGTCGACGGCCCCGCCGTCATCGCACTGAGCAGCAGGCCCGATCCGAGTGCGCCGATCAGAGCTTCGTCCGCACGCCGCGGCCGCGTCGCCGCACTGACGACTCCGTACGGCGTCACGGCCGCCGGGGCGCGAACGGTGACGGCGACGTCGTGCGCCTCAGGGACCACCCGAGGTGCCCCACTGCCGAACGCCGGAAGCGGCGCGGGCGGACCGAAAAGATAGCCCTGCCCCCAGCCTGCACCCATGTCCAGCGCCGTCCGCAGGTGCTCTTCCGTCTCGATGCCTTCCGCGACGATCCGCGCGCCGGTCCGATCCGCTTCCGCGGCCACCGCCGACACCACCGCCGCGGTGTGTGCGGTGGGCCTGCTCTGCACGAGCCCCATGTCGAGCTTGATCACGTCCGGTCGCAGGAACGGCAGCAACGCCAAGCTCGACGAGTCCGCGCCCACGTCGTCAACGGCGACGCGCCAGCCCAGGTGCCGCGCATGTTCGACGGCCCGGAGCAGACGAGCAGGATCACGGAGCAGGTTCCGCTCGGTGATCTCGATGACGATCGACAACCCGCGGGCCTGCGCGAGAACCGTCGACGACCGACGAGGCGGCGGAGTCTCGAGCGCGACGGGCTCGGCGTTCACGAACAACATCACGCCGTCGGGCAGGCCTGCATCGAGTGCTCCGCGCAGGGCCGTCAACCGGCATCGCCAATCGAAGTCGACGAGCACGTCGTGCGATTCCGCTGCCATCAGCAAGTCGGGTGTCGTCGACCACGGGCTACTGGGGCCGACGCGGGTGAGCGCCTCGAACCCGACGATGCCGTTGCCGTCGAGCTCGACGATCGGCTGATACACCGAACCGATGTCCACCGTGAGGGGTGACGCCGCAGCCGTGTCGTGGCGGTGGTTCAACTGCGCGCCTCCTCGTCCGAACACGACAATTCCACCCCACCCGGCCATCATCATGCCCTGCGCGGCCACCGGTCACCGCGTGCGGGCAGGACACACGACGATATGGTTCGACGTAATCGCACACTCGGATCGGACGGACACATCGATGGTTGGATCGGATCGGCACCGTCCATCGGACGAGCAGTTCCTGTTCGCCGGGCGGTATCGACTCGGCGAGGTTCTCGGCCGCGGCGGCATGGCCGAGGTGGTCACGGCCGTCGACGACGTGCTAGGCCGATCGGTGGCAGTGAAGATCTTCGCCCACGCCGGGCCGCAGGACACGTCGGGACGCATCGACGCCGAGAAGCGCACACTGGCCTCGCTCACCCACCCGAACCTCGTCGCTCTGTACGACGCGGGCGAGGCAGCAGATCCCGGCGGCGTGGTCGTTCCGTACCTGGTGATGGAACTCGTCGACGGCCCCACCCTGTCCGCATTCCGCGTCGGCCGCGCACTACCGCCGCAGGTCGTAGCACGCATCGGAGCGGAGATGGCCGCCGCGCTGACCTACATCCACAGCCGCGGCGTCGTACACCGCGACATCAAGCCCGCCAACATCCTCATCGCCCGGCCCGACGGCCCGGACGACAACCAGTTCACCAAACTCACCGACTTCGGAATCGCCCGCATCGTCGACGGCATCCGCCTGACCGACCACGGCACCACCGTCGGAACCGGGCATTACATGAGCCCCGAACAGGCAACCGGCACCGCCGCCGGACCGGCAACCGACATCTACAGCCTGGGCCTGGTCCTCATCGAATGCCTCACCGGACGCATGGCGTTCGAAGGCAGCGCCGTCGCCGCCGCGATCGCACGCTTGCACCGCGACCCGGTGGTCCCCGACGACGTCGGACCCGAGTGGGCAGCGTTGCTCACCGCCATGACGGCACGCGATCCCCAGAACCGTCCCGACGCCGCCCAACTCAGATCGCGGCTGCGGGACCTCACCCGCACCGGACCCGCAGCCGGCGCCACCGCCGCACTGGACCCGCAGTTCTTGACGGCCTCGGTGACCACCGATCAGATGGCGGTCCAGCCAGTGACCACCCGACGACGCACGTTCTGGATTCCGATCGCTGCCGCCGTGACTGCCCTCGCGGTCGCCGTTGCCGTCGGATGGGCGAGCTTCGGCAGCGACGACACCCCTGTACCCGACGCCGTGCAGACATCCCCTGCGACATCCCCTGCGACTCCCACCGAGCCGACGCCGCCCCCGACCACCGTTCCTCCGGAACTGCCGTCCACCACGCCACCGGCCGCAGTGATACCCGCACCCGCTCCCCAACCTCAGGCGCCCGTCGAACCTTCCGCGCAGAACGGCAACGGTAACGGCAACAACGGAAATGGGAACGGGAACAGCAACTCCGGAAACGGAAACTCGGGCAACGGCAACAACGGCAACAACGGGAATTCCGGCAACGGCAACAGTAACGGCAACGGCAACGCTGGAAACGGCAGGAACTGACCGATTCCTCGTCGCCTGACGAGGGTCGACCGACCCGAATACTTCGGATACCCCCCCAGGGTACTTGCATACCCCCCTGGGTATGTGTCACAGTGAGCATCGGCAGAGCATGTCGCCCCAACCCTCGCGACTCACCCCCGAGAGACAAGTGGGCCCATGTGTATACCCCCACCCGTATCAGGAGAAGTTATGGCCGAGTTCGACACCGCGCCGGCGCCCAGCCGCGTCGCCCCTGATCGAGCCCGCACCCTCGGTGCGCTCGGTCGCCTCGGAAGTGTCATGGTTGCACGCCGCCGATGGGTGTTCGGGATCTGGCTCATCGCGCTCGTCGCACTGGGTTCTGCAGCGCCGTCCGTCTTTTCGTCGCTCGCAGGTGCCGGTTGGCAGGCCAACGGGTCCGAGTCGGTTCAGGTCCGCGAACTCGCCCAGCACCATTTCGGCGGAAACTCCTCCGCCGCGGTCCAGGTCGTCGTTCACTCCGACACCGCAGCCATCGATGACCCCGCGGTGCAGCAGACACTCACCGACGTTGCGGCTGTGTTCGACGGCGACACCCGCTTCGGCGACGTCATCGCCCCACAGCCGGGGATGACCATCAGCCCCGACCGGCACACCGCGATACTCATCGCCGGCGCCAACGCAAGCACCGACGATATGGTGAAAGCCGTCGACGACGTCAAAATGCAGCTCACTGCACTGTCCGGGGACGGTATCGAGGTCTACCCCACCGGATCCTCGGCGCTCTGGTCGGACTTCAACAAAGCCAACCACGATGCGATGATTCAAGCCGAATTGTTCTCGTGGCCGGTCACATTGGCGATCATGGTGCTCGCCTTCGGCTCGCTCGTCGCCGCAGGTTTGCCACTGCTGCTCACCGTCGCCGGTCTCGTCGCCTCCGCAGGCGGATTGGTGCTCCTCAACGAGGTGACGCCCATTTCGGTATGGGCGATGAACTTCGCGATGATGTTCGCCCTCGCACTCGGTATCGACTACGCCCTGTTCATCGTCGCCCGTTTCCGCGACGCTCTACGTGCGGGCGATCCACGCGCCGCGGTCGCCGAGACCATGGACACCGCAGGCAAAGCAGTGGTCCTCTCCGGACTGACCGTGCTGGTCAGCCTCTCGGCAGTGTTGCTCGTTCCCGCGCCGGCCGTCCGCACCATGGCCGTGGGAATCATGCTCGCCGTCGGCTTCGTCCTGGTCGCGACCATGACACTGCTGCCCGCCACACTGGGCGCGCTCGGCACCAAGGTCAACTCCGCCTCGTTGCCGTTTGCCAAGCGTCAACACCATCGCTCCCCGAAATTCGCTGCATGGGGCGAACTGCTCCACAAACACCCCTGGCCCTTCGCACTCGTCTCCGTCGGCATCCTTGTTGCCCTCGCACTGCCGGTGCTGGGACTGAAGGTCGCGATGCCGTCGATCGCTGTCGTCCCCGAAGACGCACCGGTCAGGCAGGGGTACGAACTGGTGCAAGCGCAGTTCGGCAACGGCGCACCCGGTGCACTGCAGATCGTCGTCCCGACCACCGACGCAGCCACGACGGCGACCACAGCGAGCGAGGTGGACGGGATCTCGATGGTCACTCCACCTCAGCTCGCAGCGGACGACTCCGATTACGCACTACTCCAAGCTCTTCCCGACGTGGACCCCTCCGACGCTGCCATGGGCACGATCCTCGGCGACCTCCGCGCACAGCTGCCGGACTCCGCGCTCGTCGGCGGCGCACCGGCGGAGAACCTGGACCTACAACAGGCCCTGAACACCTACCTCCCGCTCGTCATCGGGATCATCCTCGTGCTCGGCTTCCTCCTGCTGCTCGTTGCTTTGCAGGCACCACTGATCGCGATCCTCGGCACCGGAGTCAGCCTTCTCTCGACCGCTGCGGCATTCGGCGTCGCGAAGTCGATATTCCAGGACGGGCACGGCGCGTCGCTACTCGGTTTCACGCCGCAGGGCTTTCTCGACGGCTGGGGACCTGTGTTCTTCTTCGCGATGATCTTCGCCATCGCCATGGACTACACCGTGTTCCTGCTCGCTACCGCCAAGGAGCATTACGAACGTTCCGGCGACCCGAAGAAGGCCCAGGTCGACGGTCTCGCTCACTCCGGACGTGTCATATTCGCCGCCGCCGCGGTCATGGTCGCAGTATTCTTCACCTTCGCGCTCTCCGATCCACTCCCACCGAAGGAGATGGGCATCATCCTCGGGGTCGCGGTTCTGCTGGACGCGTTCTTGATCAGGCTGATCCTGCTCCCGGTCCTGTTGCGGCTGAGCGGCCACGCCGCCTGGTGGTCACCCTCGTGGCTCCGCAGGGTCCTGCCGTCGATCCATTTCTCGCACTGAACACATACTCGAAAGGAATCTCAGCCATGAGCATCGCACTGTCCACCACGTTGGCCGACACCGACTTCGGCACCGTCGTCCAATCGGTCAAGGCAGCATTGTCGGACCAAGGATTCGGCGTATTGACCGAAATCGACATGCAAGCCACCTTGAAAGCCAAGCTCGGCGAAGACATGGAGCAGTACCTGATCCTCGGTGCGTGCAATCCGACACTCGCGCACCGCGCCGTCGGAGTCATGCCACAGATCGGTTTGCTCCTGCCGTGCAACGTGGTCGTCCGCGCCGACACCGCAACGCCAGGATCGGTGATCGTCGAGGCAATGAACCCGGACATCATGGTTCAGGCCACCGGCGAACCCGGGCTCGCCGATGTCGCCGCCGAAGCCACCACCAAGTTGCAAGCAGCAATCGATGCACTGGGGGCATGCCCCCGGGGGTAACCTGGGACGCACTTCGCTACACCGCACCACGAGGAGCCTCACCATGATCGGCGACGAAGACAGCATCGCACTGGTACTGAACCGCCTGCGCCGCGCCCACGGACAACTCGCCGGCGTGATCGGCATGATCGAGAACGGGCGCGACTGCAAAGATGTCGTCACCCAACTTGCCGCCGTATCCCGCGCGCTCGACAAGGCAGGCTTCAAGATCGTCGCAACGGGCCTTCGCGAGTGCATGACCGGTGAGACCGCCGACAACAGAGAGCCGATGACCGAAGCCGAACTGGAAAAACTCTTCCTCGCACTGGCCTAGATTCACGCGGGCCTTGACGCCTGATTCGACAGCAGTCAATATAGACGAATGTCGAATCAGCCCCTGCCGATCGAAGACGTCTCCGCCGGAGAATGCTGCTCACCGCTGGTTCGCGAACCGCTGACGGTCGATCGGTCGGTAGACCTGGCTCGGATGTTCAAAGCCTTGGGTGACCCGGTGCGGTTGCGCTTGCTCAGCCTGGTGGCCAGCCACGACGGCGGGGAGGCATGCGTCTGCGACATCTCGCCGCACTTCGATCTGTCGCAACCTACGATTTCCCACCACTTGAAAGTGCTTCGGGAGTGCGGCCTCCTCGACTGCGAGCGACGCGGAACCTGGGTGTACTACTGGGTGATTCCGACTGCGCTGGATGAACTGTCGACGGTCCTCGGCACAACGACGCCGGTCGCCTCGTGAGCAGCACGACCGTCGTCGGCAAGCTCTCCACGCTGGACCGGTTCCTCCCGGTCTGGATCGGCGTGGCGATGGTCGTCGGCCTGCTGTTGGGACGGTCGATTCCCGGATTGAACGACGCTTTGGCCGCTGTGTCGATCGACGGCGTCTCGCTGCCCATCGCGGTCGGCTTGCTGATCATGATGTATCCGGTGCTGGCGAAGGTGTGCTACGACCGGCTCGACACTGTCACCGGAGATCGGAAGCTTCTCGTCGGTTCGCTTGTGCTGAACTGGATCCTGGGTCCGGCGTTGATGTTCGCTCTGGCGTGGATCTTCCTGCCCGATCTGCCGGAGTACCGAACCGGACTCATCATCGTCGGCCTCGCTCGCTGCATCGCCATGGTCATCATCTGGAACGACCTCGCGTGCGGAGACCGTGAAGCCGCCGCCGTGTTGGTCGCGATCAACTCGGTGTTCCAGGTGGTCATGTTCGCCGTTCTCGGATGGTTCTACCTGTCGGTCCTGCCCGGATGGCTCGGGCTCGAGCAGACCACCATCGAGGCGTCACCGTGGCAGATCGCGAAGTCGGTGCTCATCTTCCTCGGCATCCCGTTGGTCGCGGGCTTCGCATCGCGCTACTTCGGCGAACGCGCCAAGGGCAGGGAGTGGTACGAGTCGACATTCATCCCCAGGATCGGGCCGTGGGCGCTGTACGGTTTGCTGTTCACGATCGTCGTTCTCTTTGCGCTGCAGGGTGATCGGATCACGTCACAGCCTCTCGACGTCGTACGCATCGCACTTCCGCTGTTGGTCTACTTCGCGGTGATGTGGGGCGGCGGCTACGCCCTCGGCGCCGCGATGGGCCTGGGGTATCAACGCACCACCACACTCGCATTCACCGCTGCGGGCAACAACTTCGAGCTCGCCATCGCCGTCGCGATCGCCACCTACGGCGCCACGTCCGGGCAAGCACTCGCCGGCGTGGTCGGACCACTCATCGAAGTACCGGTCCTCGTCGGACTGGTGTACGTGTCCCTGGCTCTACGCAAGCGGTTCACACCCGAAAGGACGTACCCATGACGAGCGTGCTGTTCGTATGCGTGAAGAACGGCGGCAAGTCGCAGATGGCTGCCGGACTGATGCGCAAAGCCGTCGGCGATTCCGTCGAGATCCACTCCGGCGGAACCGCGCCCGGAAGTGCCGTCAATCCGCTGTCCGCGCAGTCGTTGCTGGAAGTGGGCGTCGACCTCACCGGCGAACGCCCCAAGCCCATCGACCCCGAACTCCTCGCCCGAATGGACTACGTCGTCACTCTCGGCAGCGAGGCGAAAGTCGATGCCGTAGAAGGCCCGACGTTCGAGAACTGGGACACCGACGAGCCGTCGGAACGCGGAATCGACGGCATCGAACGCATGAGACTCGTGCGCGACGACATCGCCACCCGCGTCGACGATCTCGCCCGACGCATACTCCGTTAGGCCTCGACGAAAGGACGTCACCGTCATGTCCGCTCACCCTGTAGTCGTCATCGGAGCAGGACCCATCGGTCTTGCCGCCGCAGCTCACCTCACCGAAGCCGGCACTCCCGTCCTGGTCCTCGAACGTGGACGCTCGGCCGGTTCTGCTGTTGCACAATGGAATCACGTCAGATTATTCTCGCCGTGGTCGGAAATCGTCGACCCGGCCGCCGCACGCCTCCTCGAACCCACCGGATGGTCTGCCCCGGACGGCAAAGGCTACGCAACCGGAAGTGAGTGGGTCGAGAAGTACCTCGCACCGCTGGCCGCAGTTCTCGGCGATTCGGTGCGGTTCGGCTCCGAGGTCGTCGGCGTCGCCCGCCGGGGGCGCGACCGTGTCGTCGACGCCGGTCGTGACACCGAACCTCTCACCGTTCACATCAGAACAACCGACGGCACCGAGGAACGCCTCCTCGCCAGGGCAGTCATCGACGCATCGGGAACATGGGGAAGCCCGAATCCGCTCGGGTCCGAGGGACTCCCTGCAATCGGGGAACATGCTGCCGGCTATCGTATTTCGTATCGAGTCCCCGACCTCTCGGACGAGTCGGTACGCGGCCGCTTCGCCGGCACACACGTCGTCATCGCCGGAAGTGGTCATTCTTCGTTGACCGCGATCATCGCATTCGCCGACCTGGCCGCGGCCAACCCCGGCACGACGCTGACGTGGGCCGTGCGGCGCGCAGTCACCGAATCGGTGTTCGGCGGAGGCGAATCCGACGAACTCGCCGCACGCGGTGCGCTCGGCCTCCGCGCGAAGAAGGCCATCGACGACGGCCTTCTGCAGGTCGTGTCCGGTTTCCGGACAGAGACGATCCTGCACGACGACGGCAGACTCGCGCTCGTCGGCGACAACGGAACCCGGATCGACGGCGTCGACCACGTCGTCGCGTTGACCGGGTTCAGGCCCGACCTGAGTTGGCTGTCCGAAGTTCGTCTGGACCTCGACCCGACACTGCAGGCACCACGGTCGTTGGCGCCGTTGATCGATCCCAACGTCCACTCCTGCGGCACCGTCTACCCGCACGGCGTGGACGAGCTCACCCAACCCGAGCCAGGGTTGTACCTGGTCGGCATGAAGAGCTACGGCCGGGCGCCGACGTTCCTGGCGATGACCGGGTACGAACAGGTTCGCAGCATCGCTGCCGAACTGTCCGGCGACCCCGAGAGCGCTCGCACCGTCGAACTACGTTTGCCGGATACCGGCGTCTGCGGCGGTGCAGGGTTGTTCGACGATCCCGAAGCCGACGCCTCGGTGGTAGGCGGATGCTGCGGCACGCCGCGACCCGTCAGCGTCGGACTGGGATCAGGATCCGGTCGCTGAGTCCACGTCGGAGTCGATGTCCGGCACGGACATACCGAGATGCTCGATGTGATAGACCGCCTCGTCGAGCAGCATGGCGACGTGATTGTCGTACAGACGGTAGATGACGCTGCGGCCCGATCGCGCGCCGGTCACCAACCCCATCGCGCGGAGCAATCGGAGCTGATGGGAGACGGCGGACTGTTCCATCTCGACGGCGTCGGCGAGGTCGTTGACGCCGCTGGGCCCCTGGCGGAGCTGGGTGAGGATGCGTAGCCGACTCGGCGTCGCCAACGCCTGAAGCGTCGCTGCCACCGTCGCGGCGGATTCCGCATCCAACTGCGCCGGAGGAGTGGTGCGTCCCTCGACTCCATGTCCCATTCGACGATCATAGTTTATGTTCACATGTATAGGTCTTCATGTGATGAGGTAGCGTGACGTCATGACTTCCATCGGGACCGCCCCGTCTCCGTCGATCGACAGCCCTCGGACCGGGACCGCCACCCGCACCCGGTTGCTCGCCGTCGCCGAAGTCCGGTGGGCACTCGCCGCCACCGCACTGTTCGCGGCAGGGCTGCTCGCGCAGATCACCGGTGGGCCGACGTGGCTCTACTGGGCGCTGTACCTGGCGTGCTACGCCGTCGGCGGCTGGGAATCTGCACTCGAAGGTTTACGCGCGCTCCGCAACAAGACACTCGACGTCGACCTGCTGATGATCGTCGCCGCCATCGGAGCTGCGTCGATAGGGCAGGTGTTCGACGGGGCACTGCTCATCGTCATCTTCGCGACGTCCGGCGCGCTGGAGGCAGTCCTCACCGAGAGAACCGCGGACTCCGTCCGAAGCCTGTTGGGCCTGACGCCCGACACCGCGGTCCGGCTCGACGCCGGCGGCACTGAACACCGAATCGACGCAACGGACCTGACCGTCGGAGACATCGTCGTCGTCCGTCCCGGCGAGCGCCTCCCCGGTGACGGAACCGTCGTCGACGGTGGATCCGACATCGACCAGTCCTCGATCACCGGCGAATCCGTCCCGGCCTTCAAGACCGTCGGCGACGACGTGTTCGCCGGGACCATCAACGGCACGGGCGTGCTGCGAGTCCGAGTCGACGTCGACCCGTCGGACACCGTCATCGCGCGAATCGTCACGATGGTCGAGCGCGCATCCGAGACCAAAGCGAAGAAGCAGCTGTTCATCGAGAAGGTGGAGCAGTACTACTCGACCGGTGTCGTGGCCGCCACGGCAGCGGTGTTCACGATTCCACTACTGCTCGGCAGCGACCTGCAGTCGGCGTTGCTGCGCGCGATGACCTTCATGATCGTGGCGTCGCCGTGCGCGGTCGTCCTCGCGACCATGCCGCCCCTGCTCGCCGCGATGGCAACCGCCGGCCGCAACGGAGTCCTCGTCAAGTCGGCCGTCGTGATGGAACAGCTGCGCCTGACCGACGTCGTCGCCTTCGACAAGACCGGAACCCTCACCGAGGGAACACCTCGCGTCGAACGGGTCGACGCACTGGGCGGATTCGATCACACCGACGTCCTGCGATGGGCCGCGGCCGCCGAAGTGGGAAGCGAGCACCCGGTAGGAGTCGCAATAGTCGACCACGCCCGTAACCGCGGGCTTACGCTACCTCCGGCATCGGATTTCGAATCGACACCGGGCGTCGGCGTACGCGCACAGGTCGACGGACGGCACATCAGGGTGTCCAAACCCGATGCCTCTCACACGTCTTCGTTCCCGTCGGACATCCGAACGCACGGAACGACCGCCGCCGTCGTCACCGTCGACGACGTTCCCGCCGGAGTGATCGCTCTGGTCGACACCATACGCCCCGGGGTGGACGGCGCCGTGTCCGAGCTCGAGCGTCTGACGGGCGCCCCGTCGGTGCTGATCACCGGCGACAACCTCGGATCGGCGCAGGACATCGCCCGCCGCGCCGGAATCTCCGACGTGCGAGCCGGATTGCTGCCGGAGGGCAAGGTCGACGCCGTGCGCGGACTGCAAGCACGCGAACAGCGGGTCCTCGTCCTCGGCGACGGCATCAACGACGCACCTGCTCTCGCTGCCGCCGACACCGGGGTTGCCATGGGCCGCAAAGGGTCCGACCTGGCACTCGACACCGCCGACGCCGTCCTGGTGCGCGACGACGTCGCCGCGCTCGCCAAGGTGATCGAACTGTCGCGCCGGGCCCATCGCATCGTCGTCGCCAACCTCGTCATCGCCGGCACGTTCATCGTCGTCCTCGTGGCCTGGGACCTGATCGGAACCCTGCCCCTCCCAATCGGTGTCGCCGGGCACGAGAGCTCCACCGTCCTCGTCGCTCTCAACGGCATGAGACTTCTGTCCTCACGTGCGTGGCGAGGGACGAAACAACCTGCTTGACGGCCGAATCCGGAACTTGTCGGTGGGTCGCGGTACCTTTCCCCGCATGCAGAAGTTGGGGGACTCGAGCACCGCAGCGGAACTCTCGGACCGAGACGTCATCGCCGCCATCACCGAGCTCACCCACGCCCAGAATCAGACTGCCGCACGTAAATACGTTCTGCTCGACGAGTTCGCCCGCCGTGGCCTGAACCTGAAGACAGGGCATTCGACGCCACAGCATTACATCGCCTCGGGTACCCGTGTCACCCTCGCCAACTCGACCCGGCAGTTCGTCACTGCCAACTGGCTCAGCCGATGGCCTTCGGTTGCCGAGGCTCTCGCCACCAGCGACATCTTCGTCGACCACGTCAAGGAAATCCACGACGGCTACACCAACATCAGCGGCGCGGACTCCACGCTCTCCGAGGAAAGCCTGGCCGCAGCGGTCGCAGACCTGCTCGCGACCGCCATGGACGGCACAGCCCACCAGGTCAAGCAGCGCGCTCAGGTGTTGATGCACGCAGTCATCGACGACGCCCGCGCCCGATACGACAGCGCACTCGGACGACAAGAAGCACGCAAACAGAAAGAGCGCGAAGCCGAAGAGCAAGGACAGCCCCTGCCCGACGACGATCCTGACGACGATCCCGATCCTGATCCTGATGCCGATGTGTTGAAGAACCCTCCGCCACAACCGGTATCGGAGAACACTGCGCTCAACAAGCTCGAGCTGTTCCTCCTGGCCAACGGACGCCTTGGCTTCAAGGGGGATGTGGACAAGGTTCTCGGCGAGAAGCTCCGGTCAGCACTGTCCCCGCTCTCGCGGCCACAACCGGCACCCGACGGCACCCGCGATCCCCGCAGTGCATCGAGGCGTCAGGCCGACGGGTTGTCGCGGCTCCTCGACCTCGTCGGCGGCGGCACGCGCTCCGCCGGGCCGGGAACACCACCGGCGACGGTCAACGTCACCGTGAACCTCAGTGACCTTCTCGCCGACAGAGCCCGCTCGGCATCGCCGGACACCACAAGTGGAACAGTCACTTCCGGCGCCACACACAGGTCGCCGAAGATGGGCGACCCGGACTGGCCTTTCCAGCTCGAATGGACGGGCCCCTTGAGTCGCAGCCTCGCGCGCCTGCTCGCCTGCGACGCGAACCTCAAGCCAATCATTTTGGACAACAACGACGTTCCCCTCTCGATGGGGAAGGAAGTCCGGCTCGCCACTCCTGAGCAACGCGCAGCCGTGGCCGTCCGCGACAGATGCTGCGTCCGATGCGGCCTCCCCGCGCAGTGGTGCCAAGTGCACCACATCGTCTTCTGGGAAGACGGCGGGCCGACCGACCTCACCAATCTGGTCCTGATCTGCGGCGACTGCCACCGCCTCGTTCACAATCACGGCTGGGACATCGACATCGGCGCCGACGGCCACCCCCGCGTCATCCCACCCGCCGCCATCGACCCCGAACGAAAACCGATACCCAGCTTCCACCGACAACGACGCCCCGCTGCCTGACCGGTCAAGTTGGCCACGGCACCCAGCCGCCCCGGACCACCCGGGCAGGGGCTGGGTGCCAGAGGTGTTGGGCAAGCACCGCGGCGTCCGCGCAGAAATCGCTAGGCTGGCCAGGTGTTCTTCCTCTTCGGTTACGGCAGCAAGCAAAAACACCTCGGCGCAGGCCAGACCCGAACGTGCCCTCGGTGCAACAACACCACGCAGTGGTCGCGGATCCGGACGTACACACAGTTCACGGTGTTCTTCATCCCCATCGCGAGGTGGAGCCGCCGACAACTCGAACAGTGCAGCATCTGCGGCACCGCCGTCGAGGCCTGACCACCCAACAACCCGGATGTAACTGCGCCTTCCAGGTCAACCGTCCTCGGGCACAGGGTCACCATGCGGACCCCACTCACTCCCGGGGAGCACTTGCTCTCCTTCACCCGTGCCTGCGGCGGTACTCCGCCTCGGCTCCCGGATGGAGAGGGATCGTGCCGGTCATGACGAGAGACCGGGCGTCGAGGAACTGACTGCCGATCGCCTGGCGAGGAACCAACGCCGACGACCTGTCCAGCAGCACGCTCACCAACGCTGCGACCGTCTCGTCCGGCACATCCGGGCGGACCAGCAGCAGATTCGGGATGCCCACCGTCGTGACCTCGGGGTGCTCGCCGTACACACCCGCCGGCACCGGCACCGCCTCGTACGCCGTCCCGAATTCACTCCTCAGACCCGCGACCACCCCGCCCAGATCGAGTAACCGCACCGGCACCGGCGGATCGGCGAACGCAGGCGTCGGCAACCCACCCGCCCACATCACCGCGTCGACGTCGCCGGCGTACAACGCATCGGCCGCCGCGTTCATCGACATCTGCACCTCGCGAACAACGTCGGGCAGCCCCGCTGCATCGAGCACCCGGCGCGACACCAGCGTCGCGCCGGAGCCGGGAGCGCCGATGCTGACCGACCGTCCGCGCAGGTCGGCGACGGACTCGATCCCGGAATCGGCACGCACGGCGATCTGGAAGTAGTTCTCGTACACGCAGCCCACCGCCGTCAGATCCCGGCCCGGATGGTCGTACGCCGCGTCCGCGAGCGTCATCGCCAACTCGGCCCGCCCGGACTGCAGCGCATCGAGATTGTCGACGGAACCCTCCGTCGTCAGCGGGACGATGTCGGCTGCTCCGGCGCCCGCGGCCGCGTCGGCGAGCAGTCCGCCGAACTCCCAGAAGAAGCCGCCGATCTCACCGGCCGCGAGACGCACCCGAGGGGACGGCTCCGACGAGCACGACACCGAGGCCCCTGTCGCCGCACCGACGGCGAGAACGCCGGCAGCCCGCAGAACTGCTCTTCGCGAGAGCAGCACTGCGGGCTTGACCATGGTTCTCACCTTAAGGCGAGGTCGCTCACTGGAAGGCGCGACCCTGTTCGCGGTCAAGAACCGTCTCGGACTTGTTCCGCAGAACGAAGATGTAGACCACCAGCGACACCGCGATCACCACCGTCACGTAGAGGATGAACCACGAGACGTGGCCACCGTTCTTCGCAGCCTGGTAGATCAGCGGCGCCGTGCCACCGAACGCCGAGTTCGCCAACGCATACCCGAGGCCGACGCCCAAGGCACGCACGTGCGACGGGAACAGCTCCGCCTTCACGATCGCGTTGATGGAGGTGTAGCCGGTCAGGATGACGTAACCCACGCACACCAGCGCGAGCGACTCCACCACCGACGTCGCGGACGGCAGGTACGTGATGAGCACGTAGGTGTACAGGACACCGCCGATACCGAAGAACACGAGCAGCGGCTTGCGACCGACCTTGTCGCTGATCATTCCGCCGATCGGCTGCAGCAACATCAGGAAGATCAGGCCGAAGAGGTTGATCCACGTCCCGGTCATGCCGCGGTCCTCGTACGCCGTCTTGATCATCGACGGAGCGTTGACGCTGTACGTGTAGAACGCGATGGTGCCGCCGATCGTGACCATGAAGCACACCAGCAACGGCCGCCAATGATTCAGCACCAGCTCCTTCATCGATCCCGACGCCCGATCGGCACCACTGCGCACGGCCGCGAGCTGATCCTTCGTCAACGATTCGTCCATGCTGCGACGCAGCCAGAACACCACCACCGCAGCGACACCGCCGATGAAGAAGGCGATGCGCCAACCGAACTCCTCGATCTGCCCCCGGTCCAGGAACGCCTGCATGATCAGCAGCGTCACCTGTGCGAGCACGTGTCCACCGACGAGGGTGACGTACTGGAACGACGAGAAGAATCCCCGACGCTCCCGCGTGGCGGCCTCGGACATGTACGTCGCCGACGCGCCGTACTCGCCGCCGGTCGCGAAGCCCTGCACCAGACGGCACAGGATCAGGATGACCGCGGCCCACACACCGATGCTCTCGCGTCCCGGCGTCAGCGCGATGACCAGCGAGCACGCGGCCATCATCGAGACGCTGAACGTCAGCGCAGCACGTCGGCCGTTGCGGTCGGCGTAGCGGCCGAAGAACCACGACCCCACCGGACGCATCAGGAACGTGACGGCGAAGATCGCGTACACGTAGACGGTCGAGTTCTTGTCCGCCGAATCGAAGAACTGATTCTCGAAGTACGTCGCGAAGACGGTGTAGACGTACACGTCGTACCACTCGACGAGGTTGCCCGACGACCCGCGGAGCGTGTTGAACACCGCACGCCGAGTCGCCGCGGGAGACGAAACGGGGGCGGACCGCGGTGAGTCAGCGGTCGAGGTGGCCTCGTTGGCCATGGGCAGTCCTTCCACAGGGGGCTCGTGCTGGTCGCCGCGAGCTGTGCGGCAACCGTCGTGCCCCTACTGTGACCCCAGGCACAGCCTCCGACAAAACCGTTTCCGATTTCCTAACACTCTCTTAGGAAAGGACCGCCGGTACTGCCAGCTCGACGCGCAGACCCGATGGCACACCCGCGCTGACCTGCAAGGACCCTCCTGCTCGCTCGGTCAAGGCGTGGACGATCGACAAGCCGAGCCCGGTGCCCTCACCGCCGACCCCCGGCGCCCGATAGAACCGGTCGACCACCTTCGGCAGCTCGCTCGTGGGTACTCCCCCACCCGAGTCCGCCACCCACACCAGCACGTGACCGTCGCTCTCCCGGCACCCGATCTCGACAGACGAACCCGCGCCCGCGTACTTCGTGACGTTGCTCAGCAGCGCATCGAGAATCCTGATCATGTCGTCCTCCGGCAACGCCGCGCGGGGCACGTCGTCCGCGACGGCGAGCGAGTAAGACATCCCCGCGACAGTCAGTGTGGTCGACCAGAATTCGACGCGGCTCAGTATCGCCGCCCGGGCGTCACACCCCGTCGTCCGCGCGCCGGCCGGCGTCTCCGCAGCCGCGAGGACCAGAAGATCCTCGACGACGATGCTCAGCCGATCCACCTCCAGAGTCGTCTTCAGGTGCGCCTCGGACGCCGACTCCGGCACCCTCATACCCAGCACGTCCAGCCGAATACGCAGTGCAGCCAACGGATTACGCAACGCATGGGCAGTGTCCGCGACCAGCCGACGCTGAGCCGCGGTAGCCGCCTCCACGTCGTCGGCCATGGCGTCGAACGCACCGGACAGCTCACGCACTTCCGGCGGCCCGACGTACTCGGTCGACTCGGGCCTCGACGTCTCCTCCGCCGGCAGCTCGGCGTGGAACTTGTCACCGAACGACTGCACCCGCGACGACAACGCCGTCAACGGCCGAACCACCCAGCGCGACAACGCAGCAGCGATCACTGCCACGGACACCAGGATCAGCAGCGCACCGGCGCCGATGACCACCCACGCCACCGCCACGTCTCTACGCGCCGCATCGGTCGACGCATCGATCACCACCGCACCGTCCACCTGGGTTCCACCGCCGACGGGAGCCGCGACCAACACCTCGGACTGAGCCCACGGCGTCAAACTCGAAGGGACGTCGCCGCGTTGGTTACGTAACGCTCCCGACACGGCCTCCTGCACATCCGGCCGGTCGACGTCGATACCCGCCGACGCACGCACCACACCGCCCCGGTCGACGATGGCGAGGCCCTCGCCGTACAGAGAGTGGTAGCGCTGCACGGACTCTCGCAACCTCGGCACCCCGGACTCGTCCTCCCGCGAGGACAACTCCGCGAAGAACGTCGCTGCCGCGGCGCGGTTCTCGCCGAACCTCTGCACACGTTCCCGCCCCACCAACACCGCCAGAGGCACCGCAAGCGCGAGCACGACGACGATGGAGTAGATCATCAACACGACCAGCACCCGGCGTCGCACGTCAGGTGTCCCAGCGGTAACCGAAGCCGCGGATGGTGACGATCGCCCCGGGGCGCCCGAGCTTGGCCCGCAGCGCAGTCATGTGAACGTCGAGCGTGCGCGAGATCGCCACGTACGCATCACCCCAGATGGCGTCCATCAACTGCTCGCGGCTCACGGCTTCACCCCGCCGCGTCACGAGGTGAGCCAGCAGTTCGAACTCCTTGGTCGTCAGCCCGATGTCTCTGCCGTCGACCTCGACGCCGCGTCCCACGAGATCGACCACGACATCGCCGAGCACCACCCGGTCCGCCGAGGACTCGGCCGCTGCACTGCGACGCCGCGCCGCGACCTCCAGCCGCGCATGCAGTTCACCGAGCCGAGCGGGCTTCACGACGTAATCGTCCGCACCGCCGCGGAGAGCCCGCACCACCGACCGCTCGTCGTCCCGCGCCGTCAGCACCACCACCGGCACGGCGCTGAGGGTTCGGAGCTTACGCAGCACCTCGAGCCCGTCCATGTCCGGCAACCCCAGGTCCAGCAGCACGACATCCATGTCGTGGTAGCCGAGCAGTACATCCGCCCCCCGGCGCATTCGAACGGGGGCGTGGCCGACCTCGGTCAGCGCCTCGACCAGCGCCTCACCGACTCCGTCGTTGTCCTCCACCACCGCGATACGCATCCACCACAAGATATATCCGACGTGGGCGCAGCGGCCCGGGGACACCGAAACCGGTCACAGCGGCGGAAGCGCCTGGGGTGCCCCGGGGCCGTCGTACCGGGCGATGGGCCGAATGATCTTGCTGTCCGCGGACTGCTCGACGATGTTGGCGCACCACCCGACGATCCGGCTGCACGCGAAGGTCGGCGTGAACATCGACCTGGGTATCCCGCACAGCTCCATCAGCACGCCCGCGTAGTACTCGACGTTCGCGTAGAGCTTCCGGTCCGGTTTCAGATCCGCCAGCGCTGCGGCGATCACCTTCTCCACCTGGGCGGCCTTGTCGATCAGTTCACCTCCCAGCTGCTGCGCAGTCTCACGGAGCATCACCGACCGGGGGGCCTCGGTGCGATACACCGGGTGCCCGAACCCCATGATGCGTTCACCCGCAGTGATTTTCGACCGTGCCCAGGAATCCGCGTCCGCCAGGTCGGCAATCTGGTCCAGCCCGTCCAACGCCCGATCCGGTGCGCCTCCGTGCAGCGGTCCGGCGAACGCGCCGATCGCCGCACACACGGCGGAGGCGATGTCCGACCCCGTCGACGCGACCACTCGCGCCGTGAAGGTCGACGCGTTGAACCCGTGATCGATGGTCGCCGTCAGGTACCGGTCGACGGCCCTGGCACGAGCGTCGCTCGGAACGTCGCCGTTGATCATGAACAGCCAGTTCTGCGCCGTCGTCAGATCCTCCCGCGGTTCGATCGGCTCCTGACCCGACCGAAGGCGATGGACCGCAGCCAGAACGGTGGGCGTCACCGCACACAGGCGCAACGACGTCGCTCGTTTGTCGGCGTCGGTGGATTCGTACAGCGGAACAGCACCGGGCAGGCCGGACAGAACCGTGCGCAGCGCCAGAAGCGGCTGCTCCGGGCCGGTCCCGGCAACCGACGCCACCGCCTCGCGCACCTCCGCCGACAGGACCCGCAGCGGCGCGACCGTACGGCTGAACTCCGCCCGCTCGGACAGGCTCGGCAGTCGGCCCTCCACCATCAGGAACCACGCATCCTCGAAGGTGCGGCTCTCGGCGATGTCGATCGCCGAATACTGACGGTAGTGATAGAAACCCTCGTCGCCTCGGACGTCACCGATCGACGTGGACGTGACGACGACGTTGTGCAGCCCACGCGGGGCCTCGAGAACGCTCATGACATCTCTCCTCTGCTGGTCACCCACCACGATCCGCGTTAACATTGATCGTTGTCAATGTTGATAGAGTCAATGTTCAGCACGCCGAACCGAGAGGCGAAGATGCCATCCCCCGACGGCCGAGATCTCCTCACCACCGCACAGGCCGCAGCCCGGTTGGGGGTCAAACCCGAAACCGTCTACGCCTACGTCAGCCGCGGGTTGCTGACCAGCAGTCGCCTCCCCGGCGTCAGGGGCAGCGTCTTCGACGTCGAGGAAGTCGAAGCACTCGCCGGTCGAGACACCGCTCGCCGCACCGACATCGGGACGGTGGAACGGATCAGAACTCGGATCACCCTGCTGGACGACGATCACCTGTACTACCGCGGCCGCAACGCCGTCGACCTGACCGCCTACTCGTTCGAGTCGGTAGCGCACTTCGTGTGGACAGGGCAAATGGACTCGGATCGCAGGTTTCACGTCGATCCCGTTGTGGCACAGAAGTGCCGAGATGCCGCCGCGTCACTGTCGCCGGATTGCCGATTCATCGACCGTATCCGCCTCGCCGTCGACGTCGCCGCGACCCACCGTCCGATGCGTGTCGACATCAGCCCGAAATCGGTTGTCTCCGAGGCCGGCCAACTGTCGGCGACCGTCGCTGCCTCTCTCACCGAAGCTGCGCCCGACACCTCCGTCGCGGAGTCGATGTGGGCTGCAGTGCGATCGGAGGCATCCGACCCTCGCGGGCTGACCGTTCTACGAGCCGCCCTCGTGCTGATGCTCGACCACAGCCTGGCGGCGTCGACGCTCGCCGTTCGGGTCGCGGCCAGTACACGAGCCCACCTCTACTCGGTCGTCGCCGCGGGCTTGGGGTGCATCGACGGTCCACTGCACGGATCCGCGGCCGAGCCTGCCTACCGGTTCATGACGTCTGCGCGCGTCGACCCGATTTCCGCTCTGGCACAGCATCTTCGATCCGGCGAGCGAGTCCCCGGGTTCGGCCACGTGATCTACACCGACCGGGACCCTCGCGCCCAGGAATTGCTTCGGCTGCTCCGCGACCCGGCGAGCGGCGCGAACGCCGCCGTGATGGCAGCCGCGGACATCGTGATCGACGAGATGCGCGATCGGTTCGACACGTTCCCCAACTCCGATTTCGCGCTCGCCACGTTCACGTGCGCCTTCGGTCTCCGGCCCGACACCCCGGAGGCACTGTTCGCGTTCGCCCGTATCGCCGGGTGGACCGCGCACGCCCTCGAGGAGTACGACGAACCGCCCCTTCGCTTTCGAGTGCCCGGTATCTACACAGGCATCCGGCCGGGCACCTGAACAGCTCCCGCAAGTCCTGTGTAGTTTCCGCCGAAACGGGCACACTCTCCTCGACCCAGCTTCGAACCCCAGGAGATCTCATGACGATGCCCAGCGACGCCGACGCCGCAGTGGAATCCCACGGCACCAACGACGGCCCCCGCGACCACCCGGCGGACGAGAACACTGCCGTGGGCGCACACGTCGACGACGAGAACGTGCCACACCCTCCACGCGACGACGAGTCGACGAGCTAGCTCGACAGCCGAACTACGGAACGTAGAAGGTGGCGAACCCGGGAACCGTCGTGGCGTAAGAGGAAACGGCGACCAGAGCTACCTGCCCCGGCCCGGTCCGCAGTACCGCCTCGCGCGGTGCGCCGTCCAGACCGTCGGACATGCGGGCCGCACCTGACGCCCCGGTGGAGAGGTTCAGCCAGCGCACGTCGGCGACCTGATAGCACCCGGGCCGTCCGTCGTCCGGGCTGGTGATCCTGGCGACGCCAGGTTGTTCGCCGAGTACCGCTACGCAGCGGACCTCGGGCGAATCGAAGCTGCCGTTGGTGTTTCCGTACGGCGCCGGGTCGATCTGGAACGGCACCGTGACCTCCGCGGACGCGACTGCCACCGGACCGAGAACCGCCCCGATCGCGACCGCCCCACACACCGTCAGTCTCCGTACGAACGTCTTCATGGGTTCGATCCTCCACCCAATGACGGCACGGCGCGCCTTATTGGACCCAAATGCCGTGCAATCCCGCGGGAACACGGATGGGCAGCTCGATCGTCGCCAGCGGCCCGTCCGCCGGGTTGTCGGCGTCCAGGATGTAGAAGCGGGATTTCAGATCCTCGGGATCGGTGCCGATCGCACCCCAGTAATCGTGCGTCTCACCCGGAATGTAGATGGGTTCGCCGATCGCCACCCCCGGAGACCACACCTCGTCGCGCCCGGAGTGCACGTCGTGGAAGAACAGTGATTCGAGGAATCCGTCGTCGACCTCGGATTTTCCGACGGTGGCGATGCGGCCGTGATCGAGCGTCAGCAACCTGTCGTCGACACGAGGGAACTCGATTCCGAACCGGTCACTGATCTGCGTACGGCTCACCGCACCGGTGACGGGATTCAGCAGCGCCCGCGTCAACGCCGGGTTGTTGACGCCCGTCGGCTTCGTCAGGCCACCGGGAAAGAGGTGTTCGACGTAGTCGACAGTGACGGTACCGTCGGGATTGTCGAAGGCGTTGGCGAAGTGCCACACCCAGAACGCCTCCGTGTCGATCCACCGAATCGCGCCACCGTCCCGGGGGATCAGCGCGATGCGAGTTCCTCGGTCCGGCTGCCACGACAGCAGCGCTCCACCGGTCATCGCGGCGGCGAGATCGAACGCCAACGGATTGACGAACAGCACCACGTACTTCTGCGTCAACGCCATGTCGTGAATCATGTAGGGCTTGTCGAGACCGTCGACGGGAGTCGGCGACAGCAACACCCTGCCGTCGGCGCCGACGATCGACCACGTCAGATACGGCGCTTCCAGCGAATAGTTGAACAGCACCATCTCACCGGTGTGCGGATCGATCTTGGGGTGCGCCGTGCTGCCGACCCGCATCGCACCGTCGCAGTCCTCCTGCGCGAGCGTCGCGAGCTTCTCGCGGTCCAGCAGGTACGGCCGGTCGCCTTCGGCCATCGCCAGGAGCTTGCCCGCGTGATCGACGATGTTGATGTCCGGTAGCTGACGGGTTGTGCCGGCGAGAGCATCGCCGACGACCGACGCCGGCGGCGTGTACCCGTCCATCACACCGGACCAGATCGCCTCTCCGCGTTGCTCTTCGAGCTCGACCATCGGCGTCCGAACGAATCGATTGGTGTACGACGCTCGGCCGTCGGCGATGCTGACCCGGTGAACCATCCCGTCGCCGTCCAGCGGAAAGACGAACGATCCGATCGGGTCGAAACGCGGATTGGGTCCGTTCCGCAGGTAACTGCCCTTCAGGTCGGCCGGGATCTCGCCGACGACGTGCAGGTCGGCGACGTCCACCTCCTCGCGCTGCGGTGCGAACACACCGTTCAGGTGGGTGTGGTGGACGACGTCGACGGGCGCCGGCCGGTGCGGGTCGGTGGTGAGCGTGTCGTTCGTCATGAGGGGACTCCCGTTCGTCGGTGCGATGCTTCGATCCTGGTCTTCGGGACCGTGGAGGAACATCGGTCAGAGCACGTAGATATCCCTGCCAGTCACTCCCGGCGGCCGGCGACGAGGGCGGCGAGTTCCACTCGGGTACGCAGGCCCAGCTTGGCCAGCGCGTGCGAGACGTGCGTCTGCACGGTGCGCTGGGAGATGAACAGGCTCTGCGCGATCTCCGGGCCGCTTCGACCGCTCGCCACCATGTCCGCGATGGTCGTCTCGGTCCGGGTGAGGCTGTCCCACCCCGTCCGCGGACGCTCCCGGACGGTCCGCGGATCCAACCGCACTCCCAGCGGACGCAGGCGCATGGCGATTCGCGAGGACAACGCGGTGGCGCCCATGTTCTGGGTGATCAGCAGTGCCGTCCGTGCATGTTCACGCGCAGTCACCTTGTCTCCCGACGCCGCGAGCTCGCACGCTGCTTCCTCCCAGGCTGCGGCCTCGGCGATGACGTTGCCTTCCCGGCGAGCGCTCTCCGCGCTCCGAACGGCCTGCGCGACGACGGACTCCGAATCACCCGCGCACAGGGCCCGAGCGAGAGCGACCGGTCCGACGCTCGCGACGGGCAGTGGATCGGAGATCTCCGCGAGGGTGTCGACGATCTCCGCGGCGAACTCACCGTCGTCGGTCCGCCGAGCCAGACGAGCGCAGTCGACGGCGAACGACGGAAGCCACCCGTAGATCCCCAACTCCCTGGCGCCACCCCAATACCTGCGGGCTGCGGCCACCGCAGGCAACAACTTGCGGCCGGACTCGAGCAACGACACCCGCGTCATACCGCAGATCGGCAGTCCGAACTGATGCGGCTGTCCCGAGTTCTCGAACGCATCCAACCGCGCGAGAGCCGCCTCCACGTCGCCTCGGTACACGTCGATCTGAGCGCGGGTGCCCTCCGCGATCGACGTCCACCCCATGTCCGCCGAGCCCGCACGTTCCAACCCGGCGTCGATGTGCGCGGCCGCGTCGTCGAGACGGCCTCTCTTCATCGCGATGCCTCCGCGGGTGAAGTCCTGGTACGCCGTCATCCACGCGGCACCGCGGTCGGTCCGCAGCTGCTGAGCGCGGTCCATCAGCGCTTCCGCCGCGACCGGCCCGTGCGCGTACAGCTCGATGAACGGCGGCCACACGTCCGCCGACGTACTGAGCTGAAACCCTGCGCCCACCGCGCCTTCCTGCTGGGACGCTTCGAGCGCCAGGTTCAACCCACTGTCGACAGCACCGGAGAGAAACCGTCGCAGAGCCTCGGTGACCAACACGCTGACCGGTCCCTGAACGGCCCCCAGCTCCCCGCCTGGCACCGGAGTGATGCCCTCCAACAGCGAGACGTACCGCTGCGTGTCCAGCAGACCCGCGCGGGTGGCGTCGTCGACGGGCATCTGCAGTGTCGACGAGATCAACCCGAGCGCGTGCTGCGACTTTCCTTGCGCGATCGAGGTGAACAGCAGCGTCCGGTACAGCAACGGCACGACGGCGGGATCGGTCGCGTTCGACAGACCCTGCGTTGCAACCTCGGCCGACCGGGCGAGCTGGCCGCTGCGCGCCAGTGCCGTCGCCAGGTCCAGCTCGAACGACCCGGCGACGGTGGCCGTCGCAGTCCCCAACAGGTCGACGGCGACCGCGGGAACGTACTGCAATTCCTCCTGCGCCCGGCTCACCGCCGCACCGAGCACCGACTCGTCCCCGCCCGCCGCGAGCAGGTGATGCGCCACCATCTGTCGGTTGCCCGCGGCCTCGTGGTGACGCGCGACCTCCGTGTGCAGAATCGCCCGAAGCGGCGGCGCCAGACCGTCGTACGCCACATCGGCGTAGACGTCGTGCGTGAACGTCAACTCCCCGCTCGGCGACGCGTCGACCATGCCCGCGTCGATCACCGTCTGCGCCGCCCCGACCATCACCGCAGCCGACGTGTCCCCCAGGTCGGCCAGCTCGGCCAGCATGGCAGGCCCGCCCCACACCGCGAGCTTGCGGACGAGGTCACGCGAGGAGGAATCGAGCAGCGAAAGCTGTTCCGCAATAGCCGATTGCAAGCTGCTGGACGCCGACGCGTCGAGCATGCTCGGCGCGGTTGCCCGGCCGTCCTTCACGACGACGGTGCCCTGCGCACGCAGCTCCGTCAGCATCGTCAACGCGTGCATCGGGTTACCACCCGACCGCGCCAGAAGCGTCGACAACGCGGCGTCCGGCCACGCACCGAGTACCTCGTGGGCCAGCACCTCGAGATCCGCGGCGTCCATCGCCGGCAGATTCCACTCACGGACCGTCGGGCGGGCCAGCATGCGAGTCAACAGCTCACGGGTGGGCAGGTGACGTCGCGCGACGAGCACCACCAACGGCAGATCCTTCGCCGCCGCGGCGAGGTGGGACAACACTTCCAGGCTGCCCGCGTCCGCGTTGTGCGCATCGTCGACGACCAGCAGCTGCGGCCGAACCGCGCACAGTGAATCGACCGCTGCATGGAGCTCGGTGTCGAACCCGGCCGGCGCCGTCGTCGGCACGGCGACGCCGATGAGAGCCGCGGCCACCGCATAGGGCTGACGCCAGGACAACTCGTCGGCCGTCGCCCACCGCGTTTCGATGCCCCGGCCGGACACGAGCCGACGCAGCGTGTGCGACTTTCCGCTGCCCGGTCCGGCCGTCACCACCAACGTCCGCGGACCGATGCCGTTCATCGCCAGGTCCAGCGCGGAGTCGATCTCGTCGACGATCGACCTGCGCGCCCCGGTGGACGGCAACTTCATGCATACGACGGTAGCGCCGAAGCAGCGCCGACCTGGGCGGAACGCGTCGATTCATGCATATCGGGTGAGTGGCAGCGAATCGTGCGTGCCTACACCGATGATCTGCCACGCCGATCGTTGGAAGCTGATCTCATCGAATTCCGCTAGTCCGACGCAGTGCTGTCGAAAGGCTCCCACCATGAACGGCAAAATGATGATCCTCGGCCTGGCGCCTTGGGCGCTCTTCGCCATCCTTACCGAGAGAATGGGTGCGAGCGCTGTCGGGATCGCCGCACTGCTGGCCTGCGTGAGTTCGCTGGCGCTGGCGTTCGTCGGCCGCAGCACGTCCGTGGCCAGGGGCAACGGCGGCATCAAGATCATCGACGCGGCCGGCGTCGTGACCTTCGGGATCATCGCGGTGCTCGGGTTCCTCGGCAACAGCAGCCTGAACGACGCCCTGGCCGATTTCGGTCGCGGCGGCGCGACGTTCGTGCTGGCCGCCGTCATGGCCGTGTCCGTCGTGACGGTGCCGTTCACCGAGCAGTACGCCCGCGACTCGGTGGACCCGCAGTACTGGGGCACCCCGCGATTCCACGAGAAGAACAAGTCCATCAGCGCGATGTGGGCGGGCGTCGTGTTCGCGATGGCCGTCTGCCACGTCATCGCCGGTGCACTGGCGTCGTCCACCGAGATGACCAACAACCACCCGGGCAATCTCCTGCTCAACTGGGTCGTTCCCATCGCGTTGATCGTCTGGGCGGTCAAGCGCACCGGCAGGATCGCCGGCGATCACTCCGCGACGCCGAACAGCGCGACGCCTCAGGCCACCTGAGCGGCGCACGACAATGCCGCGCCCACCGCCCGTGTCGATTCGAGGGCAGTGAGCGCGGCAGAGTCGGTAGCTACGTCAGGCTGACGCCGATCAGGTTGTCGCTTCCGCGTCCAGCAGGGACAGGGTGCTGTTCAACTGATCTTCCGTGACCAACGGGAACTTCACCTTCTCGAGAAGCTTCTTGTCCGTCACCTTCGACCAGTCGTACGTGTGACGCACCAGCGTCTCGTTGGGACCCTGAGACTCCAACTCCCACAGCCACTCCCACCCGGGAGGCTCGGTGCCCGCAGGCGCGGTGGTCCATGCGAGCAGCTTGTCCTTGGCGTAGCCGGTGACGTGATTGTCGGTCTGGTACTCGCCGCCCATGTGATCGCCGGCCATGTTCATCGTGAACACCTCACCGACCTTCTGGATGCGATCCGCATGATCCACCCCGCGGATGAAGCCGGAAGCATCGATCTTCTGATGCCGCTCGGGATTGGAGAGCACATCGAACACCGCGTCGACGGGAGCTTCGATGGTGCGTTCTACGGTGACCTTCGTTGTGTCGCTCATACAACTACGGTGCCCGACGATGAGGCCGCCTAAACGTTCCCCGGCCGATCGACGGCGCTGAGTAAGCGAAGGCTAACCTGAAGGTCCGCATTGTTCGACGTACAGGATCCTCATGAAGCTTCACATCACCGCAGTCACTGTCGCTGCGATCGCATCCCTCGCACTGGCCGGGTGCAGCAACTCCGACACCGCGGACGACAACGCCGCGACACCCGCAGCCGAAGGTTCGTTCCCGGTCACCGTCGACCACATGTACGGCGAGACCACAGTCGATGCACTACCGGAACGCGTCGCCACCTGGGGATTCGGCACCACCGACGCCGTCCTCGCCCTCGGCGTCGTACCCGTCGCCATTCCGTCGGCCGAATACGGCGGAGGCGACGACCTGATGTACCCGTGGGTGTCCGACGCCATCGAGGACCTCGGCGGACAGACCCCGGTTCTGCTCGACAACTCCGCGTACGAACTCCCCGTCGAACAACTCCTCGCCACCGATCCGGATGTGCTGATGGCACCGCACTCCGGACTCACCCAGGCCGAATACGACGCAGTGACCGCGGCAGGCGTCCCCGTCGTCGCGCCACCGGAAGAACTGTGGTCGACGCCGTGGCGTGACGTCATCACCACCACCGGGGACGTTCTGGGCCGCGCCGACGAAGCCCGCGACCTCGTCGCCGACCTCGATCGACAGGTCACCGACGCCGGCGATCAGCACCCCGAATTCGACGGTCGATCCATCGCCTACGTGTCCGAGGCAGCAGACGTCTACTACCTGCTCCTGCCGACGGATCCTCGCGTCGAACTGCTTGAGAACCTCGGGTTCACCACGCCCGAATCGGTGACGTCCCTCTCGAACGGTGAATCGCCGTTCTCCACCACCGTCTCGGCGGAGAACATCTCGAAGATCGACGCGGACGTCGTGTTCACCCAGGTCGACACCGACCAGGCCTTGCAGGAGTTCCTGACCTCGGACGTGTCGCGGCAGATTCCGGCCGTCGCGAAGGGCGCCGTCGCCGGATTCGTCGGCCAGGAGGCCGGTTCCGCGATCGGGCCGACGGCTCTGTCCATCCCCTTCTTCCTCCCGACCCTCGTCGACGGTCTGGCCGACGCAACGGAAGTCGCCGGTAGCTGACGCAGCCGCGGGTGTACGGTTACACGCACGGTGACCCGACGCCCGTGACGCTTCGCCGCACGGTTCCCCTAGTGCGTCGGGACTGACATGAGCAAGCCAGGAGTGGAGCCCGCCGAACGACCGAAGGCTCTGCGTATATTCGTCGCAGGCTGGGTCATCCAAGACGGGTCGTTCCCACGTGCATCGGTGGGCGACGTGGTCGACGTCGCCCTCGAGCATCACTCGGCGGGCCCCGTCCGCTCGGTGCTCGCCGACAAACGCAGAGCCACAGCCCGTCCCGCCTTCGGAGCCTGTCCCCGAGGGCGGGACGGAGAACTCCGGTGGTTGCACCTCGTCCACGGCGACGGCTGGAGCGGGCAGTGGTGGGCGGATCGCCCCACGAACGGGTCGGTGATGCTCGACGGGATACTCAGCGCGGTCCTCGACGACCGGGCGATCGACCGACCCGCTCGGGTGCACGGCCGAATCGAGCGAATGCACCTCGTGCACAAGCAAGTCGAGAAAATCGACAACGGCTGGCGCGGAGTCGACGGAACCGAGCGCCTCGACGAGATCGACGCCGTCCCCACGGGTGATCCTTGGTGGGAGCGCGAGCCCATCGAGAACGGCCACGTGCAGACGACAGGAATCCTCGTCGAACTCGATCTCGATATGCTCTCACCACCAACGCCTTTCGCCGCGGGAGCCGTTTCAGCCGACGGCAGCGACGTCTGGGTCATGCATGCGTCGGACCCCGTCCTGTTGCGTGTCGAGGCAGCAGGCGCCGTTCCCGCGATCACCCGGTTTCTGTTGCCGCTCACCATCGAACCCACCGACGACCGCTGGACCCGACGCCTCCACGCCGTCCCCGGCGGGTGTTGGATCACCTCCGAACACGATGTCCACCGATGCACTGTCGTCGACGAGAACTCCGTGACCATCGACCGGTACGCAACCTCGGGCGCCTGGGCCTCGGCCATGGTCGACGGGTCCCTCTATCTGATCGACGCGTCCGGATCGCACATGACCGACGATCGTCGACACGGGGTGATCCGAACCTGGCCGAGCACGAAGGTCCAGGTCCTCGACGAGCACCACCGATGCACAGTCGATGTCGCAGAGCAGGATCGGCCCGACATGACGTTCTCCCGAGCAGACCGCGCCTACGGCCCGCACGGAATCGAATGGCAGGTACACGAAACCGACGAGTTGCTGAAGCTCGACTTCGAGGCGGGAACGACGACGCGGATCGACCTGAACCGAGGCGTGGCGGATGGGCAGGTACGAAGCATCACTCCCAGCGCCTGGGACGACCCCGCCAACGCGGCACTCATCGCCTCCATCACGGTGCCCCGGCCGAAACGCGCGTGAACTCGGCGCCGACGTGGCACAGTGTCGTGGATGACCGACAGGCCCAGGGGGGCGCCGTGGTGGGTTGGACTGACGATCGTGGTGGCGGTACTCGCCGCTCTCGTATGTCTGCTCGTGCTGTGGGCGTACGTACCGCCCGAACGTAACTACCTGTACTTCGCAATCGCGCAGGATGCCGCGCTCGCCGTGGCCGCGATGTGGCTGCTACTGGGCCTGATCGGGTGGGTGAAGTATCGGAGGCTACGGCTGACGGCGACCGCACCGGTGTTCGCACTGGTCACCGCCGTCCTCGTGGCGTTGTCCCTACCGTCGTCGTTCGCCTTCGCCGTGTCCGAGGGCGCGCTGACGGCGACCGCTGAGGAGTGCCCCGACGTCGACACCGCCGAACGACGGGTCGGCCTGTACCGCGTCTGGCACACGATGCCGGTCGATTCAGACGCGGCAGGGCAGGGCGGCTGCATGCTGTACGTACGCGGCGGTGGCCGAGTCGACGGCGTGGGCCTGGCCTACCTCCCGCTGGGAATCCCGAACTCGTACACGCACGATGCCGGACGGCCGGACATCGAGTACTCCCACTACGACGGTGAGTGGTACCAGTTCACACAGGTGTTCTGAACAGCTCCGCCAGCGCCGCGTCGTCGCCCCGAAAAGCATTGGCGTCGATGAATTGACCGGCCACCGAGGCACTCTCGGAGAACTGCAGGATCTGCACGGGCTTGCCTCCCATGTCCGCCCAGCCACCGAACCTGCCGGCGCCGCGCGCCGGCGCCCAGTTGTCCCCGGGATACAACCGGGAGGCGAAGTCACGCCCGGAGATGTAATCGCTGTTCCAGACCCCTACCGGTAATCGGTCCAGAGGTGCACTGCCCATTCGCGTTTCCCAGAACCAGCGCGGAAGATACACCGGAAGGAACCGCTGGAACCCCACCGCGCGGTAGGCGTCGAACCGCCGGAGAAGATCGTCCACCGACCCGCCGTTCGTCGTGTCCTCGTAATCCACTTGCAACGGAAAATCAACTCCACCAGCGTGATTGCGCAGTGTCTCCGCTTCGGAAGCCGGGTCGGTGTTCGTTCGACAGAACACGTACCCGCCCCACCGTCCGGGAAAATGCGTCGCCATCTCCGCAGCGGCCCGCGGCCAGAACCGATCGCGATACCCGGACCCCTCGGTGACTTTGTGCGTCGCGAACACGAACCCTTCGGCCTTGGCCGCGGCAAAATCGAAGTTGCCCTGATGATTGCTGACGTCGATACCGAACAGTGTCACACCGACCACGGTGCCACACACCTACGACACGGACCCTCGAGCTCGCCCTCGCCCGAAGCTGAGTTAGGGTTCCCTGACCAAACAAGCGGAATCACGGATCGGGTGGATGAGTTCGATGAGAATCGGCGCAGCGATAGTCGGCGCGGTACTGCTCGCAGGCGTCCTGACAGGGTGTTCCAGCTCCGAAGGCGAGACGACCTCCACCGCCCCCACCGGCGAGTTCCCCGTGGCGATCGAGCACGTCTTCGGGAGCACCGAAGTGCCGTCGACGCCGGAACGAATCGTCACCCTCGGGGTGTCCGACGCCGACGTCGTACTCGCCCTCGGCCAGGTTCCCGTCGGAAACAGTGGTTTCGCGTTCTACGAAACCGGGCTCGGCCCGTGGGCCCAGGAACAAGTCGGCGACGCCGAACTCACCCGCATCGAGTCGGATTCGGAACCCAACCTCGAGCAGATCGCCGAGCTCGCGCCCGACCTGATTCTCGGCCTCAACGCCGGGTTCGACGAGGCGACCTACAACAAGCTCAGCGAGATCGCACCGACCGTCGCGCGGCCGGTTGGCACTGCGGCGTACGCGGTCCCTCGCGCCGCTGCGACCGAGACCATCGCCACCGCCATGGGCATGAAGGACGACGGGGTGCGGCTCAACGAGGAAACCGACGCCCTGCTCGCCGAGACCGTAGCCGCGCATCCCGAGTTCGCAGGCAAGACCGGAGTCGCCGTCATGTCCTACAGCGGCGTGTACGCAGGTTTCCTCCCCGGTGACGGACGTGGCCAGTTCCTCACCTCACTCGGTTTCGCGACGCCGCAGCCCGTACTCGACGGCGACACCGGTGACACGTTCTACGTCGAATTCTCGGCCGAGAACACGAACATGCTCGACGCCGACGTCATGCTCGTTCTCGGACCCGACGAGAACTTCGACATCGTCGCCGAGAACCGTGCGTTCGCCAACACCACAGCCGGTCGCAACGGTGCCATCATTCCCGCCACCCTCGATCAGCGTGGCGCGATCACCTACAACTCGGTGCTGTCCATTCCCTACGCCATCGACACCCTGGTCCCCCGCATCGCGGACGCGCTTCGCTGAGTCCGGATTGACCGGTTCCACAACGGGGTAACACCCTGCATGCCGTCGCTACGACACCTGTCCCTCGCACCCCTCGCCGCCGTCGCCTGCGCACTCGCAGCCGCGGCACCGGCGTCGGCGCTCCCCGGTCCCGAGAACTTCGCCGACGTACCCGCTCGGACCTCGATCTCCTTCGAGCATTCGCCCAGCGGTCTGCGCGTGGGAACCGCCAACGAGAACGACGCCCGACCGGGCTTGTCCACGGTCAAGCTGTACCTGGCGGACTACGCACTACGCCACGGAGACGGGTCGGCCGGCGACCGCGATCTCGCGGCACGGATGATCCAATCCAGCGACGACGGCGCCGCGTCCGCACTGGACTCCAAGTACCCGAACGCGATCGACGCCACCGCCGCCGAATTCGGACTGCCGTCGACCTCCCGCGGAGGTTTCTGGGGTAGTTCCTACACCAGCACCGCGGATACCGTCCGCTTCCTGGAAGCGAAGAAAAGAACCGACCCGGCGAGCCCGATCCTGGGATGGATGAACTCGTCGAGCCCCGTCGCCACCGACGGCACCCAGCAGGACTGGGGCACAGGCGAGCTCGCCGACGTGACCGGAACCAAATGGGGCTGGGCCGACGACGCATCCAGCGTCGTCGCCTCCGCATCCATCGGTGACGGTTTCTCGGTCGCGGCAAACACTTACGGCTCGGCCGCAGCACAGACCGACGACGTCCTCGGCGCCCTCGGCGGCATCGACCTGTCCCCGGGAGTCGTAGCACCTCCCGCGGTACCCACCCTGGAGCAGTTCCTCGAAATGTTCGGGCCCTAGATCGAACCTCTCGACCGAAGTTCAGCCGCCTGCCACAGCGGGGGCTGCACCGCACCGAAGCGGGTCGATCTACATGTGGACCCGAGGCCAACAGCGCCTATGGCCTTCGCGCGGAGTGGAATCAAGTAGGGTCGGCGACCATGCCTGCATCCGATCGGACCTGGTGGAACTGGGCGTCCGCCGTCACCACGGTGCTGGTAGCGCTCGGGTGTGGCCTCGTTCTGTGGGCCTTCACGCCTCCCAGTCCCAATGGCCTGTTCCTCGGTCTCGCGGTGGTCCCACTCGTGGTGTTCGCAGTGCTGTGGTCGGCCTTCGCCCCCATCGGCTGGTCCAAGTACCGGGCACGGGGGTGGAGTGTCGTCGCACCCGTTCTCGTACTACTCACCGTCGGCGCAGTGGCGTTGTCGCTGCCCCGGACCGTTGCATTCGCAGTATCCGAGGACGCGCTGACGGAGACTGTCTCGCAATGCCGTTCCGCATCCGGGGGTCAACGAATCGGCGTCTACACCGTGGTGGCCGTCCGCCCACTGGGGACGGGGTGCCTTGTCTTCGTCGACAGCGGACTGGGCGGCTCCATCGGATTCGGCTACCTCCCCGACGGTCCCCCGGCGCCGGGGCGGCCACAGTACGACGAGGCCATCGAGTTCTACGACTTCGACGGAGACTGGTACCGATTCGAGCAGGACTTCTGACCGGTCACTTCGGAGACCACCGCTTCCATCGCCCATCCTCGGGCATCGCGACACGTAACTCGGGAATCGGGCCACGACCCGAATTGCGCCAATTACCGCCTTCCCACACGTGCTCGACCATCGAATCGACAATGCGCTCGTAAAACTGCCCCGAGACGAGAGCGGAGAGGTACCTGTTCAGGTGGCCGATCAGATTCTCGACATCCTCTTCGCACGCATCGCACCCGCACGCGGGCAACGCGATTCGCTGTGATGCACCCACATCGAGAAGCACTCCGGGAAACGACGTGAAGGAGACGATCAACGGCGCCTGATCGTCCTGCGCTGGTACGAAGTGAACGGCCTCGACCACCTGCGAACCCGGGTCACCGGCCACACGAGTGACATCGACGTCGAACCGTGTCGCCACATCGTCCGCAAATTCTTTCGCTGCAGTCACCAGCGGCGCGAACCGCTCTGGATTGGTCACCCGTCCGTACGCCTCGTCCGACACGACTCGTTACGATACGCACCGTGCGTTCACTCGTGCTGCTGCTGAGCCTCACCGGTGCTGTTGTCGGTCTTCTCCCTGCGGTTCTCGAGTTCGTTCAGCAGGCATACTTCGCCTCCGAGGTCGAGTACAACGGTGTGTACGAACCGCTGCGGGGAGTGCAGACGAGCCGCGCCTACGAGACCTCGCAAGACATCTCGTTCCAGGTTCGATCGGGGCTGTTCCTGCGACGGGCCGTCTGGTTCGCCCCTCTGATGGGTGCGGCGCTCGGGGCTGTCGCGGGGATCATCGCGTACAGATTCGGATTCCGGCTCACCAGGGGTGCCTGACGCTCCATTCTGTGGCCTCATATGCCCGGATCTGCCCGTCAGTACCTAACAATGGAGCTTCAGGCCCGGCCCCGAGCCCTCAAGGGAGGCTCCTCAGCACGAGGCGGATACCGAGGACGCTGGCGAGGGGGAAGACGGCGGCCACGAGCCACGGCGTGCTCGACCCCCACCCCGTCGATGGAGCCGCGTCGATGACTGCCCCGATGGCGACCGAACCGATCAGAACGCCGATGCCTCCGAGGGATGCCATGAAGCCGTAGTAGGCACCCAGCCTGCGCTCACCGGCCAAGCGCGGGACGATGTCACGGGCCTGCGGCATGGCGATCATCTGCCCGAGTGCGAGCAGGGCGACGAAACCTGCCGCCGGGAGCAGGCCGACGAACCCGCTGAGCCCGAGGGGAGTCGTCAGTGCCACGACCACGAACGACAGTGCCATGACTGCCAATCCGGCCGGCAACGTGACCCGGGGTGATCGTGCGCCGACCATGCGGGTGATGCCCATCTGCGAGGACACAACGAACACCGCGGAGATCGCGAAGAACCACCCCAGCACTGCCTGCGATCCCCACGCCCGTTCGACCTCCAGGGGCAGCAGCAGATACAGCTGGTTGTATGCCACCAGTTGGCTGCTCATCGCGACCGCGAACAACACGAAAGTCTTGTTGCGCACCACGTCGTTCCACCCGGAGAGCCACGACTCGCCTCGGTGCTCGCCCGGTTCGTTCGGCAGCCATCTCAGATGTGCTCCGATGACGCCGACGAAGATCACGGCAGCGACCGTGCAGGCGACACGGAAGTCGACGACCAGCAGTACCGATCCGATCAGCGGGCCGGTGAACGAGCCGATTTGATTGCACACCGACAGCAGCGCGAACGTCTCGACCCGGCTGGGCCCGTCGTCGCGCTCGCTTCTTCCCGCCTCGATGGCGATCGCGGACTCGACGGCAGGCGAGAACAATGCGGCTGCGAAGCCGATGGCCACCGTCGCCGCGACCACACCGGCCAGAGAACCTGCTACCGCCATCCCGAGGAATCCGAGCACCCGGATGCCACATCCGACGAGGACGACCGGCTTGATACCCCATCGATCGGCGAGGGTGCCGCCGATGAAGAACAGTCCCTGCTGCGAGAACGTGCGGACGCCGAGGACCACACCGACCACCGCCGCACCGAGCCCCAGGTCGGACGTCAAGTGCACCGACAGGTACGGCAGCACCATGAAGAACCCGATGTTGAACGTCATCTGGGTCAGCACGAGAAGCCGGATCGTGGGGGTTGCCCGCGCCAACTCGGTGATGAACGACCAGCGCCATCTCGAATGTCGGCCGTCGACGCCCGCCGCCACGATCAATCCCCTCGCTCGTTCAGTAGTCCGACCACGATATGACTTCGGGGATCGGCATAGGTTAGCCTATCCGCGTTCGTCGCCTCGTACGTTCTGCGCGAGTGGATCGCGCAGACATGCCGTGTTCACTCACGCATTGTGCCGTCCCAGAAAGTGTTCATCGTGAGTGCATTGCTCAGGCGCGTCGGCGCCATGGCCGTCGTCGCTGGACTTCTCACCGCGTGCGGTGAGTCCGAGGCCGTGACCGATTCCGGTGCCGTCGGCGGCAACGGCGACACGGCTTACCCACTCGTCCTCGACAACTGCGGCGAGTCCGTCACCGTCGACGCTCCCCCGCAGCGTGTGGTGTCGTTGGATCAGAATTCGACCGAGATCCTGTTGTCTCTCGGGCTGCAGGACCGCGTGGTCGGCACCGCATCGTGGACCGACCCGGTGCGAGAGAACCTCGAAGCGGCGAACTCCGACGTGCCCCGTCTCGCCGACAACGCACCCACCTACGAGGTGGTGCTCGACGCCGACCCCGACTTCGTCACCGCGTCGTTCGGCCGTCACTTCAAGGAAGGCGGCGTCGCCGAGCGTGCCCGCTTCGCCGAGACCGGCGCCCAGACCTACCTGTCGCCGACGGACTGCGACAACGGCCTCAGCATCAACGGCGGCAACACCAGAACCAACCCGTTGACAGTCGACGCGCTCTACCAGGAGATCACCGAGCTCGCCGAGATCTTCGACGTGCAGGACCGCGGCGCCGCCCTGGTCACCGAACTGCAGGACCGCATGACCGCCGCGACCGCCGAACTGGCCGAGACCGGTGAGACCATGGCGTTCTGGTTCGCCGACACCAAGAGTCCCTACGTCGCCGGCGGACTCGGCTCCGCCAACCTGATCGCGACGACGGTCGGCGCCACCAACGTCTACTCCGACCTGGACGACGACTGGCCGGCCGTCGGTTGGGAGACGATGGTCGACCGCAGCCCGTCCGTGCTCGTTCTCGGCGATCTGCTTCGTGCGCGCTTCCCCGGCGACCTCCTCGCCGACAAGATCGCGTTCCTGGAATCGGACCCGGTCACCAACACCATGCAGGCCGTACAGGACAAGCGCTACATCTCTCTCCACGGAGCCGAGATGAACCCGTCCATCAGGCTCGTCGACGGTGTCGAGAAAGTCGCCGCGGGCCTGCGTGAGATGGGCCCGCAATCCTGAACACCACAGTCCTGAACACCACGGCGCCCGCAGTACGTCGCGGGCTGGGTCTGCCCGCCGTTCTGGCGGGCGGCCTCGTCCTGCTCGTGGCATCGGTCGCCGTCGCGATGACGCTGGGGCCTGCGAGTGTGTCGCTGGTCAACGTCCGCGACGTCGTCACCAATCATCTGGGTCTGACCGACATACCGGTGAAGGTGTCCAAGAACGCGATCGTCTGGGAAGAACGACTGCCTCGCAGCCTCGTCGCCGCCGCATGCGGAAGCGGCCTGGGTATCTGCGGTGTCATCATGCAGTCGCTGCTGCGAAACCCGCTGGCGGACCCGTTCGTGCTCGGCATCAGCTCGGGAGCCTCGACAGGAGCCGTCGTCGTCGGCATCCTCGGAATCGGTGGTGCCGCACTGGGCCTGTCCGGTGGCGCGTTCGTCGGTGCCCTCGTCGCGTTCGGGCTCGTCCTTCTGCTCGCCCACCTGTCGGGCGGAAACAACGACCGGGTCATTCTCGCGGGTGTGGCCAGCACACAACTCTTCTCGGCGTTGACTTCGCTCGTGATCTTCGCGTTCGCCGACTCCGACGAGACCCGCGGAGTCATGTTCTGGCTGCTCGGATCACTCGAAGGCGTTCGCTGGGACGACGTGATCCTGTGCGTCGCGGTGGTCGCCGTGGGCGTCGCCCTCTGCTTCTACTACGCCTTCGTCCTCGACGCCTTCAGCTTCGGCAACGAAGTGGCGTCATCCCTCGGCATCAACGTCCGCGCGGCGCGTACCGCACTGCTCGTCGTCACCGCGCTCATCACCGCGACGCTCGTCAGCGTCGCAGGCGCCATCGGCTTCGTCGGCCTCGTACTGCCGCACGCCGCACGGTTTCTCATCGGATCACGACACAACCGGCTGATCCCCGTGACCGCGCTGATGGGCGCGGTGTTCATGGTCTGGGTCGACGCCGTCTCCCGCGTCGCCTTCGCGCCGACGCCTCTGCCCGTCGGCGTCGGCACGGCGCTGGTGGGAGTTCCTGCATTCATCGCCATCCTGGCCAGACGGAAGAAGTCCGCATGACACTCGCAGCGTCCGACGTGCGGTGGCAGCGCGGTGGTGCTCTCGTCGTCGACGGGGTGACTCTGACACCGGCGTCCGGCGATACCGTCGGACTGCTCGGCCCCAACGGATCCGGCAAATCGTCACTGCTGCAACTGATGAACGGCGCCGTCAAGCCGACGTCCGGCGTCGTCACGCTCGACGACGCGGAACTGGCCGGCATGCGTCGACGCGACATCGCGAAAGCCGTTGCCGTGGTGAGTCAGCACGCCGACACGGATTTCGACATCACCGTCGCAGACGTCGTCCGGCTCGGCCGCATCCCGCACCGTGGCGCATTCGGCGGTAATGCGTCGGCGGACCAGAAGGCAGTCGACGCTGCGTTGAAACACACCGGGTTGACCGACAAGGCGCACCGGTTGTGGCACCAACTGTCCGGTGGCGAGCGACAGCGGGCGCAGATCGCGCGCGCCCTCGCCCAGGAACCGCGCGAGCTTCTGCTCGACGAACCGACCAATCACCTCGACATCCATCACCAGCTCGAACTACTGTCCCTCGTCTCCCGGCTGCCCATCACCAGCGTCGTTGCGTTGCACGATCTCAACCTCGCAGCGATGTTCTGCACCCACATGGTGGTGCTGTCGCAGGGCAGAGTGGTCGCTGCGGGCACCCCGGCTGCGGTACTGACCGAGGATCTGATCTGGGAGGTGTATCAGGTGCGAGCCCACGTGAGCACCCACGGGCCGAACGACACGGTGTTCATCCGTTTCGACTACCGATAGGCCCCGGAGCCGAACCCCGGAACACGACGCGGCCCACTACTGTGACGAGTATGCACACCTGGCTCGAGAGGCACCAGATTCCCTTGTATCTGGCTGCTTTGACGGTCGGAGCCGTGGTGGGGTCGGCGTCACCGGAGTCGGCGCCGGTGTTCGAACACGCCATCAACCCGGTCCTGATCGTGCTGTTGTACGCGACGTTCCTCGCAGTCCCGTTCGCCTCGATCGGAAAGGCGCTGAAGGACACTCGGTTTCTCGCCGCCGCGGTGCTCTTGAACTTCGTGGCGGTGCCGATCGTGGTGTTCGCTCTGACGCGGCCCGTGTCCGGCAACGAGGCGGTTCTCGTCGGGATTCTGCTGGTGCTGCTGGCGCCCTGCATCGACTACGTCATCGTGTTCAGTGGCCTGGCGGGAGCCGCGTCACAGCGTCTGCTTGCCGCGGCTCCGCTGTTGATGCTTCTTCAAATCGCTTTTCTGCCACTGTATCTGTGGATGTTCGTCGGCTCCGATGTGGTGTCCGCCATCGATGTGACGCCGTTCGCCGAGGCATTCTTCCTCCTCGTCGTCGTTCCTCTCGGATCGGCGGCTGTGACACAGGCGGTGGCGCGCCGGCACACGATCGGCCGGAGAATCATGGACGTCGCGGCGGCAGCGATGGTTCCGTTGATGATGGCCACCTTGCTGGTGGTGGTCGCGTCGCAGATCGATTCCGTTCGTGGCCGCGGAACGGAACTGGCCTCCGCGGTAGCCGTATTCATCGCGTTTCTCGTGGTCATGGCTTTCGTCGGTCTGGCCGCGGGACGGATCGCCCGTCAGGACGTACCGGCGACGCGTGCGCTGGTCTTCTCCGGCGCTACCCGTAACTCGCTCGTCGTGCTGCCGTTGGCGCTCGCTCTGCCGGATTCTCTGTCGGTAGCCGCGGTGGTCGTGGTGACGCAGACGTTGGTGGAGTTGGTCGGCATGGTGGCGTACGTTCGACTCGTCCCGCTACTCGTACCCTCCCGAAAGCGAGGTCGTCGTGTATGACGTGGTGATCGTCGGCAGCGGTCCGACGGGGTTGATGCTCGCCGCCGAACTGAAATCGGCCGGGGTGGACGCCCTCCTCCTGGATCGACGCTCGTCCCAGGAGCTCGCGGGTTCCCGAGGCGGCGGAATACACTCCCGCACAATCGAACTACTCGATCAGCGAGGGATAGCCCAACGGTTCCTCGACGAGGGCACTACCGTACAGGTGGCGTCGTTCGCCGGCACGCGGCTGGACATCGGACAGCTACCCACCCGCCACCCGTACACCCTTGCGCTGTTCCAGAATCACATCGAGCGTTTACTGCTGGAACACACCCTCGAACTCGGCGTGACCATCAGACGGGCCAGCGAGGTCACCTCGGTCGACTGTTCAGCCGTCGACAACGCTGCAGTCGTTCTCGATTCAGGCGAGAGACTGGACGCGCAGTACGTCGTCGGCGCCGATGGAGGCCGGAGCGTCGTACGTCGGGAGTCCGGAATCGACTTCGTCGGACCCGACGCCACCCGCAGCAGCCTGATCGCCGACGTATCCGTCACCGAAGAACTTCCCACTGCCGGGAAAATCGACGAACGCGGTGTTCACGGCCTGCACGCCATGGGCGACGGCACGGTAAGAGTGGTACTGACCGAGAAGGAGCTACAGCGAGGCACCGAGCCCTCGCTCGACGATCTCCGGCGCGGTCTCGTGGAGGTGTTCGGCACCGATTTCGGCGTTCACTCACCCACCTGGCTGTCCCGCTTCACCGACGCCACGCGCCAGGCGGCGTCGTACCGGAAAGGTCGAATCCTGCTCGCCGGCGACGCCGCACACGTGCACTCGCCGACGGGAGGCCAGGGCATCGGTCTCGGACTGCAGGACGCCGTGAATCTCGGGTGGAAGCTGGCGCAGGTAGTGCGAGGCATCAGCAGCGACGCACTGCTGGACACCTACCATTCCGAACGGCACCCCGCCGGCGCACGAGCATTGAAATACACCATGGCGCAATCGCTCTTCCAGAAAGCCGACCCGCGGCAAGAGGCAATGAAGGATCTGCTCGACGAGGTAGTCGTCGGCGATGCGGCAACTCGTATGGCAGCGTTGATCTCCGGGCTCGACGTGACCTACGAGATGGGCGTCGGACATCCGCTTCTGGGGCGGCGCATGCCGGACCTGGACCTCGTCACCGATACCGGGCCGACCAGGGTGTTCGAATTGCTGCACTCTGCCGCGCCGGTACTGCTCGAATTCTCCGGGCCGTCGGTGAACGGAGTGCGCGCGCGATGCGACGGGCCGTGGGAACTGCCCGTGATCGGCGAAGTTCCGGCGCCGACAGCCGTACTCGTGCGGCCGGACGGTTACGTCGCCTGGGTGGGAGAGGGCACCGACGACGGATTGTCCGCCGCACTGACCACCTGGTTCGGGGGAACTCTCCCCGGCTGACTCACCCGCCGGAGGCGGGCGTCAGCACCGCGTCCACCGCGAAATACAGTGTGGCGGTTTCGGTGTGCAGAACCGAATGGTCGATGGGCATCGCCCGATCCAGCGACAGGCCGGTGACGACGGTGTTGAGGAACGTTGCCTGCTGAGCCAGGTCGCCGGCGGCGAGGGCTCCCTCCTTGTCCAGGACGCCCAGCCAGTGTTCGACCCTGCGCCTGCCCTCGTCGGTGATCGCCGCGTACGAGGCGCGAAGCCGGTCGGTGGGTTCGGGTTCCACGAACGATGCCATGAAGGTCAACCACGCCTCCCGTGCCTTGTCGCCGACGAGCGGGCTCAGAATCAGACGCAGGCACTGCACCAGACGGTCCCGCGCCGGCACCGTCTCGTCGTGAATGACCTGGTCGTCCGTCGTCACCACGTCGTAGATGGTCTCGAGAACAGCATCGCGCAGCGCGCGCTGCGTCGGGAAGTGGTGCCGCAGCGACCCCATGCTCACTCCGGCGCGCGCGGCCACCGAGCGCACGCTCAGCGTCGACGCCTGATCCTCGCCGATCATCTCGCACGCCGCGATGATGATCTTCGCTCGCGTATCGAGCACCTCTGCCATCGTGTCCCTCTTTCCACTCGACTAGCACGCCGTGCTAGCACAGTGTGCTAGTGTCGGCTCATCGCTTACGACAGTACAGCGTGCTAGTGCTTCTACCAGGAAAGGAAGAGCAGTGTTCGACGAATGGAAACAGCACAGGGCCACCCGCCGGGTGCGAGTGGGCGACGGACGCGCACTACAGCGATTTCGCTGGTGGCAACTGCCCGGCCGCGCGCTGTTCTACCTGAAGCGCGAGAACACGGAGTACGCGATCGACGTGAGGCACTGGCAGAACCAGAGCTCGGGAGACGTCAAGGCAGACCTCTACCGGGACGGGCGCCACCTCGCACAATCGACACTGCCGGCGGCGTTCACCGTCGACGGCGGCATCATCGACGTCGCGATGAGCGGCTTCGGCCTCAAACGCTGCCACTTCATCGCCGACGACGGTACCGAGCATCAGCTCGTGCCGGACCCCGCGTCGGCAGAGGGGCGTCGGGCACGCCTCGACCGCCACCACCCGATCGCCAGCCGCGCCATCGGGGCGGTATCGGCAACGATGCTGATCGTCGGTGTCGTGCTGCTGCTTCTGCAGCTCGCTGACGCATTGTCGAAGGCGCCGCCCATCGCCGATTCCCTCGGAGTCTTCACCTCACCCGTCAGCTTGCCGGTGTGGCTGAACATCACGCTCACCCTTGCCACCGCCGTCGCCAGCATCGAGCGCGGCCTTCGCCTGCGCTACCACTGGCTGCTCGACGCAGCGGCCAACTGAACCGAAAGGAAACACCATGAAAGTGATTCGCCCAGCATTGATCCTCGCGGTGTCCGGAACGGTGATCGCCGGTTGTTCGGCATCCTCCACCCCGGACACGGACGCGCACCCACCTCCCGCCTCGGCCGCATACGACTGGACCGCACACAACCAACCGATCACGTGGACTGCCTGCCCCGAAGACGTCGACAGCTCCGGATTGCAGTGCGCCACAGTGCCGGTACCTCTGGACTACGACGACCCGGACGGCGAACGAATCGACCTCACCATCTCCAAGCTCGCGTCGACGAACCCCGACGAGCGGCGCGGCTCGCTCATGCTCAATCCCGGCGGCCCCGGCGGCACCGGACTGGACCAACCCACGTTCCTCGTCGAACGCGGAATACCGCAGGAGACACTGGACGCTTACGACCTCATCGGCATCGACACACGCGGAATCGGACACTCGTCGCCCATCAACTGCGGAATCACCGACGACATCCAGTACCGCGGAGCTGTTCCACCGTATGCCTACGACGACAGCGCATTCGACGAGCAGAACACCGTAGCCAGGCGCGTCGCGGAGAACTGCGCCGAGGGCGACGACGGCCGCATGAAGCACGTGACGACGGCCAACATGGCACGCGACCTCGACAGCATCCGTCAAGCACTCGGAGAAGAGAAGGGCAATTTCCTCGGGTACTCCTACGGATCCGCACTCGGGGGTGCGTACGCATCGTTGTTCCCGGACAAGACCGACCGAATAGTGTTGGACAGCAACATCGGTGACACACACCTCGACCGCGACGGTATGCGTAGTTACTCCGAAGGCATGGAGGACACCTTCCCCGATTTCGCGACGTGGGCGGCGGGGCGCAACGAGCAGTACCGATTGGGCAGTACGCCGGAGGAAGTACGGCAGACGTACTTCACCATCGCCGACAAGCTGGATCGCGAACCGGTCGAGGGACTCGACGGCCGCAGCTTCCGGCTCGGAATGTTCGTGGCGCTGTACAACCCGGCTTCGTACGACGCGACGGCACAGACATGGAGGGCAACGCTGGACACACTCCCCTCCGAGGGCCCACCCGTCGGACACGGAGCGTCCGCATTCGACAACACCTGGTCGGTCTTCCTGGCGGTCACCTGCAACGACGTCGAATGGCCCCGTGACCCGGAGGTCTACAAGCAGGCAATCGAAGAAGACCGCGAGAAGAACCCGCTGTTCGGCGCCGCAGCCGCGAACATCATGCCGTGCGCGTACTGGCAGCTCGAGCACACCGAACCACCCGTGCCCGTGGAGGCCGACGGCCCGACGAACATCCTCGTCGCACAGCACCGACGCGACCCGGTGACACCGCTCGCCAACGGCGAACGAATCAACGAGATGTTCGGCGACCGCTCACGACTCCTCACAGCCGACGGAAGCGGTCACGGCGTCTACGCTCTCGGGCAGAACCAGTGCGCCCAGGACGTCATCACCGACTACCTGGTCGACGGAGTCATGCCGAACGACGACGTCAGCTGCTGACTCGGGCTACGAATCCCCACGCGCGGTTCACGGACCCGACCTACGCGTCGCACCCACTGGTACCGGTGCGACGCGTAGGTCCGTGGTGCGTACGTGAATTGCGCGTCAGTATCTTCGCGCGAACCAGCATCAGAACCACCAGCGCCGCAAGCCAGCCGACCTGGGACAGCAACACTCCCACGCCCGCCTGCCCTGTCGAATCGGTGCTCGCGCTGACCGCAAATGCAGTCGTGAATCCCCCTGCGGTGCCCAGTGCAGCGGCCAACCCGCCGGCACGGACCCACCTGGACAGCCGTGCTGCGCCGAAACACACTCCGACAACCGTTGCGCCGCAGGCTACTACCTGCCACGTCGGAAACTGGTTCGGCGCGGGCAATCCGGGCCCTCGGACCTCTCCCCTGTAGTCGGCCGACCAGCTCAGCCATCCGGCGCACGCCACGAACCCACCGACGAACGCAATCGAACCGGTGCCCCACACTCCTACTCGTCCGCTACCCGTCTGCCCGGCGAACCGTGCCCTCTCCGACCACAGCGCTGACCATGCCGCGCATCCGCCGATCACGGTCGGCACACCGACGAAGATCAGCACGATCGACGAGAACTGCGACCACGTGAACTCGTCTGCCATCTCACGAGTATGCATCCTGACGCAGCGTTTGACCTCGAGTGCACTCGAGCTTCTACCGTCGAGTACATGAACACGACACGAGACATGCAACCGCCGGAAAAGCAACCCATAGGATTCTGGACCGTCCGCGCAGGTGAAGCGATCCGCACCCGGACCCAGGGCGCGCTCCGCGACATCGATGTGGCACAACCCGAATGGTGGCTTCTTCACCAACTTTCGCTGCACCCGGGAGGCGTCGATCGTGATGCGACCATCGAGCTGATCGGCCACAACGACACCCCGCAGGCGATCGTCGACGCCATCGACTCCGCAACGCACAAGGGGTGGGTGACGCAAACAGACTCCAGGCTGACGTTCACCGACGCGGGCGCCGAGAAGTTCCGCGACGCCGCGGACGTCCAACGCGACCTGCACGCCGAACGGATGCAGGGGATCAGCCCGGAGGACTTCGCGACGACCATTCGCGTGCTGCAGCAGACCGTCGAGAACGTCGGCGGTGACGCCTGGCATTGGTAGCATCACCGACAGTTCGCGGCACGGAAAGTCGAGAATCCGCGCCGGGTGCGCTCCTATCGTTTCGGTCAGAACGAAGGAAGGCAGGGACGGCATGCTGGGTCGGTGGAACGATGCCCTCGGCTACATCGAGGACAACTTGGCGGGTGAGATCGACGCGACGGAACTCGCGCGGATCACGCTCACCTCGGAGTACCACTTCCGACGCGTCTTCTCGGCGCTGGCAGGCATGTCGCTGTCGCACTACATTCGAGCGCGTCGAATGACGTTGGCAACGGCGGAGATTCTCGACGGCGTCGGGGTTCTCGACGTCGCCTCCAAGTACGGATACTCGTCGTCGGACGCCTTCACTCGGGCGTTCCGCCAGATGAACGGCCTGACGCCATCGGCGGCACGCAGGCCGGGTGCAGTCCTTCGTTCGCAGCAAGCGGTGACATTTCACCTGACCATCGAAGGACGGAGCACCATGCGATACCGAATAGTCGACCTGCCGGAGTTCCACATCGTCGGTAGAAAAACGCGAATCCCCTTGAAGTATCAAGGCGAGAACACCGCGATGACGGAGTTCCACCAGAGCCTTGAACCCGGAACCGGGCAGGCGCTCACAGCGGTCGCCGACGTCCCGGAGTTACCCGAGATCCTCTTCGTCAGTGACGGATTCGAGCCGGAGCGAGAAGACGGGAGCCTGTTCGATTACTACTTCGCGGTGGCGTCGACGACGCACCATCCGGAGTGGGACTCGCTCCCGGTGGCGCCGTCGAAGTGGGTGGTGTTCGAGGCGCAGGCGTCGGAGAACTTTCAGTCTGCACTGCAACAACTCTGGGCCGACGCGTTCAGCGAATGGTTCCCTTCCAACTCCTACCAAGTGGTCCCGGGGCCGGAACTGCTGACCGTCACCGAGAAGAGCGCCGACTGGACTTCGGGAACCGGCGAGCTCTGGATCCCCGTCGAGCGACGCTGAGTACCGGAGTGGCGCGGAGCTGGGTACCGGGGCGCCGCCGGCCACCTCCGTATGCCGGAAAGGCTACCGTTGCTCGGTGACCGCCTACTCCGATCGTGTCGCCGAATACGTACGCCTGCTGGACTCGATGGGCGCGGTGCACCCGTCGGATCGGCAGTTGGTCACCGAGTGGGCGACGTCGGTGTCGGGACCCATCGTCGACGTCGGCTGCGGCCCTGGCCACTGGACGGACCATCTCGCGTCCCTCGGCCACGATGTTCGGGGGATCGATCCGACGCCCGAATTCGTCGAACATGCGTCTCGCAGATATCCAGGGCGAAAGTTCGACGTCGGGGTCGCCGAGAAACTGCAGGGGCCCGTCGGCGGGATCCTGGCCTGGTACTCCCTCATCCACCACACACCGGACGAGATCTCCGCGCCGCTCCAGGAGTTCGCCCGGGTACTGGGACCAGGTGGAAGCCTGCTGATCGGGTTCTTCGAAGCGCCCGAACTGGGCCCGTTCGATCACGCGGTCACGACGGCCTATCGGTGGCCCGTTCCTGCGCTGACGGACCGGCTGGGAGCGTTCGATGTCGTCGAAACGCACACCCGAACGGGCGTCGGCTGTCGACCACACGGGGCGATCGTCGCTACGGTGAAGACGTGAACACACACATGTTGTGGGGTTTCGCGATCGCCGCGGCGCTGGCGTACGTCATTCCAGGGCCCGACTGGTTCGTGGTGCTCAGACACTCGTCGCGATCACGAGCCGACGGTCTGCGCGCCGCGTTGGGCGTCCAGAGCGGGCTGATGGTCCACCTGACCGTGGCGGCGCTCGGGCTGTCCGCGGTACTGCTCGCGAGCGCCCAGGCGTTCACCGTCGTCAAGCTCCTCGGGGCCGCGTATCTCGTGTACCTCGGTGTCCAATCCCTGCGCGACGCCGTACGCGGCAGACCCGCGCCGGACACCACCGACCGATCCGGGCGGATCTGGGCTCAGGCATTCCTCGCCAACGTCCTCAACCCGAAAGCCGCCCTGTTCTTCGTTGCCGTACTGCCCCAGTTCATCGACCCGGCCGCGGGCGTGACCCTGCAGATCGTCGTGCTCGGAGTGTTGGACATTGCCCTCGGTGCACTGTGGTGGCTGCTGTTCGTCGTCATCACCGTGCACCTGCAGGGCCTTCTCCGACGCAGGCGCGCCCGGATGGCCATCGACGGCACCGCGGGCGTTGCGCTCTGCGGCCTGGGCGGGGCGCTCGCCTTCACCTCCCGCCCATGACTGCGCTGTGGGTCCTGTGAGCACCGGGGTTTCATGAACTTCGTCGAGGACCTCGCCCCCCAACGACCCAGGTGTGAGGCGCATCAACTACGCCTTCGTCCCCGACGACGACCGTCGAACACCGTGGCTGCACCGCGGGAGAACCCACAACGCACGTACCCGCTACTTTCTCAGCCCGCTGCCGACGATCTATCTCGAATTCACTGTCTCCTACCCGAAACAGGAATCGACCGGGCAATGACAGTGGCGGTGCGCGACCCGATTCACGTCACGGGAACATGAAAACAGCTGTCAGTTGGCGGCTTCGTACGCCTCGACGATTTCCGCTGGAATCCGGCCGCGGTCGTTGATTTCGTAACCGCTGTCCGCGGCCCACTGCCGGATCGCACGAGTCTGTGCCGGATCACGCTTGGTGGTCGGGGCGGACACAGCGGGCGCGCTCTGTGCCGCACCGGCCGGTGCGGCCTTGCGCTTACGCCCACCGACACGAGTGGCGTAGTCGACGTAGAATTCGACCTTCTTGCGAAACTCGTTGGCGTTCTTGTTCTTCAGGTCGATCACGTAGTCGACACCGTCGAGCGAGAATTCGATGGATTCCCCTTGGCCCTCGTCGATCGACGTGCCATCGATGTCATCGATCAATTCGTAGATAACCTGCTTCGCCACGGTGCGAGGCCTTTCGTATCGAGGGATTTGTCTTCAAGGCTATCCAATAGCGAATGGAAAAGCAGAATCGGGTTAGGAATCGTTATTCGAGATGACCGCAGTGGAGACCGTTCGGTACGCCGGCGCGTGAAATGCGAAGGATTGATTCCGATGAAAATGGGGAACAAGTGTCGCGGACAAGAAGGGACCTTCACCGATGACGCTCGACCACACCGCGCACGCCGAAAACAGCACTGAACCCGAGGAGTCGATTCTCCTCGACGCACTCCCGACGAAGATCGTGCTCGACATCGTCGGCGCGACGACGCTGTTCACCGCCATCGCACTCGCTCTCGACGTGTCCGACGGGGTCCTGGTCACCGCCATGGTCGGGGCGCTCGTCGTTGCCTCACGCCTGCTACGACGGCGTGTGCCCGACGAAGTGTGAAACGGATCCCCGGTGGGTAGTACGGCCCTATCTATCCAGCGAAGGAAGTTCCGCATGCCCACCTCACGTGAGACCACAGCCAGCTGCGACGACGTGTGGGAAGTGCTCGCCGACGGGTGGAACTACGCCACGTGGGTTGTCGGAGCCAGCCGCATCCGCGCCGTGGACGAGAAATGGCCCGCCGAGGGATCGAGAATTCACCACTCCGTCGGGGTGTGGCCGGCGGTGTTGAGCGACGAGACCCGGTCTGTCGGAATGCACGAGGGACGCGAATTACAGCTCGAAGCCCGCGCACTCCCCTTCGGAAAAGCCCACATCACGCTGCGTCTTCATCCTCAGGCGTCGGGCTGCAGAATCGAAATGATCGAGCACGCCGCGACGATGCCTGCAAGCATCGTCCCTGATTCGGTTCAGCACCTGTTGGTGCACCCGCGCAATTCCGAAGCATTACGACGCCTTGCCCTGCTTGCGGAGAAAAGAAGCAACTGAGGGAGTCCGCTAGGACGGCCGGCCTCGCGACACGAATCCGCGCCGGACGAACGACCGCGCCGTGTCCGAAATGGTTCTCTTACGCATCGGCGGACTGTCTCCGAACGCTCGGTCCTGCATTCCACGCACCGTCTCCCGCAGGACCGCCGGGCCGTCTTTACTTGCCTGCCATCCTAATTCGTTGCGAGCCCGCGCCGCGTTCAACAGCGGTGTCTCGAAAGCCAGTTCCACCCACCCGTGATGGATCGGCAGCACATGCGCCGTGAAACCCACTCGAACGGCGGTCGACAGCACCCTCTTCGGGGTCGGAACTATTCGAACACCGAACGCATCCGCGACCGTATCGGCCCGAACCGGTGTCGGCGCAGCAAGATTGAACGGTCCCGACGCGCGACGCTGCAGAACCCTGACCACCGCGTCGGCGACGTCGTCGCTGTGCACAGCGGGAACGACGAAGGATCGGTCGATGGGTAGGAACGGAACGACGTCCACGATCGAGGACGGTACGAGATCCGGGAGCGCGTAACGCAACAACGCACTTCCGAACGAATACTGACTGATCAGCCCGGGACGAAGACGAGCAACACGCATTCGAGTGGACAGACCGTCCAGAACATCCTCGGCAGCGGCCTTGTCCATGCTGTACGTCGACGCCTCGACCCCTGTCCTTGGCCAGGATTCGTCGACCTCGACGCCGTAGGCGCCGGGCGCGTAGATACCGCCGGACGACAGATGAACCAAATGTCCGACGCCTGCAGCCTCACAGGCCCGCGCCACGCGCTCGGTGCCGTCGACGTTGACTCGCCGAAGATACCGACGGTCCCGCATGGGCTGGAATGCAATGGCGAGATGAACCACCGCGTCGACCCCACTGAAAGCGTCGAGCAGGATTGTTTCGGAGTCCTCGGATGCAAGATCGACCTGAACCCAGGTGACGCTGTCGAAGGGCGGTTCCTGAGGCGGTCGCCGTCGCGACAAGCCGACGACCTGCGCATCCGGGTACGCAGCGCGGAGAGCCCGCAGAACAGCGGTGCCCACGTTCCCGCTCGCCCCGGTCACCGCGATGCGCACAGCGGTCCTCGTATTACCTTCACACAGCGTGGAATCCCCGGACTGGAAGAACCCAAACGCCGTGAGTGGAGACACCTCGACGTATCTCCACTCACGGACGTGGACTAGCGGACGTCGAACCGATCGTTGTCCGCGACCTTGACCCAGGCCGCAACGAAATCGTCGACGAACTTCTTACCGTTGTCCGCCTGGGCGTAGACCTCGGAGATGGCGCGCAGCTGCGAGTGCGATCCGAAGTTCAGATCGATGGCACTGGCCGTCCACCTCTGCTCACCGGTCTTGCGCGTCTTCCCGACGTAAGACCCGTCGTCCGCCTTGCTCCACTCGGTGTCCGAATCCAGCAGGTTGACGAAGAAGTCGTTGGTCAGCGCACCCGGACGGTCCGTGAACACGCCGTGCTTGCTGCCACTGTGGTTGGCGCCCAGTGCACGCAGGCCGCCGACCAGAACCGTCGCCTCGGGCGCGGTCAGGTTCAGCAGGTACGCGCGATCGAGCCACAGAACTTCCTCCGGCGTCTCCTCGTCGCTCTTGTAGAAGTTGCGGAAACCGTCGGCGCGGGGCTCGAGGTATCCGAAGGACTCGACGTCCGTCTGCTCCTGCGAGGCGTCGGTGCGACCCGGAGTGAACGGAACCGTCACCTCGTGCCCGGCGTCCTTGGCAGCCTTCTCGATCGCGGCGGATCCGGCGAGAACGATCAGGTCCGCGAGCGAAACCTGATGTCCGTCAGCACCGTTGAAATCGTGCTGGATCTGCTCGAGCTTCGGCAGCACCTCCGCGAGCACGGCAGGCTCGGATGCCTCCCAGCTCTTCTGCGGTTCGAGCCGAACACGTGCGCCGTTGGCGCCGCCACGGAAGTCCGTGTGGCGGAACGTGCTTGCCGACGACCATGCAACCGACACGAGCTGCTGCACCGTCAGTCCCGAGTCGAGGATCTTCGACTTGAGCGAGGCGATGTCGGCGTCGTCGATCGGCTCGGACGTCGCCGCCGGAACCGGATCCTGCCACAGCTGCTCCTCGGGAACCCACGGACCGAGGTAGCGGGAGATGGGGCCGAGGTCGCGGTGCAGAAGCTTGTACCAGGCCTTCGCGAAGGCGTCGGACAGCTCCTCCGGGTGATCCAGCCAGCGACGGGTGATCTCGGCGTAGATCGGATCCTCACGCAGCGAGATGTCGGTGACGAGCATGGTCGGTGCGCGTCCGGGACCACCGAAGGGGTCGGGGATCTCACCGGCGCCCGCGCCGTCCTTGGCCACGAACTGCCATGCGCCCGCAGGGCTCTTCTGCAGTTCCCACTCGTAGCCGTACAGGTTCTCGAGGTAACCGTTGCCCCACTTGGTCGGCGTCTTGGTCCACACGACCTCCAGACCACTGGTGACCTGATCCTCGCCCTTGCCGGTGCCGTGGCCGTTCTTCCAGCCGAGACCCTGCTGCTCGATCGGTGCGCCCTCGGGCTCCGGTCCGATCTTGTCCGCGGGACGAGCGCCGTGCGTCTTGCCGAAGCTGTGACCACCGACGATCAGCGCAGCCGTCTCCTCGTCGTTCATGGCCATGCGACCGAACGTCTCGCGGATGTCGTGCGCGGCCTTCACCGGATCCGGCTCGCCCTCGGGCCCTTCGGGATTGACGTAGATCAGACCCATCGTGGTCGCGCCGAGCGGCTTCGCGAGCTCACGCTCACCGGTGTACCGCTTGTCGGTACCCAGCCAGCTGTCCTCGGGACCGTAGAAAACTTCCTCGGGCTCCCAGATGTCCTCACGGCCGAACGCAAAGCCGAACGTCTTGAATCCCATGGCATCCAGTGCGACGTTGCCGGCGAACACCAGCAGGTCGGCCCACGAGATCTTGTTTCCGTGCTTCTGCTTGACCGGCCACAGCAAGCGGCGAGCCTTGTCCAGGTTGGCATTGTCCGGCCAGCTGTTGAGCGGTGCGAAACGCTGCGCGCCCTGACCGCCACCACCTCGGCCGTCGAACACGCGGTACGTACCGGCCGCGTGCCAGCTCAAGCGAATGAACAGACCACCGTAGTTGCCGTAATCCGCAGGCCACCAATCCTTCGAATCGGTGAGCACAGCCGTGACGTCGGCCTTCAACTCGTCGACGTCCAGCTTCGCGAATTCTGCCTTGTAATCGAACTTTTCACCCAACGGCGTCGACTTGGACGTATGCGCATGCAGGATCGACAGGTCGATCTGGTTGGGCCACCAGTCCTTGTTGGTCAGCGGAGCCCCGCTCTTGGGCTTCGGCGACTCGATAACCGGGTTTTCGCTCTCACTGGTGCTGTCGGTCTTCGTGTCGGAGTGGGGTGGGCGGGCGTCGGAGGTCACGCGTGGTCCTTTCCGGTGGGCTACATTTTTCGGGCTGTGATCAACGCCTGGCGATGATCAAGATCTGGTCGCGCAATCGGGACAGAAGCCCCAGAACGTGACCTCGGCCTCGTCGACGACGAAACCATGACTGTGGGACGGCGTCAGGCACGGAGCCTCACCGAGCGCACAATCCGCGTCGGCGATGAGACCACAACTGCGACACACGACATGGTGATGATTGTCGCCGACGCGCATCTCGTACCGGGCCACATGACCCGCCGGTTGAATGCGACGCATGAGGCCGACAGCCGTCACCGCATCGAGAACGTCGTAGATGGCCTGACGGGACACCGCAGGCAAAACTGTACGAGCCAGCGTGAACACGGTATCCGTGTCGACATGCGGATGACTGTGCACAACGTCCATGACGACAGTGCGGGGCTGCGTGACCCGTAGACCGGCTGCACGTAGCCGATCCGCATTGCTCAGGTCCGTCGTCATGACACCGACGATAACCAGATCCAACCCAAAAATCTCGTGTTTTCTGGAATTAGTCAAAATTTCATCGCGCGGTTTCCGTACCGAACGTGGCGTTCGGTCACTTGAAGTGACCGAACGTCACGTTCGGTCCCACGCGTTCGGTCCCACGCGTTCGGTCCCACGAGTCGGTCCTGCGAGGGGGTGACGCTGTCAGCCGAGGCGGCAACCGCTGGCAAGGGGTACGTCGTTGAGCCGGTCGGTGATGTAGTTCAGTGCCAGTCCGGTGCCGTAGCCGTCGATGAGGTCCGGGCCGAAGTGGTTCGGCAGGACGGCGCCGGGGAGGATCGGCGGCAGGTCGTTGCTGACGAAGTCGACGGTGGCACCGTTGTCGCACCAGTCGACGGCGAGCTGTCTGGCCTGCTCATAGGGGACGGTGTCGTCGTTGCGTCCGCTGGTGACCAGCACGGGGGTCGTCGGCGTCAGGGTGCCGATGCGCTGTTCGTCGAAGATCGGCGCTGCTTCCGGAATCGTGCGCAGGTTGGCCAGCAGGGGCTGGTGGTCGGCGGTGAACGTCTCGGTCCGCAGGAAGGGGTGGCGGAGGATGACGTCGCCGATGCAGGCGTTGCTCAGCTCGGCCATGACGGCTTTGCCTTCGGGGGTGAGTCGCGCATTGAAGGGTTCCAGCAGTTCGGGCCTGCGTGCGACGAATCCGTTGACCGCGAATCCGATGACACCGCCGATGAGTGTTCCGTCGACCTGCCCGAGAGTGGCCAACAGGTCCGCCGGAGGTGCACCCGCCCAGGTGCCCTTGATGTTCAGTTCCGGTGCATACGACGGCTGCATCTCCGCGGCCGCGGCGACGGCGCCACCGCCTTGCGAATATCCCCACAGCGCAAGCGGAGTCGACGAGCCGGTACCACTCAGGACGTTCGCGACGCGGGCTGCGTCGAGCACCGCGTGCGCTTCTTCGATGCGGTTGACGTACGTGTGCACACCGGGCGTGCCGAGACCGACGTAGTCGGTGACGAACACCCGCGCACCGCGGGCGATCCAGACGGACGCGGCGAGCTGTTCCTGGTTGGCCGAGAACGAGACCGGATCGAGTGTGGCGTTCAGTCCCGTCTGGAACGCCTTCGACGGTGCACACTGATCCCCCTGCCCGACGGTTCCGGGCGCCACGACGATCGTGGGGCGCTCCCCGGTGCCGCGCCAGGGTTGACTTGCCTCGATGTACGTTCCGGTGACGGCGACCGGCGAATCATCCTGCAGCCGTGAGGAATACATGACGCGTTGCGCCTTGCCGGGCCACGTTCCGTCCGCGCCGGGGAACGACGCGAGGAGGGGGAGCGGCTCGGCCCGGACGAGCGAGCCCGGCGTCGAATCGAATTCTGCGGGTGGAGAATAGAAGTCCGATCCCGGATCGGCCGACGCGGTCGCCACCGGAATCAGCACCGCGGCTGCTAGAGACAGTACGACCGTGACGACGCGCAGATTCACCGTATCCCCCAAGGATGACCCAGTCGCGGGTGGCTTGGATCACACGCGAGGTGGGCTAAACCTAGACAGAAGCGGCGACGAGTGTCAAGTTCCGCAGAACGTCTGGAACCCACTCGCGAAGACCGCAGGCGCCGGTCCCGCGAACTCCGCCCACTCGGGACGAACCTCGAACGGATGAGTGACAACATCGAGAAGCGTCGAGAACTGGCTCATGTCCCCGCCCGTCGCCGCCACGAGGGCAGCGTCGACCAAATGGTTTCGCGGGATGTACACCGGGTTCACACGATCCATCGCATCGGCCACGGCCGCGAGATCGCCGACCAGCGCCGAACGCCACCGCGACTCCCACCCCGCCAGCCACGAGGGAACGACTGGCCCTGCCCCCACGGTCGTTCCTGCCGGCTCCACTCCTGCCCCCACGGTCGTTGCTGCCGGCTCCACTCCTGCCCCCACGGTCGTTCCTGCCGGCTCCACTCCTGCCCCCACGGTCGTTCCTGCCGGCTCCACTCCTGCCCTCAAAGAGTCCGCCAGCGTTCGGAACGTCCCTGTCCAGTCCGCACCCTCGGCCTGCAGGACCGCCAGGAAGTCGTCGATCAGACTTCTGTCCGGCGAGGCCAGGCCGAGTTTCGACGCCATTCCAGCCGTGAAGTAACCGTCGTACCGCGTGTCGAAGCTTTCCAGCACTGCGGTGACCTGGGCGATGGCGTCGTCGGGAACGTCACTGATCAGCCGCAGCAGGGTTTCGCCGAATCGCGCGAGATTCCATTTCAGGACCGCGGGCTGGTTGCCGAACGCGTACCGCCCGCCCTGATCGATGGAGCTGAAGACGGCGGCCGGGTCGTACCCGTCGATGAACGCGCACGGCCCGTAGTCGATGGTCTGGCCGGAGATGGTGGTGTTGTCGGTGTTCATGACGCCGTGCACGAACCCAGCGAGCATCCACTTCGCCACCAACGATGCCTGCGCGTCGACCACAGCCTCGAAGAACGCCAGGTAATCGCCCATCGCGGCCGGGTAGTGACGCTCGATCGCGTAGTCCGCCAACGGTTGAACGAGGCCGTCGCGACGAACGGCGAACTCGAACGTTCCCACCCGAATGTGGCTGGCCGCGATGCGCGTCAGCACCGCACCCGGCTCCGGCCCGTTTCGGTACACATCCCGCCCGGTGGCCGTCACGGCCAGCGAACGCGTCGTGGGAATCGCCAACGCGTGCATGGCCTCGCTGATCAGGTACTCACGCAGCATCGGGCCGACGACGGCGAATCCGTCGCCTCCGCGGGAGAACGGCGTCGGGCCGGATCCTTTGAGATGAACGTCCACCCGCCCGTCGCCGACGAGCACTTCTCCGAGCAGCAGTGCGCGACCGTCGCCGAGAAGCGGTGCGTACCCACCGAATTGGTGACCCGCGTAGGCCATGGCCACCGGGTTGGACCCGGCCGGAGCAGTGGCGCCGGACAGAACGTCGACGCCGACGTCGGGAATTCTCAACTCGCCGGCGAGGGCGTCGTTGAACACCAGTAACTGCGGACTCGGCGCCTCGGCTCCCTGCCACGGCAGCACGAGCGCATCCAATCGATCGGCGTAGGTGCTCTCGAAGGTCATACTTCGACAGTAACCTCGAGCATTGTCGACCTCGGACTACTGCGACACCGATTCGACGGCGACGAGTTCTGCGGCGACGTCGTGGAGTCGCTGGTTACGTTCTTGGGACAGCTTGACCAGCAGGTCGAAGGCACGGAGTGCGTCGATCGAGTACCGCTCCATCAGCATGCCCTTGGCCTGGCCGATGATGTCCCGCCGCGCGAGCGCCGACTTCAGTTGATCCCGTTCGCGCGCGGCGAGGAGAGCCAATGCTGCGTGCGTCGCGACGGCTTCCCCGACGATCAGATCGTCCTCGTCGAACGCATCGGTGCTCTTGCTGTAGAACACCAGTGCGCCGAGGTCGCCGTCACCGGAGTACAGCCGGAACGCAGCCAGGGATCGCACCCCTTCGGCCACCGCGATCTTCGCGAACTGTGGCCACCTCTGCTCGCCGTCGAGCTCCCCGGACACCACAGTGTCGAGGTGCTGGAGTTCGTTGTCGATGGGCCCCTCGTCCAGCTCGTATTGCAGCCGGCACATCTCCTCGGCGACGGAATCCGTCGACGCGACCACGGTGCGTTTCCCCTTTTCCAGGGTGGTCACGCATCCGTGGTGGACATTGCCGATCAGTTCGATCGACAGCGCCAGGATCTGCTGAACGGTTTCCTCGACCGTGCGGTTGCCCTTGCGCAGGTCACGCGCGAAGTCCGCGAGTCCCAACAACGTCGGCGAATTGTCCGACGCTCGCGCGGTGGGTTCTGCCATCGTTCACCTCAGTCCGAGCTGCATGCAATCAACGTTGATGCAGGTAGCAGCGCGGAACCATGGCGTGCACCTGCTCCGGGTGACAACGCCGCTGCTCGACGGATGACCCTCCGGGTCGACCGCGAACTGCAATCGACGACGCATAGTGTATCCGGCGCTCTAGAGATCCTCGTCCTCGTCGTCCCAGTTGCCGATCGATCCCAGCCCACGGCTGATGCGCAGAGCGAAGATGAGCGCTATCACGATCCACAGCGCCAGGATGCCCAGAATCCACCACCACATTTCGTCAGTGTGCAGGGAAACCAAAAGGTTTGTCGGCGGAAGAGGCCAAGTGATTCGGTTCCGCCGTCGCGGGGTATCCGACGGCTCTTGTGCGCTCTAACGGATCCAGTACTTTCGGCTGGGCCAGGCCATACGATGTGTTGTCGACTGTCAGTTGGCCTGAAAGGACGGCTATGCCGGATCCGACCGATGACCTGGCCGTACTGCAGGCGATACTGGACCTGTCGCCCGATTTGATCGCATTGTCCGAATTCTCGGGTGCGGTGCTGTACGTCAATCCAGCCGGACGCGCACTCGTGGGCCTCGATTCCCTGACGGACGACGAGGTCCTCACCACGGACATGTTCTTCACCGTTCGCGGCCTCCTGGTGGCCGACGAGGTCGAGGCGAGCCTGAGAAATCACGGTCACTGGCGAGGGCTGAGCGAACTTCGCCACCACCGCACGGACGTGGCGATCCCCGTCGCCGTGTCGGCTTTCGTCCTCGAGAACCACGACGGTGTGCCCGGAAAAATCGCGACGATCATCCGCGACCGAACGGCCGGGCATCACCGCGACGAGGAACTTCAGGCCGTGGCCGCGACTGCCCGGCAGCATGCCGCCGAGCAGCAGGCGCTCGCCGAACTCAGCCGCCTTGCCGTACATGCGGACCTCGCACAGTTGATGTCGGCCGCAGCGCTGGCCGCCGCGACGCTTCTCGGCGTCGAATCCGCAGCGGTCGTCCACCAGGCGCACACCGGCGACAGCACCCTCAACGTTCTCGCTGCCAGCAGAACCCTGTCCACTCGCGCGTCCATTCCGGCCGGCAATCACTCCATGGCCGGTTACGCACTGCAGCACAACATCCCGGTGATCTGCCCGGACATCACCACCGAGGATCGCTTCGACACCTCGACCATGGAAAGCCTCCAGATGCGTAGCGGGGCAGCGGTGCCGGTGCCCTTCGCCTCGTCCGAACACTGGGGAGCACTGGCCGTGTACGGGTACGAGCCGCGCATGTACAGCGCCGACGAGATGAGCTTCCTCGCCGCCGTCGCCAGCGTCGTGACATCGGCACTCAAACGAGTGGAGCTGGATCGACAGCTGTGGCTCAAGAGCATGCACGACGCTTTGACGTCGCTCCCCAACCGGACGCTGGCGTACGAGTTCATCGACGACGCGCTCATGCGCAACCATTCGGAACGCAGTCACGTTGCGCTCCTGCTGCTCGACATCGACGATTTCAAGATCATCAACGACAGCCTCGGACACGAGAGCGGCGACCGTGCACTCGTCCGGTTCAGCGAGCGCCTCACCGACGCCGTCGGAGAACGCGGCACCGTGGCCCGGCTCGGCGGCGACGAGTTCCTCATCATGTACCAGAACATCGACGGACCCGACCAGGCAGAAGACTATGCTCGTCACATCATTTCGAAGCTGAGCGCACCGCTGCGTCCGGGCGACGGCCCGATCCCGATGAGCGTCAGCATCGGCATCGCCCTGTCGGAACCGTCGATGTCCCGGCGCGATCTCATTCACCGAGCCGACCTGGCGATGTACCGCGCCAAGGACAGCGGCGACGGCGGGTACGCGCTCTTCGACCGAGACGACCTGTACGACGCGGACCGCGTCCGCTCGTTGTCCATCGACCTTCGAAATGCACTGGCCGCAGGGGATCTCAGGCTGCATTATCAACCGCTGATACAGATCTCGACCGGCAAGATCGTCGCAGTCGAGGCACTGGCACGCTGGAACCATCCGGAGCGAGGGCCGATCGAACCGACCGAGTTCGTCGCCGTAGCGGAAAGAACCGGCCTGGCCACAGCCCTCGGCTCGTGGGCGCTCCGCACTGCCTGCGCGCAGGCAGTGCAGTGGAGAACGTTCTCCGACATCACCATCCGCGTCAACGTCAGCGCTCTTCAACTGCGCAACAGCGCTTTTCCCGACGACGTCGCCGCCGTCCTACGCGAGACCGGGCTACCGCCGGAGGCCCTCGGCCTCGAAATCACCGAAACCGTATGGGTCTCCGACACCGCCCGCGTCTCCGCGACCCTCGCAGCCCTCGGCGCGATGGGCGTCGCACTGCTGCTCGACGACCTCGGCAAAGGCTACGGTTCCATCGCCTACCTCGACCGCTACCCGACGTTCGAGTGCCTCAAGATCGACAGGTCCTACATTGCCGAACTGCCCGGGGAACGTGCCGAAGCAGTCGTCTCCGCGATCGTCATGCTCGCCATCGCATTCGACGTCACCGTCGTCGGCGAAGGCGTCGAGAACCAGGCGCAGTACGACGCACTCGCAGCCGCCGGATGCCATCTGGCACAAGGATTCCACCTGGGGCGCCCCGTCGATGCTGAACGCACGACCGCGCTACTGCGACAAGCGTGAGAACGCCGCGTGCCCGAAGGTGACTCCGTCTACCGCCTCGCCCGACGCCTGAGAGCGGCGCTGGACGGGCAGACACTGCGCCTCGGCAGGTTGAACGTCCCGGCGCACGCGACCGTCGATCTCGCCGGGCGGGTGATCACCGGGCACCGCACCCATGGCAAACATCTGTTCACCGACTTCGACGACGGGGCCACGCTGCACACCCATCTGAAGATGACCGGTTCCTGGACCGTCACGCGTCCCGGCCGCCGACTGCCCACGCGGTTGAACCCCGATGTCCGAGTTCAGCTGTCCTGCACGGACGGACCCACCGCCTACGGTCTGACGCTCCCCGTCGTCGACTACGGCTCCCGCCCCGACATGAACCGACTTCTCGCGCACCTCGGGCCCGATCCACTGCACGACGATTTCGACGCCGCGCTGGCCGCATCGAACGTCAGGGCGCAAGGCAGCGTGCCCATCATCTCGGCATTGCTCGATCAACGCGTCGTCGCCGGGCCCGGAAACCTGTGGGCCAACGAACTCTGCTTCCTGCGTGGCCTGCACCCGCAGCGACCGGCCGATTCGGTGGATGCACCCGCGCTCGTCGCGTTGCTGCACCGGGCGATGACGCATTCCGCCACAGTCGACGGAGCTCACCAGGTCACCACGGGTGACCGCCGAAAAGGACGGCAGCACTGGGTCGCCGGCCGTGCAGGCAAGCCCTGCCTTCGATGCGGGACCACCATCGCCGTCACCGCCGAAGTCCCCGGCGATCCCGCGCGACGCCGAACCTGGTGGTGCCCAGCGTGCCAGCCGGCGCCGACGGGTTAGCGCATCAGGACAGACGCGCGATCGCGTCCTTCTCCACGAACAGCGGCACGAAATCTCGAATCGACCCGCCGTCGAACTTCCGATGCGCCTCCGCCACGGCCGCGTCGACATCGGCCTCGGGGAATTGGACAGCAAGCCTCGAACGGATCTCGTCGAGGGCGCGCTGTTCTTCTGTGGTGATGGTCTGCTGCATGCCACAGATGATGCCCGTGCGATGCTCGGTTTTCAACGGCCAGGCGGACACTAACTTTACATTCGTTCAGCTCAGCGGCGCTGTGCGCTGCAGCGATGCGTCGAACGTCACGTTCGACGCGTACATCCTGCCTGTCCCACACTGAGCAAGACTTGAGGGTAGCGTAGCCTAACCTGTTGTCCGAATTGTCTACTTAGAAGGGGATCTGTCCATGCACTCCACCACTGCGAGGCGACGCTGGTCGCGCCTGATACCCGTTGTCGCCGCCACGGCCGCGCTGGCGCTCGTCGGATGCTCGTCGTCCGAGAACCCGGAGGGAAGCGGTACCGACTCCCCGGCGTCCGGACTCCTGCCCGATGCCGAAGGCACCACGCAGTACCCCCTCACAGTGGACACTTGGGCGGGCGATTTCGTCATCGCCGAGCGTCCCGAACGCGTCGCAGTGATCGGCTTCAACACCGGCCTCGACGCCCTCCAAGCACTCGACGTCACGCCGGTGTACGCGCTGACCGAGGATCCGGTCTGGGAATGGCGAGACACCGACTACTTCTCGCAGATCGAATTCGTCGACGGAGCGACCCGCAGCGACCCGGTGAACTTCGAGAACATCGCCAACACGAACCCCGACGTCATCATTTCGCTGAACTACGGTCTCGAACAGACGGACGTGGATCGACTCACCGACATCGCACCCTACGTCGACCTGTCCACCCTCCCGGGTGACAAGGCGGACTGGCGCGAGGGCCAGCGCATCGTCGGCGAGGTCCTCGATCTTCGAGCTGCATCGGAGGCCGTCATCGACGAGGCCGACCGCAGAATCGCCGACGTCGCCGCCGCACATCCCGAGTACGAGGGCAAAACCGTCACGATCGCAACGGATTACGGCGCCGACAGCGGCATCGACTACTACTCCGTCGCAGGCGGCACCGCCGAATCCTTCATGACGGATCTGGGATTCACACCCAACCCCATCGCCGCCGAATTCACCGACGATCCCGCCGTCGGGGACGAAGCACTCGAGAAACTGGACGGCGACATCCTGATCGTCTCGTACTTCGACGACGCCACCCAGCAGGCCCGGGAGTCCTCCGGGCTCTTCCAGCGCCTCCCGCCCGTCGTCGACGGCCGCTATCACGCCGTCAACGACGCCCAGCCGAACTCGGGATCGCAGGCCACCTGGGTCCTCCGCCGCGGCGCCAGCGCCCTCAGCCTCCCCTGGGCCGCAGAAACCATCTCCGACATCTGGCTCGCCGATGTCGTGAAGTAACCCTCTGTCACCCGTGCGCGCCGAACCGCCTCATCCGGCCCGCACGGGTGCAGCGGGTGCACTCTCGATCAGATGTCGGGTGTACTCGTGGTGCGGGTTCCGGAACACCTCAGCGGCGCGCCCCTCCTCCACCACTGTCCCGCGCCGAAGTACGACGACCCGATCGGCGACGCTGTCCACTACAGCCAGGTCATGGCTGACGAAGAGGCAGGCGAAGCCGAATTCTTCCCGCAACTCGGCGAACAACTCCAGTACGTGAGCTTGCACCGACACATCGAGCGCACTCGTCGGCTCGTCCGCTACCAGCAGCTTCGGCGACAGCGCGAGAGCCCGAGCCAGTGCGACGCGCTGACGCTGCCCACCCGAGAGCTCCGACGGTCTGCGGTCCACGAAGTCCGCTGGTAAACGGACCGATTCGAGCAGTTGCTTCGTCCTCGAGCGCAACTCGGCGCCGGTGGCCACTTTGTGCACCACCAAAGGCTCACCGATGCTCTGCCCGACGCTGCGGCGCGGGTCCAGCGAGGCCGCAGGATCCTGATGCACCAGCGCGACGCCTCGCCGAAGCGCCCGCAGTTCCGACGCACGCAAGTGTCCGACCGTCGCCCCGAGTAGCTCGACTCTGCCGGTGGTCGCAGGCACCAGCCCCAGCGCGAGTCGGCCGAGAGTCGTTTTTCCCGAACCGGATTCACCGACCAATCCGACCACTTCGCCGGCCGAGAGCGTCAGGTCGACGCCCTCGATCGCGGTGAAGGACGCCGCACCGAAGCGACCCGGATACACGACGGAGACGTCGCTCAGGCGGAGGACCTCGGTGGATCCTTTCTCGTGCAGCCGATCACGGACCTCGTGCAGTCGTGGAACCGCGTCGAGTAGATCGCGGGTGTACTGGTGCGACGGATCGGAGAACAACCGGTCCACCGGCTGCCTCTCGAGCACTCGGCCCTCGCGCATCACCACGACCGAATCGGCGATCTCCGCGACGACCCCCATGTTGTGGGTGATCAACAGAATGGCTGTGCCACGAGTCTTACGCAGCCGCTGCAACAGGTCGAGTATCTCGGCCTGCACGGTGACGTCCAGCGCTGTGGTCGGCTCGTCGGCGATCAGAAGGTCAGGTTCACCGGACAGTGCGAGGGCGATGACGACACGCTGCTTCTGGCCCCCGGACAGCTGATGCGGATACCAATCGACCCGGGATGCGGCGTCGGGAATCTCCACCAGTTCCAGCAGTTCGATCGCCCGGGAGCGAGCCGCGGACTTGGATATCCTGCCGTGTGCCTGCAGAGCTTGCGTGATCTGCCACCCGATCTTCTGGACCGGGTTGAGAGCGGTCTGCGGCTCCTGGAAGATCATCGCTGCCCGGACGCCTCGGACGGACCCGAGCAGAGCCTCGTTCGCGCCGATCAACTGTGTGTCTCCGAGAGTCACCGAGCCGGTCGCGTCGGCACCGTCGGGTAGCAACCCGAGAATCGTTCGGGCCGTGAGCGACTTACCGGAACCGGACTCACCCACCAGTGCGACTATCTCACCGTCGTCGACGCCGATGCTCACCCCGTCGACGACCGGTGCAGCCGTCCCGAACGCGATGGTGAGATCTTCGATCTTCAACAAGGTCATGACCGGCGCTCCCGTCCGATGCCCTGGGCGATGAGGAGAAAGCCGAGGACGAGCAGTGCGACGACGACGAGCGGTCCGACAGCGAACGCCGCGTTGATGTCCAGATTCGGGATGGAGTCGGAGATGATCGACCCGAGCGACGGTTCCGGCGGCCGGACGCCGATACCGATGAAACTCATCGCACTCTCGACGAACACGGCGAGGGAGAGCGACAGCGCTACCTGAACTCCGATGGGCTCCAGCGAGTTCGGCAGCACGTGCGTGCGCAGGACGAACAGCTTGCCCGCTCCGATGACCTCGGCCGCTTCGACGTACGGTTGTTCCCGCACCTTCAGCACCGATGTTCTGATCAACCGACCGAAAATCGGCAGCTCGGCCAGGACGATCACCACGCCGACGGTGAACGCACCAGGACCGATGATGGCGGCGAGCGTGATGGCGAGGATCAAGGCGGGGAAGGCCAGCACGACGTCGAAGATTCGTTGTGCAGCAGTGTCGGCCGCCGGATGCAGCGTCGACACCAACCCGACGAGACCACCGATGATCGCACCGATCGGCACCGCGAGAAATGCGATCTCGAGATCGATTCTGATGCCGTACAGCACTCGCGAGAGCACGTCGCGGTTGACCTGGTCGGTTCCCAGCCAATGATCCGCGTTGGGCGCCAGCAAGTTTGCGCCGGAGATCTGTTCCAGCGGATCGTACGGAGCCAACAGCGGAGCGAAGATACCGGCCAGCGCAATGACACCGACGATGATCACTCCCACCAGCCCCTGACCACTCGTCAGGCCACTCCACCTGGTCCGCGTCCTTACTGGTTCGTCGAGGACGGTCATGACGGTGCTCCGATGCGAATCCGGGGGTCGAGGTAGGCGTGCACCACATCGGTCAGGAGCTGGACTGCGACGAACACCGTCACGGACAACAGCAGCAAGACCTGCACGACGGGGTAATCACGCCGGCTGATGCCCTGCTCGATCAACTGACCGATACCTGGCCACGCGAAGATCGCCTCGACCAGAACAGCACCCCCGAGCAACTGCCCGGTCTGCAGACCCAACGCGGTGACCATCGTGGGCAGTGCGTTTCGCAGCGCCGAGCGCGACACCAGATTCCACTGCGACACTCCCAGGGACCGAGCTGTGGTGATGTAGGGCTGTTTCAGTTCGGTGCGCAGGGACTCCGTCAGAAACCGCGTCAGAGCGGCCGCCACCGGTAATGCCAGGCACACGGCGGGGAGAAGCAGATACTGCACGGTGATGTCGGGACGAGCGAGGAACCCGTCGGGCGGTACCCCGCCCGCCGGCAGTACCGGCAGCAACACAGCGAAGAACAGAACGAGCAGCACACCGGACACGAACGGCGGCAACGCCACGGCAACGGTGTTGGCACCGTTGACCAGCGCGGTGAGCCAGCGTCTCGGCCACGCCACGGACTCAACCGAAAGCCCGACCGACACCACGACCGCCAGCAGCAGCGCCGTCACCGACAGCACGACGGTGTTGAGCAGGCCGTCGAACACCAGGTCCGCAATGGTTCCGCCGATGACGTACGAGCGCCCGAGGTCGAACGTGACCACGCCCCAGAGCCAGGTCGAGTACTGAACCGGGATCGATTTGTCCAGTCCCAGTTGCGCTCTGATCGCGGCGATGGATTCCTCGGACGCGTCGGGCCCGGCCAACGTCGTCGCGGCGTCACCCGGTACCAGGCGGAGCACCAGGAAGATGACGACGGACGCGAGGAACAGTACGAGCAGTGCCGACGGAATCTTGTGCAGCAGGTAGCGCGTCATGACAGAAAGACATCCGTCAGCAGGACTTCCGATCGCTTCGTCCAATCGAGACCGTGCACGCTGTTGGCGGTGACAACCTGGTTGAACGTCACGCCGATCTCGATCAGGAACAAGCTTTCGAGCAGCTCCTGGCTGACCGCCGAGTACTTCTCCTTCGCCTCGTCGCCGGTGCCGTCGGCCACTTGCCACGCCGCGTCGGCAGCAGCCTGATACGAGGGCGACTCGTACCGTGACGCGTTCTTCAGTGCATTGAACGGATACGCGCTGACCGTCAGCGTCGACGGCGTGTACTGCGCCCAGGAATGGAACGTCACCCACAGCGCGGGGAACTGTTGCCCGATCAGCTGTTTCACGAATGCGGCACTCTCGACCGGATCGAGTTCGACCGTGACGCCGATCTCGGCCAGGTTCGCCTGCACGATCTGCGCGGTCGCCTCGTAGTACGGGTTTCCCGCCTGATAGGTCAGCGGCAGGGCGGGAATGTTTCCGACCTCGGCGACCAACGCTTTCGCGCGGTCCGTATCGAGGGTGAAGGTCGCGTTGAGGTCCTCGTCGTACGCGGGTGACGTTTTCGGCCACGGGACATTGATCGGGTATCCGGCACCCCGGAATACCTCGGCGATGATCCGGTCCCGGTCCAGCGCGAACGCGATCGCCCGACGCAGCCGGACGTCGGACAGTGCCGGGTTCTGCACGTTGGTGCCGACGTAGATCTGCAGTTCGGCACCTTCGAGGTTGTTGCTCGTGTGTGCCCCGCCGTTCGCGAGCGTCTCCGCGTCGCGGTAGTTGATGTTGGTGACCGCCTGCACCTGACCCGACCTGATGGCGTTCGTCAACGCCTGGGCGTCGGGGATGATCGACACTTCCACGCGATCCAGATACGGGCGCTCCGGCACCCGGTAACTGTCGTTGCGGACGAAGGTGAGCGACTGGTTCGGCGTGCGTTCGGTGAGAACGAAAGGACCGGTACCGACGAACTTCTCACCCGTCCTCAGCTGGTCGATCGATTCGCTGTCCAGGATCGGGACGGTGTCGAGGAGATCGAAGATGTTGCCCAGGGGGTGCGCGAACGTCAGTACGAGCCGGTGCGGATCGGTGGTGTCGAAGGCCGTGATCGCCGCCGCGGTACTGCGCAACTGCGCCGTCCACGTGGGGTCCGCGTAGGTGCGAATCGAGAACTCGGCATCCGTCGAGGTGAACGGCCTCCCGGAATGGAACGTGACATCGTCTCGCAGTTCGAGCGTGAGCGACAGGCCGTCGTCGGCGAGTGTCCACGACTCTGCAAGCAAAGGCGTCGGCGATACCTCGTCGTGCGGATACCGGATCAAGCTTTCGTAGACGAGGCCGATGACCGTTGTCGCACCCGCAGTGTTGGTCAGGAAGTTCGCCGGCACCACGTCCTGCGTCACCGCAGTTTTCAGCGTCCCGCCGCGCACCGGGGTCGCGTCGGACGAGCCTGCGTCCTGCTGCTCACCCACCGCGGACGAGCACGCGGCCGCACCGAAGATGGCCAGCGCGCTCAGGCCCGCACCGCGCAGCAGAGTGCGCCGGTCGAAAGACATGTTTGTACTCAAGACGATTCGCTTTCAAGGAGAGACGCAAGTGTGCAGCGAAGCTAGCACCGGCACCTGCGGAACCACAACGTTTCGAGGCACTTGCAATCTTCGTGATCCAAACTGTGGATTGCTCGACGGTTCTATGGTGCGGTGATGCAATCCCGCACTGCGCCTCTATTTTTCGTGCAGTGCACCTCCGACGGAAAGGCTCGCTCCATGTCAGTAGACACCGTTACCGCGACATCCCTTCGGGCAGTGAAGGTCGGCGGCAAGATCGGCGCGCGTATCGAGGGTGTCCGCCTGGGCGGTGACCTGGACACGGAGACCGTCGACTTCATCCGGCGCGCACTGCTCGAACACAAGGTCATCTTCTTCAGCGGACAGGACCACCTCGACGACGAAAGTCAGTACGCGTTCGCCGAGCTTCTCGGTTCTCCGACGACGCCGCACCCCACCGTGACATCGCGGGGCACGAAGACTCTTGCCATCGACTCCGAGTACGGCAAGGCCAACAGCTGGCACTCGGACGTCACGTTCGTCGACCGCATCCCCAAGGCATCGATTCTTCGCGCCGTGCAGCTCCCGGAATACGGCGGAAACACCACCTGGGCATCGCAGGTCGCAGCCTACGAGAGCCTCCCGGACTCGCTGAAGGCTCTTGTCGACAATCTGTGGGCGACGCACTCGAACGCCTACGACTATTCCGCGACGTCCGCAGAGAAGATCCAGAACGAGAAGTCGGCGGAGTATCGAAAGGAATTCCAGTCCACGTACTTCGAGACCGAGCACCCTGTGGTGCGCGTCCACCCTGAAACCGGTGAGAAGACCCTCGTTCTCGGCCACTTCATCAAGGGATTCATCGGCCTGCCGACCAAGGAATCACAGGTGCTGTTCAACCTTCTCCAGGACCGGGTGACCAAACTGGAGAACACCGTTCGGTGGACGTGGTCACTCGGCGACGTTGCGATCTGGGACAACCGCGCCACCCAGCACTACGCCGTGGCCGACTGGGACGACCAGTACCGACGACTCGAGCGCATCACCCTCGCCGGTGATGTCCCGGTCCACCCGAACGGGCAGAAGAGCCGCGTCGTCGCCGGCGACGCAGAGCACTACTCGGTCATCGACGAGCCAGTCCTCATCTCTCTCTGATGTCGATTCCGCCCTACGCGCGGGGGTACGACGGATTCGAGGGTCGAGTCGGCAGAACGGCTGCCGACTCGACCCCGGCCTGGACCTATCCTCCGTCCGCACCCCCCGGTGCCCCCAACATCGTCGTCATTCTGATCGACGACATGGGCTTCAGTGACACCGGTCCTTACGGCTCGGAGATCGACACTCCTCACCTCGACCGGCTGGCCGCGTCGGGTGTGCGTTTCACCAATTACCATACGACTCCGCTGTGTTCACCGTCCCGCGCGTCACTTCTGACCGGCATCAACGCTCACCGCGCGGGCTACGGCTACGTATCCAACGCCGACCCCGGTTTTCCGGGTCTACGTCTCGAGCTCGCGGACGACGCTCTGACACTACCGGAGATGTTGCGTGACAACGGGTATGCAACCTATGCCGTCGGAAAATGGCACCTCGTGCGCGATGCGAACATGAGTCCTGGCCGAACCAAGGATTCGTGGCCGACGCAGCGCGGATTCGACCGCTACTACGGGTCGCTCGAAGGGCTGAACTCGTTCTTCCACCCCAATCAGTTGACCTCCGACAACGGCGCGGTCGAAACCGAGGAGTACCCCGAGAACTATTACCTCACGGACGATCTGACCGATCGCGCCGTCGGCTACATCAAGGATCTACGAGCACACTCGCCGAAGCCGTTCTTTATGTACTTCGCGCACGTGGCGATGCACGGCCCACTGCAGGCCAAGCAAGCAGATCGCGCGAAGTATCGGGGCAAGTACGCCGCCGGGTGGGACAGGCTGCGCGAAAGTCGATTTGCCCGGCAACTCGCGGACGGGCTCTTCCCCGAGGGAACACGGCAAGCACCGCGCAACAGCGAACCCGGATACGACGTCGAACCATGGGACTCGCTCACCGAGGACCAGCAACGACGCTTCGCGCGCTACATGGAAGTCTATGCAGGCATGGTCGACAGCATCGACCAGAGCATCGGACGTGTACTGCAGGTCATCGAGGACCTCGGTGAACTCGACAACACCATCGTGGTGTTCACCTCGGACAACGGAGGGACAGCGGAAGGCGGGCCGGAAGGGACACGGAGTTACTTCGCGGAGTTCGCAGGTGTGAAGGATCCGGACTGGGTCGGTGACGTGCCCCACGACGAAGATCTCATCGGGACAGCACGGTTGGGAGTGCACTATCCGCGTGGGTGGGGCCAGACGTCCAATACGCCGTTCCGGTTCTACAAGGGTCAGACATTCGCCGGCGGTGTGCGCGTGCCCTTCGTGCTGTCGTGGCCGGCAGGGCTACCCGCGCGCGGAGAAATCCGCCATCAGTACGCGTACGTGACCGACCTGGCGCCGACGCTACTCGACCTCGCAGGACTGAACGTGCCCGCCGAACGGCAAGGTCGTCCTGCCCTGACGTTCGACGGTGTGTCGTTCGCCGAAGTACTACATTCCAACGGTCCGTCGCGACACCTCGAACAGTATTCCGAGATCACTGGACATCGCGGCTTCTACCGAGACGGCTGGAAGCTGCTCGCCCTCGCGGGAGAGGACGTCGGCGCCCCGCAGTGGCAACTGTTCGACGTGCATACCGACCCGACCGAACTACAGGACGTATCCACGGACTTCCCGGACAAGGTCGCCGAACTCGCAACTGCTTGGGAGCGCGCTGCGTGGGAGAACACGGTATTCCCGTTGGTCACGCGCGCCGACCTCGCACGGCGCAGGCCCGAAGAAGCGCAGCTGTCCCACCCTGTCACGCTCCTTCCTGGAACGCCCACCCTGGAGCGCTACCGGTCGTCGAGGCTGATCGCCTACCGAGACTTCTCGATCGACGTTGCTCTCGGAAGTGTCGCCGACGGGGTACTCGTGGCGCACGGCGATCCGCAGGGCGGGTACATCCTCTACGTGGAGGATGGACAGATCGTGCTCGGCTTCAACAGTTTTGGACGCTACAGATCGGTGAGTGCATCAGTGCCGCCGGATGCCTCCCTCATCACCCTCGACGCCGCAGTGGCACCGGGATTGCGATGGGACTTCGCCGTATCGGTCGACGCTGTGCACGTAGCAGCACTCCCGAACCAAGTCCAACTGGTCGCGATGGCACCGTGGACCGGCATCTCCGTCGGAGTCGACTCGAGAGGACCGGTGTCCTGGGACCTGCGCGAACGCCGAGGAGTCTTCCGATACACCGGTGCACTGAAGTCGGTCACCTACCGCCCAGGACCGGTACGGGTTCCCCCGGTGACAGTCGACCGCATCGAGACCGAGGCAGAGATTTTCGCGGACTAGGACATTCACGGCTTCGAACAGAAAGGCTCACATGATTTCCCGCAGAGGATTCCTCACCGGCACAGCGGGGGGAGCAACGGCACTGCTCCTCGCCGCATGCTCGTCGGCGGTCGAGGAAGCGAAGAGCGGATCGGGAGAGGCAGGCGGCACACTGGTGATCGGATCACTCAGCGACCTCAACCCCGCGACCATCTTCTCCCAGTCACTGACCTCCATGACCATCGGCGGACTCGTCTTCGACACACTCGTCCGCCTCGACCCCGATACGCTCGAACCGACTCCGCGCGTCGCCACCTCATGGGAGGTTTCCGACGACGGCCTCACCGTGACACTGCAGCTCCGCGACGACGTCACATTCCATTCGGGTCGACCCTTCACGTCCAAGGACGTCGAGTACGCGTTCACGAACCTCGCGAAGGACACTGCCGGTTCGCAATTGCAGGCAGCCGCGCGCACGATCGAGGCGGTGGACACCTCCGACGACCACGTCGCCGTACTGACCTTGACGCATCCCCTGGTCAACCTCCACGACCTCCTCGAGTTCGCCCTCCTCACCGACTCCGACACCGAAGCAGCACTGCTCGCGGGCGAACAGTTCGTGGGCACCGGCCCCTTCGTCTTCGATTCCTGGCAGCGTGGCCGGCAGTCGGATTGGAGTCGCAACGGGAGCTACTGGGACGCCCCCGCATTGCTGGACAAGGTCACCATCCGAGTGGTACCCGACAACTCCGCACTCCTGTCCTCGGTGCGCTCCGGTCAGACCAACGCCGTCATCGGTGTCTCCGCCCAGGACGCCAGGCCCTTCTCGGGCGACGGATACCAGGTCGAGAACGAAGACGTGTTCGACGTGGCGTACTACATCGGGGCGAACGTCGCGGACCCGGCGTTGGCCGACAAACGAATCCGACAAGCAATCTCCTACGCAGTCGACCGCGAGCGAATCCTCGACGAGGTCCTCGGCGGCGTCGGCATCGCCTCCAGCGCCCCCTGGCCGGAGTCCTCGCCTGCCTACGACGAGGCCGCCCGCGACTTCTATTCCCGCGACCTCGACAAGGCACGCCAGCTGCTCGCCGACGCAGGAGGCCCACCGTCACAACCCGTATTGCTCTCCTACGGAACCGGTCTCGCACCGGCACGGAACATCGCCGCGATCATCGAGAACAATCTCGCCGACATCGGATTCACCGTCACCCTCGACCCACGCGAACAAGCGACACTGTCACCGTTCCTGAACAGCGGCCAACACCAACTGTGGATCAACCCACACGGATTCGCCCAACTCAACCCGTCGACCCTCGCCACCGGCGCTGCACCGTTCAAGCCTGCAAAGAACCTGTCGGGCTACACCTCACCCGAATACACCGCCATCGTCGACCGCCTCTGGACGCAAGCCGACCCGGAAAGCGACACGGCCGCAGCGTCGTACACAGAGTTCTCGGACCTTCTGCTCGACGAGCAGTTCGTCATCGACCTCGCCATCACCACGAACACCAACGTCTACTCCGCCGGCGTCTCGGGCATCGAATGGAATCGATACAAGAATCTGATTCTGAACCGCGCAACAGTCTAGGAACTCGGCGCCGATGGACAACGCGGGAGTGATGTAACAATTGCGTCGATTACAGGCGGTTTCCCGGCTGAGATCGACGCAACTGTTACACCACGCCCGACCACAGCTTCGATGACATGGCTTCGAAGATCCGGCCGAGCGACGCCGGTTTCAGATGGAGCTGAATGCCGTCCACATGCGTGAGCCCAGGTCACGCTGCCCCGCGGCGTTGTAGTGGATTTTCTCGGTTTCGGTGTTGTAGAGGCCCTCCGGACCGGGGACGAAGACGACGCGGGGCCGACGATCGGGGGTGTCTCGGTGCACGGCGTCGATGACGGGATAGTCCTGGTGTCCCGACGCTATTTCGTCGGGAACCATCTGGCCGATGACGAAGGGTATGTCGCCGAATTCTTCGCGGATGGTGTCGATCACGCTGTCCAGTTTCTGTGCGTACACGGGCCCTGGTGTCAGCGGTACGTCGGATTCGCCTTGGTGCCACAGCACTGCGGCCAGTTCGTTGCCGGGGTGCAGGGCGAGGGCGGATCGGATGCGCTCCATCCCGTTCCAGAACAGGTTGAGTCGGGCGGCACGGTCAGCGGGGTCCCAGGTCACTCCGTTGACGCGCGCGAATGCCGAATCGCCCCGTGCGTACGGGACCAACAGCACGGGCCGGCCCGTCGAGTCCGCGAGCTCCCTGGCGAAGACAGGTGCGAATCCGACTGCTTTGGAGGGCACTTCGTGGAACAGGGGGTCAGATCCTGCGACGATGGTGTTCTTCGACTTCCCCGACGCAGCCCACTGGTGGACTCTCGGATGCGGCGCGTCGAGTCCGCTCATGTCCAATCCCATCCCGGCGCCGTGCGCGTTGGACTGCCCCAGGACCGCGACGAGCAGGTACGGCTCGTCGAACACCGTGACGGGCAGACCCGTTCCCAGGCGCCGCTTGATCACGTCCTTGGCACGCACTTCGAGGTTCTTCAGACGTCCCATGGCCCCACCTTCAGTTGCAATCGTCGACGGCGGGAGTGCCGGCGAACCGTTCACCTATCCAGTCGTTCACTGCACCGCCGTCGACGTCGCCGTGCCCTTTGCCTGGTTGACGGTCGATGGTGATCACATCCCCCATGGAACATGCCTCGGCGAGCGCCGCATCCGTCCATTCGGCGTCGATGTAGGTGTCCGCGTCTCCGTACACCACCAGCATGGGCGCCGACGCCTTCAGCTGCGGTACCGCCATCTGCTCGAGGTAGTAGCGCAACAGGAATTCCGCGTCGGGTGTCTTCGGCGCGAAGTCACGAGCACCGATCCGTTCCGCCGCGTCCGCACGTGCCGACGCCTGCGCCGGGGTGCAGCCGCTCAGCGCGGCCCAGTCCTCCGCCGCCGATCCGCTACGGTACTGATCACGATCGAAGCCGGTGAACCTCCTGGCCAGAGATTCGATCACCCACTGCATCAACGGGGCTTGGTCGGCAGTCAGAGTGCCCTGTACAGCCTTGTCCACCAGGCCCACCATGTTCGCTGCCGGTGCCAGGCTGACCGATCCCAGCAGTTCGAGTTCCGGTGCGTATCCTGATTGTTCGTTCGCTGCCCACGCTGCACCGCCGCCCTGGGATCCACCGAAAGCAACCCACCGGGCGGACACGTCGGGGAACGTATGCCTCAGTGCCCGAACGGCATCGATCATGTTGTAACCGGCAGTCGGGTTGTCCAGATAGTGGTGGACACCCTCATGGCCGAGGCCCTGGTAGTCGGTGATGGCCACGGCGAACCCCGCCGAGGTGAATCCAGCTGCCAATGCCGCACTTCCGAGCAGATCCCGTGAGAGCGACGGCCCGCACGCGTTCTCGATTCCCGTGGTGCCGTGACCGAACGAGATGACGGGCCAACCGCCCTCGGGTGCATCCCCGTCGGGCACGAATACGCTCGCCGAGACCTCGGTGGCGCCGCCGTCACCGGATTGGGTGGACCGGTACACCACGCGGGCTGCCTCGGAACCACGCTGCACCGCCGACGGCAGATTGGGCATGGTCTCCGCACTGATCACCGACCCGGCACCGGTACCGGGATCGGCAACGTCGATCGGCTCTGCGGGCCGAAGCTTCTGCGATTCCGCGAAGATCGCGGGCATGCTCGTCACCAGCGGTACCGCCGACGAACAACCCGTCAGCAGGACGGTCCCGAGTACCCACGCTGTCCACGCCGCGTGAAAACGCGCAAGCCTCATCGCGACTCCACCGTCGCACCGGATTCGGGAGACCAACGGATACTGCCGAATTCGAAGTCCGACACGAGCAATCCGCCGTCCTGGTATTCGTCGCTCACCGGGAATCCGAACTCGGGAGTCCATGCATCCAGAATCGCTCCGCGTACGACGAACGTGCCGGTTCGGTCGCTGTGGAACACTCGTGCCCCACCGTCGACGTCCAGTTGCTGCATCCCTTGCACGTACGGGCCCGCAGGGAGATACCCGGATGCGAGTACCGCGCCGGACACGTTCGAGGGCGATGCCACGTAGCCCTGATCGGTGCGGAAGAGAACGCCACCGGCGAACTCCTGCGCGAGGTACTTTCGTCCGATGCCGTCGTGTGCCGGATACACCGGCGTCAGCGCTTCACCGAGGAAGCCGAACTCCTTCGACACCGCATGCATGACAAGATGTTCCGGGTCCCAACTGAACCCCGCCTTCATGGCTGCCACCACTGCCTCGTATGCGGGCTTCGCAGTGAAATCTCGGTGCAGCACCCCGAAATTGTCCTCCGGATTCGACGAACCCGCCAGCCGATCACGAATCTCGTGCACGTACATCGGACCGGCGAACGGCAGCTGACTCCACTCGTGCACGAACGTCGTCAGCAACTCTCCTTGGCGGGCCTCGTCGATTCCGGCCCCCTCGTCGGTCGGCGATCCGAATTCCGTTGCCCACAGGTCCTTGTCGTCGTCGCCCCGCGCAGTCATCTCCCGCCGCATGTCCGCGATCATGTGCAGAGCACCGTCCGGAAACTGCTCGGTCCCGACGAGCGTCCCCGGGTACGAGTACGGATGCACCGACAACGCGTCGAAATACCCATGAGCCCCTGCGTCGTACATGCGCTTCAGAAACGTGAGCCCGTTCATGGTGTTGTGGTTGTCGCCCACGGCACCGATCGCACCCCCGATCACCAACGCATCGGGATCGGCGGCACGAATTGCGCCGAACGCCTCACGAAGCATCTCCGCGTACAGCTCCGGATCGGCCCACGGACCGAAGAACACCGATCCGTTCGGCTCGTTCCAGATCTCGTACGCCGAGACCCGACCGGCGAAGTGGGCGGCGACACTGCCGGCGTATCGACCGTATTCCTCCGCCGACGCCGGCTTGCTCGTCAACCCGAGGGCCGGGTCCGCTGCGGCCCAGTCCGGTGAATAATCGAGAATGGCCAGCACGTCGATACCCCGGTCGAGCGCAGCGTTCACCACCCGATCCGTCGGTGCCCAGACTTCGAGTCCCCGTTCGGGTTCCAGTAGTGGCCACGCCACATCGAGCCGTAGGCGCGTCGAACCGGAGGCAGCGACGGCGTCGAGGCTACGCGCGAGGTCGTCGTCGGTCGCCCACAGCAGTGGCGCGCCGCCGGTGAAACCGATGGGACGCAGCGGAAGTGGATCGAGCGACGCAGGATCCGGGCCCTGCACGAAACCGCCGACGAGCGAGATGTCCACCGGCCGCGGCGCTGCCACGTCCGGTGCACCGCAGGCGGTGAGCAGTAGCGCCGCAACGGACAGCGCCGCCCACGATCTGGGCACTACTTACCGGACTTGTACTTACGCGCCAACATCAACGCAGGCTTCTCGACGAGCCGGTAGGTGATGGTGCCGAACAGGACGCTCACCGCCGTCACGACGACGAAGTTCCACAGCATCCCCACCGGACTGTCCCCGGCCATCCAGCCGAAGCGTCCCACCATGATCAGGACCGGAAAGTGCCACAGATAGACACTCAACGAGATGGTGCCGACATATTCGAGCGGCTTCCAGTCCGCGCGCTCGGCGAGCTTCGACCTCTCGCCTCGCGCAAGGGGAGCGATGATGAACAGGATCAGCAATGCGGATCCGAGGGAAACGAACGTGGTCTGCCACCGAGAGTTGTCGTCGACGAGCTTCAGCGAGATGGCCGCAACGGGCAGCATCGCCAGGCCCGTCCACCACCGCATGTTCTTCGCGATCCAGCCTGTCAACACTCCGGTGTCGACGGCGACGAAAATGACAGCAGCCGCCATGCCGAACGTGAAGTTGTCCGCCAGGGAGAAGAAGCTTCGACTCAGAACGGCAACCTCGTTCGGTCCCCAGTCCAACAGCAGCGGATCGGTGATTCCCGACGGCTCCACGCGGCTCGCGGTGTAGAGCTTTCCTGCGACACCGATCGCGAACATCACCACGACGGGGATAAGCACGAGTACCGAGGCACTGATGCTCGTCCGGCGTGCGAGATAGAACGCGATGCCCGCCAGCAGTGGCAATGCGATGTAGAACATCAGCTCCAGCGTCAGCGACCACGATGGATTGATACCGGTCTGCAGCATCGACGGCACATAGGAGTGAACCAACGTGAGGTTGCCGAGCAACGTCACCGGATCGGTGATCATGCCGAGCCCGGCGTCGGTGAAGTGTTCCTCGGCCACCGCCGCGTTCTCGGTGAACACCGCCCGCATCACGAAGTTCGCGAACAGGAAGATCACGATGTACGCGGGGAACACTCGCAGAATCCGGTGTACCGCGTAGCTCTTGTTGTCCGGCATGGGTTTACCGGCGAACAGGCGCCTGACCATCGGCAGGAAGATGAGGAAGCCGGACAGGGCGAAGAAGAAGATCAGACCTTGGCCGAGCAGTCCCAGCTTGTAGTCGGCCACCGTCACGGGGCTGTTGTGCCCTCCCACGTGCACGGCAAGGACGCACAGGCACGCGAAGCCCCGCGGGCCGTCCAGACCGAGGATCCTCGCCGGTCTCTTCGATCCGGCCGTCGAACTCGGCGCCGTCGCTGCGGCAGCGGTGCTGTCCGGGGTTGCTGTCATGGTGAGCCTTCACATCAGGGTGCGGCGGGCGGAGGGCAGTAGCTGACGGCGGGTTCGCCCGCGAATCTGTCGTTCAGCCACGGAAACGCAGCAGCACCGTCGATGTCTGCGTGGCCGGCCTCCGGCTGGAGTACCGACTGGATGGAGTCACCGCTCGCGCAGCCGGCTGCGACAGCGCCGTCCGTCCACGCCTGCGATACGAGTGTGTCCTTGCCACCGTAGAGCACCAGCATCGGTGCGGCAGCGCGTGTCTGCGGAAGACTCATCTCGCGCAGGTAGCCTTCCAGTGCGCGTTCGGCTTCCGGAGTCGACGGCTTCAGATCCTCGTCGTCGATCTGCGCGGCCAGCTCCGTGCGGTCGGCCGCCAGGGGTCCGCCACAGGCGGACAGTTCGTCCCATCGTTCCTCGACGACACCGCGCCGGTAGTCGGCCAGGTCGATCTCCGGGTGGGACTGTGCGAGCCCGACGAGCACCCACTGCAGCAGCGGCTTCTGATCGGCGGTCAGCGTGCCCGCCGCAGCTGCCCGGGCGAGACCCGAGATATCGGCGGCAGGAACGAGACTCACCGATCCGACCATGTCGAGCCCCGAACCGTACGTGTTCGCGAGTTCGTTGGCGGCCCAGGCCGCCTGTCCACCCTGAGAACCCCCGAACGACGCCCATCGATCCGACGTGTCCGGAACCAACTTCTGTGCAGCGCGCACCGAGTCGATCAGGTTGTTGCCTGCCGTCCGCGCATCGAGGTACGGGTGGTAGTTCCCTTCGATCCCCAGACCCTGGTAGTCCGATACCGCAACCACGTACCCGGACCTCACCAGCGCCGTGACGATGGGAGAACTGCCCAGCAGTTCGGGATCGGTCGACGGCCCGCAGTCCGGCAACACTCCCGTGGTTCCGTGGCCGTAGGCAATGATCGGCCATCCGCCCTCCGGCGCGGGGCCCTGCGGCGCGAAGACGGTCCCGGACACCTCCGTCGGGGATCCGTCGACTCCGGACGTCGAGGTGTAGACGACCCTGGCGGCCAGAGAGGAGATCGCGCTGACTCGCCTGTCGATGGTGAGCAGTTCCTCTGCACTCTTCAGACTGCCAGGACCTGCGTCGGTGAAGTCCGCCTCGATCGTTCCCCCGAAAGCCACCGAATTCGGTTCCGGCGACGTGTCCTGACCCCCGCACCCGGAGGCCAGGAGAATCGACACGAATGCAACAGTCCCCACTGTCTTCCTCATCGAACCGCTCCCCCTGTGTAATGCACCTTGTCGGTCACACCCTCGCCCGCGAGAAGGTCGGTGACCTGTCGCCGCGAGACGATCGAATCGCGTCGCACCCCCGCCCCGACGACCAGCACTGCGGCAACAGTAGCGCCCATCGCCCCACCGAGCACCAGAGCAGACATCAACGTCGACGGCGGCGACGGCACGCCCGCGGCGTCGATGAGCGTCACCTCGGACACGGGCCCGTTCGCACCGAGGTCGATCTCCTCGGCGAGCTGGATCAAGTTCAGCGCAACGGAATTGGCCACGTCACGCGCACGCGTCGGATCGTCCTGCGTTGCACTGATGTCGATCAATGCGGACCCGGGGGTCGACACGACGAGCAGATCGGCTTTCAAGTCGTCGGGAGAGACCGGCAGACCCACGTCGACGATGGTGCGCCTCAGGACTTGCTCGGACGTGGCCAGACCTACATAGCTCTCCACCCGTACGAGCGAACTGCGGTTTCCCTCCATCGCCGCACGAGGTGACGACGGACCGGGCGCAGTCAGGAACACGCGCGAGGTCGCCGTGTACTTCTCTGCGACAACGGAATCGGCGATCCACGCGGCAGCGACCGAGAGTACGGTGGCCGCGAGAATCAAGGCCCACCCGCGGACCAGCATCCTGCCGTAGTCGCGCAGCGTGGGAACACCGACAGGAGTGATCATTCGACCTGCTCACACGTGTTCACCGCGCGCTGCCCGGCGAACCGAGACTTCACCCACGGCACCGATCGGCTGCTGTCGAGGTCGCCGTGCCCCTCGCCGCTGTGCAGCTCGTACTCCACCACATCTCCCGCGTCGCATGCTCGGGAGAGTGCCTTCTCCGTCCACGACTCGAGAATCAGGTCGTCCTCCGACCCGTACATGACGAGAAGCGGTGACGTGGACTTCTGCGCCGGAAGAGCCATGTCCGCCAACCACCCTCGCAGCCGATCGGTGGCCTGCTGATCGACCGGACGCAGATCCGACGCCTGCAGCCGAGCCACGAGCTCGGGAACCTGATCCGACCCAGGCGGAACGCACTGCATGAAATCGTCCCAGCGTTCCCGCGCCAGACCGGAACGGTAGTCGTCCAGGTTCATCTCCGGGTGCGTGATCGCCAGTCCGTGCAGCGCGTACATCAGCAACGGATACTGGGCGCGCGTCAGGGTTCCCGACGCCGCCGCGTCGGCCAGCCCGGCCATGTCCGACACCGGCACGATGGCCGCCGTCCCCACCAATTCGAGGCCACCGCCGTACTCGGCGTTGCGATCGCTGGCTGCCCACGCAGCCATCCCGCCGAGCGATACGCCGTACGCAGCCCACCGGGTACTCAGCGTGGGGAGGAAATTACGGGCAGCACGTACAGCATCGATCATGTTGTAGCCGAACGTCTTCGAATCCAGATACGGGTGGTAGTTGCCGTCCAGGCCGAGACCCTGATAGTCCGTCATCGTCACGGCGTAACCGTTCAACACCAGAGCCGCGACGATAGGAGCACTCCCGAGCAGGTTGACGTACTCCGACGGACCGCAGTTGTTCAGAACCCCCGTCGTACCGTGACCGAAGGACACGACCGGCCATCCACCCTCCGGGGCGACACCGCCCGGAATCACGACGGTGCCCGACACATCCGTCGGCTCACCCGTGACACCCGACGTCGACCGATACACCACACGTGTTGCGGCAGCTCCCAGTTCGGTGATGTCCACCGCGATGTCCTCGATCGGCTCGGCCGATATCAACGAGCCGGGCGCCGTCCCACCGAGTATCGGAGCCGGGCTCGGCTCCGGAGGTATCGCCGACGCCGTCACAGGCGTCGTCGGCGCATCAGGGGCGAGCACCAGTTCCTGATCCTGGGCGCAGCCCACGAGCATCACTGCAGCCGCGCACACTGCACCCACCCGCACCGACCACGTCCGAAGCCCCGAACCAGGTCGCCCCGCAGGCTCCACTCCTGCCCCACCGGGTCGTTCCGCAGGCTCCACTCCTGCCCCACCGGGTCGTTCCGCAGGCTCCACTCCCATCCTTAGCCTCTACCGACTGTGGCCGCCGAGGACTCTCGCCCCTCGACCTCGATCTTCGGCTTCGCCACCGGCCCAGTAGAACCCGGCTTGGTCCGTCGGCGACGATGGGGTTCGAACGTCGTGACGACACCCAGAACCTTCCCGCCGACTCCGCCCAGAGTCTTGATCGCCTTGCGCAGTTGATCCCGCGTGGTGCTGCCGACACGGGCGAGCACGAGACTGCCGTCGGCGAGAGCGGTGAGGATTGCTCCGTCGGAGACCGACAGGAGTGGCGGCGTGTCGACGACGACGTAGCGGTAGTCGCCGCGCACTGCTTCCAGCAGGATCTGAGCGCGATCGGAACCGAGGAGCTCACTCGGGTTCGGCGGCACGGGACCGGCGGGCAGAACGTCGACCCCGTCGATGACGTCGGGCTGAACCGCGTCGCCCAGTCGGTGTTCACCGGACAGAACCGTGCTGAGTCCGTGTTCCTGCGTGATGTCCAAACGCTCGGCCAAGGCGGCCGTTCTGATGTCACCGTCGACGAGCAGAACCTTGTGACCGGCCTCGGCGAGGACGGCTGCCAGGTCGATGGCCGTGGAGGTGCGGCCTTCACCCGGCTCGGCGCTGGTGACGGTGAGCACTCGCGGCGGTGATCCGCCGCCGAGGAAGCGAATGTTGGTCCGCAAGGTGCGGAGCGGCTCACCCATCTTGGAAAACGACGCCACCGGAGTCTTCGGCCGCTCGGCGTCGATCGGGAGCCCGCCCAGGACTGCGTTGCCGGAGATCTCCTCTGCCTTGGGGCGGTCACGAATCGAACGGTCGACGAGCCCGCGAGCGAGAGCGATCACGACACCGAGAGCAAGACCTGCCACCGCGCCCAGCCCGAGAAGAGTCACCAGGCCCGCGCCGAGCGGAGACGTCGGCACGTCGGCCTGATCCACGATGGTTGCTCCGGCAGCCGGGCTACCGCCCCGCTGCGACGTCTCGAGTTCCTGAACCAACTGCGTCAGCTGTCCGGCGACCGCATTGGTCAGCGCTCGTGCGACGTCGGGATCGGAATCGGTGCCGCACAGGTCGAGCAGAACCGTGCTCTCGATCGGTGTTGCGGTGATCTTGGCACGCAAGTCGTTCGCGGACAACAGCAATTGAAGCTGATCGACAGCCCGCTGTGCCACCTGAGTACTGGTGGCCAGCCCCGCGTAGGACGTGACGCGTTCCTGCGAGAACAGGTTGTTCTGATAGGCCTCACCCACGGAACTGCCACCTTCGGTGGTCACGAACAACCGAGCGCATGCCTGATACTGAGGCGTCGAGAAGAACGAGTAGGCCCACCCCCCGACGATGCCGAGCACCGTCACCACCGCGACGATCCACCAACCCGCACGGAGAATCCGTCCGTACTCTCGAATCTCCACGAATGCTCCAATCGAAAAATCCTGGTTCGCCGATGAGAATAAAGTGCCGTCATCGATTCGGCATCACTTAGCAGTTGCAGAGGTGTGAAAGCGTGACAACATCAGTGCCCATGAGCATCTCGAAACGAGTCGACGCGGCGGTCATCGTCGTCGTCCCGATAATCGTTACATTGTTGATGATTCTCGGCGGAACACCCGGAAAACTGGGCGCGTTCGCACTCGTCGGACTGACCGTTGGAGCCTACATCGGCCTGCGCCACCCACTCTATTTGACTCGTGCTCTTGCATTTTCGTTGGGCGCATTGCCATTCGGTTACGTTCCGGGGGTGCACGCTCCCCTCGTGTTCACCTTGGGCGCAGCAGTCATCCTCGCGTCGGTGATTCACCGCACAGCCGTGACTCGCGTCACAGTCGGTGAAATGGCCGTCATCGCCTTGATCGTCACTTCGGCGATTTCCGTCTTCGCTACGGCCGGCACGACAGTGGATTATGCAGAATTCGGTAAATGGCTCGTTTCGACACTAGTTGCGGTGTCACTTCTCCGACTCCCACGCGAAGAATTGGAACTGTTCGGGCGGATCTACGTCTATTCCGCGTCGGCAGCGGCCGCGTTCGCACTCGTCATCCTCGTCGCCGACCCGTCGGGCAGATTGATTCGGTATCTGTCGCCGTTCGGATACGGCACCGAGGAGGAAAGCACCCGCTTCGTCTACACCGACGGCGCCGCCACGGTCCGACTCGCCGGTACCTACATCGACCCGAACGCCGCAGGTATCGGCCTGTTCGTGGCCCTCATGCTGTGCGTTCTGCTCATCCGCGGGCGTCTACGGATCGCCCTGTCACTGCTGCTCTTCGGGTCGATCGTGCTGACGCTGTCCCGTGCGGCGCTCTTCTCCGTGGTCTTCGGCGTGCTTCTGATGCTGCTGTTCCAGAACCTGCGCACCCGGGAACGCGTGGCCATCATCGGCGGTTTCGCCCTGGCGTTCGTCGGCGCCCTTGCCGTTCCCACCGTCCGGAACCGCGTGTTCTCGTCCTTCGGCAGCGGCGACGCCGGGTCCTCGGCTCGCGGTGACGCGCTCGTCGATTTCCCAGGTCACATGGCAGGACACTGGCTCTTCGGGCTCGGCTGGGGGCGCGAGGAATTCAAGGATCCCGGCACCGCGTTCGACGTCAACTACGTCGCGAATGCTCCCCTGCTGTCGGTCTACCGCGGCGGAATCTTCACCGGACTCGCATTCCTGGCCATCATCGTCGTCGGGGCGTACCTGGGTTACCGCTGCCTGCGATCGCGCAACTGGGAACATGGATTCATCGGCGGCGGATTCATCGGATTCTCCGTCGTCGCGCTGCAGTTGGATTTCCCCGTCGTCACCATTCCGGCCACGACGATGGCATTTTCCGTACTGATCGTTTTTCTCGTCCTGGCGCGCGAAAAGGCAACGGATAACCTGCCCGACGACGGGGAATCACCCGCATTCTCATCTCCGAGACTGGATACAGCAAAGACAGCTTGACCAGCAGTTTCGTCCCGTCAAGCATGATTGTTTTCGTTTGTACAAAACTCCCTGTCGGGTGTAATGATTTCCCACAATCGGCTCGCGACTCCCCTCCGACGAGCCCCTTGCGGAGAGATTCACCATCATGAAAAGGACTCGAATCGGCTCGCTGATTTCTGCCGCGACCGTCGTTCTGGTCACTGCCGCTCTGACGTGGAGTGGACCGTCGCTGATCGCGTCGTCCGATGGATCCGTCGGGCCTGGTCTCGCGCACGCGCAGACAACGCAGCCTCCACTCGGGGTCTCCGACAGCGGCGCGCTTCTCTGGTCGTCCGATGCCGAACTGAACACCACCCTGTCCATGCTCTCCGCAGCCGGAATCAGCTCGATTCGACTGTCCATCCCCTGGTTCAACGTCGAGTACACCCGAAATCAGCTGGACTGGTCCTCCGTCGATCGCGTCGTGAACGCCGTCCACGCACGCGGTATCTCGATCCTCGGAATCATCGCCTACACACCGCCGTGGGCAACCTCACCCGCTGGTCAGCCGCTCAACACCCGACCGGCGTCACCTGCGACGTTCGGGCAGTTCGCCGGTAAGGTCGCCGCGCGATACGCCGGAAAGATCAGTGCCTACGAGATCTGGAACGAGCCCAACGGGGCCATGTTCTACGGACCGTCACCCGACGCCGCCGGCTACACCCAACTCCTCAAAGCCGCCTACCCGGCGATCAAGGCGGCCGACGCGTCGGCGACAGTCATCGGCGGTGTGCTGGGAGCGGTCGAGGACGGGCCGGGGATGGTCAACCCCGTCGGATTCGTGAACCAGATGTACACGGCGGGCGCGGCCGGCTACTTCGACGCCTTCTCCTACCACCCGTACCAGTACTCGTTGAAGTTCGGCGACGGCGTGTACGTCGACCACTCACCTGCCCGTCAGGCCATGGACATCCACGCGGCCATGGTCGCGAACGGCGACGGCAACAAGAAGATCTGGGCCACCGAGTACGGCGTCCCGACGGCGTACGCGTCGGAGACCGCCCAGAGCGACATGATCACGAACTTCATCACGAAGTGGCGAGAGCTGCCCTACGCAGGGCCGATTCACCTGTACCAGCTCCGCGACCAGCAGACGGGCAGCAGTGACCCGGAAATGACGTTCGGCCTCCTGCGTACCGACTGGAGCGGCAAGCCGGCACTGTGGGCCGTGATGTCGCAGATCATGAGCGGCTTCCCGACGTCGGCCGAACACACCCGCTTCCAGAGCGTCCCCGCCTCGTCGGGCGGCGCCCTCTCACCGGTGTTCCTCGTCCGCGACACCTGGGCACAGATACGTCAGAACGCCGTCGTCTTCGAGATGCCCGGCGGATTCGTCACCTCCCCGAAAGCCGTCGCCGACGCCGTGCGCTACAGCGGATTCCTCCCCACCACCGGCTTCAACGGCACCTACCAGGACTTCGACAGCCCCTTCGGGCTCCGCGTCTTCTCGACGCAGCTCGGTGGAACAAGGCTCATCGGCGGCGGCATCGTCGCCGCCTGGGATCCCACGCTCGGCCCGGCCACCTCCGACGAAACACCACTCCCCGGCGGCGGCGTTCGCGTGAACTTCCAGTACGGCAACATCACCTGGATTCCCGGCTCGGGAACAACAGTCACCCGCTGATTTCCATCGCTCGAAGAAAACATTCTCAGTGAATGTTTCTCCGTCTGAATACTCGACCGAAAGACCGATACTCGCTACGCTTTTCATCGGGCTGCCCACCCTTTCTTCATCGGACATGAAATTCCATCGATGCCGGTCGGTTTCCATTCACATCGCCCGTGTAAAGCACTGTGAACCGGCCCGCTCGGAGCAAATATTTCGCCGATGTTAAAACTGGACGAATGACGAGTATCCATACATGCCTCGTGCCGAATTCGCACTGTGAACCACCTCACTTAGCGCTACCAATTACGGCACTTGACGGATACTTATAGAGCGAACGAATGACACGGAATTTCTTCCGTCGACTACAGTTCCATCCCAGTCGGGGGATGCACGAAGGATCGCCGCACCAATGTTGGTGTGGCGTTTCTGGATTAACCAGCACTGCAAAGTTCAAGCACCGCTGACTGATTCACGTTCTTCTGGGGGCTCGACCACTGTTCAGTGCACGGTTCGACACGACGGGTTGAAGATGCAATTAGCAACAATCGCTCCACGGCATTGCTCCGCCCATTTCGCGGATACCGAGAAGGAGCGCGAATGACCGAGGCAGAGCCCACGATTCGCGTCGCGATCGCCCATGACTACCTGACGCAGCGAGGCGGTGCCGAGAAAGTCGTGCTGGCCATGGCCCGCGCGTTTCCGGACAGCCCCATCTACACCACACTGTTCGAGCCGTCGACGACGTTCCCTGAGTTCGCCGACCTGGATGTGCGACCGTCGCGGCTCAACAACATCGGATTCCTGCGCAAGAACCACCGCGCTGCCCTTCCGCTCCTCCCGTTCGCATCGGAGTCCATCACCATCGACGCCGACGTCGTGCTCACCAGCACCAGCGGGTGGGCACACGGCTTCAGGACGCCGGGTCGCAAACTCGTCTACTGCTATTCACCTGCACGTTGGCTCTACGAGGCCGAGATGTACCTGGGCGAGTCCAGCAGCCTCGCGAAGCGAATCATGTTGAAAGTTCTCACATCTCCGCTGCGACGCTGGGACAGACGGGCAGCGAAGTCGGCAGACCGATATCTCGCCATCTCCACCGTCGTGCAGAAGCGGATCACCGACGCATACGGGTTCTCGTCCACCGTCCTTCCTGCGCCGTTCACCGTCGACAGTGCACCCGAGGAACCGATCGCCGACGCGCAAGCCTGGCTCGGCGAGGATTCTTTCTACCTGTGCATCTCGCGTCTGCTTCCGTACAAGAACGTGGACAAGGTGATCGCTGCCTTCGCCGACGGATCTCGTAAGCTCGTCGTCGTCGGACGAGGGCCGGAGGCCGAACGACTACGAAAGATCAAGTCCGACAACGTTTTCATGCTCAGCGACCTGTCCGCGGGCCAGATGACCTGGCTCTACCGTCGCTGTAACGCCGTCGTCGCCGCGAGCTATGAAGATTACGGACTCACTCCCATCGAAGCCGGCTATCACGGCAAACCGTCGGTCGTTCTTCGCTGGGGCGGATTCCTCGACACCGTCGAGGAAGGTGTCACCGGAGTCTATTTCGACCAGCCCGATCCCGAATCGATTCGAGCCGCAGTACACGCACTCGAGGCAACAACCTGGTTGCCACCCAAGATTCAGGCTCACGTGGAGCAGTTCAGCGAGGAACGCTTCGCGGCAGAACTGATTTCGGCAGTCACCGACATACACGAACACACAATCGAGAGGACTTTGTCGCGATGACGAAGCGGGCATTGATCACAGGAATCACCGGACAAGACGGCCTCTACCTTGCCGAACTGCTACTGAGCAAGGGATACAAAGTTTTCGGACTGCTTCGTGGACAGAACAATCCGAAGGCAGCAATGCTGGACCGAGTCCTCCCCCAGGTAGAGGTCCTCACCGGTGACCTGCTCGACCTCTCCAGCCTGATGCGTGCCTTCGCAGTCGCCGACCCGGACGAGGTCTACAACCTCGGCGCAGTCTCCTTCGTCGCATACTCGTGGGAGAACGCACGCCTGACCACCGATGTCACCGGCGGCGGCGTGCTGAACATGCTCGAGTCCACCCGCCTCTACCAGGATGTCGCAGGCAAGCAGGTCCGCTTCTACCAGGCCTCGAGCTCGGAGATGTTCGGCAAGGTCCAGGAGGTCCCGCAGCGCGAGGAGACCCTGCTGTGGCCCCGGTCGCCGTACGGCGTCGCCAAGGTCTACGGCCACTACATGACCATCAACTACCGCGAGTCCTACGGTATGCACGCCAGCTCCGGCATCCTGTTCAACCACGAATCCCCCCGTCGCGGAATCGAATTCGTCACCCGCAAGGTCACCCAGTCCGTCGCCAGGATCGCCCTGGGCTTGCAGAGCGAGATCGCACTCGGCAACCTCGACGCCAAGCGAGACTGGGGATTCGCCGGTGACTACGTCGAAGCGATGTACGCGATGCTCCAGCAGGACGAAGCCGACGACTACGTCATCTCCACCGGCGAAACCCACTCGATTCGCGAACTGCTCGATCACGCGTTCGCGGCCGTCGACATCAAGGACTGGTCGCAGTACGTCCGCATCGACCCGCGGTTCTTCCGCCCCGCCGAGGTCGACCTACTCGTCGGCGATTCCACCAAGGCGCACGCACAGCTCGGTTGGAAGCCCAAGGTCACGTTCGAAGAGCTCGTGAAGATGATGGTGCAGAACGACCTGGCGGAGCAGTCGCCTCACGCCATCAAGATCGCGTGACCGAGGGGCAGGAGAGAAGCCTGCAGGAACGACCTCGGACAGGGACACCGACGGCTCTGGTCACTGGGGTCGCGGGACAGGACGGCAGTTACCTGTCGGAGGCTCTCGTCGAGATGGGCTGGGCCGTACACGGTGTGGCCAAGCCGGGGTCGACGGAGGTCGTCGACGATGTCACGATGCACGCGACCGACCTCGGTGAGCCGGGAGCGGCCTCGACGCTCGTACGTGCGGTGGACCCGGACTACGTCTTCCACCTGGCGGGCATCTCCTCGGTATGGAGGTCGTGGAACGATCCTGTGCTCACCACCCGGGTCAACGGTGTCTCGGCGGCGTCGCTCCTGGATGCCTGCTTCTCGCATCAGGAGGCGTCGGGCAAGCGTGTGATGGTGATCAACGCGTCCAGCGCGGAGATCTTCGCGGGCTCGGGTATCGCGATGCAGAACGAGGAAACACCGATCGCTCCCACCTCGCCGTACGGCGCATCGAAAGCTCTGAGTCACAACATGGTCCAGGTCTATCGAGCGCGCGGGCTGGAAGCGACCAACGCAATTCTGTACAACCACGAGTCGCCGCGTCGGCCGGAAACGTTCGTCACCCGCAAGATCACCAAAGCAGCCGCAGCGATCGCTCGAGGAACGCAGAGTGTCATCGAACTCGGCAGCACGTCCGCACAGCGCGACTGGGGTTGGGCGCCGGATTACGTGGCAGCCCTGGTCAAGATGGCGGAATACGGCAAGGGCGACGACTTCGTCGTGGCGACGGGTCTAGCTCACTCCGTCGGGGACTTCGTCGCCGCCGCGCTGTCGACCGTCGGAATCACGGACTGGCAGAGCTACGTACGCGGAGATCCCGACATGCTGAGACCGGCCGATTCGGCGAGAATGGTCGGCGACGCGTCCAAGGCGCGCGAGATTCTGGGGTGGGGGCCGACCATGAACTTCGAGCAGATCGTCGAAGCCATGGTCCAATTCGACATGAGCGAGGAGTTGGCAGCATGACAGCGGTAGAGAAGCCCGAGGTCCACGGTGAGGTGCAGGGTGAGGTTCACCATGTCTCGGACTACAAGATGCAGGACATCTCGCTGACGCGCAAGATCCGAAATCGGATCGGCACGTTGGGTTTCAACATGATCGTGACCTACATTCCGTCGCACTTCGTTCGCCAGAACTTCCTTCGGGCCTTCGGCGCGACGATCGGCAAGGACACCTCGATCTTCCGTGGAACGACCATCCTCGACATCGAGAACCTCGTCATCGGTGAGGCGTGCTCCATCGGCTTCCGGTGCATGTTCGACGCTCGCGGCGGAATCACCATCGGCGACAACGTCGTCATCGCCAGCGACACCCACATCATCGGCGGCTACCACGATCACAACGATCCCACGTTCAAGCCGATTCTCGAACCGTGTGTGATCGGCGATTACGTGTGGATCGCCAGCCGCAGCACGGTGCTCAGCGGTGTGACCATCGGCCGAGGCGCTGTCGTCGGTGGCTGCTCGATGGTACGCAAGGACGTCGGGGAGCTCGAGGTCGTCGCTGGGGTTCCCGCGCAGGTCCGCGGCGCCCGCGATCCCGATGCTCTGCAGTACCGCCCGAAGTATCGTCCACTCTTCTACTGACCCCTCCCTTGTGAGTGGAAATGTAGGCCAGGAACCACATTTCCACTCGCGAGGCTCCGAAGGAGCACCCACCGTTGATGCTGAGCGACTACCGCCTCGTCTACGTCGCCCCCCGGTCCGGGGTGGGCGGTGTGGGCGACTACGCCGACGACTTCGTCGACGCCGTGCGTCCTCACTTCCGGGATGTCGTGGAGCATCGCCACGAAGGTCCAGGACACGACTCGGTACGCGACATCCTCCGTCACCGCAGAGCAATCGACGAACTCGTCGACGACCCGGAACGCACCATCGTGCACTGCGAACTGAGCGGGGGATCCGTGGTGCCCTTCTGGGCGACGTGGAAGCTCGACGGTGATCCGGTCGCGACGGCGACGGTGCACGATCCTCCCGGTTTGGTCTGGTGGCCTGCGCGCACCAAGTTCCTCGCCGGACAGAAGGTGCTCAACCACGGGTTGCACTACCCGCTGCGTGCGTTGTGGCGAAGGCTCGAGACAGCGGTGGCGGGCGAGCGCACGTTCTTCGCTCTCACCGCGGCAGGCGCGGACTCGCTGGCACGCGAATACCCCAGGGCCACCGCCGCAGCGAGCACGCTGTTCGTCCCCGAACGCGCCGACCTCACCCCCGCCGAGGAGCGTCCCCTCGCCGTGGGATTGTTCGGTCTCGTCTACCGCGGCAAGGGCTTCGATCAGATCCAACAGCTGCGCGATCGACTTCCTCGCGAGATCGCCATCCGCGTCGCCGGTCGCGGCACCGAGCAGCTTTCCCCCGTCGACGGTGTCGAGATCGTCGGCGAGGTGAACGGCCCCGACGAGGATGCCTTCTTCGCCTCCATCCGCGCGCTCGTGGTTCCGTACGGCCGACGGACCATCTACGGCGACGCCTTCCCCGCCTCGTCCGTCGTGACCAGGGCAATCGCCTACCAGACACCGATCGTGTGCATGAAGTACGGAGCACTGGCCGAATCCGACGGCGGCGCAGTGGTCGTCGACGGTGACATCACCGACGTCGCCGACGCCGCCGCGCGACTCGTCGCCGACGAGATGGCCCTCGCCGCACTGCGACGCGAAGTCGAGGCACTGCGCCGGGCCAACACACCGGAGTTCGTCGTCCAGGACTTCCTGGCGGAGTGGAACAAGGCCGTCGGCGCCGCCGCGACCAGGTCGGGTGCGCAGTGAACAGCAATCTGGTCAAAGCAGGCGTCGCGGCACTGTGGACGTACGGCGGGCGTGGGATCGGTCTGTTGTGGACGGTAGCGCTGATCGCCCAGCTCGGAATCGCGGACTACGGCCACTACGCAATGGCCTTCGCGCTCGCCGCGATCGTCGCCGCACCCCTCGATCACCCGTTCGGTGTCCGCTCCATCCGCGTAGCCGAGGACGACTATCTGGGTGAGCGCACCACTCGCTCCTTGATCGGCGTCGGACTCGTCGTTGTCGGTCTGTGCCTGATCGAGGTCGACTACATCGCCTGGTTCGCGCTCGTCGTCGCCGGCGGCGAGATGACGTTCAACGCGTACAAGAGCCGGGCGCTGCGGGACGGGCATCCGAACATCACCCAGCGGATGGACACCGCGCGTCAAGCTGCGAGTATCGCACTCGCGACCGCGTACCTGTTCCTCGTCGCCGAGCCGACCCTGTTCGTCGCCAGCCTGCTCTACGTCAGCCCGTACCTTCTCATCTCCGTTCTTGCACTCGCACAGTCCAGAACCTCTCGGCCACGAGTTCCCGGGTCGCGCCGTGAGATGTCGCTGCTGTTCTCGGAGAACCTGGCCAACGCCGTCTACATCCAAGGCGATGTCCTGCTGCTCGGGTACCTCACCGACAGCACCATCGCCGGGTACTACTCGGTCGCGTCGGTGACGGCGTGGGCCGTGGCCTTCGTCGGCCAGTCGTTCGGCCACACCTTCCACGAAAGACTGCGTGAAGCAGGTGGACTCGTCTCCGCGGGACCGGCGCTGAAGCATACGGTCCTGCTTGCCTCCGCGGCCGGTTCCTTGCTCCTCGTCGCAGGTGTCGTGCTGTTCTTCACCCCCGCTCCGCCCGAAGTCGCCGGCGCCCTGGCCGTCATGAGCGTCTTCGTCGTCATGCGCGTCGTGAACTACGTGTTCACGACGGTGCTCTATCTGCAACACCGCGATCGGACCCGCGTCCTCGCCGCCGCCACGCTGGCACCGTTGAAGATGGTGCTGATCCTGTGCCTGTTCCCGCTCGGCGCCGTCGGCGCGGCGGTCGCGTCGGTGATCACCGACGCAGTGCTGCTTCTGTGGTTCACCCGAGCGCTCTACCGCGTACCCGTCGAAGAGGAGGTGCTGTCGTGAGACGAGCGACATTCCTGCTGTCCAAGGACCCTGTCACCGAACACGGTGGCGACATCGCGTTGTCGCGTTTGATGATGCAGCTCGCTCGTGAAGCGTTCGAGGTCAGGTCTCTGTGCCTGTCCCAGGAGTCCGAACCGTCGCCGGACCCCGACGTCACGCGGGTAGCCAAGCCGGCCGTCGATGCGCGACTTCTGCTGAAATCGCTGCGCCCCAATCGAAGTGTGGTGCACGGACGCTACGACGTCGACGCATTCGTCGACGCCATCGACGCGTCCGAGTCCGATGTCTATGTGGCAGAACACAGTTACATGGCCGAACCGTTCATTCGGTCGGCGAAGTTCGGATCGCCGTTCGTCATCAACACCGTCAACACCGAGTCGCAGGTGTGGAAGGTGACGCGCGGGCTCACCGGACGGATCGAAGCGCCACGCATCCTGCGCGACGAGATCAGGGTGGCCAGGAAAGCCGACGCCGTCGGCACCTACGACGCCGAGGAAGCCGAGATGTACCGCGCCAACGGAGTCGGTGACGCTCGCTGGATCGATCTGACCCTCGAGCCCGCACCGAGGCTCGATCTGAGCGACACCGCAAAGCGACTGGTGTTCATGGGAACCCGCGGCTGGCCGCCCAACCAGGAGGCCTTCAAGCTCGCCCTGCAGTACTGGCCGCAGATCTCCGACGGTATCGAGGGCGCCGAACTGTGCATCATCGGCGCCAAAGCCGACGGCGCCACCGATCCTGACTATCCCGACGGTGTCCGCGATCTGGGCTTCGTCGACGACCTCCAGGAATTTTTGGGCACCTGCCGCGCACTCATCGCGCCGGTCGCCACCGGCGGTGGCGTGCGCGTGAAAATCCTCGACGCCGCCAGCAAGGGACTGCCCGTCGTCGGAACATCGGCCGCCGTCGGATCTCTCGGCTCGATCTTCGAACTGCCCACGTTCGACGACCCGGAACAGTTCGTCGCAGAATGCAGGCGGTACCTGCTGGACCGCAACACGGCCGTCAAAGCCGGAGAGCGACTGTACGACCTCAACGCCGAACGGTGGGAACAACGCGCACCGCACACCTCGGTCGCATCACTGGTGGGCGCGTCCCTCCCCGGCACCTTAGGATCATCGTCATGACGCTCAGAACCCGCCTGATCACCGTCGCCGCCGCCGTGGCGCTCGCACTGGGCGTGACGGCACCGGCCGCGCAGGCCGCCCCGCCGTCGGGACTCGGTTTCTCCAGCGGTGCACCGTTCCTGCTCCTCGACGACGCGACTCTGAGCAACGAGCTCGTGGCCGGACGGGAAGTCGGGGCATCCTGGGTGCGCGTCGTGGTCAACTGGGCTCAGATCGAGACGGCGCCAGGCGTGTTCGACTGGGGCAACACCGATCGTGTCGTCGATGCCGCACGCGCGCAGGGTTACTCGGTGCTCGCGGTTCTGGCCGGAACTCCCGCATGGGCACAGGGACCCATTCCCAGCCTGCTTCCCGGAGCAGTTCCGGTCGACCCCAACACCTACGGCGCCTTCGCGGGCGCTGCGGCGGCGCATCTGGGCAACCGGGTCGACTCCTACGAGGTCTGGAACGAACCCAACATCCCGTCGTTCTTCGCACCCGTCGACGCGGCACGCTACGTCGGGCTGTTGCGTGCCGCCTACCCCGCCATTCACAACGCGGACCCCGGCGCGACGGTGCTGAGTGCGGGCCTCGCGACGACGATCGACACCGGTACGTGGACCGTCGCGCCCGTGACATTCCTGCAGCAGATGTACGCTGCCGGAGCCGGCGGGTTCATGGATGCCGTTGCGCTGCACCCCTACACGTTCCCCTTCACCGTGGAGAACGACCCCAACGGACAGTGGGCACAGGTCGATCAGGCGTACGGAACGATGGCAGCCAACGGTGACGGTGGCAAGAAGATCTGGATCACCGAACTGGGTGCCCCCACCGGCAACGGCCCGATGGCCGTCACCGAGGAAGCCCAAGCCGCGATCATCGGCAGCAGCCTGGCGCAGGCGTCACGGCTGCCCTACGTCGGACCGGTGTTCGTACATGCGTTGCGCGACGCCGGAGCCGACGCCTTCGACTCCGAGCAGAACTACGGACTGCTGCGAGCCGACTTCAGCCGGAAACCGTCGTTCGCCGTCGTGCAGGGGTCCTGACGACCGCGGTGTACACCCCGACCACCAACGCAGCGGCGACAGCCGTCCACCCCACCGTCGCGTTGTCCAGGTCGCCCGCCAGCCTGCCCTGCGCGATCCACATCAGGCCCCACGCGATGCCGAGCGCCGGGGCAATCGCGCCCCGGGAGTAGGTCGCCAGCCCGACGCCCACCACGGCGGCAACGACGAGAACGACCACGGCCCACACCGTCGCCCAGCCCTCGATGCCGAAGTCGACGAGGAAAGCAGTCACATTCGCGATCGTCGCGACGCACACCCACCCGAGATACAAGCCCATCGTGCCGTCGGTGACGACTGCGTCGAGCCTGCTCTCCGGCCTGATCGCCTGCGTCGAGACGAACACACGAACGAGCACCACGAGCAGTAGCACGATGATCGGCACACTCAGCCACAGCTGATCGAGCTGGATCGACAGAATCCACACCGCGTTCAGAATCATCGACAGGGCGATCGGCCCGCGAAGGGTCTCCTGCCTCGGTCCCGCGAAGAATTGCCAGATCGCATACGCCACGAACCCCACATAAATGACCGACCAGATCGAAAACGCTGGTCCCGACGGCGCCACCAGCGTCGACGTCGCACTGAGCGCACCGCCCGCAGCCTCCGCGATGGGCGTGCCCACCCACGCCCCCGAACCGATGAACGAGCCCACCACGGCCACGATCGCACTGACGAGTATCCCGACTTTCATGGGCCGGAGAATGCCCCGTTCAGGACGTCGACAAACGGGTGGGTCGTGGTTCTCTCGACCCTCGAACGAGCAATCACCCGGAAATCTCGTTTCTCGCACGCCGCGTCATGGGCAGGAGCACCAGGACTCCTGCGGCGGCGAAGGCCAGCGTCAGGTAGTAGACGGAGTGCACCGAACCGGAGGCATCGATGATCACGCCACCCAGTGATGCGCCGAGAAAGATGCCGAAGCAGATGATCGATGTATGCACGGTGTTGACCACGAACGACATCCCGCCGACGCGCATCACCCGCACTGCGAAGGCAGGGTTGAGGCTCACCCCGGCGAGTCCCAGGGCGGCTACGCCGACCAACACCACGATCTTGTTGCTGTCCGCCAGCAGAAACAACAGTCCCGACGTGAAGATCATCACTGCGCCGACGATCGAGACGACCAGTGGGAAATTGTCGGACAACCGGCTCACCACGGTGATTCCGACGACGCAGGCGACACCGTACGCAGCGAGAATGACAGGCACCAAGCTCTGATCGAAGCCCGCACGGTCGGTCAGAATCGGTGAGAAGTAGCTGAAGATCGCGAACACCGCGCCGATGAGCAGCCCGCTGGTCGCGTAGGCCAGCCACAATCCCCCGTTCCTCAACTCGGACAACTGCGCCCGGATCTTCGGTGGCGCACCCGCATCCACGGTAGGCACGAACTTCACACTCGCAACGAGGGCAACGCCGGCGAGCACCGCCACGAAGGCGAACGCGAGCCGCCACCCGAAGGCGTTGCCGAGGAAACTCGCGAGAGGAAGACCGAACACGGTTCCGATCGTGTTGCCGCCCATGACGATGCCTATCGCACGGCCACGGATCTTCTCCGGAACGGACTGGGCGGCAATCGACAATGTGACGCCGTAGGCCGTACCCGCCGCCGCACCGGTGATGATTCGGCCGACGACGATGACGGCGTAATTCGGTGCTGCAGCTGCGATCAACTCGCCGACGATGAACGCGATCGAGATTGCGACGAGCGCCTTCTTCGGTGGGATCCGAGCCAGCAGAATCGATGCGGGCGGCGCAACGATCACCATCGACAACGCGTAGATGGCAATGAGGTACCCGACGCTCGGGATGCTCGCCGGAAGGTCGCGAGCAAGATCGTTCATCAACCCGGACACCATGAATTCGCTCGTCGTGAACGCGAGAATGGTGAACGCCAGAACGTAGACCGGGAAAGGGACACTGGTCACCTGACCGGATTCTTCGGTCTCGTCGATCGATTCGGCGTAGCTCACGTATGTCCTTCGTTCCGCGTGACGGGCATCGGACTGGTCTGATTCTGTACAGATCAGTTCACAATTTGGCCGTTCGGCGACGACGTAGACTGCAAGTCAGATTTCTACGGCGTCAATACCATCAGAGCGCCATCTGCAATGGCGCGCATGGACTTTCGACCCGATCCCACTCGGGCGGCAACACGAATTCCAACAACGGCCCCGTTGATCACCTCTGCCTGGGCGGCCGGGGCCATGGTACAGGCGATGTCGCCGACGGCCTGGCCGGCGCGAAGGTAGTCACTCATCACGGACAGGCGGCGACGCAAGTTGGTCGACATCTGCTGATGCGGCACTGCGAGTTCCGGATCGTCCGCAGCTTCCAACGCGGTGTTGACGGAGAAACAGCCAGAAGGACCACCGCGACGACGTCGGGCGATCTCGTCGTCGATCAGATCCTCGAACAAGATCGACACACGCTCGAGAACGGACAACGACTCTCGATGAAGAACGGCGTCCACGGACTCGTCCGCCTTGCTCAGATACGAGGCCATGCACTCCTCGTACAGACCGACCTTGCTGGTGAAAGCGTGATACAAGCTGCTGCGGCCCAGGCCGGTTGCACGGCACAGCGTTTCCGTACTGGTGCCGTTGTACCCATGAGTCCAGAACTCACCCAGCGCAGCCTCGACGACTGCACCTCGGTCGAACTTGGCGTTCCTACCCACGACGGACACGCTAGCAATAGTGTATCGATCTGTCCATAGAAAGCGACTCCCCCTATGTGAGTGGAAATGTAGGGCCATCGGGTCGCTCCAGGGCCTACATTTCCACTCACGTGTCAGGCGAGCCGGACCGTCGCCGTAGCGCGGTGGCCGAAGATTCGCTTGCCCTCGAAGGTGGCGTTGAGTGCCACGACCGCGGTACGAGCCTCCGGGTCGAGGGACTTGATCTTTCCACCGAACTGAATCTCGGCGGCGCGGTGACTGTCCACGGGAATCGGCGCGGTGAAACGAACGGTGTAGTCCTTCACCGCACCCGGGTCACCGATCCACTCGGTGAGGTAGCCACCGCCGAGGCCCATGGTGAGCATGCCGTGGGCCAGCACGTTCTCGAGGTCGATGAGCTTGGCGAAACCCTCGCTCCAGTGAATCGGGTTGGCATCGCCCGCAACTCCGGCATAGTTGACCAGATCGCCCCGAGTGAGACGAAACGACTTGCCGGGCAACTCGTCTCCGACAGAGACGTCGTCGAACTTCACCGACGCCGACGACGGCACGTCGACGACGGTCAGCGGCGGGTGCTCCACCTGATCCTCGTCCTCGTCGTGATCAGCTGCACCCGCGCGCGCCGCGAGAGTCGTCGCGCCCTGCATGACGAGATTCTCCGCAGCCTCGACGATCCCCTTGTCCACGTCACCGTCGCGCCCGATGAGCAGCGTCGTGTACGTGGTCTGCACCAGCTCACCCCGCTGATTGGAGACGATGTTCTTGGTGACCATCATGTCCTTGCCCATTACCTCCTTGTAGGAGTCGAGCGAGACGTCGCAGTACAGGTGATCGCCGGCAACGATCGGCTGATGGAACTGGAGGACCTGATCGGTCTGAAGCATCTGACTCAAGTCGAACCCGACGGCGATCTTCTGCAGCAGACGCTTCTGGGCCAGCGTGCCGACCAGCGACATGAACGTCAACGGCGCGACGACACTCGAATAACCGAGAGCCTCGGCCGCGTCACCCTCCCAGTGGACCGGGTTGAAGTCCTGGACTGCACGTGAGTATTCGCGAACCTTCTCGCGTCCGACGTCGTAGTAGTCGGCAGTGCGGTAATGCCGCCCTACCATCGCTCGCACATGTTCGGCAGGGTCGAAGGTCTCGGCAGGGTCGAAGGTCTCGGCGACTGTCGCATTCTCACTCATTCGACGCAACATACCTGCAACCGCGCCGCCAGACCACGCGCGGCGCGCAGCTTGTGGCACGTCATAGGCCCATCGCACCTACCGCCGTTCACCACACGAACATCCTCACGCCGACCGATGCCTCGGCATCACCGGATACGCCGTGGAACCGAATGCCTCCTGTGCCGTGATGGTCGTGAACTCCTGTGCCGTGATGGTCGTGAACTCCTGTGCCGTGATGGTCGTGAACTCCTGTGCCCTGATGGTCGTGAACTCCTGTGCCCTGATGGTCGTGACCGCCGCCAGCGGACGCCTGGTGCGCTGCCGAACCTCGTCGGCAGCGAGAAGAGCGGCACCGTGAGCGGTCAACGATTCCGGCGCCGACGGCACGAACACCGGTAGACGTAGATCCCGTCTGAAGACCCGACGGAGCAACGGTAGGTGCGCACACCCTCCGACCATGACGAGTGCGTTCACCGCCCGCGGGGACTCGACGATCACACTGGCGGTCCAGTCCTCGATGGAATACACGGCCCGCTCGACTATCTCGTCGAAAGAGCTGCGCCACAGCCGGATCGGGCCTGCGACGAACGGACCTGGCACCTCCGCCACGCGGAGGCTGGACAGCTGCTCACGCGCGTACGCAATGGCCACCATCAGACTGTCGATCCCGGAACTGGTGATCAGTTCGTCCGCACCGTACGTGGCGAGCAGGTAATCCCGCACGGCCTCGTCGCACACGGTTCCACCGAACGCACTGGTTCGCTCGGCGCAGTACACGCGGCCACTCGCCGGATCGACGACGGACACCGTCGTGCCGGATGCACCGACGTCGCACACCGCGACGGTGCGCAGCCCGTCCAGCTGACCGGAGCCGCGAAGATAGCGCAGCTGCGCGCCGAGTTCCGACACGATGTTGTACCTGTCCGACCGGTGCACCGAGTACGCGGAATTGCGGGTGCGCGACGCCGGGTCGTCCGGAACAGCGAGAACGGCGTCCTCGCGATCGACCTGCTGCACCGTCGCCATGGACTCGAGCAGCTCCAGCGCTGCGGCGACGTGGCCCTTCGCCTCGAACGACCGAACGACGTTGGCAGACCGCACCGAGTCGTCGGCCGAGTCCAGCGCCGTCGCGCGAGCCGTGGCAGAGCCCACCGACACTCCGAGCACCGTTCTCATGGTTCCCTCGACTTCTGCCCCGTCACGTCCGACTCCTGCACAGATGGTAGCCAGGAAATCCTTCGTTGGGTAGGCCCAGGGAGCCTTTTTCAATCTTTCAGTTTGTTTTCACTGTGATGTAGTGACCGCACACAGTGCCACAGGGGCTCACGCGACCCGTCGACGCTGCGCCAGCAGATCGCCCCACTCCTGCGTGGCGGCACCGACAGGCGCTGCGTCCGTAGCTGTCTCACGCGCAGCCGCAACGAGCGAACGAGCGGATTGCAACAAGCTGACATCGAACGTGAAACTGTGCGTCACCAATTCTTCGAATGCCTGTTCCGGGGAATATCCCCGCAAGGCAATGAGAACTCCGACAGCCCAATCGATACTGGTCCGAGAATCGTCCATCGAGCCAACCTACAATCCGTGAGATGTGAATATGCGTCGGTAACAACAACTTCGAGAATGCGCCAGACAACGATGCACGAGTTACGGACAGCGCATACAACACACACGCGGCCGCGAGCCGGCTTGTAGCCGAAGCGAACGGCCGCTGGAAATCATGGACCGATGGTAGCCCGGAATTCCCGCCGACTGCCACCGATGTTCGATGACAATTCACTACTCCGCGGATAATTCACACGCGGTTCACACGACCGAATCGTCATGTACTCATGAGGCTTCGGGAGCAGTACCGAACGCAGGCATGCCGGATCTAGGGGACGTCGTTCTCCATGATCGGCGCGTCGGTAGTGCTGCTGATTGACGGCGAAGACGTGGTCTCAGTTGTAGTCGGCGTCGTAACGGGTGTCTCGGGGATTGTCGAGGTCGTCGTCACCCCACCGTTGCTCGGTTTGGTCGAACCCGGCCGCGTCGGGCCTGGTTCGGTCGGGACCGGACGGACCGGCGGTGCTGCTGCGCCCGGGTCGGCGGACTCGGGTTGCCCGGCTTCCGGCTGCGGCGCAGCTTCTCCGACGGGTGCGAGGGGCACGACGACGACAGCGCCGGGATCGACCGGAAGCGCGTCGGCGCCTGGCACGCCGTCGATCGGCGGCTCCGGAGCAGCGGTCGTCGACGCACCGACCGGGATGGATGCAGGGCGCGTCGGCGACGCATCCGAGGCCGGGACATCCGACGGATAGACCATCTCCGACGGGACCGAACCGCCGGCCTGCGACGGATCTGCCGTCATCGCCCATGCTGTGACGCCGCCCAGGGCGGCGAGAACGCAGGCGCCGACGGCGGCAATCGGCCAGACCCCGCGGTGCGGCTCTCGCGCTGAACTGGGTGCTGCGATTGCCGGCGCGAGCGAGCCCACGAGAAGGGCGGCAGCGATGTCCGGGGTGTAGGCGTCGGACAGGCGATCGTCGAAGATGTCGACGACGGGAGTCGGCTCGGATTCGGTGGCAGCCAGGGCGTCGGCGACGATTTCCCGTTGAAGAGCGTTCTCGCACACCACCGCTGCACCAGCGACGTTCAGGTCGTGTTGCATGGCCTGGACGCGCATGAAGCCGAGCGCGGTCGACACGGCTCCGCCTATTCCGCCGGGAGTTGCGGCGACGGTGACCGTGCGGGTCGCGACAGGGCCGAGCTCCGGGAGGGTGGTGTCCACCAGCGACGCCGTGACCTCGTACGTGCTGACGTGCACGCCAAGCGCGATGTGCATGCCGCTCGTACCCCCCGTGTAGTGCCGTGAACCGAGTACCCGACGCCAATCCGGGCGATCGGTTGGTTTGATCGGCAATCAGACTACCCGGGTACCGGACAATCGTCGCATTCAGATTCCGGACTCGGTTATCTCCGCTCGGGACGCGGCAGCGGCGGCGAGTTCCTGCGCGTACAGCAACCCGAACGTGAACCCGTTCTCTCCTGGCGTGACACCCGCTTTGCGGCCCAACTCGAGCAGGGTCGCCGCGGCCACGACGGCATCCTGGTGCTCTCCGAGGATCTCCTGGACGTTCTTGTACCGGGCGATCCTGGCTTTCGACTCCTTCTTCCCGACGATCGGCTCGACCAACTCTGCGGCGTAGCGTGCCCGTTTGCCTGCCTTCCGGGCTCGGTGCAGTGCCTCGTCGTCGCCGGCGACTGTCGCCGCCGCCACCCGCTTGGATGCTTTCTTGCCTGCCTTGCGTGCGAGAACGTCGAGATCGTCGTCGTCGAGCTTGTGCGCGCTTTTCGCCAGCGGTAAGCCGCGTGTCCACTGCGCCAGTTCGGTCAGTAGGGCGAGATACCGCTCGCCGTCCAGTTCGGCGGTCACCACGGCACGGAAACGAAGCTGCTCGGCGAGCAGATCGTTCTCGATTCGCGCGGCGACGGGACCGAGCACCAGGTGATCCGGTAGCTCGCCCAGGGATTCTGCGAAGCGAGCACGCTGCACCTGACGGTCGCGAACCTCACCGAGAAGTCCGGCATACCAGGATAATTCCGTTTCCAGGAACAGTGCCCTGTCGTCGTCGAACAGTTCGGCGAACACGCGAAGCGTGCTGCGGTAACGGCGAATCGCGACTCTTGTCGAATGAATCGGATCCATACCGCGACGCAGGTACACGTCGCCCGCGAAGATCGCCTGGGCCTGCTGATTCAGGTAGTCCGCGACGACGCCGACGGTTCCCGTGTGGACCGGCTCGGCCGACGAGCGAACCGCACGATGGAATTTCGACGGATGCGCGCCGACGCGTGCCCCTGCCGCCTTCAGCTTCTTGCCCACCTGCTTCAGATCCGACTCCGCCCCCTCGGGACCGAGCTCGACCTCCACCTCCCGCCAACCGTGCCCGTCGGCGCCGGACAGATCGACCGTGACGGTGTCGTCGGCGAGTTCGGCAACCACGCGACCTTTCCGATCGGACAGAACGTGAAGCCTGCGCAGCGACGTCAACGTAGCCACAGGGGACAACGGCTTGCCGAGCGTGGCACCGATCAGAAGCTCCGCGAGTTCACCCGGGACTGTCGCGTCCTCACCGCTACCGAGCGGCAACCTGATCTCGGTCCGCGCCTTGTCGGCCGGAACCTTTGCGTGCCATCCGGTGTCGGCGTCACCGCGCCGGCGACGCACCGTGATTCCGCGCTGCAGCAGGTCGAGATCCGCGGTGTCGAAGTACGTGCTGACGAGCGAGACCTCCGACTCCGTCGCGGAACCGCCCGCAGGAATCAGCTTGTCCGCATCGGGAAGGACGAAGTCCGGGTCGACGTCGAACTTGTCCTCACGTTCGGTGTGTATCGAAGCCATGGAACGAGTCTGCCGTACACAGGTGAACAAACGGAGGCAAACATCGCCGGGCAGGGTCTCTACCGGCGGAGTTCTACCGGCGCGATGACGTTCGTGGAGGAGCCGACGACCGCACGGGCGATTGGGTCGGTGGCCGCGTCGTCGCGGTCGGACGAGTGGTCTGCGGTGGGTCGTTCCGCGGTTGGTCGTCCCGCTGCCGAGTCGTCGCCGTGGGGGTCGGGGTGGGTGCGCTGCTAGTGGTGGTCTCCCGGCGTCGAGTCGTGGTGACCTTCTCGTCGTCGGTCGACTCCACTTCGTCGGTCGACTCCACTTCGTCGGTCGACTCCACTTCGTCGGTCGTGTCCGCGTCACCGGTAGACGCCTCCGGGGTGGTGGTCACGGCCGCGGAGGTCGTGTCCGGAACCACGGACGCATCCGGTGGGCCAGGCGGCAGGCTGGGAGCCACGGTGGTGGCAACGGAGGAAGAGGACGTGATCACCGGCGTGTAGTCCAGGGCCGGGGGCTCGACTCCGCGATCGCTCGACGCCGCCGCCGCAATCGACACGACCACACCGCCTGCGATCAACGCAACGGCTCCGCCTCCCAGGTACCGCGAAGCGCGTAGGCGCGTCAGACGCCGCGACGACGTGTCGCTGTGACGGGGACGTGCCCTACTCCCGGTGACGACGGACGCGGGGCCGTCCCCTCCCGCGGTCCCCCCGGCGTCGTCGGTCGCATGCTGGGCGACGACGAGTCGCCGAGCCATCCCCATCGCACCTCGCGCAGCCAGAGCTTCCGGCTCGCGCGGGACGAAGACGGGCACCGACAAACCGTCGATCAAGCTCTGTCGCACTATCTGCATGTTCGCGCCTCCGCCGACCGCGAACAGGGCGTCGACATGGGGCGCATCGGTGATCATCGACGACGCCAGAGCGACCGCGTCGTACACGCTGTCCCGAACCAGATCCTCCATGACGGATCGATGAAGGGTGGCGACGCCGGCCGGGCTCATCACCTCCACGGCCGTGACGGACGACAGTCTCTCCTTGGCCTCGCACACGGTCTCGACGAACACGTCGCGAGATTCCGGGTCCAGGACCTGCAACCCGAGAAGATGCTGGGACAACCTGGCGTCGCACCCGTCTCCGGACAACACGGTGCTGCGCCGTGAACCGAGGACGCGGCCGGAGTCGCATTCCACGATCGACACGGTGACCCCGCCCGCACCGACGTCGAACAACGCGACAGTCTGATCTGCCGTGAGATCCCCGGACTCCTGCAGCGCGCCGATCTGCGCACCGATGTCCGATACGAGCGCAAGGCCGTCGGCATGCTCCACCCCGTAGACCTCGCTGGGGTTCTTGTCACGAAGAGCCAGGACGGGGACCGTGCCCGTGGCGCCGTTCTCGCGCGCAAACTTGTGGACGGCCCAGGTCACCGAGCCCCACGGATCCTGCGAACCCTCGGGTACGGCAATGATGGTCTCGGTGCTGAGCTGGGGATCTGCGCGCACGTCGCTGCATGCTGCGCGTATTCCGCTCACACCGAGCGATGCGCCGAGTACGGCTGTCATCGAAAACCTCGCTCCGGTAAGCCCCAACCCACTTCGGCAAGGGTCGAGACTACCGGAAAAACCGTATGTTCGTATTGAAAATACGCTGTAAACAGACCTGAAGTTCAGTCGACCGGCGATTGAACGAAGTTCAGGTACGCTTTCGACGGTGTCGGGCCCCGTTGACCCTGATACTTCGATCCGACCGCCGCGCTACCGTACGGATTCTCCGACGGGCTCGACAACCGGAACAGGCACAGTTGCCCGATCTTCATCCCCGGCCACAACGTGATCGGGAGATTCGCCACGTTGGAGAGTTCCAACGTGATGTGCCCGCTGAACCCGGGATCGATGAACCCCGCGGTCGAATGCGTCAGCAAACCCAACCTGCCCAGCGAGCTCTTTCCCTCGAGCCGACCCGCCAGGTAATCCGGCAGCGTCGTCAGTTCGAGCGTCGACCCGAGGACGAACTCGCCTGGATGCAGTACGAACGGCTCGCCGTCCGCAGGCTCGACGAGCGTCGTCAACTCGTCCTGCTGCTTCGACGGATCGATGTGCGTGTAGCGAGTGTTGTTGAACACCCGAAACAGCTTGTCCAACCGAACGTCGACGCTCGACGGCTGCACCATCGCAGAATCGAAAGGCTCGATACCGAGGTTGCCGGTGGACACTTCAGCGCGGATGTCGCGATCGGAAAGCAGCACAGTGCAGGCTATCGCTCCGGCAGCACACCGTTCCCGCTGACCACCCACACGACACCCGACTGCTAGAGTTGCTCGGCGCGGACAGCCTCGACCGTCCGCCGCGCCGGTGTAGTTCATTGGTAGAACGCGACCTTCCCAAGGTTGAGAGGCGGGTTCGATTCCCGTCACCGGCTCTCTTTCTCCTTTCGGCGGTAACAAACCAAAACACGGTCCTCGAGTGTCGAATTCGAGAACTCGACCGTTAATTCGGCGGAATCGACCCTCGCATCGAGAACAAATATTCACATTTCGCTTTCCAGTGCAGTAAGCAGGCTGCATTGTGTTAGACATCCCTCGTGCTTTTGTTACCCCTCGACAATTGATACGAAGGACCCGAAATGAAGTGGTTCGCTCTCGTAATGGCCCCGATCCTGATTGCGGCGCCTTATACATATCCGTTTCCCACCTACCCGCGACCGACGGTGTTTCCCAAACCTCCGACCACCACGGCGCCACCGCCCACGACGACAGCCCCTCCTCCCGTCACCACGGCCACTCCACCGCCGAGCGGCGGGCAGACGACCGTGCTCTGGGAGGACCAGTTCAACGGGTCGGGCGCCGTCGATCCTGGAAAGTGGGGTTTCCAAACCGGCAGGTGGGGCGCAACTTCGGGGGAGCAGCAGTACTACACCAACTCGACCAACAACGCGTCGGTCGCGGGTGGCTCGCTGAACATCACGGCCAGGAGGGAAACGACTCCGGACCGCAAGCCCGCGCCGAACAACTTCACCAGCGCTCGTGTCGTGAGCTTCGGAAAACAATCCGTAACCCCGCCAGTGCGACTGGAAGCATCCATAAAGATGCCTCGTGCGGCCGGATTGCTACCCGCTTTCTGGTTACTCGGCCTCGAACCGGGCAATGAATACAATTGGCCGCGTCAGGGTGAAATCGACGTCGTGGAAATTCCTGGCACAAATGGTCCCTCTTTCAATCTGCACGGTCCGGCGCGTAACAACTCCAGCACCGACGTCAAGACCGGCAGCGGAATGAGCCCGATTTCCGACGGCTTTCACACCTATCGGGTCGACTGGTTCCCTGACCGAATCACCTGGTTCGTGGACGGTGTCCAGAAGTTCACCGTGACGAAGAGCGACTACGAAGCCAAAGGGGGCAACTGGAAGCCGTTCTCCGGCGCATGGCCTCACTACGTCCTGTTCAACGTGGCAGTCGGCAACGACTGGGTCGGCAAAGCCCCTGCATCGACTCCGTTTCCGCAAACCATGAGCATCGACTGGGTCAAGGCAAGTCGTATCAATTGATTCGACTGTGATACGTCAGTAAAACAAACTCGTTTCATTGGTACATCACACAGCGCATCGGCATAGGGTCGAGAGGAACCCACAAATCGAGGTGCTGTGTGAGCTACCGATTCTCGACGACGTCGACCGCCACCGTTCTGCTCCTGTTCGCCGCGTTCGGCGGCATCGCTCATGCTGCGCCGCCGAACGCTCCGGACGTACCGGGGCCCGCCCAGAGCACTCATGCCGATGCGATCGCGTACGCGGCGAACCACCCCGATTCGGTGCCTCCCGGCATGAACCCGACGGACTGCGTCCCGTCGGCAGAGCATCCGAATCCGGTCATCCTGGTCCACGGCACCGACGCGTCGGTCTACGCGGACTGGGCCGCACTGTCGCCCGCGCTGGCATCGGCCGGCTACTGCGTCTACGGACTGAACTACGGCGCCTCGCCGGACGGAACCAGCTTCGGCTACACCGACATTCGCGGTAGTGCCGCGCAGCTGAAGGACTTCGCCGACGGTGTTCTGTCCGCAACCGGCGCCGAGCAGGTCGATCTGGTCGGATACTCGCAGGGCGCGGCCGTCACCCGATACTTCACCAACCGCCTCGGCGGAGCGGACGTCGTCGACAAGTGGATCGGCATCGCGTCCCCCGCCTACGGTGGAACCGCCTACGGAGTGTCACCGGCTATCCAGGCCGTGCCGAGCGCCACGCGACTGGTGTCCAGCGAGTTCGGCCCCGCCCTGGTCCAACTGATCGAGGGCTCGACATTCCTCCAGGACCTCAACGCAGGCGGTGACACCGTCCCCGGCGTCGAATACACCAGTATCGCCACCGACGTCGACGAGGTCATCCAGCCGTACACCAATGCGCTGCTTCGTGATCCGGACGCCCGCAACATCGTGGTGCAGGACGTGTGCCCTCAGAACAACGTCGCGCACTTCACGTTCACCTACGACCCGACGACCATCGCTCTCGTTCTCGGCGCCCTCGACCCCGGCGCTGGAATCGTCCCACCGTGCACACCGGTTCCGATCGGTGCCGGCGTTCTGGACGTGGTGATCGCCAGCAACGCGCCGCCGCCCGCCGGATGATCGGCGGCGACGCAGATCGCGCACTCACCGCGCCGCGTGACGTTCCAACCAGTCGATCCCGAACGCCGTGATGGGTCCGGCGTCGACGACCACGCTCTCCGCGAGCCCCACCAGCCCACGAGCTCCGGCTCCGGTCGCGAGAAACTCCCGGACCACCGTCGCGAAGTAATCGTCGTCCAGGCCGGCCACCACGGGATCGGACGTGTCGAACTCCTCGGACCAACGCCAGACGGTCTCGCCGTCCGGACCTCGAAACGGGTACTCACGCCTCACCCGGCGCTTGGCCGGAACATCTGCCAACGCCTCCGCGTGATGCAGCAACGTCATCGTGTCCAGCGGCGCACCGACCATCAACACTCTGCCGCCGGCCCGGACCAGACGGGCGAACGGCGAATCCGGGCCGTAACCGTCGTCCAACGGGTGATCACGCGTGAACTCGTCGGCCCTCGCACCCAGCGCAGCGACCGAGGCGCCCGGGTTTGCGCTCCGGAGGACTCCCGGCCTGGTACCGATCGTCGACGCGAGTATCCCGTGGTCTCGCGCCGCCCGCGCGGTCGAAGGATCGAACGGCGGAACATGGGGCCGAATGTCGGCCGCAACGGTGCCGTCGGGACCCCAGATGTCGAGGCCCAACTCCCAGTCCTGATACGAGAGAACGGTTCCCGACGGCCCGACGACGTCCAGAATCGCATCGACCAGTGCGTCGGGGCCACCGAGGATCGTCCCGACGCTTCCGCACGCGGCATGCACCATCACGGCGTCGCCGCCTCGAATACCCAGGGCGCGGACGTCCGCGCCGAGGCTCGCTCGCGTAGCGATCATGGACGACGACCCTAGGGTGTGTCGACCTCACTGTCGAGCTTGAGCACCCGCTGCCCGTCGGACTGTTCGATCAGGTAGGCGGGCGTCTTCTCGGTCCCGTTCCTGGTGATCTCGCTACCCGAGATCTTTCTGGTCACCTTGTCGGTGTGGACCTCGACGATCTTGCCCTCGGCAGTGCCCTGTCCCCAGTTCCACTGCACGGTCGTGCCTTTTCGGTGCGTCATGCCGCCGGACTACCCCATCCGGGGGAATTCGATGCATCACCCACCCGGCCGCCCTCTACCCGACCGAAAAACGGTCGCAGCGGGCGTCACGACTGCTACCTTTCCCTCGAGCGCTGCGAAGAGGGGAAACGAATGTCACTGGTTGCAGATTACGTCGTGGTCGGCGCAGGTTCCTCGGGCGCGGTGCTCGCGAACCGGCTCAGCGCAGACCCGCGGAACACTGTCGTCCTGCTCGAAGCAGGGCCGGAGGACAAGAACAAGTTCGCGCACATCCCCGCAGCCTTCTCCAAGCTGTTCCGCAGCGAGGTCGATTGGGACTACGACTCCGAACCGCAACCGGAGCTCAAGGGCCGCAGTATCTTCTGGCCACGAGGCAAGATGCTCGGTGGATCCTCGTCGATGAACGCCATGATGTGGGTTCGCGGTTTCGCGGCCGACTACGACGAGTGGGCATCGCTGTCGGACTCGTCGTGGTCCTTCGAGAAAATCGTCCCGTACTTCCGCAAGATCGAGTCCATCGAAGGAACGACGGCACTCGACGCCGGCACGACCGGGCCGTTGATCGTCTCGCACCAGCGAAGCCCGCGCGCACTCACCGCCAAGTTCCTCGAGGCCGTCGAACAGGCAGGTTATCCGGTGGAACCGCCGAACCTGCCCGAGCCCAAGGGTTTCTCGCAGACCATGGTCAACCAGAAGCGCGGAGCCCGCTGGAGCACAGCGGACGCCTACCTGGCGCCCATTCGCAAACGGAAGAATCTGACCGTCCTGACCGAGGCGCAGGCCACCAGGATCGTGTTCGACGGTTCGGCCGCGGTCGGCGTCGAGTACGTGTCCGGTGGCCACACCCAGACGGTGCGAGCGGCCCGCGAGGTGGTGCTCGCCGGTGGCGCGATCAACAGCCCGCACCTGCTGATGCTCTCCGGAATCGGCGACCGTACGGTTCTGCAGAACCTCGGCATCACCGTCCAGCATCACGCGCCCGAGGTGGGCCGTAACCTCACCGACCACCTCGCAGCGCTCATCGGCTGGAGCGTCGACAGCGATTCCTTGTTCTTCGCCGAGAAGGTCCCCGAACTTCTGAACTACCTGATTCGCAGGCGCGGAATGCTGACGTCGAACGTCGCCGAGGCCTACGGTTTCATCAAGAGCAGAGACGACCTCGCTCTGCCCGACGTCGAACTGATCTATGCCCCCGCCCCGTTCTTCGACGAGGGGCTGATCGCACCCGACGCCCACGCCGCCGTCATCGGCTCCGTCCTGCTCCGGCCGCGCAGCCGTGGGGAGATCACGCTGCGCACTGCCGATCCGTTAGCGAAGCCGATCATCGATCCGCGATACCTCAGCGACGGTGACGGCGCCGACCGCGCAGCCATGCTGGAGGGACTGCGCGTGTGCAACGAGATCGCGTCCCAGCCTGCGCTGACAGGTCTGCTCGGCGACATAGTCCGCCCTCGCGACGCCGGCGATCTTCTGTCCGAGGCGCTCGAGCAGAATGCGCACACCCTCTACCACCCCACCAGCACCTGCCGGATGGGCAACGACACCTCCAGCGTCGTCACGCCCGACCTCAGAGTGCGCGGCGTCGCCAACCTCCGGGTGGCGGACGCGTCGATCATGCCGACCATCATCCGTGGCCACACACACGCACCCAGCGTCGTGATCGGCGAAAAAGCGTCGGACATGATCCTGCGGGGCTGACCTGCTCGCTCGAGCGTGCCGTAAAGAAACCGGACCGTTGGATAGGGCCCATTTCGGAGGCCCTGCATAACGGATCGGTAACGCCACGGTGTCGAACAGGACACGGCACCACTACGAGTGGTCGAATCGGACATTCTGGGCACACGAGACGTCTCGGACGTGAGAGTCTTTGTGTACCAAAGCCATATGAACGGTTCGGCAGCGGCGGACAGAGCAAAAGCGTGTGGGTTCGGTCGATTTTTTGCGCCCAAATCGCCTCTGTTTCACAAATGGTCGAAGACCTCACCCATCCGGTACCGACCCGGTGGCGAATTACAGACAACGCTCAAGACATGAGCACGAAAGGTAGACATACAATGACCTCCATCCGTAAAGTCATGGCCGCCACTGCAATTGGCGCACTCACTCTCGTACCTCTCGCCGCATGCTCGTCCGACGATTCCTCGTCCACCGCGGAAACCACGTCGTCGGCCGCCGCCGAGACCACCGAGTCGACACCAGAGCCTGTGGCAGAGGTCGACGACCTCTCGAACGGCGTCAGCACCGCAGTCCTCCTGGACCCAGGCTTCACCGGCGCCCTCACCACCCTCGGCCTCACCCCCGGTGTCATCGGAACCGCTACTCTCGCAGACGGTTCCATCAGCTTCCCGATCACCGGCGGAGACGTGAAGTACTGGGAGCCCGGCACGGTCGACCCCTACGTTCAGGGTGAAATCATGCACGACGGAAGCGGCCTGTCGCTCACCGCAGGCGACACCGTCGTCGAACTGACCGACTTCGACATCGACCCAGGCACCTCGCTGCTCACCGGCAACGTGTCCGTCAATGGTGAGGTCGCTGCAGAAGATGCAGTCATCTTCGACCTCGACGGCCGCACGCTGAACCCGTTGGCAACCGGTCCCGACAACACCGCGATCCTGCAGGGCACGCAGGTCAAGATCTCGGAGACGGCTGCCGGCCTGCTCAACGACACCTTCCAGACCGATGCTGTCACCCCCGGCCTGCTCGTGGGCGTTGCCACCATCACCATCGCCACTGCGTAATGACCGAACCCGAACGCGCGAGATCACCGCTCCAGGTGGCCTCGCGCGTTCGGCGTCGTCGCCCCACCCCTCCGACGTTCCGTAGCCCACTGCGGGGGCCGTGGCTGACGTCCGTCTTCGGCGCAGTACTGCTGCTCGGCCTGCCCATCGTCATAGTCACAGGACTGCTGTCCTACATGGCCTACGGCCCGCAGTTCGGTCAGGCGATCCCCGCCGACGTCGGCTTTCTTCGTCTCCCCCAGTTCGACTGGCCTACCGACCCGTCCTGGCTCTACCGACTCACGCAGGGACTGCACGTCGGCCTCGGGTTGGTGCTCGTACCCGTCGTCCTCGCCAAACTGTGGTCTGTCATCCCGAAACTGTTCACCGTACCTCCGGTTCGCTCGGTAGCCTCTGCCTTGGAACGACTTTCGCTGATCGCACTCGTCGGCGGCATCATCTTCGAGACGGCCACGGGCGTCCTCAACATCCAGTACGACTACATCTTCGGCTTCAGCTTCTACACTGCGCATTACTGGGGCGCATGGGTGTTCATCGCCGGATTCGTCAGCCACGCCGTCATCAAGATCCCGACGATGGTGACGGCGCTGCGCTCCCGATCCCTGATGCAGGTGCTCCAAGACAAACAGACACAACAGGAGACCGGCGAGTCCGAACTGATCGCCGAGGACCCCGACGAACCGACGATCAGCCGCCGCGGGGCACTTGCACTCGTCGGCGGAGGCGCACTGTTCATCGCCGTGCTCACGGTAGGTCAAACCACCGGCGGCGTCCTCCGCACTGCCGCAATTCTCCTACCGCGCGGCCGATCCTACGGTGATGGACCGAACGACTTCCAGATCAATCGCACGGCCGCCGCTGCAGGAATCGGCGCCGAGAACACCGGCTCCGACTGGCGCCTCGCCATCTCCGGCGGCAGCACGCCGCTGACGTTGAGCCGAGAGCAACTCCTGAACATGGAGCAACACACCGCCGAACTACCGATCGCCTGCGTGGAAGGGTGGTCGACAGTGCAGACCTGGACCGGGGTCCGCCTCCGCGACCTCGCCGCCGCTGCGGGCGCGGAGAACATCGCCTCGACTCTGGTCACCTCGGTCGAGACCAACGGGCCGTTCCGTCAGGCCACCTTGCAATCCAACCAGTCGCTTCACCCCGACTCGCTCCTGGCGCTGAAGGTGAACGGTGCCGACCTCTCCCTGGATCACGGTTATCCGGCACGCATCATCGTCCCCGCCATGCCGGGCGTGCACAACACCAAATGGGTGGCGAGCATCGAATTCAGGTCCGCATCATGAGACGTCTCTACGGCGCGGGTCCGCTGCACCTGCTGCTCATGGGTTTCGTGTTCGCCCTCATCGGTTATGTCGTCCACGTGGCCGGCATCGCAACCTTCTGGAACCGCGATGTGTGGTGGCAATCCATCGCGGTGTGGTTCGCGGGCGCCGTCGTGCTCCACGACTTCGTGCTGGTGCCCCTGTACTCGATCGTCGACCGGGCACTGCGCGCTTCTTCGCGTCTACTACGCCCGAGTGTCCCTGTGCTGAACCACATCCGGATACCCGCGCTCGGCGCAGCCCTCACCTTCGCGCTGTTCTTCCCCGGAATCATCGAGCAAGGCTCCGACACCTACCGAACCGCGACGGGCCTCACCCAGGAGCCGTACCTCGTCCGTTGGTTGTTGCTGACCGCCGCCCTGTTCGGCGCCAGCGCGGTCCTCTACACCGTTCGAATCGCAACATCGCATCGTGCACGAAACAGGAGAGAATCATGACACTCACCGCGGACGAGATGTTCGGCCGCGCCGCATCGGGTCTTCCCTGTTGGATGGGGTACTCCGACGGTTCACGTGCGGCGCTGCCGACCGCACGATGGATGGGCGGCGCCGCGGCGAGCCAGGAAGACCTCGCCGCCGATCACGAGATGCTGCGGCACTGCGTCGGACCGACGCTCGATCTCGGCTGCGGCCCAGGCCGCCTCACCGAAAGCCTCGTACGTCGCGGCGTCTCGTCCCTCGGGGTCGACACATCACGGAAAGCCGTCGACCTCACCGTGGGACGTGGTGGGCGCGCCGTTCTACGTGACCTGTTCGATGCACTCCCCGACGCGGGCCGATGGGCGTCCGTACTCCTCGCCGACGGAAACATCGGCATCGGCGGAGACCCGGTGCGCCTGCTGCGCCGCGCCGCCGAACTGATCCGACCCGACGGCACGGTCATCGCCGAGGTCGACGCGCCCGGATCGAATCACGTGATCGAGCAATCCGTTCGATGGGAAACCGACACGACATTCGGCGAGTGGTTCGCATGGGCCCGAGTCAGCGTCGACGCGACGGCCGACCTCGCACACGCCGCGGGCCTCACCGTCGTCGACGTCGCACCCGTTCACGGCCGGTACTTCGCGCGCATGAGCCTGGCGGATCACCAATTCGTGAACAGCAGATGATTGATCGCGAGTGCGGCGACCACCTGCAGTGCCAACCAGAACTTGTGCGAACGCTGCGGCAGAACAGCAGGAGCAAGCAACATCCACATCGCGAACGGAAGCCAGATACGTTCGGTCTCGGCCTTGCTCAGCTGACTCAGGTCAGCCATCACCACCGCCGCGAGGCCGGCGAGGACCAGCAGATTGATCGGCTGCAGCCGCGTGAAGATCCTGGGCAGCGCAGCCGGAACAGCCAGGCCCAGTGCACAGAACAACGCAGCGAAGTTCGCCCAACCCCAGTACGCGAACGGACGATCCGTCGCGATGCCCTGGTAGTAACGCTCCTGGACCAACTCGTAACCGTCGAACCACCAGAATCCGTAGGCCGTGAACACCGCCGTGACGACGAGCGCACCCGCCACAGCTCCGACGAGCGGCCACGCCGTGCGCGCCGCGATCAGAACAGCCACCGCGGGCAAGCCCATCAAGACCAAACCGTAATTGAGGTAGATCCCGAAGCCGAGCAGCACACCAGCAGCCACGGACGCGGGCCAGAGAAGTCTCGAGTTCTTCCGTGTCGATACGGCCAGCAACGCGATACCCCAGGCAACGACGCCCATGTAGAAGGCGTCCGCGGACACCGCGACCCAGATCGCAGCGGGCGCGAGCACCACGAAGGGCGCTGCCCGACGGGCCATGTTCTCGTCGCCCAGGGCACGGACGGTCACCAGAACCGCTGCGGCAGCGCTGGTTCCGACGAGGACACACAGCGACGCCGCCCACGCTCCACCGCTCAGCCCGAGCCGATCGAGCCACACGAACGTCAGCAGAGCGCCCGGCGGGTGACCGGACACATGGGTGGTCCAGGAATCGACCTGGTAGTCCAGAATGCGATCGGAGAAGCCTCTCAGCGTCTCCGGGATGTCGGTGATGCCGGGTACCTCGTGCAGATACTCGTCGGTGGACGCGAGCCGATCGACGAATCCTCTACGCCATCCGTCGATCATCGCCAGCGACATCGTCCACGCCGCCGACGATCCCCACACCACGAACAGCAGCCGACGCCACGGCAGACGTCGCGCCAACTCCGGTCCCCACAGAACACCGGCGATCGCAACGACAATCGCGAACGGGGTGCCCCACCCGTAATGAGGCTCGCGGAAGCCGAAAAGCGGTGCAGCGTCCGCAAAATCACGAACCTGCTGCGGTGTCCGGTTGATGATCGGGGTGATCAGTTCGTTTCCCAGGTACGGTACGACGAATGCCACCGCGACCAGCACGGCGGCGAGTCCGCCTGCCAGAGCTTCTCTCCAGTATCGGATAACGTCCACCCATTTCTCGTGCGATACAGCGTCGCCCTGAAGCATAGAAGAGAATGACACCATGAGTTCACGACAACGAGCGGACATCGCCGTCATCGGCGGCAGCGGCTTCTACTCGTTCTTCGGGCCCGACGCCGAAAGTATCGAGATGGACACCCCGTACGGAGCGCCGAGCGGCCCCATCACCGTCGGCGACGTCGACGGCCGACCGGTCGCGTTTCTGCCTCGTCACGGAGCGAACCACGAGTACTCACCCCACACACTGCCGTACCGCGCGAACATGTGGGCACTGCGAATGCTCGGCGTCGGTCGAGTCTTCGCGCCGTGCGCCGTCGGCAGCCTCGTTCCCGAGTACGGGCCGGGAACCGTGGTGGTGCCGGACCAGCTGGTGGACCGAACCAGTGGGCGCGTGCAGACCTACTTCGACCGCGGCGGAGTACACGTGGAGTTCGCCGATCCCTACTGCGGCGACCTACGCGCCGCAGCACTGCAGGACGGGGTGGTCGACGGCGGCACCATGGTGGTCGTCGAAGGGCCTCGCTTCTCCACTCGCGCCGAAAGCCAGTGGTTCGCTCGACAGGGATGGACCCTGGTCAACATGACCGGCCATCCCGAAGCCGTGCTCGCCCGAGAATTGGAGCTCTGCTACACCCCGATCGCCCTCGTCACGGACCTCGACGCAGGAATCGAAACCGGGCAGGGCGTCAGAGCCGTCGATGTCTTCGCGGAATTCCAGAAGAACATCGAACCGTTGAAAGCACTGGTGCGCAGCGCTGTCAACGCCGCGCTGATGGGTCCGTGCGAGTCCTGCCGGGTCCATGACGGCGTGACTCTGCCGATCGAGCTGCCATGACCCGCGTCCTTCTCACCGGCGCAGCCGGTTTCATCGGCGGACACATCCGATCGGCGCTCGAACCGAATCATGACGTCGTCGCCATCGACGCGATGCTCGCGTCGGCTCACGGCCACAGCCTAGATTCCAGCAGCGTCGATTCCAGCAGCGACATCACCCGAGTCGACGTGCGCGATCACGCTGCGTTGGTCGAGCTTCTGGCGAGCGTCGACGTCGTGTGCCACCAAGCTGCCGTTGTCGGCGCAGGCGTGGACTCCGCCGATGCGCCTGCCTACGCCAGCCACAACGATTTCGGGACCGCCGTTCTGCTCGCAGCGATGGCAGAAACCGACTGCACCAGACTGGTGTTGGCATCGTCGATGGTCGTGTACGGCGAAGGAAAATACCGCAACGCCGCCGGCGACCTCGTGGTGCCGGGCCCCCGTACGAGGTTGGCGGACGGCATCTTCGAGAACACCGACCCCGCCACCGGCGAGGTCCTGGACTGGGCACTCGTGGAGGAAGACTCGGAGCTGCGGCCACGCAGCACCTATGCAGCGAGCAAGGTAGCCCAGGAGAACTACGCCCTCGCCTGGTCGCTCGCCACCGGCGGTTCGGTGACCGCACTGCGGTACCACAACGTGTACGGGCCTCACATGCCGAGAAACACCCCGTACTCCGGAGTCGCCGCAATGTTCAGGTCCTCGCTCGAAGCCGGCAAGGCTCCCCAGGTCTACGAGGACGGGCACCAGGCGCGAGACTTCGTACACGTCAGCGACATCGCCGCCGCGAACACCACAGCCATCGACGCCGCATTACCAGGATTCACTGCCCTGAACGTCTCGTCCGGGCACCCGATCACCATCGGGGAAGTAGCCTCCACGCTGTCCGACGCCTGCCGCGGCCCGGCCCCACAGATCACCGGCCAGTATCGACCGGGCGATGTGCGACACATCGTCGCCAGTCCTGAAAAAGCCGAAAGAACACTCGGATTCGTCGCCGCAGTGTCCCCGGAACAGGGCCTCCGCGAGTTCGCGACAGCACCACTGCGCGACGCGGAAGGCACCGGTGCACCTCGTGTCTGACGTGACGGTCGTCCTGCCGTGCATGAACGAAGCAGGATCACTTCCCGGCGTGCTGGCACGAATTCCCACCGGGTACGTCGCGCTCGTCGTCGACAACAACTCCACCGACGGCACCGCGGACGTCGCGAAAGCACACGGCGCCACCGTGGTACACGAATCCGTTCCCGGATACGGATCGGCAGTGCACGCAGGGGTGCTCGCAGCAACAACCGACATCGTCTGCGTGATGGACGGAGACGGGTCGATGGATCCGCAGGATCTCCCTGCCCTGGTGAGCGCGCTGGACACCGCCGACCTGGTCGTCGGCCGTAGACAGTCCGGCCACTCCCCATTGCACGCACGGCTCGGGAATGCCGTTCTCTCCCTCCGACTGCGAACCAAGTACTCGCTACCGGTCCACGACCTCGGCGCGGTGCGGGCGATACACCGACGAACACTGCTGGGCCTGAACGTGACCGACCGACGATCGGGATACCCCCTGCAACTTCTGGTGCTCGCATCCAAGGCCGGGCTGACCGTCCGCGAACTGGACGTCACCTACAATCCGCGAACCGCCGGCAAATCGAAGGTATCCGGCTCGATCAAGGGGACGATCGTTGCCACACTGGACTTCTGGAAGGTGTTGTCATGAAGGTCACCGCCCTGGTCGTCGCTAAATCCCCCGTTCCCGGATTGGCCAAGACAAGGCTCGCCGCAACCCTCGGCACCGACGCCGCCGCCGACCTCGCCGCCGCCGCACTGCTCGACACCCTCGACGCCGTGTCCGCCGCCGACTTCGATCACCGCGTCGTCGCCATCACCGGCGACCTCGACAAAGCAAGCCGCCGAGAAGAATTGGAAGCGGCACTGGCGTCGTGCACCGTGGTGAGGCAGCGCGGCGACGGGTTCGCCGAGCGCCTGATCCATGCACACGAGGACGCGTCGGGTACCCCTGTCTTCCAGATCGGAATGGACACCCCACAGATCACCGCGGAACTGCTCGACGCGTCGGCGATGCACCTGACGGAACCGGAGCAGTCGGTGCTCGGTCTCGCCGAGGACGGTGGATGGTGGGCACTGGGACTGCCGAATGCCGCTCTTGCCCAGGCGTTACGAGACGTTCCCATGTCCACGCCCACCACCGGAGCCTCGACGCGCACCGCACTGGAGAACTTGGGCGCTCGCGTGCGGACCCTGGCCGTCCTGCGCGACGTCGATCACGAGAGCGACCTGCAGTACGTGGCCGCGGAGTGCGCGTCGGGCAGTCGTTTTCGGGCCGCGGCCGAGCGGTACGTACCGCGTCTGCAATGATCGATGGATGCTCTCGGAGAACACCAGTGTCTGACAAGAAACCTGCTCGGATCCGGTTTCCCCGTCGGCTGAGACAGGTCGATCCCGCGCGCCGCGGAATCGTCCTCGCGTGGCTGGCCTTCACCGTCACGTTCGGCGGGGCCAGGTTGGTCACGTGGCTGATCCAGATCGACACCCGCGGCGTCGGCGATCTCAGTGCCGGCGGGGTTCACCTGCACCACTATCTGTGGGGAATTCTCCTGCTGGCGGCGGTCGCGATCTTCGGGTTGGTCGACCGCAGCCCGAGAACTCGCTCGTGGATGGGCATCGCACTCGGCATTGCGTTGGGACTGATCGTCGACGAAGCAGCTCTTCTCATCACACTCGAGGACGTGTACTGGCAGAACGAAGGTTGGTCGTCGATTGCCATTGCGGTGACTCTGATCGGCGTCGTCGGAAGTGCTCTGGTGCTCACGCGTAGCGGGGCGACCACCGAAGACTGACCTGAAATTCCCTCATAGGGTATTTTGGGGAATTGTGGCGAACGACTTCTATACCGCCGAGCAAGTCGCCGAACTACTCGGCCTTCACGTCCGGACGGTGCGCAACTACATCCAGGACGGACGTCTGCCCGCCGTCAGAATCGGCAAGCAATACCGCATCACCCCCGCCGGCCTGGCGGCACTCACCAGTGGCGACTCCCCTGCGTCGGAGATCGGCGTCGACGTGACGAGCATCGTCGACGCCACCGCCATCGACGAGCACACTGCCTCGCGTCTCGCACTGTTTCTCTCCACCGCCGCCACCGGCCGTGGTCCGAGCGCTCGGCGGCTTCGGATCGACACCGCATACGACACATCGACGTCGACGCTGAAGATCGTCGTCTTCGGCGGTGCAGGCGACGTCGCCGAGGTTCTGCGCTTGATCGACACCTTCGTCGAGGGAAGCCGATGAACGTTCTCCACGTCTCCGCCGACGGACACCCGATCGGTACGGAACAGGACGCACTGGACATCGTCGGCGAGGCATTCGGCATCGAGGCGCGCGTCGCCGTGGTCCCGGTGCAGCGGCTGATGCCGGAATTCTTCGATCTCAGCACCCGCCTCGCCGGTGAATTCGTACAGAAACTAGTGAACTACCGGATTCTCCTCGTCATCGAAGGCGATATCCAGCCATATACCGAGGTCAGCGAGCCGCTACGCGCATTCGTGGCCGAATCCAATCGGGGCCGACACATATGGTTCGTTCCCAATCGGTTATCGCTCCAGGACCGGATTGCAACAATCCGATAGCCGCTTTCGCAGTCATTTCTCAGGACCAAGTGCTACAAACAATGTGTGACCGGGGTACTCATAGGCGTGGCGATCTGGATGGCGATGGCTCTCGTCGTCGCCGTCGTGCTGGGTCGGGTCTCGCAGCGCGCGGACAGCGAAGAACTCGGATCGACCCTGAGCTGGGACACCGACGAGATCGACGAGGCCGTACAGCACGACCGGTAGACGCCGCTTCCGAGCGCCTACTCGTTCTTCTCCACGATTTCCGTCAGGATCTGTGCCGCCTCTGCGAGCGTGGCGCGCTCGTCGTCGCTGAGCTCACCCAGTCTCTCGGCAAGTACCCGCTCACGCTCGGCGACGTCAGTGTCCGCCACAGCCCGTCCCGAGTCCGTCAGGGACAGAACCACCTGTCTCCGATCGGTCGCGTGCGGCACACGCTCGAGTAAACCCATCTCCACCAGGGCGTGCGACGATCTCGACACCGACGGCGGTTTGATCCGCTCACGCACGGCCAGCTCGCCCGTGGTCATCGGACCTTCCCGAAAGAGGGTCGTCAGGATCGACAGCTGAGCGACGGGAATTCGGTCGCTGGCGTGCCGCAGACGAAGCCGACGATTCAGGCGCATCGCCGACACCGACAGGTCCCTGGCCAGGTGCGTGTCCGATTCCGAGCTCATCCCGACAGGTTAGCGTGCCGAACGAACGGGGCGCGCACGGCCGACCCTCCGAGCGCGCAGATCCTGCGGCATCATCGGGGGATGGATGCCGAAGACTGGGACCGCAAGTACGAACGCCGTGACGCCGTCCCCGGCGAACCGCCCAACCAGACACTCGTCGAGATCGCGACGTCGCTTCCCCGTGGACGCGCCCTGGACCTGGCGTGCGGCGCCGGACGCAACTCCATCTGGCTGGCCACGCGGGGGTGGGAGGTGACCGGCGTCGACTTCTCGTCGGTGGCACTCACCCGAGCACACCGCGTCGCGTCGGCGTCGCCTGCATCCGTCCGAAACAGGCTCACCTGGGTCCACGCGGATGTGACGACCGTCCTACCGGAACCGGGATACGACCTGGTTCTCGCGCTCTATCTACATCTACCCCACGAGCAACGCCGCAAAGCAATCTCGACGGCACTCGATGCGCTGAAACCTGATGGAATCCTCATGATTCTCGGTCACCATTCGAACAACATCACCGATGGAGTGGGCGGACCCCAGGAAGTCGAACTACTCTATACGCCAGAGGAATTGGCAATCGACGTCGGCGATCGAGCCGTCGTGAACCTCTGTGAAACAAGGTTCAGAACGACAGACAGCGGTACCGCAATCGATTCGTTACTACTCGCCAGTAGGTCCCGCCTTGGCAGCGCGAATGAACGGGGGTAATATGCCTCTATGTTACCGACGAGTAGCTATACCGAGTAGCTAGACGCTTGGGCGGTACTCACGAGACCGCACCACTGACTGGAGAGCGACGCAATGGGCCATTACAAGAGCAACCTTCGGGATCTCGAGTTCAACCTCTTCGAGCTGTTCGGGCTCGACGAGTCCCTCGCAGGTGACAACTTCGGAGACCTCGACGGCGAAGCCGCACGCGACATGCTGCGCGAGGTAGTACGCCTGTCCGAGGGTCCCCTCGCCGAATCCTTCGCCGACGCGGACCGCAACCCGCCGGTGTTCGACCCGGAAACCCACACCCTGAAGCTTCCGGACTCGTTCAAGAAGTCCTTCAAGGCCCTCTACGACGGTGAATGGTGGCGTGTCGGCCTCGACGACGAGGTCGGCGGCATCGCCGCTCCCCGCAACCTCGGCTGGGCACTCAACGAAATGCTGCTCGGCTCCCAGCCGGCCGCGTTCATGTACTCCGCCGGACCCTCCTTCGCCAACGTCCTGTTCCACAACGGAACCGACGAGCAGAAGGAATGGGCCAAGGTCATCGTCGAACGCCAGTGGGGCGCCACCATGGTCCTCACCGAGCCCGACGCCGGATCCGACGTCGGCGCCGGACGCACCAAGGCCATCAAGCAGGAAGACGGCTCCTGGCACATCGAGGGGGTCAAGCGCTTCATCACCTCGGCAGTGTCCGACGACCTGTTCGAGAACATCTTCCACCTCGTTCTCGCCCGCCCCGAAGGCGCAGGACCCGGCACCAAGGGCCTCAGCCTGTTCTTCGTCCCGAACACCCACTTCGACTTCGAGAAGGGTGAACTCGGCGAGCGCAACGGCGTCTTCGTCACCGGCGTCGAACACAAGATGGGACTCAAGGCGTCGGCGACGTGCGAGCTCACCTTCGGCGGACACGGAATCCCCGCGCAGGGCTGGCTCGTCGGCGAGGTACACAAGGGCATCGCGCAGATGTTCGACGTCATCGAACACGCACGAATGATGGTCGGCACCAAGGCAATCGCCACCCTCTCCACCGGCTACCTCAACGCTCTCGACTACGCGAAGCAGCGCGTCCAGGGCGCCGACCTGACGCAGATGACCGACAAGGCAGCACCGCGCGTCACCATCACGCATCACCCCGACGTCCGTCGCAGCCTCATCACGCAGAAGGCATACGCCGAAGGCCTGCGTGCTGTGTACCTGTACACCGCCGCTCACCAGAACCCGATCACGGCCAAGCAGGTCTCCGACGCCGACGAGGACATCGCCTACCGCGTCAACGACCTGCTGCTCCCGATCGTCAAGGGCGTCGGCTCCGAGATCGCCTACCGTCAGCTGGCCGAGAGCCTGCAGACCCTCGGCGGCTCCGGCTTCCTGCAGGACTACCCGATCGAGCAGTACATCCGCGACTCGAAGATCGACTCGCTGTACGAAGGCACCACTGCCATCCAGGCGCAGGACTTCTTCTTCCGCAAGATCGCTCGCGACCGCGGCGTTGCACTCGCTCACGTTGCCGGACAGATCAAGTCGTTCATCGACAGCGAAGCAGGCAACGGCCGGCTCAAGGCAGAGCGCGCGCTTCTCGCCACCGCACTCGAGGACGTGCAGGCCATCGTCACAACGATGACCCAGCAGCTCATGGGTGCACAGGAACAGCCCACCGAGCTCTACAAGGTCGGCCTCGCATCGGTGCGCTTCCTCATGGCATTCGGCGATCTGCTCATCGGATGGCTCCTGCTCCGTCAGTCCGAGATCGCCATCACGGCACTCGACAACGGCGCCGAAGGTAAGGAAAAGGCGTTCTACGAAGGCAAGATCGGCGTCGCGTCGTTCTTCGCCAAGAATATCCTGCCCGAGCTCACCGCAACGCGGAACATCCTCGCCAACATCGACCTCGACGTCATGGAACTCGACGAAGCAGCATTCTGATCCCTGCTGTCACCACGGCCGCACCCTCGCCCGAGGGTGCGGCCGCTGTCGTCGGTGCAGACGCTCACCTGTGGGCCGGACGCTCACCCAGGTGCTGGCACTCGGCCGTGCGTCCGGCACGTAGGTGAGCGTTCACATGCTCTGCTCTAAGTGCCCCGGGAGCAGATGGCCCATTCGGTCACGTTTGGTTTCGAGGTAACGCACGTTCGCGGGTGCGGCTCCGACGAGCAGTGGAATGACGGCGGTCACGGCGATACCGTTCTCCCGCAACCCATCCACCTTCAGCGGGTTGTTGGTGAGCAACCGGACGTCGGCCACCTCGAGGTCGTCGAGAATGGCTGCGGCACCGCCGTATTCTCGACCGTCGGCCAGTTCGTCGAGTTCGAGGTTGGCCTGCATCGTGTCGAAGCCCTGATCCTGCAGTCGGTAGGCAGCGAGCTTCTTGAGCAGACCGATGCCGCGACCCTCGTGTCCGCGGAGGTAGACCACAACGCCACCTTCGCGGGAGACTCGCGCCAATGCAGCGTCGAGCTGTGGTCCGCATTCACATCGTTGGGACGAAAAAGATTCGCCGGTCAGGCATTCGGAGTGAACACGGACTATCGGTGACCCGGCGAGCTCACCCTTGACCAGTGCGATGTGTTCGGCCCCGGTCTCCTTGTCCGCATATCCGATTGCTCGGAATTCACCGTGCGCGGTCGTCAAGACCGTCTCTGCCACTCGTTCGACGCGTCGCGGAGCGGGAACTGCCGTCACTCCGTGTGCCAGCCGGTAGTTGATCAGCTGTTCGATGGTCAGTACCGGAAGCTGCATCCGACGCCCCAGAAGCTCGATGTCCGGGAAGGTCATCATCGTCCCGTCGTCGGCGACGAGCTCGGCGATGACGCCGACCGCGGGCACTCCCGCCAAGCTGCACAGATCGACGGCGGCCTCGGTGTGTCCCGGACGTTCGAGCACTCCACCGGGGCGCGCACGCAGTGGGATGACATGCCCGGGCCTGATCAAATCGGTTGCGCTGGAGGACGGATCGGCCAGCACCTGTAGAGTGCGGGCGCGATCGGCTGCGGAAATACCCGTCGTCACGCCCTCGGCAGCGTCCACCGTCACGGTGTAGGCCGTTTTCTTCGGATCCTGGTTGTCCGCCACCATCGGCGGCAGCTCCAATGCGTCGGCGCGTGCTCCGGACATCGGCGCGCACAGCAATCCCGAGGTGTTGCGGATGGTCCACGCCGTCCATTCGGGCGTCACCCGATCCGCAGCGAGGATGACATCGCCTTCGTTCTCACGCCGTGCGTCGTCGGTCACCAGTACGGGTTTGCCTGCACGGAGTGCGTCGAGCGCTTCCTTCATCACTGCTCGACCTCCACGGCCAGGCGACGGAACTTGCTGCCGTGAAACACGATCGGCGCAACGTCCTTGATCTCGAGTTCGTTGATCCGCATCAACACGATCGCGTGATCACCTGCGGGGACCTCCTCGGTGACGGTTGCGTCCAACCACATGCTCGCACCGCCGATGAATACGGCACCGTCCTCGGTGGTGGTCACGTCCAGACCTTCGAATCGGTTGCCGGTCTTCGCGGCCAGCGTCCGAGCAGCGACATCGTGTGCCTCACCGAGGACGCTGATACCGATGCGATCCGCGGCCGCGAACTTGGGCCAGGTCGTGGACGTGTTCTGAACGCAGAAAGCAACCAGAGGCGGGTCGATCGAGACCGACACGAAGCTACTGGCCGCCATACCCACTGGAACACCGTCGATTTCGGCACACAGCGCTACGACGCCACTGGGAAATTGGCCGAAAGCCGAACGGAGAACGGCCGAGTCGAGGGAAGTGGTAGCGAGAGTCATGAGATGTCCGTTCGTGTCGTGACCGCATCGGTCAACACGCGGCCCCAGCGTGCGACGTAATCGGCAATTGCGGTGTCCGTTGTGTACGTGGTGTCGATCAGATAGAGACCGGGAGCGGGAGTGACAGCGCCCAGTTCGACGAGTGTGTGCTTGAGAAACAGATCAGGCGCCATGGCGTGCGCTGGGCCTGCGCCGAGCATCACCGGCACGACGACTACGTTCTCCAGCCCTGTCCCGGTTGCGAACTGATCGAGAAAAAGTTTCAGCACACCGGTGTAGGTCGCCTTGAAGGTCGGGCTCGCCACCACCACGAGGTCCGAGCCGCGGACCGACTCGACTGCGGACGCCACGCCGACGTCGCCCCACCCGAGTAGGCCTGGACCGAGGGTGATGACGTCGATGATCTCGTCGACCTCACGGCCGGCCACGGCCTCGGCTACGAGGCGCGCAGCGTCCAACGTCCGAGAGCCGGGTTTCGGGTTGCCTGCAACCACTGTCAGTTTCACTTCGGGCCTCCAGCCACATCGATTCCTGATGTGACTGCTACTCAACACCGAGGTCGTGTCGAATATGCAACCCGAATGTGGCGGACGTATTGCGCCGCGACGGTACCTCCACGCCGTGCAACCGACCAGGGCATGAGCCCGCAGCCAGCCGCACAACGCCGCAGCGGCAACGCCGCACAACGCCGCAGCGGCTACGCCTGAAGCTTGCGGAACTTGCTGCCGTGGAAAATGATGGGGTCGATGTCGCTCTGGACCTTCAATGAATGGATGCGCAACAGAACGATCAGGTGATCTCCAGCCGGAACCTGCTGGTCGATCGTCGTGTCGAGCCACGCTGTCGCGCCCTCGATGAACACGGCGCCCTGCTCGGTGGTCGTCAGGTCGAGCCCGGCGAAGCGGTCACCCGTCTTGGCTGCAAGCGTCCGCGCAGCATCGTTGTGAGCCTCGCCCAGAACACTGACTCCGATGTTGGGGACGCCTTCGAGCTTGGGCCATGTGGTCGACGTGTTCTGAATGCAGACTGCCACCAGCGGCGGCTCGATCGACACCGCGACGAAACTGCTCGCGGCGAGCCCGACCGGAACCCCGTCGATCTCCGCCGCGACGGCGACGACCCCACTGGGGAACTGCGCGTACGCCTGGCGCAACGTCGCCTGGTCGAGGTCGGTGTGTGTGAGCGTCATGCCGAAGCTCCCTTTCGTGCGTCTGCGGCGGCCGTGATGACGGGTCCCCATCGCCGCGCATAGTCCACGATACGAGTGTCCTCGGTGAAAGTGGTATCGATGAGGTACAGACCGGGAGCCGGCGTGATGGCGCCGAGCTCCACGAGCACCGGCTTGAGCAGCAGATCCGGAGCCAACGCGTGAGCAGGTCCCGCTCCGAGCATCAGTGGGACGGCCACCACATCACGCAAACCCTCGTCGGTGGCGAACTGGTCGAGGAACAACTTCAGCACACCGGTGTACGTGGCTTTGAACGTCGGGCTCGCGAACACGACGATGTCGGACGTCGCCACCCGGTCGACAGCCGCCTTCACCGCGTCGTCACCCCAGCCGAGCAGCCCGGATCCGAGCGTGATGACGTCCACCTGACCGTCGGCCTGCCCTCCGGTGATCTCCGACGCCAACAGATGCGCTGCCGCCAGAGTCCTGGATTCGGGTTTGGGATTGCCTGCCACCACGGTGACCGTCATGAGCCTTCTTTCGATCCGAGAACACATTCCCCATCAGCCAACACCTCACCGCGGACGGGTGTCCAGGTTCTGAATCACGCAGATCGAAACCCCGGGAATGATCGCCGACGTTCCTGCGTCGTACTCTGAGGTAGTTAGCAGAACTCACAAAGGACGGTCCAGTGCCGACAATCGACACCTACATCGCTCTCGGCGACTCCTTCACCGAAGGCGTCGGTGACCCCGACCCGTCGAGCCCCAACGGAGTCAAGGGCTGGGCGGACCGAGTGGCCGACCAACTCGGCGCCCACAACCCGAACTTTCGATACGCCAACCTCGCAGTGCGAGGAAAACTCCTCGATCAGGTCATCCAAGACCAGGTCGGCACCGCGATCGACGTCGCCCCCGACCTGATCACCATCTACGCGGGCGGAAACGACATGATGCGGCCGAAGGTCGACATCGACGGAATCGTCGAGCGCTACGACGCCGCCCTCGCGGATCTGACATCGACCGGCGCACGCGTAGTGGCATTCACGGCCTACGACGCTGGATGGTCACCGATCTTCCGGACCTTCCGCGGTCGCACCGCGATCTACAACGAACTGCTCCGCGAAGTCGCCGACGACCGAGGCGTCGAACTGATCGACTACTGGCGTTTCGACGGCTACGACGACCCGCGCATGTGGGACTGGGATCGACTCCACATGTCCACCCGCGGACACACGAGAATGGCTGCGGAAGTGCTGGACTTCATCGGCGTCGAACACTCCATCTCGCTGCCGGCCCTCGATCCGCTGCCTCCTGTCGAGAAGGCACACCAACGACGCGAGAACGCCGAATGGGTCAAATCGTTCGCGGCGCCGTGGGTGTCCCGACGCCTCCGCGGTGCGTCGTCGGGAGACGACATCAGTCCGAAGCACACTGCCCCGCAACCGATCACGGTCTGACTATTCGCCGTCCTCCGCGGGCGGCGCGGCCGGAGGAGCTGCTCCGGCCGGTCGGTCGGCCGGCTCGTCCTCGGGCTCCGGTTCGGGCTCGGGCGATTCGCACCGGACGATCGGGATCGGGTCGTACTTGACCGTCCTCGTGTCACGGGAGATTTCGTTGCCGGTGGCGATGTCCGTGATCACCCGAGTATCGCTGGCGGTGAAACCGGGCCCACCACCGGACGGCACACACGCATTGCCGGCCGGCAAAGTGATGGTGTTCGGGCTCGTCGGATTGGACCGGGGCCCGGTGATGGATTGGACATCCACCGTCTTGGTGCCCCAGAGACGCACTGTCACATCCGAACTCGACCCGAACGACTCGATCACCACACCCGTCTTGCCGGTGTTGGTGAACTTCAGATCGATCGCACCCTCGAACACGGTCGCCTCGCGGGCCTCCGGGTATCGACTGATGTAGTAGCTGTGTTCGGTGTGCCCGGCATCTTCCATGCCGCCGAAGTACGCCGCGTTGTACAGCGTCGTCGCGAACTGACTGATTCCGCCTCCGACAGCCCTGTCCGGTCGCCCGTTGTCGATGATGCCCGATTCCACGAAACCCTGAGCCGTGCCACGAGGGCCCGTGTACTCGTTGAGCGAGAAGGTTTCACCCGGCTTCACCAACGCGCCGTTGACGATGTCGGCGGTCAGCCGAATGTTGACACCGGACGCGTATTCGAAACCGCCCGTGGTGTATTCCGCCACCACCTCCTGGATCCCGAGCGCCTGCGCACCCTCCGTCGTCAAGGCGGGTTGAGCCTGCTCGTAGATCGCGTCGCTGGAACGGGAATCAGAGGAGCCGAGCAGAGCAGGCAACTGCTCCAACGTCTTCGGCCACTGAACCAGTTCACCGACGACGGCGGGAACGACTGTCGGGGCACCGCCACCGAGCGCGAACGTCGCATCCTTCGGCGGGGTTTCCGTCGACGCCAACTGCGGGGCGAGAAGCGCCGTCGCGGCGGGGGTGTCGTACCTGGTTGCGAGAACACCGTCGCCGTCCGGCTCGAAGCTCAGCACCGCGGCCACGTTCTCCGGAGACAGCACCGCGCGCGCACCGTCGCGGCCGGTGAACACCACCGGCGCCGACACCGCAGGCGTAGCGACCTCGGCCAGAACACGATCGACCTCGTCCTGATGAACGGTCACGTCGACGGTCTCCACCGGTACCTCGACCGCACCGAACGCCCAGTTCGCCTCGATCTCGTCCCGCGCAGCCTGCACGTCCATCGTCTGCCCCGGCGCCGGGGTGACACCGACCGGAGTAGTGCCCTCGAACACCACATCGCCCTCCGACGGCGCTCGATCCGTCTGTGCCCGAATCGATTCCACACTGGCATCGAGCAGCGCGGCATCGACGGTCGACTCGACGCCGATCTCACGATCGGTGAAGAACGACATCACACGTGTGAACGGACTGACCGGCTGCGAACCGGCACGGTCGAGCGTCGTCGCCCAATCCACTCCGAGACCGGCCTCCGACGGCACCACCTGCAACTGCTGATCACCGGCGTCGACCACGACCGCCTCGTTCACACGGGGGCCGAGCTCGGACACGAGCTTCGCCTCGGCGTCCTCGTGGCTCAGACCGCCGACCTCGATACCGGCGACGGTGACGCCCCGGGGAACCGAACCACTCGTCGAGAGCATGTCCGCCGCGTAGAACACTCCCAGAATCGCCACCGCGGCGCCTGCGAGAACGGCAATCTTCATGCGAGAGAACTTCTCTTCTTCCTTGCCAGCGGGCTGTCCCTCCGTGTCGCCGTCAGCGGGCTCGGCAGGTACGAACTGCGCTGTGGGGGCAGGCTGCGCGGTGGGGGCAGCCTGATGTTCGGACGACGCTGCGACGACGGGAATCGCGACGGTGGCGCTGTCCTCACCCGCGGGCTCCGGGGCCATCGGCCCCCGATCACCGGGCGGTGTCACTGCGGAATACGCCTGCGTCGGAGCCGACTCGACTGGACCGGGCCCGACCGAGCTGACGTGCCCTGCTGCCGGAAGCCCGGAAGGGGGTGTGGGTTGGTCCTGCGTGTCGGGCTCGGGAGCAATCGCTTCGTCGGCATCAGGCTCTTCGGAGGTGAGCGGAGTCGGCGATCCCTCACCGGGGAGGCCCGCGACTGGTCCGTCCTCGAGTCGATCACTCTCAGCGACATCGTTCTCAGCGGCATCGTTCTCAGCGACATCGTTCTCAGCGGCATCGTTCTCAGCGGCAACGTCGTGAGATGCAACGGCCCCAGCGTCCGTGACCGAAGAATTCTCTGCCGCAATGTCGGCGCCGTGTTCGTCCTCGGCTGTTATCTCATCTGCTGGCAGCTCGTCGGCTGAGACCTCATGGGCTGAGATCTCGTCGGACCGGTCTTCCGCCACCGGTCCCTGCTCGGCCGACTCCTGCTCGACGCGCTCCTGTAGAGGTGGTTGAGGGCCAGGAGGGACAGCTGATTCGGACGACTGAGCCGGGGACTGCCCTGGAGGGGGCTCGTCGGGATCGATGGCACGCATCACCTCGGTGATGGCCTCGTACGGCAGAACGTGCCCGGGCTCGGTGTCGACCGTTTCGACGTCGTCCCGTGGGTCGCCGTGCGCGCCGGCATCACCCGCATCGCCACGAAGCGCCTCGTCACGGGCTTCCTCGTCGGACCGGGAGCCGCGCTCGTGCTTGCCCTTGCCGTCTCCACCGACGCTCACGTTCTCGACCCTCCCGAAACCCCGGACGAACACCGACACTGTCGCGCACGAGCTTACGCATCGACACGTGAGGGGATCGACTCGAGCATCGGGAAACCCCGGCCGCCGCAGGCCCACGAAAGAGGCTCCACACCGCTGCCGGGTCGGGGGTCGGGCAGCAGTGTGGAGCCACTACGAGTATCGCGCATGCTTGTGAAGCGTTACAACCGATCGCGCGGTGTCTCGCCAATTCATTCAGGTGAATGATCGGCGGGGTGTCGTGCTGTCGCCCTGCCCGACAGCACGCACCCAATGACCGGTCCTGACCAGTGCGAGCGTGAGCAGAAGCCGGTCCCTCGGATCGGTGAGGTCCTTGCCGGTCAACTCCTCGATACGACGGACTCGGTAGATCACGGTGTTGCGGTGGCAATACAGCACCTTCGCGGCATTCGTCGGCGACCCATCACTGGCAAGCACGTGGGCGAGCGTCTCGAGCAACGTCCCACGCTGAGGCTCGGGATGCGTCCACATGTTCCCCAACGCGTGGTGAACCAGTAGGTCCGAGGACTCCTCGTCGGCCGCCATGATCACGCGCGGCAGCCGATCGGTCGCCAATGCCACCCCGGCCTCCTCCGAAATCGTGTCCGCGGTGAGCGTCGCCAGCCGATACGCCGCCGCGAACGAGGACACACCGTCGGGCGAATGTGCCACACCCACCGGGCCCACCGCCCTGGCTGCGAGCGCGTCGACGACGGAATTCAACGATCCCTTCGTCAATGCAACGAGCGCGAACTGATGCCCGTCGCGGATGTTCCAATGAGACACCGCACCGATCTGATCCAGCGCATCCTCCGGCGCAGTGAGAGGCGGTGAACCCTGGTCGTCGACGGGCCCGACGACACACGCGATCTGCTGCGACGCCGAAAGTCCCAGTGTCGCACGCGCTTCGAGTACGAACGACGGATCACCTCCACGCCCGGACCGCAGGCCGTCCAGTACCACCAGAACGTTGGCAAGATCGCGTTGCTGCATCCGAGCGCTCTCGCGGCGGTACGCGTCGACCAGAGTCTCGTACTGCCCGTCGAGTGCACGCCACAACTGCTGACCCGCCACGAGAAGAAGATGTTCGTCGATGTCGGACCGCCGCCGATCACGCGCGTGAACCAACTCTTCCCACAGCGTCCGACTGCCGAGTGTGTACGCCTTGAGCACCAATTCCATCGGGATGCCCTGACGCGCACGCTCCCGCCCGGTGCGGCGCCACACCTCACGGGTGTTGTCGTCCGCGGCCGACACACCGGACAGCGTCCGCAGCCCCTGGCGTATGTGTTCGCGGGTACTTCGCCTGATCTCGCCGGCAATGTCGGGCGTCGCGCTGGCCAGGTACGCAGGTTCCTGCTCGATCAGCGCCAGCGTGATGGAGTCCGCAATCGAATCCGCCCGATCGATCAACGCCGACCACGCCCGTTGAATCTTCTCCTGATCCGACGCAGGCACCCGCACACGAGCAGCACCCACCGAAGGACGGTCGGTGGGGCGGTCGAAGGCAACCATCGACACAGTTTTGCGCATCCCGCCCAGTCGGCAGGGCGATTTGACCGGTACTGGTGCCGCGGGACCCAAACATTCTGTGCGCTGCGCCCATACCGCCCGTTGTGCGCGGCAACCATAGTGAACGCACACAGATTGTGAGGTGGATCACTTGAGTTCGACGGTTACCCCCAGTCCGATCTTCACCATGACCGACGTCGACGTCACGTTCGGCGGCGTCGTCGCACTGTCGAACGTCAGTCTCGACGTTCGACCCGGTGAAGTCCTCGGCGTCATCGGCCCCAACGGCGCAGGCAAGACCACACTGTTCAACGTTGCATGCGGACTCGTCCGCCCGCACACCGGAACGCTCACTCGAAACGGAGAGCCCCTGTCCCGGCTGCGACCCCACGACCTCCCCAAGCTGGGCATGAGCCGAACACTCCAAGGACTCGGCCTGTTCGACCGGATGAGCGTCGTGGACAACGTCATGATCGGCGCCGACAGACGGGCACGCACCGGAATACTCGCCGGACTGCTCGGGCTGCCATCGAGTGCATCCGACGACGCCGCAGTGCGATCGGCCGCAATGGCCACGCTCGAACGACTCCGAATCGACCGGTACGCCGACCGCTTGCCGCCGAGCCTGCCCTACGCCGTGCGGAAACGCGTCGCCCTCGCTCGCGCACTCGTCAGCGAACCGTCACTGATCCTGCTCGACGAACCCGCATCCGGACTGTCCTCCGACGAGATGGCAGAACTGGGCAACGAAATCCGAGCCCTCGCCCACCCCGAAACAAATCCCTCCGCAGGCTCCACTCCCGCCCCCTGGGGTCATTCCGCAGGCTCCACTCCCGCCTCCCCGGGTCATTCCGCAGGCTCCACTCCCGCTCCCTCCGCGCCGGCGTCGGTGATGCTCGTCGAACACCACATGGACCTCGTGATGAGCGTGTGCGATCGAATCTTCGTCCTCGACTTCGGCAAGGTGATCGCCCACGGCTCACCCGACGAGATCCGTCAGGACCCGGCCGTTCTGGCCGCGTATCTCGGGAACGAGGTGACCCACGGTGAGTGACTCGGCCCAGATTCACATCACGGACCTGACCGTTCGCTACGGACCTGTCACAGCATTGGATTCGGTGTCCATGACGGTCGCAGCCGGTGCGATCACCGCGGTGCTCGGCGCCAACGGTGCCGGCAAGACCACCCTGCTGCGAACCGTCTCGGGGCTGCTGAAGCCCGAGTCGGGCAGCATTCGCCTGGCGGGCACGGAACTGGTGGGAGTGCCGCCGGACCGCATGTCCCGCAAAGGACTTGCCCACGTCCCCGAAGGACGGGGCGTCATCGCCGAGCTCACCGTCGAGGAGAACCTCCGCCTCGGAGCTCTGGGACGCAACCGAAGTCACGACGCCGTCACGCTCGACCGGGTCTACGGCATGTTCCCGCCACTCGACGGTCGTCGCACGTCGTCCGCCCATACCCTGTCCGGCGGTGAGCGGCAGATGCTCGTCATCGGACGCGCGCTGATGGCAACGCCGTCCGTGCTCCTCCTCGACGAACCGTCGCTCGGTCTCGCGCCGAAAGTCGTCGCGCAGATCTTCGACACGCTCCGCACACTCGTCGAAACCGAGTCCATGACAGTTCTTCTCGTCGAACAGAACGCACGAAGCGCCCTGTCGATCGCCGAACACGCCGTTGTCCTCGATCTGGGCAAGGTCGCCGTCGAAGGCCCAGCAGCCACACTCGCCGACGACGACGCCCTCCGACACGCCTACCTCGGGTTCTGACGCGAGCTGAAAGGACGCCACCTCAAGTGCAGCAACTGCTCACCATCCTCATCAACGGAGTGACGACCGGCATGATCTACGCCGCGTTCGCCCTCGCCCTCGTTCTGATCTGGCGGTCGACACGCATCGTCAACTTCGCTCAAGCTCCGATGGCCATGATCACCACCTACGTCGCGCTGGTGGTCATCGACGCCGGATACTCGTACTGGATCGGCTTCGGCGTCGCTCTCGTTTGCGGTCTGATCCTGGGAGCAGCCGTCGAACGTCTCGTCGTTCGGTTCGTCGACAGTTCGTCGCACATCAACCCCGTCATCCTGACGCTGGGACTGTTCATCATCATCCACGCGGTGGCAGCCATCGTGTTCGGCAACCAGTTCCGTTCCTTCCCTGCGCCGTTCGGCTTGACCGGCCAGAAGGTCGGCGATCTGAACATCGCGCTCACCGGGTACGACGTCTTCAAGATCGTGGCAGTGCTGATCGTCCTCGGACTGCTCGTGCTGCTGTTCCGGTTCACCGACCTGGGTTTGAAGATGCGTGCGAGCGCCTTCGAGCAGGAGGTGGCGAAACTGCTCGGTGTCCGCGTCGGCCGCATGCTGACCCTCGGATGGGCACTGGCCGCCGTGGTCGGATCCCTGGCGGGTCTGCTGATCGCGGGAGGCTCGTTGGTCCACCCCGGATACATGGATTCGATCGTCGTATTCGGTTTCGTTGCAGCCGTTCTCGGCGGTCTCGACAGTCCGGGTGGTGCCGTCGTCGGCGGCTTGCTGATGGGTGTGGGACTGAGCTTCGTCAGCGGCTACCTGGGCCAGGATCTGGTCTCCTCCGCGGCACTGGTGATCCTCATCGTCGTACTGCTGCTCAGACCGAGCGGGCTGTTCGCCGGCACCGCGGCGCGGAGGGTGTGACATGAACGCTGTCCTCACCCGCATGACATCCACACCGGTTCGCCGTCACTTCCTCTGCGCGGCAATCGGTCTGGTCGTCGTCGTTCTCGCTCTCGAATCGCTGAGCACGTTCCGGCAGAGCCAGCTGACGTCGGTGGCCTACCTCGCGATCGCGGCCGGTGGCCTCACCGTCCTCACCGGACTGAGCGGTCAGCTCTCGCTCGGTCACGGAGCGTTCATGGCCGTCGGCGCCTACACCGCGGCCCTGATGCTACGAGCCCAGGATTCCGGGTGGTCCGTACCGTTGGTCCTGCTCGCCGCCACCGTCGTGACCGGCATCGTCGGAATCGTCGTCGGCGTCGCCGCGGCCCGTCTCCACGGACCGTATCTGGCGGGCGCGACGCTGGCCCTGGCCGTCGCCGTTCCCGGCCTCGCGTTGTACTTCAAGGACTACCTCGGCGGTGAGCAGGGCCTCGTGGTTCCCGCTCCGAAAGTACCGGGACCGATCGACGACGTCATGTACTTCATCACCGGAAACGAGCTCAGCGGAACCAAATTCGTCGCCTACGTCAGTTGGATCCTTCTCGTCGTCGTCTTCTTCCTCCTCGCCAACGTGTCCGCCAGCCGCATCGGGCGACGCTGGCGAGCAGTGCGCGACGACGAGGTGGCCGCGGAACTCGCCGGGATCGACCTGGGCCGGGCACGAATACTGGCGTTCGTCGTCAGCTCGGCCTGCGCCGGAGCCGCAGGCGCTGTCCTCGCGATGTCCGCCCGCATCGCCGCACCGAGCGGATTCACCCTGACACTGTCGCTGACGTTGCTGTCGGCGGTGGTGATCGGCGGGCTCGGAACACTGTCGGGCGCCCTGATCGGAGCCGCACTGCTGACCTACATTCCGCCGGTGGTGACGAACCTCGGACTCGACGCCGGACTGAGCAGCCTCCAATCCGCCGAGCTCGCACCACTCGTCACGGGAATCTTCACGGTTCTCGTGATCCTGTTCGCTCCACTCGGTTTGACCGGAACCTACCGAAAGTGGCGTCTCACACGGAGCATCACGAGAAAAGGGGAACGATGAACAGAACCAGATCGCTGGCAGCGCGGGCGACCGCCTTGGTCGCGGTGGTGTCACTTGCCGCCGCGTGCGGCGCGGGAGGTAGAGACGAGGCCTCCGAAACGTCGGAGGGCTCGACCGTTGGCATCACCGACACGTCGGTGAAGATCGGTGCGCACTTCCCGCTGACCGGTGTCGCCGCCCCCGGATACAGCGAAATCCCCACCGGCGCACAGGCTTACTTCGACTACGTCAACGCCGCGGGCGGCATCAACGGCAGGCAGATCGAGTACGTCGTACGTGACGACTCCTACGACCCGACGACCACGACGCAGGTCGTCAACGAACTGGTTCTGCAGGACGAGGTCTTCGCCGTCGTCGGCGGACTCGGCACCGCGACACACAGCGCGGTGGTGGACTTCCTCAACGAACAAGGCGTACCGGACCTGTTCGTCTCCTCCGGCGCGATCATGTGGGGCAACGACCCGGCGAAGTACCCCAACACGTTCGGCTGGCAACCCGACTACCAGGTCGAGGGCAAGATCATCGGCGACTGGGTCAAGAAGAATCGCCCGGATGCCAAGGTGGGCCTGTACCTACAGGACGACGACCTCGGACGCGACAGTGAAGCTGCGGTCCGACAATATCTCGACGACCAGATCGTCGAGGTGGTCCGCTACACCTCCGGCAACACCGACGTCGCGCCGCAGATCGCCGCACTCCAAGGCGCAGGCGCAGACCTGGTACTCGGTTTCAACGTCCCGTCCTACACCGCCCTCAGCCAGTTGACGGCGATGCGCCTCAACTACGACCCGGAATGGTTCTACTCCTCGATCGGATCCGACGTCGATCTCGTCGGGTCACTCCTCGGACGGTTCTCCCAGGGCGCCGTCACCGACGGAAACCAATCGCTCGAAGGCATGATCTCGCTCGAGTACATCCCCGGAATCGACTCACCCGAGAACCCCTGGACCCAACTGTGGCAGAAGGTGTGGGCGGAGAACGGCGACGGCCAACCTCTCACCAACTACCGCATCTACGGCCTCAGCCAGGCATACGCATTCGTTCAAGCGTTGGAAGCAGCAGGCGAGAACCCCACTCGCGAGGGGATTGTCTCCGCCATCCAAGAGGGCGGCATGGACTTCCAGGGACCACAACTGGCGCCCTTCCGGTACTCGGACGACAGCCACCTCGGCATCTCCGGCGCAAGTGTGTACCAAATCGTGAACGGCGTACCCGAGTACCTGACACCGGTCCTACAGACGGACATCGGAGACTCGGAAGTAGTCGAGTACACCGGTGAAGAGTCCACCCCGCCCGAAAGCGGAATTCCCGGCTAGAACGACTTCTCGCAGGTCACGGTCGACAGATCCGTAAACCCCTCGCTTGCGGATCTGCCGACCGGGTCGTTCCGCAGGCTCCACTCCTGCCGACCGTCTGCCCCCTGGTTCGAGCGCCGGTTACCTAGCGCTCGATGATTGCGGTGACGCCCTGACCACCGGCCGCACAGATGGAGATCAGGCCACGGCCCGAGCCCTTCTCTGCGAGCATCTTGGCCAGCGACGCGACGATACGGCCACCGGTAGCTGCGAACGGGTGACCGGCAGCCAGCGACGATCCGTTGACGTTGAGCTTGCTCCGGTCGATCGACCCGAGCGCACCGTCCAGCCCGAGCCGCTCCTTGCAGTACTCGTCGCTCTCGAATGCCTGCAGCGTCGCGAGCACGACGGATGCGAACGCCTCGTGGATCTCGTAGTAGTCGAAGTCCTGCAGCGTAAGCCCGTTGCGAGCCAGAAGACGCGGAATGGCGTAAGTCGGGGCCATCAGCAGTCCGTCCTTGAACGAGCTGTTGCCGTGGATGTAGTCGACCGCAGCCGTCTCGGAGTCCACCAGATGCGCCAGAACCGGAAGGTTGCGCTCCGAGGCCCACTCGTCCGTCGACAACAGCGCCGCCGACGCGCCGTCGGTGAGAGGCGTCGAGTTGCCTGCCGTCATGGTGGCGTCGCCCAGCTTGTTGCCGAACACGGGCTTGAGCGTCGACAGCTTCTCGACGGTCGATCCCGGACGCAGGTTGTCGTCGCGGGTGAGACCGAGAAACGGCGTCACCAGGTCGTCGAAGAAGCCGCGGTCGTACGCGGCTGCCATGTTCTTGTGGCTCGCTGCGGCCAGCTCGTCCTGGTCCTCGCGGCGAACACCGAACTCCTTGGCCGTGATCGCGGCGTGCTCGCCCATCGACAGGCCGGTACGCGGCTCGCCGTTGCGCGGGATCTCGATGCCGAGCATGGACGGACGAACGTTGCCGAGCAGCTTGATGCGATCGGTGGTGGTCTTCGCGCGATTGAGAGACAGAAGAAATTCGCGGAGCTCGTCGTTGACGCCGATCGGCGCATCCGACGTGGTGTCCACGCCGCCACCGATGCCTGCATCGATACGTCCCGACGCGATGGCGTCGCCGACCGCGATGATCGACTGCAGCCCGGTGCCGCATGCCTGCTGGATGTCGAAAGCCGGGGTGTACGGGCTCAGCGCGCTACCGAGCACGACCTCGCGGGTCAGGTTGAAGTCACGCGAGTGCTTGAGGACAGCACCGGCAGCAACGAGACCGAGACGCTCGCCCTGCAGCCCGAACCGGCTGACCAGCCCGTCGATGGTGGCGGTGAGCATATCCTGGTTGGAAGCCAGAGCGTACTTCTTGTCGGAGCGCGCGAACGGGATGCGGTTGCCACCGACGATTGCGACCGGTCGTAGCTGCTTGCTTGTCACTTTTCGTCTCCAAACATCGTGGAAAAAGACCCTGGTGGAGAATCATCTTACTGACGAGTAAGTTGGTTGTCGACACCCGGTCGTGCGCTCCCTGCTTCACAGAAGGGAGGCGCCAAATCGAAAGGTAGGACAGTGGCAGCCACCAAGGGAGCCCCAGACCTCTACTCCACGTTCCTGGCGTCCGCGCCCGGAGCCTTCATCGCCAAGCAGGCAGGTCTGCCGCAGCCCGAGAAGCTGCGTCGCTACAAGGCAGGCGAGCCGCCTCTCGCCGGCCCCGTGCTCATCGGCGGACAGGGCCGACTCGTCGAGCCGCTGCGCGAACTGCTGTCGGACTACCCGCAGGCCCAGGCACACGACGACAAGTACGGCGCCCTGGTCTTCGACGCCACCGGCATCGGCAACGTCTCCGAACTCGAGCAGCTGTTCCAGTTCTTCCAGCCCGTCATCCGCAACCTCGCACCCTCGGCGCGCGTCGTCGTCATCGGCACGACGCCGGAAGAGACCGCGAGCGTCGACGAGCACGTCGCCCAGCGCGCACTCGAAGGATTCACCCGCAGCGTCGGCAAAGAGGTCAAGCGCGGCGCGACGGCTCAGCTCGTCTACATCTCGCCCAAGGCATCGACCGGACTCTCCGGCCTCGAATCCACACTCCGCTTCCTTCTGTCCGCGAAGTCCGCATTCGTCGACGGCCAGGTCATCGCCGTCGGCGACGCAGACTCCGAAGCACCCGCATCCTGGGACAAGCCTCTCGCCGGCAAGGTAGCCGTCGTCACCGGCGCTGCCCGCGGCATCGGCGCCACCATCGCCGAGGTCCTCGCCCGCGACGGCGCAACCGTCATCGCGGCCGACATCCCCGCTGCCGGTGAAGCACTGTCCGAGACCGCGAACAAGGTCGGCGGCACTTCCCTCGCTCTCGACGTGACGGCACCCGACGCCGGCGAGGTCCTCTCCAAGCATCTGCTCGAACGCCACGGCGGCGCGGACATCATCGTCCACAACGCAGGCATCACCCGCGACAAGACGCTCGCCAACATGGACGACAGCCGCTGGAACTCCGTCATCGGCGTCAACCTGGCTGCACCGCAGCGCATCACCGACCAGCTCGTGGCATCGGGAGCACTCAAGGAAGGCGGACGCGTCGTCGACGTCTCCTCCATCGCCGGTATCGCCGGCAACCGCGGCCAGACCAACTACGGCACGTCCAAGGCAGGCGTCATCGGCCTCGTTCACGCATCGGCACCGGTTCTCGCGAAGAAGAACATCACCATCAACGCCGTCGCCCCCGGATTCATCGAGACCGCGATGACGGCAGCGATTCCGTTCGCGACACGCGAGGCAGGCCGACGCATGAGCTCGCTGCTGCAGGGCGGCCAGACCGTCGACGTCGCAGAGCTGGTGTCCTACTTCGCCTCCCCCGCGTCCAACGCCGTCACCGGACAGATCGTCCGAGTCTGCGGCCAGAGCCTCCTCGGCGCATGAGCCTCGTCCAGCTCACGGAGCAGCCGAAGACGTCGGAGATCTACACTTCCGCTGCGCTCGGAGCCCTGCCGTTCCTCGGATCGAAGTCCACCACGGCGCCGTCGACGGTGTACGAACTCCGCGGGCTTCGCGTCGACCCCGACAACCTGGCCGCGTACTGCCGGGCCACCGGACTGCGGTTCGGCGACACTCTGCCGGTGACGTATCCGTTCACGCTCGTCTTCCCGACGGTCATGAAACTGATGGTGTCCAAGGCATTTCCGTTCGCCGCCATCGGATCGGTCCACGCCGAGAACGTCATCGAGCAGTACCGGGCAATCTCCTCCTCGGAGCCCCTGGATGTACGTGTGCACGCGGAGAACCTGCGTGAACACCGCAAGGGCTTGTTGATCGACGTGATCAGCGAAGTCAGCGTCGGACGCGAGCTCGTCTGGAAGCAGACCTCGAGCTTCCTGAGCCTGCAGAAGACCTCACTGTCCGGTGGACCTCGCGAAGCACCGCCCGCCGACGAGGTCCCGCCGCCCCCGACACGCACACTGCGAGTGGATCAGAAGACGATCAGCAGGTACGCATCGGTCTCCGGGGACCGCAACCCGATCCACGTGTCGTCGTTGGGCGCCAAGGCCTTCGGCTTCCCGCGGACCATTGCACACGGAATGTGGAGTGCAGCAGCAGTACTGCAGGTCATCGAAGGTCGCATCCCCGACAAAGTGACCTACAACGTCCGCTTCGGCAAGCCCATAGTCCTGCCCGCAACGGTCAACCTCTACGCCGAATCCGTCGGTGCCGGCTGGGACCTGTCACTCAAGAACCCGAAAAAGGGTTACCCCCACCTCACCGCAACCCTGCGATAGGTGCAGTTTCACCCCCTTCCGGGACCGAACGTGCCGTTCGGTCACTTCAAGTGACCGAACGGCACGTTCGCTCCGAAAGCAGGGCCGGCCCGCTCCCACAACGAGGGGTACGCCGGCTACTGCGTCGGAGCGGTTTTCTTGCCCGCCAGACCGCGCCAGGCGAGGTTTTCCAGCAGGTCCGCGGCGGCGTCGACTTCGATTTCTCCGCCGGCGACGCGGTCGGCGACGGCTTCGCCTGCACCGACGAGGGCCACTGCCATGAGGGGGAAGTTCTGGTCCGGATCCGGTTCCTTGGTGCTCATCTCGAGGAGACGGGCGGTCAGTTCGATCAGTCGGTCCCTGCTGCTCTGGACCTGTGAGGCGAAGGCTGTCTGGCCTATTGCCTGCCGGTACAGCACCATCCAGGACTTCCGGTTCTCGCCGACGAAGCCGAGGAAGCCGAGAAGTGCGCGTCGGAGCTGTTCACGTGGAGTGAGGGTGGGGTCTGCAGCGGGTGTCAGTGCCTCGACGAATTTGACGCCTTCACGGTTGATGCACGCCGCGAAGAGCTCGTCCTTGGAGCCGTAGTACAGATAGAGCATGGGTTTGGAGATCGCCGCTTTCTTGGCGATCGCGTCCATGGAGGTCTCGTGAAAACCGTTGTCGGAGAACACGTCGACTGCCGCGTCGAGCATCTGCTGCTCACGTACGGCGCGCGGCAATCGCTTGGTGCCACCAGCCATGAGTCCTCCAAACCGATATCGAACTCATGACCTTACTCCACGGTAAGGAGGCCTGCGTCACTACTGCGCCTGCCGGATGCATGCAGCGGCGCCGAAGAAATCCGGACGCACCCGGAAAGTTCTAGCAGACACCCTTGAAGCGAGCCACCGTCGCCGCGGACTCGTCGACCTGCGCTGCATCGAGGCGACCTGTCGCCACGGCGTCCTCGAGGTTGTCGAGCACCTGCGGAACGTCGTCGGTGGTGAGCCACAGAGCGACGTCCGCGCCTGCAACGAGAGCTGCCTCGACAGCCGCGACGATGCCCAGCCGATCGGTGATGGCCGCCATCCCGCTGAGGTCGTCGGTGAAGATCGGTCCGGTGAAGGGCGCCGCGCCGTACCCGACTCCGTCGCGCAGCAGCGACATCGCCGCCGGGCTGATGCTGGCAGGCTCACCCGGCTCGGTCAGGCCCGGTACATCGAGGTGTCCCACCATCACGCCGACACCGCCGGCGGACAGTTGCGCGAACGGGATCAGATCCGACTGGATCAGGTCCTCCAACGGCGGCGTCGTCACCGCACCGGTGTGCGAATCGCCGGATGCAGAACCATGGCCGGGGAAGTGCTTGATGACGGGCTGAACACCGGCGTCGCGCAAGCCCTGCGCGTAGGCACCGGCGTAGGCGACGACCTGAATGGGGTCGGCGGAGTACGAACGGTCGCCGATCACCGAATCGTTCGGTTGACTGCTGACGTCGACGACGGGCGCGTAATCGACGGTGATCCCGAGGTCCCGCAGGCCGCGGCCGCGTTCGAGCGCCATCCGATACGTGGCGTCCACGGACATCGTCAAAGCCGTCCGACGCGCCGACGGGTCCTCGCCCAGCAGATCCGCGACGCGGGACACACGCCCGCCTTCCTCGTCGATGGTGACCATCGGAGGGACCGCTGCCGCGGCGTCGATCTGCGGAACCTCGCGGTTCGCGAGCGTCGACGAGTCCGTCCAGCTTCCGATGAAGATTCCGCCGACCTGTTCACGAGCCATGATGTCGACGGCATCGGCAGTCCCGGTCACGCCGACGGTCAGCAACTGCGCCAATCGCTGCCGCTCGCTGAGTGTCTCGACGAAAGCCTCGCAGGAGTTCACCGGAGCGTCGGTGGTGGGGGGAAGCGTCGTCGTGGTGGTCGTGGTCGGCGGCAACGCAGACTCCGTGGCCACCTGAACCGAGTCACCGGACGAACACGAGGCCGTGAACCCGACCCCGATCACCACTGCAGCGACCGCGACGGGCGATCGGAATTTCCTCATGCCCCCGACCGTAGCGGAGTGGTCCCACACCGCTGTACGCGCGCAGTAACCTAAGGACAAAAGCGACACGAGGAGGGACTACGAGATGTCCGCAGACCTGATTCTCATTGCCTACGACGGCTCCGACAACGCCAAACGCGCCATCGAGTACGCCGGCCGATTCCTGACGACGACACGCGCGATCGTCGTCACCGCGTGGGAGCCGATGGTGCGCCAGGCAGCACGGATGTCCGGGCTGTCCGGCGTCATGCAGCCCGAATGGGTTCCCGACGACGAGGCCGAGGATGTGGCGCTCACCGACGCGAAGGTGACCAACGACGAGGGCGTTCGCCTCGCCCAGCAGGCCGGCCTTCAGGTCGAGGGCCACTGCGCGGAGTGCACGACGGCCATCTGGAGTGCCATCGTGGAGAAGGCCGACGATCTCGACGTGGACATCATCGTCACCGGCACTCGCGGCACGACGGGGTTGCGTTCACTTCTCCAGAGCTCGGTCGCGGACCATGTGCTTCGCCACAGTCACCGGCCTGTTCTGATCGTGCCGCCTGGAAAGTAGCCGCGCGTGCGCTCCGGCTACCGGGCCTGCGGGTGATAGCGTGAGCCGCGCACGCGTGCCAGTCGACGAAAGTGGAGAACCGAGATGAAGTTCGCTGTCCCGGGAGTTGTTGCTGCGGTAGTCGGCGCTGTGCTCGGTGCCGGGGTGGTATTCGGAGTCACTGCTGCGGCGGCCGACAACACGCGTCCCGAGATCGATCGCTCCGGCAATGCTGATTCGTCCCTGCTGAACCAGGTTGAGTACGGCAGCCGCTGACGCACCTGCTTCGATCTCTTCCGAACCACTCGGTCGTAGGTGGTTGCTCGGCGTCTCCACTCTGGCGTTTCTCCTCGCTTTCCTGCAGGTTCCCGGCTACACCGTTGCCGACACCAAGTACGACCTGACGCAGAATCCCCTCGGCTTCCTCGCGCGCGCCTCCCATCAGTGGACGTCGCAAGCTCCCCTCGGCCAGGTGCAGAACCAGGCGTACGGCTACTTCTTTCCGCACGGCGCGTTCTTCGCGCTCGGCGACATCGCGTCGATTCCCCCGTGGATCACACAGCGCATCTGGTGGGCGCTACTGCTGACAGCCGGGTTCTGGGGCATCGTTCGCCTCGCCGAAGCTCTGGGAATCGGCAGCCGCAGCTCGCGGATCATCGCCGCCGTCGCGTTCGCGCTGTCTCCCCGAGTCATCACGACGCTCGCATCGATCTCGTCGGAATCCATGCCGATGATGCTGGCGCCCTGGGTACTGATTCCCATCGTCCGGGCGTTCCGCAGCAGCACCTCCACCCGCACTCTCGCCGCGCAATCGGCGGTGGCCGTGGCGTTGATGGGCGCCGTCAACGCTGTCGCGACGGCAGCCGCGTGCCTCGTCGGCGTCGTCTGGATTCTCTGCCACAGACCCAACCGACTGTGGATCGTCTTCGGTGCGTGGTGGGCCGGCTTCCTGGCCCTCGCGACCCTGTGGTGGATCGTTCCGCTTCTTCTGCTCGGCGCGGTCAGCCCACCGTTCCTGGACTACATCGAATCCTCGGGGACGACGACCCAGTGGGCCTCGTTGATCGAGATCCTCCGCGGGACGAGCAGCTGGACACCGTTCGTCTCGCCCGAGCGCGTCGCCGGAGCAGTGCTGGTCACGCAGCCGGCCGCCGTCGTCGCGACGGGAGTCGTCGCCGCAGCCGGTGTCGTCGGTCTCGCGATGCGATCGATGCCCGCCCGTGGCCGCCTGACCGTCATGCTGTTCGTCGGAATCCTCGGTCTCACAGCCGGATACGTCGGCGGACTCGGCTCGCCGATCGCCGACACCGTTCGCGTGTTCCTCGATTCGGGCGGCGCGCCGCTCCGCAACGTCCACAAACTCGAGCCGCTCGTCCGAATCCCCTTGGTACTCGGACTCGCTCACCTTCTCGCCCGAGTCCCGCTTCCCGGTGCCGCACCGACGCGCACCTGGCGAGCAGCCATCGCACACCCGGAGAAGGACAAGATGGTCGCCGTCGCCGGGCTCGTGCTCGTCGCGCTGACGTTCTCCACCTCCCTCGCGTGGACCGGCAAACTCGCACCCCGAGGGGCATACCAGTCCATCCCGCAGTACTGGCACGACGCCGCGGACTGGCTCACCGCTCACGCGTCGGGCAACTCACCCGACGGCTCCGATGCCGAGCGCGCGCTCGTTGTTCCCGGCGCGCCCTTCGCGATTCAGACGTGGGGACTGACTCGCGACGAACCACTCCAAGCCCTCGCGACGACGCCGTGGGCCGTCCGCGACTCGGTACCACTGACCCCGCCCGGTGCGATCCGGGCCCTCGACTCCGTCCAACGACTGATCGCCGACGGCCGATCCTCGGTCGGCTTGGCCGACACCCTCGTCGGGCAGGGCATTCACTACGTGGTCGTCCGCAACGATCTCGATCCCGAGACGTCGCGTTCCGCACGCCCCGTCCAGGTCCACGCCGCACTCGACGGCTCCCCCGGCCTCGAGAAAGTCGCGGAGTTCGGCGAGGACATCGCACCGGGAACAGTCGACGGCATCACGGTCGACGGTGACATGCGGCCGCCGTATCCGGCTGTCGAGATCTATTCGGTGAAGCCGCAGGAGCCAAGCTCGAAGGAATCTGAAGTTTCGGGGCCCTACACCGTCGATCTGAACCGTGTCCCGTTCGTTCAAGGTGGCCCGGAATCCGTTCAGCGACTGAACGAACAGCGGCGATCCGGTGTCCCCGACCCGGTGCCCGCAGGCCCCGTCATCCTCGCGTCCGACGCCACCACCGCGGGCCTGGACGTCGATTCGGTCACTGTCACCGATACTCCGATGAACAGGGAGACGGATTTCGGGCAGGTCGACAACCACAATTCGGCGCTGAGAACCGCCGACGATCCTCGTCGCTCGTTGAACGAAGTCGCGGACTATCCCGTCGCGGGCGCGGACACCGTCGACGGCGAATGGGAGGGCGCGAGCATCACCGCCTCGAGTTCCGCATCGGATTCCACTCAGATCGGTGGCACCAAACCGGGAAGCGGGGTCGCGGCGGTCGTCGACGGCGATCTTGCGACGAGCTGGGTCAGCAACGGCATCGAAAGCGCTGTGGGACAGTGGCTTCAACTCGACTTCGACGAGCCGATCTCCGGCGGGCTCCTGCATCTGCGTACCAGCCCGGGGACCATCGGTGACCCGGTGAAGTGGCTCGAGATCACCACTCCGGGTGGCAGTACCGCGGCGCGGGTCGACACTGCGGGTGAGCCCATGACCGTCTCGCTCCCCGGCGGATCGACACCGTGGGTGCGCATCACGGCGAAATCGACCGTGGACGGCACTCGGGGAAGTCAATTCGGAATCAGCGAACTGTCGGTGGAGGACTATTTGGACCGCGACAACCCGCAGCCCGTGTCGATCGTGCACCGTGCGGTGCTGCCGGGCGTCACGCCCGGAGCGGACGTCACGTCGTGGAACCTCGGCCAGGAGTTCCCCGGACGACCGGCCTGCCTGGACACCGAGGACCGAATCCGATGCAGCAGTGGACTGTCCGCGGCACCCGAGGAGCTCGGCAGGTTCTCGCGCACCCTGTCGGTGCCGACCGGAACCGCAGTGCTGCCGGAACTGACCCTGCGCACCCGACAGAGCCCCGAGCTGGAAGCGCTGCTGGCACAACCGGGACGACCCGTGGCAACGGGCGCATCCGACGTCGGCGACCTCCAAGGATCCGCCTTCGCGGCCACCGACGGCGACGACCGAACATCCTGGACCGCGCCCGAGAAGAGCATCGAGCAGCGAGCCGGAACGCAGCCGACACTGACGATCGACCTGCCCGCGCCGACGCTGGTGGACGGCCTCACCGTGACCCCGAGCCTCGGCGACCTGCCCGCTCATCCGACGACCGTCGCCGTGAATCTCGGTGGCGGACCGCAGGTTCGCGAGGTGGATCCCGACGGGCCGACGACCATCGATCTCGCGCCACAGGTGACGGATCGGATCGTGCTCTCCATCGTCGACTGGGACGATCGGCTGGACAAGAACTCCCTCGGCTTCGTCCTCCCGCAACCGCCCGGTCTCGCCGACGTCGCCGTGCTGTCGGGGGGCCGCGACATCGGCGCCGCTCCCGACGCAGCCGATGACCGCACGATCACCGTCGCCTGCGACGTCGGGCCGATCATGTCCATTGCGGGCCAGACCATCCGGGCGTCGGTGACGGCGACGGCGCGGCAATTCCTGTCGGGCGAACCACTGCAGGCGACCATCTGCGAGGGTCCCTTCCCCGTTCCGAACGAGACGCTCAACCCGATACCCCTGCCGGAAGGCAGACAGGACGTCGTCGTCGACCCAGGTGCAGCCTTCGTCGTCGACGGAGTGCGACTCCGCACGATGCCCGTCCCCGCCGTCAGCGCAACCAGCTCGTCTCCCCGAACCGCGGAGACGACAGCGTGGGACGCCGACCACCGAGAAGTGACCATTCGTGAATCGGACGTCGATCAACTGTTGGTGGTACCGGAAAGCAGCAATACCGGCTGGCACGCCACCGCAGCATCCTCAGGCTCCACTCCCGCTTCAGAACTGCAGGCTGTCACCGTCAACGGCTGGCAGCAAGGCTGGATCGTGCCGGCCGGGACGTCGGGAACGGTGACGCTCGAGTACCCGTCGGACAAGTGGTACCGACTCGGAATCTTCGGCGGATTGTTCCTGCTGATCCCGTTGGCGTTCTTCGCTCTTCGTCGAAGTCGCGTAACCCAGGACCCGGCACCACGGCCCTGGCGCAGCGCGGTGCTCGGGTGGTTCGGACTGACCGCGGCCGTCGCCGTGATCTCCGGGCCGGCCGGAGTTGCCGTCGTCGCCGCAGTCGCGGCCGTGGCAGTGGCCGTGGGCCGACGCTTCGGTCGATCGGTGGAAGCCAGTGCGGCGGTGTGGGTCGCCGGGGTCGGAACGCTGCTCGCGACGGCGTTGCTGTCGAAGGGTCCGTGGCGATCTCCCGACGGCTACATCGGCCACTCGTCCCTGATCCAGCTTGCCGCGTTGGTGGCACTCGTCGCCGTGGCAGTGAGTGCTCTGCGGGCTCGCCGATAACCGGCGGTCACGTCACCGGCGGCGAAGCCACACCCGCATCGGTTCTTCGATCAGCGCGTAGCTCGCGGCGGCGACGGGAATCGACAATGCGACGGTCACGACCAGAACCAGCAGGAAGTGTCCGCTGAAGGGGATGATCCCGAACACGGGGAAGACCATCGACAGGATCACCAGATGCCAGATGAAGATGCCGTAGGACCAGCGGCCCAGAGCAAGGGTGACCGGGTGCTCGAGGATGCGTCGGGGTCCGTCGGCCAGGACGAGAGGCGCCAACAACGCGAACGCGAGGACTGCACCGAGCACGATCTTGACCTCGAACTGCCACGGCTCGGGACGCACCAGCCCTTCCGGCCCGGCGAGCGGAGTCGCCGACAGGCCGAACGCCACCAGTGCGATCGCGGCCATCAGTACTCGGTGGCTCGCCAGACGGTGCAACCACGTCGGGGGGCGGGTCGTGTACTCGGCCAGGAGCATTCCGGCCGCGAACCACGGGAAGTATCCAGGCAACCAGTTGTCGTGGTGAATCGCTTCGGGTGTGGACACTGGTACGAACGCCCAGCACAGACTGATCGCGGCCACAGCTGCGACGACGGGAATGCGGAACCGTGCTCGATCGCCTCGTAGGGCAGCCAACGCCAGGCCGAGGAACGGCAACACCAGATAGAAGGCGACCTCGACCGACAGAGACCACATCTGAGTCATGCCCTCGGTGAGAGTCAGAGGCACGAACACCTGTGTCAAGGACAGGTTGGCCGCCCACACACGCCAACTGCTTCCCGTGTTGGGCAGGAACAGCAGAACCAGCGTCACCACGACCCAGTACGCCGGAAGGATGCGCACGGCGCGCGACCACAGATAGCGGCCGATCGGCTGAGCACGACCCAACCCGCGCGCCTGCGCCGCGTGCGGGCGCCACAGCAGAAACCCGGACAACGCGAAGAACAGCGCGACAGCCAGGTCGAACCTGCCCCAGATTCGGCCCATGACGGGAGAATTCGCGGCGCCTGTCTGAAAGGCCACGTGGGTGACGATGATGCCGATCGACGCGAACGCGCGCATTCCCTCGAGCGACGGAATGAATCCGCGCAGCGGCGCGACGGATTTCGGCAGCGATTCGGTGGACGTAGTCATGACGCGACCAGTCAAGCACCCCGCGTCGTCCGCTTGTGAAAGTCCACGGTCGTCGGGCGTGCCCGCGACCGTACGACGTGATGACTGTTACTGTCACCAGCGACGTGGCGATACCAATCGGACACTCCAGGAACGGGCGTTTCCTACCCTGACCTGTCGGGGGTGGAAGCAGCGGCGCGCCAAGGAAATAAGACTAAGGAGATTCTCACATGGCGGAGCGCTCAGGGCCGAGCCGGATTCTTGCCCTCGTACTCGTCGGATTGGGCGCATTCCTGCTGGTAGCAGCGATTCTGATCCCGACGTACACCGTGCCCCGCCTGGAGAAGACACCGCTGGATCTCGAGGTCACGACGGTATCGACCGGCACCGGAAGCGTTCTCAACGCTGCATCGCTGGCCGCGGGCCGCGCTCAGGTGGACGAGAACGTGAACCTCGTGTCGCAGCGCTTCGTCACCACCGAGGAGCCGTCGAACGCCGACGACATCACCGTGCAGGCCGGGCAGACGCTGCGCCGCACCGACAAGCAGGGCGACACCGGGCTGCTCACCGCCAGCGTCGACCGTGTGACGCTCGATCGTGTGTCGTCCGAGCCCGTCGAGAACCCCGTCGGCACCATCCAGGTCCAGGGCGACAAGCCGGCCGAGGAAGTTCCGCACACCGGCCTGCAGTACAAGTTCCCGTTCAACGCGGAGCAGAAGGCGTACCCGTTCTTCGACATCAACGCCCGCGCGTCGCAGGACATCGACTTCGTCGAAGAGACCGAGATCAACGGCACGCCCGTCTACAAGTACGAGCAGACCGTCGGCCCCGTAGATCTGTCCGGCGTCGTCAACCTCCCGACCAACAAGGTCACCCTCCCCGCCGACACGTGGGGCGTCGAGGGCGGCGAAGCTCCCGTCACCATGACCCGCTGGTACGAGAACACACGGACGGTGTGGGTGGAGCCCAAGACCGGTGTCATCGTCGACGGTGAAGAGCAGATCCACCAGTACTACTCGCGGACTGCGGGCCAGCCCGAGGTGGACGTGCTCAACGCGCCGATCAAGTTCGACGAGAACACCGTCGAATACCAGATCCAGCGCGCCAAGGACGGCCAGGACCAACTGTCGACGTTCGGACGTACCGTGCCGATCATCGCCGGAATCCTCGGCGTCATCGCGTTGATCGCAGGTATCGTGCTCGGACTCCGCGGCGGCAACGGCCCGCGTCGTCCCGTGCGTACCGGCGGCCCGCAGCAGGGCGGAGGCGGCGGTGCAGCACCGGCAGCTCCGCAGAACCGCGACTGGACGACCGATCAGACCGAGGTCATTCCGAGGACCAACCTCTCCAAGGAGTAGCACCTTCACGAACAACAACGGCGCGGCCCATTCGGGTCGCGCCGTTGGTCGTTCTCAGGCCGAGGGTGGCCGGTCCCAGGTGCACACAGACCGATGCGGCAGGGCCGGATGTGCCGTCCGAGGCGGATTCGAGTGCACTCAGGAACGCAGGGCGGCCACGCACACCGCGAGTGCAGTTGTCGCGGCCACGGACACCGCGACCACGACGAACTGCAGCACCGTGGACGCGCACAGCGTCAACAGGGCGACTTCGGCGGCCAGCCCGAGCCACGCCAGGATCGCAAGCGTCGTGCGTTCCCCTGCAATAGCCCACAGCAACGCGCTCTGGAGCACCGCGAGACAGGCGCCCTGCAACGCGAAGATCCACAGGTATCCCTGCACGGCTGCGTAGTCCTCGCCCACGATCAGCGGGATCAGCCCCGCGGCGACGGCCGCCCCGAGGATCAGAACCGCACCGATTCCGGCGACGACGGACAGTGCCGATCGCAGCGCCGACGCCGAGTGCGCAGGGTTGGCCATACGCGGATACAGCACTACCCCCACTGCCTGCGGCAGCCAGAACGCTGCCTTCGTGGCGACGGCGCCGAGGGCGTAGATGCCTGCGTCGGCTTCGGTCAGCAGTGCGCGCGCGAGGAGCAGATCCACCGACGACAGCAGAATCAGCACCAATTGAACCTGCGACGCCCGCAGCACGGTGGCGACGCCGATGCGCACGTCACCGGTGTGCGGACCATCGGGCCCGGGTGGCTCTCGGTTGGCCAGCCGTGCGCCGAGGGCGACCAGTCCTGTGCCGGCGGCACTGACTGCGAGCACTGTGCCGGGACCCGCGCCGAGGAACAGCGCGACGACCGCGGGAACGACCTTGCCGAAGCCCGCGGATGCCAGCACGATGCTCAATCGGCCGAACCGCGCGGTGCCCTGCAGTAGCCCTTGTTCGGTCGCGAGCAGCACGAGTAGTGGGGCGACGACCAGCGCCGACGTCGTCGCCAGAACACTCGTGTCCATCGCCACCGCCACTGTCGGTGCCGCCAGCACCGACAGAACGGCGACGACGCCGGCGCAGCGGTATCCGAGGCTTCGGAGCTTGCCGGTGCTTCGTCCGCGCACCACTTCCCTGGCCACGACCGACTGCAACGCGAGCGCCGGAACTGCGAGCACCAACTGGGCGGCGAGCAGACTCGCGAACTCGCCGTACTTCGCCACACCCAGCAGGCGGCTCGCCGGAAGATGCAGGAGATACGAGGCGATGTTGGCCGTCATCGATCCGATGGTCACCATCGTCATTCCGGCGACCATCGCTCTGCCTGCGGACCCGGAGGCGGAGACAGGGCGAGTCGGCATGCGCCCACGGTATAGGGTGCCGGACATGGCGTCGGGTGGTCGGTGGGCTGCGCGCCGGTCCCGGTGGGCGCCTCCGCTCTACAGCGTCGCCCTCGCGTCCGTGGTGCTCGGCCCACTGTTCGGCAACGGCTATCTACTTCTGCGCGACGCCGTCAGTACACCCAGGTCCTACTTCACCGACTCGGCTCTCGGGGTCGGCGACGCCGCCGCCCGGGCGGTCCCGCAGGACGCGGTGGTGGCCGCCCTGTCCACGGTGGTCGACGGCGGACTCGTCGTGAAAGCTGCTCTGCTGCTAGCGCTGTGGCTCGCCGGCTGGGGTGCCGCGCAGATGTCGCGGACCGTGCTGCCGTCGGCACCGCTGCCTGCACTGCTGGTGGCGTCGACGGTCGCGATCTGGAATCCCTACGTCGCCGAGCGTCTGCTGCAGGGGCATTGGAGTCTTCTTATCGGGTACGCGGCGTTGCCGTGGACGGTCGTCGCTGCGCTCGATCTCAGGCGGACGGGCCGGTGGGGGTGGCTCGCGGTCTGTCTGGCCGTCGCGGGCCTGACGCCGACGGGTGCGCTGCTCGCCGCGTCATGTGCGTGGTTATGCGCGTCCAGGCAAACATTTCCGCTCACAGCGGGATTGACCTTGCTGGCGTCGGCGCCCTGGCTCGTCGCGACGGCGGTGTCGGGCTCGGGGGCCACCGGTACCGACCCCGCCGGCGTCGCCGCGTTCGCAGCCCGCGCCGAGCCCGGACTCGGGACGGTCGGTTCCCTCGCGGGACTCGGCGGCATCTGGAACGCCGATGCCGTTCCCGTCACGCGAACATCGGCGTTCGCGGTCCTGGGCACCGCCTTGCTGCTCGCGATCGTCGCGCTCGGCATCGGACCCCTGTGGCGACGCCGACGCAACCCCGTCGTGACCGCTCTGGCCGTGGCGGCCGTCCTCGCGATCGCTGGGCCTGCCCTCGCCGCGACGGCTCCAGGGATTCGCGTCGGCGAATGGGCTGCCGCCGAGGTGCCCGGCGCCGGTCTGCTGCGCGACGCCCAGAAGTGGGTTGCGCTCGCCGTGCCCTTCTACGTTCTCGCCGCGGCGGCAGGTGTCACGTGGGCTGCCGCGAAACTCGGGAACCGCTGGCTTCCCGGAGTCGCAGCGGCGTTGGCCGTGGTGATCGCGTTGCCGGACCTCGCCTGGGGAGTCGGAGGCCAGGTGAAACCCGTCGAATATCCGGCGTCGTGGTCGGTGGTCGCCGACGAGTTGGCCGGGGAGGACGGAGACGTCGCCGTGCTGCCCGCAGGTATGTTCCGCCGGTTCCCGTACAGCGGCGACGCCGCTGTTCTCGACCCTGCGCCTCGCATGCTGCCGCTGGACGTACTGCAGACCGGGGAGCTCCTCGTCGCAGGCGGGTCGGTCCGCGGAGAAGGCAGCAGGGCGGAGGCCGTCGAACAGGTTCTTCTGGACGGCGGTACTCCCGAGGACGTGGCCGGGCTCGGAGTCGGGTGGGTGCTCGTCGAACGGACTACGCCCGGGCAGCTGGGCAACTCGGCCGCGGCGCTGCGGCAGCTGACGGTGGAGTACGAGGACGACGAGCTCGCGCTGTACCGGGTGCCGGGCGAGATCCGCATCGAACCGACGGACGACCGGGCGGTCGTCGCCGCCCACCTCGTGTGGCTGGTGCTACTGGTGGGCGGCTTCGGCTGGTCGGTCCGCACCCGGAAGGCCGGCGGACACGAGACCTGACACGTGCGAGCCGCGCATCGACGCCGCGAGAACGCTCTGCACACCGCGAGCGGTCTGCCTCCACGAGAATTCGAGCGCGCGGACCCTGGCCTTCTCACCCAGATCGGCACGCATGTCGTCGTCGAGCAGTAGCTCGGCGAGAGCGTCCGTCAGCGCGGTGACATCACGATCAGCGCCGTCCGAGCCGACCAGCACACCGGTGACACCGTCGATGATGGAGTCGGTGAGGCCCTTGGAGCTGCGGTATCCGACGGTCGGCACTGCGTGCTGGGCCGCCTCGACCACTGCGAGTCCCCAGCCTTCCTTCCTCGACGGCATGACGTGCACCCACGACTGTCCGAGGAGTTGGTGTTTGCGAACCTCGTCGACGTGGCCGTGGAACGTCACCGCGCTCGCGATGCCGAGTTGCTCGACCCGCTCACGCAGGTTCTCCTCCCACCAACCGCCTCCGATGATGTCCAAGTGCAGTCCGGGGACTCGGAACCTCAGAGCGGCCACCGCAGCCAGTGCGTCCTCGATCTGCTTGTGCGGAACGAGCCGCGACAGCACCGACAGCGACGGGTACGGAGTTCTGGTGTCCACCGGCGTTCCTGCGGGAATCTCGTCCGCGCCGTTGCGCACGACGGCAACTCGCTCGCGATCGACACCGAGGGCAACCAGCTCGTCGGCCGACGGCAAGGACACCGTCAGGTACTGGTTACGACGGTGAATCCGCGGAGAGACCGTGCTTTCGAGCCACCATCCGAGCTTGGCCATGAGGGGTCCGGCGACGGGCCACTGCTCACGGTGACAGTGGTGCACCAGCAACGTCACCGGTGCTCCGGACACGATCCGGGAGAAGAAGGGAATGCCGTTCTGGGTGTCGACGACGGCGTCGGGAGCTATTCCGCGAAGCGAACCGAACCCGAGGCGCCCCGCGACGATCGACGCGAGTGCCCGCGGATACACACTCAACCGTCCACCGGCGCGACTGATGCGGATTCCGTCGACGATCTCCTCGGCGGGCGCGCCCGGATACGACGCCGTCCGCAGCGTCACCTTCACTCCCTGGGCAGCCAGCCCGGCCCCGACCTGCTCGAGATACCGCTCGCTGCCGCCGCCCTGGGGGTGCCCGGTGTCGCGCCAGCAGAGCAGCAGCACCTCGCGCACGCCCGTACCCCCTTCGCGGCCGACACCATCACCGAAACTTCCGGACAGCTGACTCTTCCGGACAGCTGACTCTTCCGGACAGCTGAAACTTCTGGACAGCTGAACTTCTGGACAGCTGAAACTTCTGGACACCCTAGCCGTTCGTGTGGCCCAGCGGTCGCTCGACATGGACTCTCGCCTAGTGTTCTTCCTCGTGCGTAGGGACCGGGTCACTCGACTGTTCGCGAAACGCGCCACCCTCAGCAGGTCGGTCGGGCTGCTCCGGGACTTCGGGCACGAGCAGACCGCGCCCGACATCTTCTACGGCGCGCTCGCCCGTGACTCCGTCGAATTGATCGGCGACCTCTACCGGGGCATGACTGGCGACTCTCTCGAGAACCGTGTCGTACTCGACGTCGGCGGGGGGCCCGGTTACTTCGCGGAGGGCTTCGAACGCAGCGGAGCTCGGTACTTCCCCGTCGAACCCGACGCATCCGAACTGCACGCTGCAGGCCTGACCGTCCACGGCAGCGTCCGGGGCTCGGGAATGGCGCTGCCATTTCTCACCGACAGCGTCGACATCTGCTTTTCCTCGAACGTCGCCGAGCATGTCCGCGAGCCCTGGGTCATGGCCGAGGAAATGCTCCGCGTCACCCGACCCGGCGGATTGACGGTCCTGTCCTACACACTGTGGCTCAGCCCGTTCGGCGGGCACGAAACACGGCCGTGGCACTACGTCGGCGGCGAATACGCGGCCCGGCGATACCTGCGTACACACGGACACGAGCCGAAGAACAGATTCGGCAAATCCCTGTTCGACATCGGAGCAGGCGACGGATTACGTTGGGCTCGAAACACTTCCAGCGGAACCCTCCTCGCGGCATTCCCCCGATACCACCCCCGATGGGCATGGTGGATCATGAGGGTTCCCGGCCTCCGCGAACTCCTCGCCAGCAACCTCGTCCTCGTCTTCCGCGCCACCTGACGCGAGTGCGCCGCTCACCCGGCTCATTCCGCAGGCTCCACTCGCGCCGCCCACCCGGCTCATTCCGCAGGCTCCACTCGCGGCGCTCACCCGGCTCATTCCGCAGGCTCCACTCGCGGCGCTCACCCGGCTCATTCCGCAGGCTCCACTCGCGCCGGTACGTTGGAACGATGACAGCGCTGGCACTGGATATCGGGGGAACCAAGATCACCGCAGCCGTCGTCGGCGAAGACGGAAGGCCGGGGGAACCGCTGACCGTGCCGACCCCGCAGTCGGACGTATGGCAAGCCTGCGAGGAACTGCTGGACGCGGTGTCCGTCGGCTCGGACGTCGACGCGATCGGGATAGCGTGCGCCGGCCCGGTCGACACCGTCGCAGGCACGGTCGCGCCGATCAACATCCCGGAATGGAAGGACGGCTTCGCCCTCACCGACGCCGTACGGACGCGGTTCGACAGCGCATCGGTCACGCTGGCGATGGACGGTGGGTGCGCTGCGCTCGGCGAACACCGCTTCGGGGCTGCTGTCGGCGTCGACGACGTACTGAGCCTCGTCGTGTCGACCGGGATCGGCGGCGGATTGGTGCTGGGAGGCCGCATCGTGCACGGGCGTAGCGGAAACGCAGGCCACATCGGACACATCGTCGTACCCGGATCGGCGACGCCCTGTACGTGCGGCGGCCTCGGCTGCGTGGAGACGGTGTCCAGCGGGCCGTCGGCGGTCCGGTGGGCCCAGGAACAGGGATGGACCGGCAGCACCGGCGCCGACCTCGCACAGTCCGCGAGCGACGGGGACATCGTCGCCATCACCACTCTTCAGCGTGCCGGTGTCGCGCTGGGTCAGGCGATCGCGTCGGCGGCAGCCTTGGTCGACGTGAACCTTGTTGTGGTCGGCGGCGGTTTCGCTCAAGCGGGCCCACCGCTGTGGGATCCCATCCAGGAGTCCGCCGCCCTGCACGCCAAGCTCAAGTTTCTCGACGGCCTCGAGATCGTGCCGGCGAAGCTCGGAGCCGTCGGGACCCTGACGGGCGCAGCGGTGTTGGCGTCCGGTGGCTGAATCGGCTCAGCGGCCGGGAACCTGACACCCTGTTTACGAGGCTGGCACCCCTGTTCGCATCGGAACAGGGGTGCCAGGTCTACGAAAAGGGTGCTAGCTACGACACTCAGGCACCCAAGCGCTGCTTGAGCGCGTCGAACTCGTCCTTGATGCCGGTGGGGAGCTTCTCGCCGACGAAGTCGAACCACTCCTCGATCAACGGGATCTCGGCCTTCCACTCGTCGACGTTCACCGCGAGTGCCTCGGCGACGTCCTGGGTGGTGGTGTCGAGCCCGGAGATGTCGAGGGCCTCGGCCGTGGGAACGACACCGATAGGAGTCTCGACGCCGGCGGCCTTGTGCTCGATGCGCTCCACGATCCACTTCAGGACGCGGGAGTTCTCACCGAATCCGGGCCACAGGAAGCGCTTGTCGTCGCCACGACGGAACCAGTTGACGTAGAACACCTTCGGCAGCTTGGAGTCGTCGGCGTTCTTGCCGAGGTCGATCCAGTGCTGGAAGTAATCGCCCACGTTGTAGCCGAGGAACGGAAGCATGGCCATCGGGTCGCGACGGATGGTGCCGACAGTGCCTTCGGCGGCGGCCGTCTGCTCCGAGCCGACGGTGGCGCCCATGAAGACACCGTGCTGCCAGTCGCGAGCCTCGGTGACCAGCGGAACCGTCGTCTTGCGGCGCCCACCGAAGAGGATCGCGGAGATCGGGACACCCTTCGGGTCGTCCCACTCGTCGGCCATCGACGGGCACTGAGCCATGGGTACGCAGTAACGCGAGTTCGGGTGCGCGGCAAGCGAATCCGAATCCGGCGTCCAGTCGTTGCCCTTCCAGTCGATCAGGTGATCCGGCCGGTTCTCCAGGCCTTCCCACCACACGTCACCGTCGTCGGTGAGGCCGACGTTGGTGAAGACGGAGTTGCCCTGGTCGATGGTCTTCATCGCGTTGGGGTTGGAGTCCCAGTTGGTTCCCGGTGCAACACCGAAGAAACCGAACTCCGGGTTGACGGCGTAGAGGCGGCCGTCCTCACCGAAGCGCATCCACGCGATGTCGTCGCCGATGGTTTCGGCGCGCCACCCCGGAATGGTGGGCTGAATCATCGCGAGGTTGGTCTTGCCACAGGCCGACGGGAATGCCGCGGCGATGTAGTAGGCCTTGTCCTCCGGCGAGATGAGCTTGAGGATCAGCATGTGCTCGGCGAGCCAGCCCTCGTCGTGCGCCATCGCCGATGCGATACGCAGCGAGTAGCACTTCTTGCCGAGAAGGGCGTTGCCGCCGTAACCCGAACCGAAGCTCCAGATCTCACGATCCTCGGGGAAGTGAGTGATGTACTTGGTGTCGTTGCACGGCCACGGGACGTCGTCCTGGCCGTCGGCGAGCGGAGCGCCGAGCGAGTGCAGAGCCTTGACGAAGAAGCCGTCGGTGCCGAGCTTCTCCAGGACAGCGGCACCCATACGGGTCATGACACGCATGGAGACGACGACGTACTCCGAGTCGGTGATCTCGACGCCCAGCTTGGGGTCGTCGGCGCCGAGCGGTCCCATGCAGAACGGAACGACGTACATGGTGCGGCCGTGCATGGAGCCGCGGTACAGGTCGGTCATCAGAGAACGCATCTCCGACGGGTCCATCCAGTTGTTCGTCGGGCCTGCGTCGATCTCGCGCTCGGAACAGATGTAGGTGCGTGACTCGACGCGGGCAACGTCCGACGGGTCCGAGTTGCCGAGGAACGAGTTGGGCTTCTTCTCGTCGTTGAGACGCGTGAAGGTACCGGCGTTCACCAGCTGGGTGGTCAGACGCTCCCACTCCTCGTCGGATCCGTCAGCAAAGACCACACGATCCGGCTCGGTGAGTTCCGCTACCTGCTGCACCCACGCAAGGAGTTCCTTGTGCTGGGTGGGAGGCGCGGCGTCAGTGCCGTTCAAACCGGGAATGGTCGCTGAGGTCATCTAACTCTCCTGGGGTGAGCCGGAACCAGATTCTGGTGTCTGCTCGCGCACAGGGCAGTTCGGCGAGGCAGACGCAGATCCGATCTTCCCCTCTCGGTGGGGAGCTGCCCGATCGCACGATCTGCGTATACCGCATCATAGCGGCAACGTCAAACCGAGGACACGGGCGCCGGGTGTCCTGGTTTCAGGTTAACGCCGTGAGTTGCCAATCCGGAATCAGGCTGTTGTCCGATTGGTCACAAGACCGATTCAGCTACTCCTACGTGCGCATTCGAGGCCCCCCAGCAGCCGAATCTCCTTGTAAGGACATTAAAAACAATGCGAGTTTCCTACTCGAAGGCGTCCCCCGAGGACGTCTGTTCCCACCTCGCCGTGCCGTCGTCGGCACGAGAAATCTCCCAGGATTGGTAACGGCCGCCACTCTGGATGGAAGTGAACGTGTCCATCACACCGTCCCCGTCACGATCCCTGGCGACGGTCATTCCCGCCTCGGTGTGGCTGACCCTGGTCTCCTCGTACCCGTCGTCGTCGAGATCGAACAACTCGATCGAGCCGACACCGGACGGACCGGAGACCGGATCGTGCGCCGGGTCGACGGCATCGCCGTCACCGCTGCCGTCGAACAACTCGTTCCACTCCACGTGTGTATCTCCGATCTCCGCGGACACAGCCTCTACTGGTTCAGACGCATCGGCGGCGTCTCCGGTTCCTCGCGTCCACCGGCGGCGAACCTCAGGGCGCCGCGGTCCAGCGCCGCGAGGTCTCGGTCGCACGCAGCGAGCACGGATGCGCGGTTCTCCGACACCACCCGCAGCTCCGCTTCGACTCTCTCGAGCTCTGTGTCCGCAGCCCGCGCAGCTGCGCGGGAGGTCTCGCGAGCGGCGGCCGAGTACGCGGATTCGGCGGTCAGGATTCGGGCCAGGACACGCTGCTCCAGCGTCGACCTCGCCGCGGCCGACGCGTCGGCGACCCATGTTCTCAGGTGAGCCCGGTCCGCGACGAGCTTCCTCGACCCGACGAGCCACCACGCACAGAACGCGCCCAAGAGCAGTGACAACGGAATCACCGCGATCTCCAGCGCCGGGACGACGGACAGCGGCGACACCACGAGCCGCGACAGCCCCACTCCCGCCGACGCACCGAGGACGATCATCATCTTGTCCTCGACCCCTCCGCGCCGAATCGACGGTTCGGGGTGCGCGAGTGGCGAACCGGTGACCGCAGGGAGCTCGACGGACAATTCCAGATCGATGTCGATCGCGCGGAGCCTGTCGGACAACCGCGCGTCGACCGTGGACGCGACCGCGTCGAGCCGTGCTGTCATCTCCGGCTGGAGGTGACGAAGCTCGGACCGGCCGGCAGTATCGATCGATTGTCGTGCGGACGAGGCGAATTCACGAACGGCCTCGGACACATCGTGCACCGATTCCGCGCGAGCGAGTTGCAGTCCGGTCCGCAGCGCGGCGGTCCGCTCTGCCCTGGTCCGATCGCGAACATCGGTCAACCGGGCTCGTTCGGCACGCAGCGCGGCGGTGTTCGACGCGCTCGTGACCGCTCTGGCCTTGTCCACGATCCGCTGCCGCGCCCCGGCCGCGGCATGCCGAACGGCCGCGTCGTACTTGCGTCGTCGGAGAACCTCGGTGTGCTGCGTTGCGGCGCTCTCCACGAAATCGAGGACGTCCCTGATTCCCGATTCCTCGACCATCGTCGTACGAGTCAGCGGATCCTGCACTGCCCGAGCCTTTTCGGCGAGCAGAGCGGACGTGGGCAGCACCGCGACGTCCACTGCTCGCGGAACGAATTCGGCGATGGACTCGGTGACCGAACGAACCACGTCCCTCCAGCCGCGATGTGCGTCGACCTTGTTGACGAGAACGCCGGTTGCCGTCGATTCGAGCACCGGCGCAAGAGCGGCGAGTGTTGTCCGGCCGATGGGCGCCGATGCGTCGACGACGAACAGGACCACCGCTGCCGACTCGACGTCCGGCGCCCGGTCGACCCCGTCCACGGACCACAGGTCCAGTTGCGCGTCGACGGCGGACACTCCGGCTCCGCTCGAACCGTGCACGAACACCCCTACGGGATCCGCGGCTCGGCCCGAGGCGATCTCGTCGACTCCTGCGGGGTACCACCGCTTGATCACGCCGTCCATGTCGCTCGGGAGGTCGATCACCGCGACAGCATCCTCAGGTACCCGCGGCCGACAGCGGTCGCTGCTCGCGCAACCGCTGGTTCGAGTGCGGTGTCGCGGCGTTCGCGCCAGGAGCGGACGGTGGCGAGGGTCGGGTTGGGGTGTTCGCTTTCGCCCAGGGTGTGCAGAGCCGCCCGCATGCCTGCGAACACGGCTTCGTCGGACGCCAGATACCGCTCGACCTCCATCGACTCCTGGTGCCGGGCCGCGAGTTGGTTCAGCCGAAGCAACAACCGACCCTGTCGTGCGGCGCGAACGTCGTCCACTGCTCGCCGGACGGCTTTCACGACGGCGTCGACTCCACTCTTCTCCGCAAGCAGCAACCGAACGGTGACGTCGTCCATCCCGGGAGACTCCGTCAGAGCCCGTGCAGCAATGCCGACTCCCGCCACCTCGACACTGCGGACGAGTTCGGCCCGCGATTGCTTCGACATGGGAATGCCGGCTCGAAGGAACCGCTCGGGAGTCAGCAGCATCTCCGGCGTCACCGACGCGGCCGACTCTCGCAGCGTGTCGAACGTCGACGGCCGGCCGTTCATGACACTGATCGCGATGGTTCCCATCAGCGGGTGGACAGTGCAACCCAGCTTGGTCGACACACCGTCGACGACGTCCTGAAGGCGGTCCACTGCGTCTGCCTTCGCGAGAACGGGGACCACGACGCCGCGTGTGCCTTGTGCCGCGTCGACGTCGACGACCTGGGCGTCCCCTGCCACCACGTACACGACGACATCGCCGTCGAGCTCGGGATCCGGTACCCGCGGGACATCGATCGACGCCGTCTCCTCGATCGACGCCGCGATCGTGCGCAGCTCGTGATGGGCCGCCAGCACCGACCGAACCGTCGTCTTCCCGACGCCTGCGCGTCCGGTCACCTGGATGCGGATGTCCCGAAAGCACACATCCGCCTCGGCATCGACCTCCCGCCGCAGCACGGTTCCGCTCGGAGCGAGCGCTCGCACCCGACCCTCCGAGATCTCGCGATCCCCACCCACCTCGCGATCCCCACCCACCCTGTCCCCACCCGCACTGTCCCCACCCGCACTGTCCCCACCCGCACTGTCCCCACCCATGTGATCCCCCTTCACATCGTCACGCGTGCGCGGTCCCCACCCCGTCGCGCCGGGCAATTCTGGCACACATTCGGCGACACGGGCGTGAGGTCGCGGGCTCTGGCCTGCGCCTTCACGACAAGTCTCAACTTCAACTCGAGACCCACCTGTCACACAGTCCGTCGATGCGCGACAATGGTGCGGTGAACGACGCACGGAGCACAGCCAAACATCTCGATTCGGAGACCCCGGACACGCCGGACGTGGCCGGTGGAGAGTCGAATCGAGGCTCTCGGCTGTACCCGCGCGTCACCAGTTTCCGGTCCAGGCGCGGCGCGTTGACCGATGCCCAGCAGGCCACGTGGGATTCGCTGTGGCCGCGCATCGGCCGTGACGTCGCCGACGAGAAGATCGACGTCGACGCCTGGTTCGGTCGTTCCGCTCCGGCGATCCTCGAGATCGGATCGGGAACCGGAACTGCCACGACGTCCATGGCCAAGGCCGAGCCGCACGTCAACCTGATGGCGGTCGAGGTCTACCGGCCCGGGTTGGCTCAGACCCTTCAGCAGATCGAGCGCGACGACATCGAGAACATCAGGCTGCTCCGCGGCGATGCGATGGACGTTCTGGAGAACATGTTGACGCCCGAGTCGCTGACCGGGGTCCGCGTGTTCTTCCCCGACCCCTGGCCGAAGGCGCGTCACCACAAGCGCCGCCTGTTGCAGGCCCCCACGTTCGCGATGATCGTCGACCGTCTGAAACCTGGCGGAGTACTGCACGTCGCGACCGATCACGCAGACTATGCGGAGTGGATTGCCGAAGCCGGGAACGCAGAGCCCGGTTTGACCGTTCTCGACTGGGAATCTCCGATGACACACGAGCGGCCCGTCACCAAGTTCGAGGGCAAAGCCCAATTGGTGGGTAGCTCGGTGACGGAGCTGATATGGGGGAAGAGTCCACGATGACGTACAGCGAGCAGAGCGTCGACACGTCGCTGGCCCCGATCCCGAACATCGACACGGGTGATACTCGACACACCAGACGAGTGCTCCTCGTGTGGGATGCGCCGAATCTCGACATGGGCCTCGGCGCGATTCTCGGCGGTCGGCCGACGGCTGCCTACCGCCCGCGATTCGATGCGCTGGGCCGATGGCTGCTTCAACGGACGGCGGAACTGTCCGCCACCGGCACGTCGACGCTCGAACCCGAGGCGACGGTGTTCACCAACATCGCCCCTGGCAGCGCCGATGTGGTTAGACCGTGGGTCGAAGCATTGCGTAACGTGGGTTTCGCGGTGTTCGCCAAGCCGAAGGTCGACGAGGACAGTGATGTCGACGCCGACATGCTGGACCACATCGAGCTGCGTAATCGCGGCGGCGGGCTGGCCGGCGTCATGGTCGCGTCTGCGGACGGACAAGCGTTTCGCGAGCCGTTGGAGGACATCGCTGCAACTGGCGTACCCGTTCAGGTGCTCGGATTCCGTGAGCACGCAAGCTGGGCGGTGACGTCGGAGACGCTGGAATTCCTCGACCTCGAGGACATCCCCGGCGTCTTCCGTGAGCCTCTGCCACGGGTGAGCCTGGACTCGCTCCCGGACGAGGGCGCATGGTTGCAGCCGTTCCGCCCACTGTCCGCCCTGCTCGTCGGGCGCCAAGGAGTTTCTTAAGTGTTCGCCAGATGGGGAGATCTCGTCTACCGCTTGCGGTTCACGGTCATCGGAGTCATGGTGGCCGCGCTTCTGGGCTTCGCCGCATACGGCCTCGACCTGAACGACCACCTGAGCCAGAGCGGTTGGGACGACCCGGGCTCCGAGTCGGTGCAGGCCGCGCGCCTCGCCGATCAGACGTTCGGCCGCGACAAACAGGGCGACGTGATCGTGCTGTACACGGCGCCCGAGGGCAAGACCGTCGACGATCCGGAGTTCAACGCCAAGGTCACCGACAGTCTCAACTCGCTCGTCGCGAACAACCCCGAGCAGATCGAGAAGATCAACGGCACCTACTTCCGGGTCGACGGTGTGGTCAGCGTCAATGCCCTGGCGACCGAAGACCGCACCCACGCGATCGCCAGCATCGCGATGCTCGGCGACAACGACACCGAACTCACCAACAATTTTCAAGCCGTCAAGGACGTCTTCTACATAGACGGCGTCGACGTGCAGGTGACGGGACTGCAAGCCGTCGCGGGTGCCCTGCAATCGACCATGGCGGGCGACATCCACCGCATGGAGCTGCTGGCCATTCCGGCTGTCGCAGTGCTGCTGTTCTTCATCTTCGGTGGCGTCGTCGCCGCGGCCCTTCCGCTGATCGTGGGCGGCCTGACCGTCGTCGGCGCCAACGGCATCGTCAAGGTCTTCACCAATTTCACCGAGGTAAACAGCTTCGTCGCGCCTGTGGTCTCGCTCGTCGGACTCGGTCTCGCGATCGACTACGGACTGTTCATCGTGTCGAGATTCCGCGAGGAACTCGGTGACGGCTATTCGACGAAGCAGGCTGTTCGACGGTCGGTCATGACCGCGGGTCGGACGGTCGTCTTCTCGGCGACGATGATCGTCGCCAGCCTCGGCGGCCTGCTGCTGTTCCCGCAGGGCTTCCTCAAATCGGTGGCCTACGGATCGATCGCGACGGTGGCCCTCGCGGCCCTCACCGCGGTCACGATCCTGCCTGCCATCCTGGCAATCCTCGGTCCACGGGTCGACGCGCTGGGCTTCAAGTTCATGCGCAAGACCAAGTCGTCCGAGGAAATCGAGAACGGCATGTGGGGAAAGCTGACCCGGTGGGTCATGCGCAACCCGCTGAAGGTCACGATTCCCATCGTCCTCGGCCTGGTTCTGCTGACGCTGCCCGTCGGCAACATCAAGTTCGGCGGCATCAACGAGACCTACCTGCCGCCGGACAACGTCACCCGCCAGGCCCAGAACGAGTTCGACGAACTGTTCCCCGGCCAGCGCACCGAGCCGATCAAGGCCGTCATCGAGAACGCGCAGGGTCCGAACCTCGCTGCGATCACCAGCCAACTCAACGAGGCTCCCGGCCTGATCGAGAAGTTCTCCCCGACCGGCGCCAGCAAAGACGGCATCATCGTCTTCAAGGCAGGCCTCGTCGATCGAAACGACTCGAAGCCCGCCATCGACTACCTGCGCAGCATCGATGTCCCCGAGGGCTCGTCGGTGCAGATCACCGGCACTCCGGTGATCGAACAGGACTCCATCGCGGCCCTCATCGACAACTTGCCGCTGATGGCGATACTCGTCGTGTTCGTCGTGACGCTGCTGATGTTCCTGACGTTCGGATCGTTGGTGTTGCCGATCAAGGCTGTGCTCATGACGACGCTGGGACTCGGCGCGACGATGGGCATCCTGACGTGGATATTCATCGACGGCAACGGCGCCAGCTTCATGAACTTCACACCCGGGCCCATCATGGCCCCGGTGCTGGTGTTGATCATCTCGATCGTGTTCGGATTGTCGACCGACTACGAAGTCTTCCTGCTCTCACGCATGGTCGAGGCCCGGGAGAGAGGTGCGTCCACGAGCGAAGCCATCCGCGTCGGAACCTCGCATACCGGACGCATCATCACCGCGGCGGCGTTGATCCTCATCGTCGTGACCGGCGCATTCGCGTTCTCCGACTTGGTGATGATGAAGTACATCGCCTACGGAATGATCGCCGCGCTCATCATCGACGCCACCCTCATCCGCATGTTCCTCGTCCCGGCGACCATGAAACTCCTGGGCGACGACTGCTGGTGGGCACCGAAATGGATGAAGCGAATCCAGGAGAAGCTCGGCCTCGGCGAGACCATCCTCGAGGACGAACTGATGCCTACCGACGTCCCCGAACTCGCCACCGCAGGCGCACCGGCTCCCGTCGCACCCCCGGTGCGCAACGCCCCGCGCCGAAGCGAACCACTGACCGAACCGATCCCCGTCGTCGCGCCGACAGGATCCGGGCCGATCCGCGCAACGCACGCCGCCCGGGAGGACGAACGCCGATCCGCCACCGGCAGGCCGTCCGCAGCCCCCGAAACTCAGGATCACTCCGCCGGCTCCGCTCCCAGCCCCCTGGGTCACTCCGCAGGCTCCGCTCCCGGCCTCTCGGGTCACTCCGCAGGCTCCGCTCCCAGCCCCCTGCCGCCGGCTACCCAGAAGCAACCCGCCGTCGAGAGGCCGACACCTCCACCGGTGCCGCGGCCCGAACCTCCGAAGCGCGAACCGGTCCGCGCACAGAGCAACCGAAGCTCCTCCCCCGACCCACGGTCCATCGAGAGTTGGTTGGCCGACCTTCGTGCGCCGTCGGAGCCACAGAAACCCGAAACGCCGAAACCCGAGGCGCCGAAACCTGAAACGCAGGCTCCCGTCGGCTCGACAACGGACAACACCCGCGCCGACGCCGACCGGACGTCCGTCAACGCATCCAGTCGGTCGGACGAACCACGCCGCAACGGTTCAGCTGCGTACGGCGCAACACCGAACGGCTCGGGAACCAACGGCTCCGGCGCGAACGGATCCGGCACACATGGCTCCGGCACGAACGGCTCGGGCACGAACGGCTCGGGCACGAACGGCTCGGGCACGAACGGCTCCGGACGAAACAGCTACTACGGCTCCGGCGTCAACGGCAGCGGTTCGAACGGCAGCGGCTCGAACGGCAGCGGTTCGAACGGCAGCGGCTCGAACGGCAACGGCTCGAACGGCCGCAGTTCCTCCGCGTCGGGCAGCAACGGCTCGGGATACGGCTCCAGCAACGGTTCCACTGAAGGCTCCAACGGTTCCGGCCATGGCTCCAACGGCTCGGGTTACGGTTCCGCCGGCTCCAACGGCTCGGCGTATGGCGCGCGCGGCACCGGCAGGCCGCCGGAAGCAGGGCCGACCGCGCCGAGGACCGGCGGGATTCGCGGGTACTCGCAGGATCAGAGCCGTGACGCCGAGGCTTCTTCTGCAGCGTCACGCCCGGAGACCCCGCAACCGGAACAGCCGACGCCGCCGCGCACGCAGGCCGCTCCCCGGGCTCGCTACGACATTTCGACGCGCAATGCTCCACGCACCCCAGCGCCGGAGGATCAGTCGACCAGGTCGTGGCCGGCACCGACACCGACACCGGACGAGCGTCCGGCAGGTTCGTCACGTCGTTCGGACGAACAGACTGCCCCGGCCGACGGTATTTCCAGTACCGAGGACCCGGACAGCGGTCGACACCGCGGAGGCGACAGCCGTCAGACACTGAGCGTCAGCGAGCTGTTGGCGCGCGAGCGTCGCAAGTAACGAATCTTCACCTTGTCGAAGGCCACCCGAGGCGGCTCGGGTGGCCTTCGTCGTGTTCGGCCACAGATTCGTCGGGCAGCATTGTTCGGTGTCACAACGCTCGATCGGAACGTCGGCGCATTCTCGGCCGTTGTCCCCTAGGACCCCGCCACGCTGCACGTTCGTCGGCGTCGGTGGCCGATTTTCGACGACAACGAGGAGCAGACTGAGTGTTCGCCACCTGGGGAGATCTCGTCCATCGCTGGCGGTACACGGTGTTGGGTGTGATGGTCGCGGGCCTCCTCGCGATGGCTGCGTACGGAGTGGGTTTCGAGAACCATCTGAGCCAGGGCGGGTTCGACGATCCAGGTTCGGAATCGGTGGCTGCGGCTACGCTCGCCGACTCCACGTTCGGACGCGACACCGAGGGCGACGTCATCGTTCTGTACACCGCGCCCGAGGGCAAGACCGTCGACGATCCGGCCTTCACCGCGGCCGTGACGAAGAGCCTCGGTTCGCTCGTCGCCGACCACCCGGATCGAATCGCCAAGATCAACGGCACCTACTTCCAGGTCGACGGCGTCGTCAGCGCTGCGGCGCTCGCGACCGAGGACAAGCGTCACGCGATCGCCAGCATCGCCATCGTCGGAGACGACGACACCGAGCTGACCAACAACTTTCAGGACGTGAAGGACGCGTTCTACATTCCTGATATCGACAGCCAGGGCGGTGATGTCCAGGTGACCGGTCTGCAGGCGGTGGCAGGGGCCCTGCAGTCGACGATGTCCGAAGACATTCACCGGATGGAAATCCTCGCCATCCCTGCTGTCGCGGTTCTGCTGTTCTTCGTCTTCGGCGGTGTGGTCGCTGCGGCGCTGCCGTTGATCGTGGGTGGCCTGACGGTTGTCGGCGCCAACGGAATCGTGCGCCTGTTCACCGATTTCACCGAGGTGAACACTTTTGTCGCCCCGGTCGTCTCGATGGTCGGTCTCGGTCTCGCCATCGATTACGGCCTGTTCATCGTCTCGCGTTTCCGTGAAGAACTCGGAGACGGTCGCACCACCGCGGACGCCGTGAAGAGGTCGGTCATGACGGCCGGGCGAACGGTGGTCTTCTCGGCGACGATGATCGTGGCCAGCCTGGGCGGTCTCCTGCTCTTTCCGCACGGGTTCCTCAAATCGGTTGCCTACGGGTCGATTGCGACTGTTGCGCTTGCCGCCCTGACCGCGGTGACGGTGCTTCCCGCGCTCCTCGCAATTCTCGGGCCACGCGTGGACGCGTTGGGTCTGAAGTTCATGCGAAAGACCCGCTCGTCCGAGGAAATCGAGAACGGGATGTGGGGCAAGCTCACTTCCTGGGTCATGCGGCGTCCGATCAAGGTGGCCGTGGTCATCGTTCTCGGCCTGCTGGTACTGACTCTTCCCGTCGGGAAGATCGAGTTCGGCGGAATCAACGAGACCTACCTGCCGCCGGACAACCCCACACGCGTCGCCCAGGCTCAGTTCGACGAGTTGTTTCCCGGGCAACGTACCGAGCCCCTGAAGTTGGTCATCGAGGGCGCGCAGGGATCTTCGCTCGGGCAGATCACCAAGCAGGCGAACGAGGCACCCGGTCTCGTCGAGAAATTCTCACCGACGGGCACCAGCAAGAACGGCATCATCGTCTTCAAAGCTGGTCTCGAAGACAGGAACGAATCGTCCGAGGCAATCGAGTACCTACGCGGAATCGAGGTTCCCGACGGCGCGACGGTATCCGTAACCGGAACTCCTGCAATCGAATACGACTCCATCGAGGCATTGGAGGAAAGACTTCCACTGACGGCGGTCCTCGTCGTCCTCGTTGTGACGTTGCTGATGTTCTTGACATTCGGATCGCTGGTCCTGCCCATCAAAGCCGTCCTCATGACCGCCCTGGGGCTCGGTGCGACGATGGGGATCCTCACCTGGATCTTCATCGACGGCCACGGTGCGAGCCTGATGAACTTCACACCTGGGCCGATCATGGCGATGATTCTGTTGTTGATCGGCGCCATCGTGTTCGGATTGTCCACTGATTACGAAGTGTTCCTGCTCTCACGGATGGTCGAAGCGCGGGAGAAGGGTGCCAGCACCACGGACGCGGTGCGCATCGGGACAGCCCATTCGGGGCGAATCATCACTGCTGCGGCGCTGATTCTGATCGTCGTCACCGGGTCGTTCGCATTCTCGGACTTGGTGATGATGAAGTACATCGCGTACGGGATGATCGCCGCACTCATCATCGACGCCACGGTCATTCGGATGTTCCTCGTGCCGTCGGTCATGAAGCTGCTCGGCGACAGCGCCTGGTGGGCACCGAAGTCCATGAAGAAATTTCAACAGAAGCTGGGTCTCGGCGAGAAGTACCTATAGACCGGCGCTACCCGTCTCAGCTCCTGAGCAGCAGGAACCGCGACGGGTAGCGTCGTGCTGATTCAGCTCGCGGCGCGGTCGGCGAACACCTTTGCGTAGCGTGTGCCCGCGAAGAGCAGCAGCAGTCCGACAACGATGAAAGCTCCGACTCGGAACAGTCCGTCCAAGGCCACGAGGTCGAAGAGGAACAGTTTCGCGACGGACACCGCGGTCAGAGACAGTCCGGCCAACAGTGCAGTGTGCGCGTACTTTTCGCTCTTGAGGCCGAAAGCCAGCAGTGCCATCGCGATCGCCATGGCTTCGATGGTTGCGACGCAGTGTCCGGCGACGAATCCGGTGGTTCCGCCGATCGCCGCCACTCCGAGGGCAACCGTTGCCGACGCCAGTGCGTAGAGAGACGCCAGTCCGGCAACCACCGAGCACGCTTGCGCGTTCTTATCCACGATCTTCAGCTGGATACCGACCATTACCAGTCCGGCCGATACGATCGCGAGAAGCACGCCAGCGAGCACGACACCGAATTCGTCTGTTGCATAACGCGCATCCATCATCGCTGCGGGCGGGGAGACCACCAGATATCCCAGTGCACCGAACAGGCCGAACGCGAGGGCCGAGTAGTACGCCGGCTTCGAGGTTCCGCGGTGCGCCGTAGCGAGCAGTACAGCGGAGACGACCAGCAAAGCGAGCGGCCGCAGTTCGGTTGCCGTCGGTACGAGCACTGCCTGCAGCAACGCAAGCGAGCCGACGATCGTCAGGATCGTACGGGCGAGGGCAGGCAACCAGGAGACCATCGCGATCACGACGACGCAGGCTATCGCGACCACACCCTCGACCAAGGTCACTGTCCACGGCTCGAACAGCGTTCCCACCGCGAGGACTGGAACGGCGGATACTCCGGCCATCACCGACGCCATGACGTCGGCTGCAGTGCGACGCAACAACTCCACCGAACTACCGACACCGAACGCGGCCACGATCCCCGATACGATCAGGAGCGGTAATGCGTCGCTCCCCATCACATCCAAGCTGACCGCCTGAGCGATCCCGACGAGGGTGGCCACCACAACGGGGAGCGTCCGCACGGCAGCGAGGTACGGCCAGTCACGGCCGAGCTGCGCAGCGAAGCTCGCGATGAACGTGGCAGTGAAGAACGCGATGAGCGACAACGTGATTCCGCCGGTGACCACCGGCCCACACACCGCAACGCCGGCGAGGATGAGGACTGCCATCGGTTGCGAGCGCCAGGAGACGGCCAGCGCGACGCCTGCCGCCGCGATCCCGAATGCCGCTACGAGTCCGATCGCGGGCTCCAGCCACTCGTAGATGACGGTCACCGCCACGACGTCCAAGTAGAGTCCGGCGATACCTGTTGCTGCGGTTGCGATTCCACCGACCCGTCCACCGGATTTGCGGTAGATCCGCGACCCTGCGTACACCAGTGCGACAGAGAATGCTCCCCCGGCTACGACCCTGAGCTCGGGGCCGAACCATCCGGCCTGTGCCGCGAGCACGAGAAGCATGACCACGCCGACCAGAGTGACTCCTGCACCCGCGACTGCGAGTACGCGGCTGATCACACCGTCGCGTTGCCACCAGGGCTCCGCGTTCGGCGCAGGCTGCCTCGGAGCAACCGGAGACCTCACCGGCGTCCGAGGCTGCGCCGGCACCTGGGGGCGCACCGGCGTTTGCGGATGTACGGGCGTTTGCGGATGTACGGGCATTTGTGGATGCATGGATGCAGGCTGGTGCGTGGGCGCATGCGGATGGATTTGCTGAGACGAACCCGGGTACGCGTACGGAACTCCCTGCGACGGGTAGTGGACCGCAGGCTGCGAAGCCGGGCTGGGCTGTTCCGTCCGAGGCACAGTCAGCTGGCTCTGCAGGACGCCGAGGTCGCCGGACACCCGGCGCATCTGCTCGCTCAAGGAGGCGAACTGGCTCGCGAGGCCGGAAACCAATCGCGGATCGATCCCTGGTGTTGTCATGCGGTTCAGTGTTGTCGTCGCCCACCCCCGAGTCCTGAGTAGAACTACCCGGGCGACGTGGGTAATTCCTCGGCACCGAGCGACGGCTTAGGCTCGGGCTTCGGGCTAGGGCTCAGGCCACGGCGTTGTCCCGCTGCCGGCTGCCCGCGGCGATGATGAACCCTGTGGCGCACTGATCTTGCTACTGCGCATTGCGTTCCTGCTGCGGGCATGACTGCCAGCGGCACACGCGGAGCGTGTGTGCCGCTGGCAGCCTGCTGGTGGTCATCGACCTGGTGGTGGGTCCTGTTCCGCTGGGCTCGCTTCAGGGGTCCTTGGTGTGGGGGTGCTCGGTGTGGGGGTGCTCGGTGTGGGTGGGTGTGTGGGTTGTCCGTCCTGGGGTCGGATGGCGCCGTTTCGAGTGGTGCCGGTCGTGTCGGTGATGCCGGTGGTGTGGGTCGTGTGGTTTTCGAGTCCGGGTAGGGGTGTGTCGGAGGAGACGATGTACTCCCCCGGGTGATGGAAGTGATTGACCCGCCCGCGGCGCTGGGGGTCGACCGAGACCGGTGAATGCCACAGTGTCCGCCCGGGATAGGGGTGATCGGGCCCGGCTTTCGTCGTCGCCCACTCGTTGTCTCCCGGCCCGACCAGTGGATGGTGGATATCGCAGCCGAATGTCAGATCCCCGATGTCGGTGCGCCCGCCCTGCGCCCATTCTTCGATGTGGTGGGTTTGCGATCGCGTCGCCGGACGGGTGCAGCCGGGGAAACTGCAGCCGCGGTCGGCGGCGATGAGCACGATGCGTTGATCGGCGGAGGCGAGTCGTTTGGTGCGGGCCAGGTGCAGGGGCCGGCCGTCGTCGTCGAAGAGCGCGAGGTACTGCTCCGCGTGGGAGGCCATTCGGATCGCATCACGCATCCGGATGGTGGTCCCGGCCGCGGTCACTGCATGCCCGGTACCCG
>NZ_KB911545.1:0-149706 GCF_000383555.1 Rhodococcus sp. 114MFTsu3.1 | reverse complement strand
CGTGCGCTGCCCCGAAACGCCGCTCGCTCTGTGACGAAGGTCCCACCCGCTAGGTCTGAGAATTCGAGGTTTACACAACCGTTACCCAAGGTCAACCGAACCTCGCCCCTGGCCGGGACTGTGAAGAGAATTCACAGATGCAGTCAATTATTTGAATGAGACCTAACAATGCGGAAGGCGCGCACAGCCCTGTGGGCTGTGCGGGCCTTCCGCGAATCGTGCTGTACGAGTTCCGGGTAGCTAGACCTTCCAGACCGCCACCATCGAGGGACGGGGCTGGGAATCGCCACCGTCGGGCCAGTGCGACATGGGGTTGTCAGCAGACGCCTCGTCGAACTCACCGGGGTGCTGCACGGCGACGACGACGCGCTCGTCCTGGATGATCGGACCACAGGTCTCACCGCCCGCAGGGACCGTCAGGAACTGCCGGGTCTCGCCGCGGCGATCGCCGTCGAGGACCACCGCGAACAGGCCGTCGTTGGATTCGAGAGCGTTGCCGTCCGTCGAGACCCACAGGTTGCCCTTGGAGTCGAACGCGAGGTTGTCCGGGCAGGAGATCGGGCTGACCTGGCTCTTGTCGAAACCGCCGAAGTAGGTGTCCGCCTCGTTCGGGTCTCCCGCGACGATGAGCAGATTCCACACGAAGGTGGTGCCTGCGTGGTCGTCTTCCAGTTCGAGGACCTGACCGTTCTTGTTCTTGTTGCGCGGGTTCGCTTCGTCGGCAGCGGCTTTGCCCTCGGTGCCGCGGTTGGTGTTGTTGGTCAGCGCCACGTACACCTTGCCGGTGACCGGGTTGGGCTCGAAGTCCTCCGGGCGGTCCATCTTCGTGGCCCCGACCTTGTCGCCTGCCTGGCGGGTGAAGATCGCGACCTCCTCGGCGGACATGCCGTCGACGAGGGACTCTCCTCGTCCGTCCTCACCGGTGCGAAGCAGCGGAATCCACTCACCCTTGCCGGCGAACTTGCCCGACGGCGGAAGGGTTCCGCTGCCGTCGATGGCGTCGGGTGCATCGCCCGTGAGCACGGCGACGTACAGCGTGCCCGCGTCGAGGATGGTTCGATTGTGCCTCATGGCGGCCTGCCCGTTGCCGGACATCATCTTTCGACTGGACACGAACTTGTACATGTAGTCGAATCGCTCGTCGTCACCGCTGTAGGCGACGACCGTGCCGTCGTCGGTGACGTAGATCGTCGCGGCCTCGTGCTTGAAACGGCCCAGAGCGGTGTGCTTGATCGGAGTGGAGTTCGGATCCCACGGATCGACCTCGACGACGTAGCCGAATCGGTTGACCTCGTTGGGTTCCTGCGCGATGTCGAATCGCTTGTCGAAGCGCTCCCACTTGCGATCGCTCGCGGCTCCTTCGATGCCGTAGCGCGCGAGACGCTCGGCGACGACGGGATCGGTGACCGACTCCGCGTTGCCGAAGTACTGGTTGATGTTCTCTTCACCCGAGAGCACCGTCCCCCACGGCGTCAGGCCACCGGAACAGTTGTTGAACGTGCCGAACGCCTTGGTTCCGGTCGGGTCGACGGAGGTCTTGAGGAAATCGCTGCCCGCGGCGGGGCCGGTGATGACGAATTCGGTGGTACCGGTGATACGACGGTTGTACTGGCTGAACGCCGGAGTCAGCTTGCCCGAACCGGACTCACCGTTCACCTGCAGGACCGAAAGGCCATGTGCGGCAAGCGCGATGTCGAACTGCTCGCGCGTCGGGTTCTCCTCGTCGTATCCCTTGAACAGAAACGGCTCGGTGGTGTACTCGTGGTTGACCACCAGCAAGTACGCGTTCGGGGTTCCCTCGATGGGTAGCAGACCCGCGAAGTCGTTGTTGAAACCGAACTGCATGGCCTGTGCGGCTGCGGTCTGGTTGTCGAAGTCGAACTCCGGCGCACCCTCGAGCACTGGGTCGCCCCACCGAATGATGATGCCCTGCTCGTACCCCTCGGGGACGACGACGGCGTCTTCGGTGTTGGGCGCGACAGCGGTGAAGTCGACGCCGTCGACGGGCGGGGTGTCCGTCGCCCCGGCAGAACCGGTAGCTGCAGGCTCGTCCGTGCTGCAGGCAGCGAGAACACCACCGGCACCGACCGCGACGACGGCCATCGCGCCGCCGCGCAGCACTCCACGCCTCGACATCGCCGTCTTGACGATGTCGCCGAAGTACTGGCCCTTCGACGTGTTCGGGACCTCGTGGAAGCACGCGTCTCCGCACTTGTACTTGCACGTCAGGTTCGATCGCGAGGAACTGCCGTCATGAACCGAGAGAATTGGGAGAAGCTTCATGAACGGGGAGAGTGTCAGTCAAAAGCGAAGGTAAAGGAACGTGATGGTGAAGTCACGACCAACGAGCCTTACCTAACTTCCATTCGCATAGGGCTACAGAACCTGGGACAGGAACTGCTTGAGACGATCGGTGTGCGGATCGTCGAACAGCTGATCAGGAGTTCCGGTTTCGACGGCACTGCCGTGGTCCATGAACAGAACCTTGTTGGACACCGAACGGGCGAAGCCCATCTCGTGCGTCACGACGACCATGGTCATGCCGCCGGAAGCGAGGTCGGACATCAGGGCGAGGACGCCCTTGACCAGCTCCGGGTCCAATGCGGAGGTCGCCTCGTCGAAGAACATGACCTCCGGCTTCATGGCCAGAGCTCGGGCGATCGCCACACGCTGCTGCTGGCCTCCGGAAAGGTTGCCGGGGCGCGAATCGGCCTTCGCGGACAGTCCGACGAGCTCGAGCTGTTCGAGCGCCGCGGCCCGTGCCGCGTCCTTCGACAGGCCTTTCAGCTTGCGGGTTGCGAGTGCGATGTTCTCGGCAACGGTCTTGTGCGGGAACAGGTTGAAGTGCTGGAAGACCATGCCGATCCGTTGACGGAGATCGTCCGGATTGTCCTTCAGTACCGACTTGCCGGCGAGCAGGATGTCGCCCTGGTCCGGCTCGTGCAGACGGTTGAGTGCACGCAGCAGCGTGGACTTTCCGGAACCGGACGGGCCGATGACCGTCGTGGTCTTGCCTGCGTCGACATGGATGTTGACTCCGCGCAGCACCTTGTTGGTACCGAACGCGAGGTGAATATCGGTGCCGGTCAATGAAACCGAAGACATGACTACCTCTCCACCGCGATGATCTTTTCCACCGGATCCAACGTTCCCGATGTGTCGGCCTTGCCCGATCGCAGCCGCTTGTCGATGAAGTTGACCAGGTGGGTCAGCGGAATCGTCAGGAACAGATAGAACACGCCTGCCGCGAGCAACGGTGACAGGTTGCCGGTCTGCGCGGCGGTGTCCTGACCGACTCGGAACAACTCACGTTGCGACGCGAGCAAGCCGAGGAAGTAGATCAGCGAACTGTCCTTGATCAGCGAGATGAACTGATTGACGATCGCGGGCAGGACGCGGCGGATGCCTTGGGGAACCACGACGAGCGTCATCGATTTCCGGTAGCTGAAGCCCAGAGCCCGTGACGCCTCGAGCTGACCGGAATCGACGCTCTGAATGCCGGAGCGGAAGATCTCGCCGAAGTACGCCGCCGCCATGAGCGACAGCGCCAGGATGCCGAGCGGAAACGGGCTGCGGCTGCCGGTGTACTCGGTCAGCGTCGGCCCGAATCCGAGGCCGATGAGAAGAATGACGACCGCCGCGGGCAAGCCACGGAAGATGTCCGTGTACACCCGCGCCGGCCACCGGAGCCAGCGGGTGCGGGAGATACCCGCCACCGCCAGCCCGAGCCCGATCACCGTACCGATGACCCCCGACGACGCCGCCAAGATGAGGGTGTTCGGCAATCCGACGGTGATCAGTTTGGGAACGGTGTCCCAGATGAGTTCCCAGTCGAAGAACGTGTCGTACAGATTCGACAGTGTGCTCATGTTCTAGTTCGCCGGAGGGGTGGATGCCTTGCTGCCCGGCTTCCAGTCCGCCGGAACCTCGCGGTCCGGGTACCACTCCTTCTCGAGGGTGCTCCAGGTACCGTCCGCCACCACAGCGTCGAGGCCTGAGTTCAGCGCGTCGATGAGAGGCTGGTTGTCCTTCGCGACAGCGAACGCCGTGAAGTTGGTGGTGTTGATCGTCTTCTCCAGGATGGCGACGCCGTCCTCGGCCTTCACCTGGCCCGAAGCCTGCTGCGACGGAGCGACCCACGCGTCGATCTGGCCGGACTTCACGTTCGCGTACGCAGTGTTGTAGTCCGGGAAGCGAACCGGCTCGATGCCGAGGGTGTTGGTGACGTAGTCGTCCTGAACCGTGCCCTGCACGACACCGATGCGCTGCTGGTCGTCCAGCTCGGCGATGGTCTTGACCGCGTAGTCGTTCTTCGCGACGAGCGCCATTTCACCGAAGTCGTAACCGTTGGTGAACCCGACGGTGTTGCGGCGGGCGTCCGTCGTCGAGATCGACGAGGATCCGGCGTCGTACACCTTGTTGTTGACCGCTGCGAGCAGCGAGGAGAACTCGGTGGCGGAGAACTCGACGGTCAGGTCGAGCTTCGCAGCAACGGCCTTCAGCAGCTCGTTGTCGAAGCCGGTGAAGTTGCCTGCCTCGTCGATGAAGATGTTCGGCGGGGCGTCGGACAGCGTGCCGACGTACAGCGTTCCCGGCTTGATGAGGCCGAGGTTCGCGGTGTCGATCTGATCGAGCGGTGTCACGTCCTCGGTGGTGTACTTGTCGAGGGACTGCTGGTCGGAACCGGCGAGTGCGTTCTCCCCTGTCCCGCCCGAGCTGTTGTCGCCCCCGCAGGCTGCCGCCCCGAGCGTGAGTGCGAGCGCCGCAGCGACAGCCGCGATGGCGCGGCCTCGTAAACGTCGACTGGTCAAGAGAGAACTCCTCGGTGCATGGTTTCGATGACCACTGAGGCTAACGTGCCTGAGCTGGTGATCGGTACCCGGATTGCGAACGTGTTAACCAACTCGCATCGTCGGCGTTGTATTCCGCCCGTCGCCATGACATTCGTCATCGTCGATCCGTGACGTTGTAACAAGAACCGGTGACCGCGCGCACTGCCCCGACGCGAGCAGGTCCGGAAGGCTTCGGAGTCATGAGGAAGTTGACGCCGTTGCGGCCGTGGCAGGTACTGAACAGGTACCTGTACGAGCTCGACCTCGCCGGGACTCGGTTCACGGTCGAGGTCGACATCGCCGACGGCGATACGGCTCAGCTCTACGCGGACGGGCGGCTCGTATCGACGCAGGACCTGCCCGCGTCGTTCGCTGTCGCCGACGGCCGAATCGACGTCGCCGCGTCGCTCTACGGCGTCACCCGGGTCCATTTCTCGAGACGCGACGGCGTCGGGCGCAGGCTCACGCCGGTGCGAGGGACGCTCGAAGACCGTCGCCGACGCCTGGGCGAGCGTCACCCGGTTGTCAGCAGGGTCATCGGGTGGGTGGCGATCGTTCTTCTGATCGTCAACTTGGTTCTGGCGGTTCCGTTCGCGCTGGAGATCGCGACCGGAATCCCGGCGGTGGCCGAACGCTTCGGAACGTTCGTCTCGCCGATTCAATTGCCGGTGTGGGCGAACACGGTCTTGTTGTTCGCCGGGATCGTCGCCGCGATGGAACGCGCATTGACGCTGCGGCACAACAAGATTCTCGACATGGAAACGATATGGACATCGATGTGAACGAAGGAAACGGAGAAGACATGACTGCACCCGACCTGATCTCGATCGAGGATTTCTTCGGCGCGCCCGAGCGCACCGGGGCGTCGATCTCCCCCGACGGCAGCAGGATCGCCTACCTCGCGCCGTGGCGCAACCGTTTGAACGTGTGGATCCAAGACCTCGAGGAAGGCTCCGAAGCGCGCTGTGTCACCGCCGACGATGTCCGAAGTGTGCTCGACTATCGGTGGACGGATGATCCTCGCTGGCTTCTGTACCTTCAGGATTCCGGTGGAGACGAGAACCACCACGTCTTTCGCGTCGACCTGCACGACCCGGAAGCCGACGCCGTCGACCTGACCCCGTTCCCCGGATCGCGGGTGTACTCGTTGGAACAGTCCCGCGACAAGGACGGCGTGTTCACCCTCGCCATGAACGCGCGGAGCCTCGCCGAGTTCGATCTGTACGAATTGGTGATCGCCACAGGAGAATTGACGGTCATCGGCGAGAGCCCGGGACCGGGGACGGGCTGGAGTGCAGGCGTCGGAGGCGACCTCCTGCTGTCCGAGTTCACCGATCAGGGCCACATGAAGATTTCCCGTCGCCGCGCGGGATCCGACGATGTCACCCACGTGACGACCTTCGACGGGTCCGATTATCCGTACGGCGTGACGCTGACGCACCCGACCGCCGACGGCACGGGAGTGTTGATCGACTCCGTGACGAACAGTGATCTGACGGTGCTCGCGCGCATCGACCTGGAGACGGGCGAGGAGACCGTCGTCGACAGTCATCCGAGCATGGAGCTGGATGCGTCTCGACGTGCTGTCGAACAGAGTGGATCGCCACTTGTCTTCAGCAGGGCGACGGGTGAGCTCATCGGCGTGCGGTACCTCGGCGAGCGCCAGGTGATCCACGCCGTGGATGCGGGTTTCGCCGAAGTCCTGAAGAACCTGGAGGCATTGTCCGACGGTGACGTGGGAGCCCTGTCCTCCGATGATTGCGGCAAGAAATGGGTGGTCGCATTCACCCACGACCGCGACCCCAACGTCACGTATTTCTACGACCACGAGACGGGTGAGAGCCGGATGCTGTTCCGGCCGTATCCGCACCTCGACCCGCGTGACATGGCGGTCATGACACCGGTGACGATCGAGGCCCGCGACGGACTGCCTCTGCCGTTGTACCTGACGCTTCCCGTGGGTGTCGAACCGGCCAACTTGCCGATGGTCGTTCTCGTGCACGGTGGACCGTGGTACCGGGACGCGTGGAGGTACACGCCGGGTGTGCAGTTTCTCGCCAATCGCGGATATGCCGTGCTGCAGATCAACTTTCGTGGATCGACGGGATTCGGCAAGGTCCACACTCAGGCCGCGATCGGTGAATTCGCGGGCAAGATGCACACCGATCTCGTCGACGGCGTGGAATGGGCTGTGGCCCAGGGTTACGCCGATCGTGACCGCGTCGCCATCATGGGCGGGTCCTACGGCGGGTACGCGGCCCTCGTGGGCGCCACGTTCACGCCGGAGGTGTTCGCGGCATCGATCGACTACGTCGGGGTCTCCGACCTCGCCAATTTCATGCGTACACAACCGGCGTTCGCGCGGCCCGGCCTGGTCAACAACTGGTACCGGTACGTCGGCGACCCCGCGATCCCGGAGCAGGAAGCGGACATGCTTGCTCGGTCACCGATTTCTCGGCTCGACGACGTCACCCGCCCGCTCATGATCGCCCAGGGCGCCAACGACGCCCGCGTGGTCAAGGCCGAATCGGACAACGTCGTCGAGCGGCTTCGAGCGAGGGGCGTCGAGGTCGACTACCTGGTCTTCGACGACGAAGGGCACGGCTTCGTCAATCCGGAGAACAACATCACGTTCTACCGTGCGGTCGAGAAGTTCCTCGCCGAACACCTAGGCGGTCGGGCGAAGTAGCCGACGGGCCCGGAGAACGGTGTCGTGAGTGTGATGCGCCCCCGCGGGCGGCGCAGTCGACCGAGGTCGCGTCTCGTCGACCTCGATCGTCCACGACTCGTCCAGGAGCTCAGCGATGCCGTGTGGTTCGAAGAAGTCCGACGGCTTGATCCCGTTCCACTCCTGGTCGGCACCCACGTCGTGATTCACGACGAGGAGAGTCCCGCCCGGCGCGACGGCGTCGGCGATCGCGCGAGCCGCGGCGGGATTCGCCTTGGGGATCGCGAAGTAATGCAATGTCACCAGGTCGAATGCCGCGGCCGCCGGTGCCTCGGCCACGTAGTCCGCGTGGACGAAGGTGATGTCCCCGGTGCCCTCCGCGCGCTCGGCGGCGCGAGCGAGAGCAACGGAGGAGATGTCCGACGCCGTGACGGTCCATCCTTTCGACGCCAGCCATCTCGCATCGTCGCCCTGCCCGCAGCCGATGTCCAGCGCACGCCCGGGCTTCAGATCCGCGACCTGCTGCACGAGAACGGGATTGGGATTGCCGCTCCAACCTGAGCCGCTGCCCGAGTGCATGTCGTCCCAGAACTTCTCGTCCATGATCATCGGCCGATCACCTCGAATCCGTGACGAGCACTGCCGAGCACGATCTCGCAGACCTCCGCCTCGGAACTTGCCGAGAACACATCCATTTTCGTCATGAGACCAACATGCCCCACCTGCGGGCGTTCGGCAATTAGCTTTGCCGAAATGGCAAAATTGTCGATGAAGGGCTCTAGCCGTCGTTCGCGGATTTCCGCCAGGCGATGGCCTCTTTCAGCTCGGTCAGGTCGTAGTCGGGACCACTGGTTCCGACGGTGAACAACGTGGCCCCGGCGTCGACGAAGCCCTGAGCCTTGTCCGCGCCCGGCCAGGCGACGGACCTGGCGATCGAGCTGACGTCGCGCCCGACGGTGTCGCCGTGCTCGGCGAGGATCCCGGACTTGCGCTTCAACTCGTCGAGATCGGCGAAGCTGTGCCAGATGTGTGCGTACTGAGCGACGAGCTTGAGGGTCTTCTTCTCACCGCCGCCGCCGATGAGGATGGGGATGTCGCGCGTCGGCGCCGGGTTGCCGGCCTTCAAACGATCGACGATCCGCGGCAGGTACTCGGCGAGGAGCTTCAGCCGTGAACCCGGTGTGCCGAACTCGTAACCGAAGTTGTCGTAGTCCTTCTGATTCCACCCGGCGCCGATGCCGAGGACAAGCCGACCTCCACTGATGTGGTCGACGGTGCGAGCCATGTCGGCGAGCAGATCCGGGTTGCGGTAGCCGCCGCCGGTGACGAGGGCGCCGATCTCCACGTTCGACGTCTGCTCGGCCCACGCGCCGAGCATGGTCCAGCACTCGAAATGCTCGCCGTCGAGGTCGCCGTACAGCGGATAGAAGTGGTCCCAGTTGAAGACGATGTCGACGCCTGCGTCCTCGGAACGGAGAACCGCGTCGCGGATGAGCTGGTAGTCGGGAGCGTGCTGGGGCTGAAGCTGAACGCCGATTTTCACAGTCATGACCTCCAGTATGCGCGCTATCCGATGCTGACGCCGCAGTCCAGCATCGTCGCGCGCAGCACGAACCCGGCTTCCTGGCCGATGATCTCGCCGACCAAAGTGATGAACAGATCCACGAATTCTCCACCGTGCGAGGAGTTCTCGGCGCGATCGAAGTGATGCGCCAGCTCGTGCAGAACCACCAGTTCACGCAGCGCCCACGCCTCGTTCCGGCGGTGAAGCGGAACGGCGATGGTCTGAGTGTCCGGTTCGTAGTGCGACGCCCCGGTGCCGGACCGCTCACGAACATGTACGACGCCGTCCGCATGCGGCCACCGGGCCTGCACCCAGTTCATCGCCAGAACCGCATCGACATACATCTGCACGGACTCGATCGACGCGAACTTCCGCTCCACCGGCAGCGTGATGGTGGAGCCGTGTATCTCCACGGACCGCACAGTGTGCTCCTCGGCGCGATCGAACATGCGCCGGACCATCGTCTCCGCCTCGTACACCTTGGAACGCTGCGAGTCCCTCGTCTTCACCGGCGCGATCATAATGCCGCCCACCGACCGTTCACGTCCGGTTCCGGCGGATTCACCTCTGCGGGTGGGTGCGCTCGCTGTACTCCAGGGCAACGCCGATCCAGTAGTCCAGACCGTCACCGGCCACACCGTCGGAGTCGACGGTGATCCAGCCGTTGCCCATGTCGCGATCTCCCATGACCGCGGCTCGTGCTCCTCGTCGAGAAACCAGTTCTTCCGTCTGCGCGGGATCGGTTTTGACGAGCAGTTCGCCGTCGAAGTGGGCACCGACGGCGATCTTGCCGCGGACCATGAACTGCAGTCCGCCGAACATTTTCTTCTCCACGACGGACGGCTCGTCGACGAGTGCTTCGCGGATCCGATCCGCCAATTCCGCGTCGTACGCCATGGACGGATACTAGGACGCGGGAGGCGCCTCGTCGATGTATAGTCCGCTATACGTATAGCTTCCTATACATCGGAGGATGGACATGACCCGTCGTTGGTTCTACGCCGGATCGACCGGGCTTGCTGCAGCCCTGCTCGTCGCCGCAGCGGCCTGGCTCCTGTCCCCGGTCGCGCCGGGGCTGTCCGCGATAGTCTTCGGACTGTGTGCGCTCCCGGCGTGTGGCGCACTCGGATGGTTGTTCTGGGTGGCGCCTGTGACGATTCCGAAACAGGGACCGTCCGAGGGTGACGTCGAATCCACTTGGCTCAGTGCAGCATTGAGTGGAACAGCTACCGATCTGATCATCGTGATCGGCCTCGGCCTCGCGGCAGTGTCCATCGGTCGAATCGATGTCCCGGCAGCGACACTGTTGATCGGACTGCTGCTCGTCGCCCTCGCATCGTGCACGACACGCTACGCGATCGAGCGCCGACGAACCCTCGCGTGAGATGAAGAACGACGTTCGACTACGACGACTCCAACTCGGTTGGTCCCAAGCAGATCTCGCCGACCGCATCGGCGTCACACGGCTCACCGTCATCTCGATCGAGAAGGAACGCTACGACCCGAGCCTGCCCGTCGCATTCCAGCTTGCCGCGGTCTTCCGATGCCGAATCGAGGACATCTTCGACCCGCAATGACGCCGGACCGGACCTACGGCCGGATACGGAGAACTCGAATCTTCTCGGCGTCGTCCAGCTCGAAACAGAACCGCAGAGTGACGGGACTGCCCGGGAAATCTCCTGCGATCTCCGCTTTCACGTCATGACCGTCCCCGGACACCGTCGGCGTCCCGGGACGATAGGTGACGTCGGGAACCTCGGTCCGCCACGCGCGAATCTCGTCGATGCCGTGGTGCTCCCGGCCCTCGTCCTCGACAACGGCGTCGGGACGGAACTGTGCAAAGTACGCCTCCAGATCGGAATCGGCGGCGAGTTCGAAATACCTGTCGATGAATGTCATGACGGACACGCTCCACCCTCCCCCACCGGGAGAGTCGACCCCAGGCAGGATGTGGGCATGAACGGCCTGCTCACCATCGGTGAGTTCTCCCGCATCACCCATCTGTCGGTGAAGACGCTTCGTCGCTATCACGAATCCGGCATGCTCGAACCCGCCGAGGTCGACGCCCACTCCGGTTATCGCTATTACACGACGGCGCAGGTGCCGACGGCTCAGATCATCCGCCGGTTTCGCAGTTTCGACATGCCGGAGCGCGAGGTGCGGGCGATCGTCACCACCCCGGACCCGACGCAGCGGGCCGGGCTGATTCTGGGGCATCTGGAACGGCTCGAACGTCAGGTGAAGGAAGCGGAGTCGTCGATCAGCGCGATGAAGAGACTCCTCCAACCGACCGGGGCTTCCGTGGAGGTCACGCGTCTCGTCACCGAAAAGGTCACGGTCGCGGCGATATCCGGCGAGGTGGACTCGTCGAACATGCTCGAGTGGTATTCCGACGCCATGGCCGAGCTCGACGCGGTGGTCTCCCCCGTCGGCAGTCCTGGCGGGTTGTACGACAACGACCTGTTCACCGACGGCCGCGGAACGATGACGGTGTACCTGCCCACGACCGATGCACCCCGGCTGGGACGGGTGCAACCGCTGACGATCGGCGGAACGGAGCTGGCGACGACGGTGCACCACGGCAGCCACGACGACATCGATGTCACCTACGGTGCGCTCGGGGTGTACGTCGAATCGAACGGCCTCGCGATCGCCGGGCCGGTGCACGAGATCTATCACGTCGGACCACGCGACACTGCCGACCCGAGTCGATGGCGAACCGAGATCGGCTGGCCGGTTTTCGGAACGTAGCCGACGGGTGCGGTTACCATTCGTCGTCGGCATCCGTCGGCACCCAACACTCGGATCGTCCGGCACGTTCCTGCCGGTGGAGGGATCTGTTTTTCATGGCTTCGATCACGTTCGACCGTGCCACCAGGCTTTTTCCCGGCTCCGACACCCCCGCGGTGGATGCGTTGGACCTGGAGATCGCCGACGGCGAATTCCTCGTCCTCGTCGGCCCGTCGGGCTGCGGTAAGTCCACGTCGCTGCGCATGCTCGCCGGTCTGGAGGAGGTGAACAGCGGCCGCATCCTCATCGGCGGCAAGGATGTCACCCACGCCGAGCCCAAGGATCGCGACATCGCGATGGTGTTCCAGAACTACGCGCTGTACCCGCACATGTCCGTCGCCGAGAACATGGGCTTCGCCCTCAAGCTCGCGAAGGCGAGCAAGGACGAGATCCGCAATCGCGTCCTCGAGGCGGCCAAGCTTCTCGACCTGGAGGCGTACCTCGACCGCAAGCCCAAAGCGCTGTCCGGTGGTCAGCGACAGCGAGTTGCCATGGGGCGGGCCATCGTTCGTCAACCACAGGTGTTCCTGATGGACGAACCGCTGTCCAACCTCGACGCAAAACTTCGAGTGCAGACGCGCACGCAGATCGCTCAGCTGCAGCGCAGGCTCGCGACGACCACCGTCTACGTCACCCACGATCAGGTCGAGGCGATGACCATGGGCGACCGGGTGGCGGTGCTCAAAGGTGGTGTGTTGCAGCAGTGCGCATCACCCCGCGAGTTGTACCGCACGCCGACCAACGTCTTCGTCGCCGGATTCATGGGCTCGCCGTCGATGAACTTGTTCCGCGTACCCGTCACCGACGGTGGCGTGCGGATCGGTGACCAGATCATCCCGGTGTCGCGGGGCACGCTCGCCGGCTCGACCGGTAGCGAAGTGGTGTTCGGCATTCGCCCCGAGCACGTCGACATCGTGTCCGACGGGCTGAAGTTGGAGGTCGACGTCGTCGAAGAACTCGGTTCCGAGGCCTTCGTCTTCGGTCGGGCCGACATCAACGGCACCACCCAGACGATCGTCGCCCGCGCGGACTGGCGTGATCCCCCGCAGAAAGGTGACGTGGTCGGCATCCGATTCGACGAGGCGCATGCGCACGTGTTCGACGGCTCCGAGGCCGGGGTCCGGCTCAGCTGACCCCACTCACGTAGGGAGTTCCGTACGAACAACGTCGTCGCCGTCGGTCACCACGATCGTCGCCAGTGCCGTCCGCCCCGCCGGGTGGATGCGCACGGTGACGGTCCCTGCGTCCGCACCGTCCAAACTGCGCGCCACCGCGCGGCGTACCTCGTCAGCGACCCGACGAGGTTGGTCGGTCAGGCCACCGTCGTCGAGCAACTGCACGGTGACGCCCCGCTCGCGGGCGGCTCGCGCTGCGGCCACCACCACCGGCACGTCCAGTGCGCGGGCGCGAATGCTGTCCCGCAGGGTGGCTTCCACCAGCAGCGCCTCGGTGCGGGCGGCGTCGTCCAGTGGGTTGTCGGCGATGCGCCTCAGGACAGGGCGAACCAAGTCGTCGAGCCGGTGTAGTTGGTGCTCACGTTCCTGTTCGGCCGCGCTCACGGCGGCGCGCTCGGCGAACGTCGCAGCGCGTTCTCGGCGGAGCGAGTAGATCGACGCTGCTGCCGGCCGGACGGCGAAAGCGAAGAACGTCGCCATGATCATGACCCCGGCACCCGTGACGAAAGTCGATGCTGCACCGGCGAAGTCAGGGGCAGCGGTCCAGTACACCGCGAACGCGGCCAGTTGGCCTGCCCACGCCCAGCGAATCCTCCCCCGTACACAGAGGAACGCGCAGAGCGCCGCCCCTCCCCCGACCGTGGTGGTCACCGCCTGGGACTGAGTCGCCCCCGTGTCCACGACGCGGATCAGTGCAACGAACTGCGCGGCCGGCACCGCTGCGACGGTCACTGAGGCCCACTTCGGAAACGGATCGCCTGGAACGGCGACGAGGAGCGCAGCGCCGACCGCGAGAAGCGCTATCACCAGGCACTTCTCGGCGACACCGTCGCCGCCGGGGCCCAGAATCGCGACCGCAGCCGCAGTCACGACCGACGCGGTGACGGCGTAAGAGCCCCGTGACTGCATTCCGATGATCGTCGACGCGTCACCCCGCAGCGAGCTCATACCGCCGCCCACTCGACGATCACCGTCGTGCCCGCACCCGGCTCGCTGCGGATACGAGACCATCCGCCGTCGAGCTGCGCCATCCGGCCGACGATGCTGACGTCGATGCCGAGACGGCCGGACCCTGTTGTAGCGGTGTCGAATCCGACACCGTCGTCCTCGACGGTCACACGGACGAGGCCGGGACGTAGCTCGACGGCGATACGGCACTGCGCGGCGGGGCCCGCGTGCACGACGCTGTTGCGTACGGCCTCTGCCGAGGCGCCCACCACCGCGGACGCCACAGCTCCCGGGTATTGAGAGCGACCGTCGTCGACGGTTGCTCCGACGGCGACACCGTGGTCGGCTCCCAACGTGGACAGTTGCGCGAATATGCCGTCGGCCGACACCGTCGCGTCTCGGCTGGAATCGTCGACGACGCGGTCCAGCTCGGCCAGAGCAGACCTCGCGTCGGTCACGAGCCTGCCACCGGGATCGGCGCGATCCGTCGCCAGCAGAGTGCTCAGCACCTGGTCGTGGATCAGCGAATCGAACCGCGCTTTCTCGCGTTCGCGCGCCTGCGCGGCAGCGGCTATCGCCGCACTGCGATCGAGCGATTGCTTGGTGGAATCCAGTATCGATCCGCTCCGCAGCGCCATGATCACCGCGGCGGTCAACAGCGCCGACAACCCGAACGACCACACCGCGGCATAGACGATGTCGGACTGTGCTGCGCGGTTGCCGAACAACCCGACCTGGTCGACGGTGGCGATGGTCGAGGTTGCGACGAACTGGACGGCGAACGCGATCCACGGCTTCCACGCGAGTGTCGCGCACAGACCAGCCATACCCGCGAACGCCGACATCCACGTGCCCCGTGCAGAACCGTGCAGCACATCCCCGTTCCACGCGAGGAACCACAGGCAGGCGGCGATCAGAATTCCGACGGCCGCCGAACCTGCCGCTGGACCGATTCGGCGGGGACGAGCCAGCGCCGCGACCAGCAGTCCGACACCGGGACCGAAGATCAGCACCACGGCCAGCGGCGTCCACCACGACGCGAGAATGCCAGCGCCCTCCGCAATTCCGGACAGGGACACGAAGAAATATCCGAGGAAACCTACCCCGAGAAAGCGGGCGACCAGGATGCGTAGGCGCTCGCCGGGTGAGAATTCACGGCTGTTCGTCTGCCTACGCCACGTCACGATGAGGTCAGATTACCGCCCGAGCTGCTTCGAACCGCGGCCGATCTCGGTTTCACCCCCGAGCCGCGCAGTGCGGCCCGCCCTGTCCCCCGCGCGACTGGCGCCGTGCGAGTACCCCGCACCCGCGCTTCGGCTCCGCCAGGTGCCGCGCGCGGTGGAATTCGACGAGTAGTAATCCTTCAGCTCGACCTCCTTGTTCCGCAGGACAAGAGCCGTGCCCGCGTCCGGTTTCTCCTCGGACACTGCCTTCGATTCCGCTTCCTTCTTCACCGCGGCGAGGCGCTTGCCCACCCGCGTGGCGAAGGCAGTCTGAAAGTTCAACCGCGCCGTGACCGCAGCGACGACGACCGTCTCCTGGCGCTTGTAGCGTCGGCGACCGATCTTTTCCACCACCGTGCGTACCGCAGTCTCGTTCTTGTACTCGCCCGATTTGATGTAGGCGTCCGACGCCCGCACCATCTGGACGAGAAGGCTCGAATACAGCGCCTCGGTGGTGTCGATGTCCGACGCGAAACCGTAGGCGAACACCTGCGTCGACGACCGTGCGACGTCGCACGTCACGTCGTTGGCCGCAGCGATCGAGACGAACAACTGGACGAACGTCTTCAGACCGCGTTTGCCTGCCTCTCCGATGGGGACGACGCGCTGCGTCGGCGTCGCCTGCTTCTCGCGCGAAGCGCTGTGCGAGCGGGCCACGGCCAGATCGATCGACGTCGACGTCGCGAGACGCTGTGCGGCCTCCATGAACGCTTCCGCCTCGTGCGGGTTGTCCGTCGACTCCGCCTGGCGGAGAAGCCCACCGATTCTGGTCAGCATCTTGTCCGAAGTCACCTGGGCGAGGCTACAACCACTCACCGACAGACCCGTCGCGTGAGGGTTGACCGATTCAGCAACGCCGGTAATGGCCCGCGGCGACCGAAATGTGTATAAGTTCCTATCGACATGTGCGTCGGGGGGAGCACATTCGCACATTCACTGTGCCGCCTCCCACACACACCACCGTGTACGAAGCAAGTGGAGAGAACTCATGGCGTCTTTGATCTCGAAGGTGGCGGTGCTCGCAACAGCAGCCTCGCTGCTGACGCTCACCGCATGTTCCAGCGACAGCGGATCCAGTGATTCCGCATCCGAGAACACCGACGGCCGCGGACCCATCACCTACGTCGAAGGCAAGGACACCACCGAAACCGGTGTCGTCCGTCAGATCATCGAAGAGTGGAACGCGGCCAACCCGGACGAGCAGGTCACCTTCAAGGAACAGTCCAACGACGCCGACCAGGCACACGACGACCTGGTCCAGCACCTTCAGGCCGAGCAGAGCGACTACGACGTGATGGCTCTCGACGTCATCTGGACGGCCGAGTTCGCGGCGAAGGGTTGGCTCGTGCCGCTCGAGGGCGAGTTCGCGCTCGACAACGCCGGAATCCTCCCCTCGACGGTGGACAGCGCAACGTACAACGGCACCCAGTACGCGGCCCCGAAGAACACCAACGGCGGCCTGCTGTTCTACCGCACCGACCTCGTGCCCGCAGCCCCCACCACCTGGGACGAGCTCACGGCCAGCTGCACCGTCGCCGTGGAGAACAACATCGACTGCTACGCAGGACAGTTCGCGTCCTACGAGGGCCTGACGGTCAACGCGTCGGAGATCATCAACGCCCACGGCGGATCGTTCGTCGCCGAGGACGGCAAGACCCCGACCGTCGACTCCCCCGAAGCCAAGGCAGGCCTGCAGGCACTCGTGACGGCGTTCCAGAACAACGTCATCCCCGCCCAGGACACCACGTTCAAGGAGCCCGAGAGCCAGCAGGCATTCGAGGACGGCAAGGCGCTCTACCTGCGTAACTGGCCGTACGTCTACGGCACAGCAGCCAAGGAAGGCTCCGCAGTCGCCGGAAAGTACGGTGTCGCACCACTTCCCGGCGTCACCGGCGTCGGAACCTCCACCCTCGGCGGATACAACGCAGCGATCAGCGCGTTCTCGCAGAACAAGGCCACGGCCGCCGACTTCCTTCGCTTCCTCCAGGGTGAGCAGGCTCAGCGCATCATCGCCGAGGGCGCACTGCCTCCCGTGCTTGCATCGCTGTACGACGACCCGGCCCTCATCGCCGAGATGCCGTACCTCCCGGCCCTGAAGGAATCGATCGAGAACGCGGTCCCGCGTCCCGTCACGCCGTTCTACCCGGCAGTGTCGAAGGCCATCCAGGACAACACCGCCGCCGCGATCAAGGGTGAGAAGCAGGTCGACCAGGCTATCGCCGACATCCAGGCCGGCATCGAGTCCGCAGGCGCTAACTAAGCCTTCGGCTTTCGATTTCAGGAGAATTTCATGGCTCTACCTACTGGTGAACCCAGTGGGGCTGTAAACGTCGACGCGGCCGGGGGATCATCCTCCGGCCGCGGCGGGAGCGCAGCCAGCGGAGTGACTCCATCAGGTCGGCATGTGCGCACCGACAAGAAGAGGCGATTCGGGCTGAGTGCCGGGCGCGCCTGGTTGCTCATCGCCCCGACTCTGGTGATTCTCGCAATCGTCATCGCCTTTCCGGTAATTCGTGCCGTCGTCATGTCCTTCCAGAAGGACGCCGGTCTCGATCCCGCGACGGGAATGTTCGTCAAGGGCGGTAGCGCCGGATTCTCCAACTACACGCACTGGATCCTGCAGCAGTGCACGTCGGCGTCGGGCACGCTCGTCCCGTGCCCACCGGGCACCCTGGGCTCGCAGTTCTGGGGTGCGGTCGGCAACACGGCGTTCTTCACCGTCGTGACGGTGTCCATCGAGGTGGTCATCGGATTCGCGATGGCCGTCATCATGGGCAAGACGTTCGCCGGCCGTGCCTTGCTGCGTGCCGCCATTCTGATCCCGTGGGCGATCCCGACGGCGGTGACCGCCAAGCTCTGGTACTTCATCTTCAGCTACGACGGAATCGCCAACAAGCTTCTCGGCACACAGATCCTGTGGACGGGAGACGCGTGGCCGGCAAGGTTCGCGGTCATCATCGCCGACGTCTGGAAGACGACACCGTTCATGGCACTGCTGATTCTCGCAGGCCTGCAGATGATTCCGTCCGATGTGTACGAGGCAGCGCGCGTCGACGGGGCGTCCGCGTGGCAACGGTTCACCAAGATCACACTTCCGCTCGTCAAGCCCGCGCTGATGGTGGCCATTCTCTTCCGCACGATGGACGCGCTCCGGATGTACGACCTGCCCGCCATCCTCACCGAGGGCAACCCGGCGACGCGGACCATCTCGATTCTCGTGGTCGAGCAGATCCGGCAAGGGTTCAACGCAGCGGCGTCCCTGTCGACCATCTCGTTCGTCATGATCTTCATCGTCGCCTTCGTGCTCGTGAAATTCCTCGGCGCGAACGCGGTTGCCACACAGGAGAACCAAAGAAAAGGCACGATCCGATGAAGACCGCCCGTATCTACCTCGGCGTCGTGATCATCCTCGTATGGGGGCTCGCGCCGTTCTACTGGATGGCTGTCACTGCGTTCCGCGACCCGCGATACACGTTCGACACCACACCCTGGCCGACGCACGTGACCACGGAGAACTTCAGCAACGCTCTGTCCACGAGCAACGGAAACAACTTCCTCCGTGCAGTCGCCAACAGCCTGATCATCGGCGGCGTCACCACGTTCATCGCGCTGGTGATCGGAATCTTCTGCGCATACGCGCTGTCCCGCATCGACTTTCGATTCAAGTACATCGTCGTCGGCATCGTCCTGGGAGCATCGATGTTCCCCGTCGTCGCTCTGGTGACACCGCTGTTCCAGTTCTTCACGAACATCGGATGGATCGGCAGCTACCAGGCGATGATCATCCCCAACATCTCCTTCGTGCTGCCCCTGACCATCTACACACTGACGGCATTCTTCGCCGAACTGCCCTGGGAACTGGAAGAAGCCGCCCGCATCGACGGCGCCGGACGGTTCCAGGCATTCCGCCTGGTGTTGCTTCCGTTGGCCGCGCCGGCACTCTTCACCACCGCAATCCTCGCGTTCATCGCCGCAGTCAACGAGTACCTGCTCGCCAGCCAGCTCTCCAGCGACAAAACCGAACCCGTCACCGTGGCCATCGCACGCTTCTCCGGCAACGACCCACACGTCGTGCCGTATGCGGCGATCATGGCAGCGGGAACCATCGTCGCCATCCCACTGGTCGTCATGGTGCTGATCTTCCAGCGCCGCATCATCTCCGGACTCACCGCAGGCGGCGTGAAATCATGACCGCTCAGGATCACCTGCAGATCCTCGCCGGCATCCTCGGCTTCTTCGCACTGATGGCCTTCATCGCCGCAGTCGCAGGCATCCTCGGCGGAGACCCGCCCGTCTGGCCCTCCGTCCTTCTGCTCGGCCTCCTCGCCGCCCTGACCTACGTGGTGCGCAAAATCCGAGCCTGACGGCGGGTCACTCCGCCGGCTGCGCTCCTGCCCGATCGGGTCACTCCGCCGGCTCCGCTCCTGCCTGACCGGGTCACTCCGCCGGCTCCGCTCCTGCCTGACCGGGTCACTCCGCCGGCTCCGCTCCTGCCTGATCGGGTCACTCCGCCGGCTGCGCTCCTGCCTGATCGGGTCACTCCGCCGGCTGCGCTCCTGCCTTGAGCTTTGCCAGGGTCATGAAGATCGGCACGTCGCCGTCGAGGTCGATTTCCTTGCGCTGCAGGAATGCGTCGAGCAGTCCCCAGACCAGGGTTGTGAGTTGGTCGACGAAGTCGCCTGCGTCGAGTTCCGTGTCGTCCAGCCAGAGGTCGGTTGCGGCCAGGAGAGCCCCGACGGCGGCGCGGCACGCGTATTCGATGCCCGAGGTGTCGGCGTCGACCGAATCGAGAATCGTCTTCGCGACGGTGGCGAAGCGTGTCGCGATATCACGCCCGATGTCGAGGGGCGGAGCGATCGCAGGGTCTTCGGGAGTGGATCTGGACTGGGCGAGGAACCGGAAGACGTTGGGGTGGCGCCCCACCACATCCGCGTAACCGGAGATCGCATGTCGTAGCGCGGACACCGGTGCGTCGAGCAGGAAGTTGAAGTCGGATACGGCGAGCGTGTAGACCTCGTCGGCCATGCGCTGTGCCACGGCGCTGTACAGATCTGCCTTGTCCGCGAACTGCCGGTACAGCCTCGGCTTCGTGGCACCTGCCTCCCGCGCGATGTCGTTCATGCTCGGGTTCGGTCCGTGCGCGTCGATGACCCTGAACGTCGCGTCGACGAACTCCTCACGTGCCCTGGTTCTGCGGGCTTCGGGATCTCGCGAGGTAGGCATCTGGTCATTCTAGGTGTCGCCCCAGGTGGAGGCGGTCGTGTCTTGACACCTCCGCGGAGATTGTGGAGAGTTCACAGCAATGGCGTACCGGCGGTAACGTTAAACGTACTATCGGTACGGGGCGGATCGACGGGAACAAGCGGGGAGTGGGCATGACCATCGAGAAGGCGCGCGACCGAACACGCACCGTGCGTGTCGACGGTGCGGGGCTCTACGTGCAGGAGTTCGGCAACTTCGACGGCCCGGTGCTGGTGCTGGTGCACGGCTGGCCGGACACCCATCACCTGTGGGACGCGGTGGTCCCGTTGCTGACCGACAAGTTCCACGTCGTCACGTACGACACGCGTGGTCACGGCGAGTCCTTCGGTGACGGCACCGTCACGGAGATGACGCTCGAACAGTTGGCCGCGGATTTCATGGCCGTCGTCGACGCAGTGGCGGGGTCGATACCGGTGCACGTTCTCGCTCACGACTGGGGATCGGTTCAGGTGTGGGAGGCAATTTGCGAGCCGGGTGCCGACACCAGAATCGCGTCGTTCACCTCGATCTCGGGCCCGAGCCTCGACCATATGGGAATGTGGCTGCAGTCCACACCGACGAGCCCGAAAGCGCTGTGGCAGAAACTCACTCAGCTGGTCTCGGGTGCGTACACGCTGTTCTTCATGTCGGGGCCGCTGTCTCGGACTTTCTTCCGCATCTTCGGTAGGCGCTGGATCTGGTCGTTGCTGCTGCGCATCGTCGAACGCGTGGACAAGCGAAATCTCCATGTCGCGCCGACCCTGAACCGCGACATGGTCGACGGGTTGCGCATCTACCGCGCCAACGTCCTTCAGAAGGTCCTGAGGCCGACGGAGCGGTACACACACGTTCCGGTCCACTTGCTGGTCACGCGACGGGACCCTGCCATCAGACCCGCATCGTTCGACGGCATCGAGCGGTGGGTGTCACGGGTCAGCCGCACCGATGTGCGCTCCGGGCACTGGCTCCCCCTGAAGAACCCGGCTCTCGTCGCCGCCGAAACAACGAAGTTCGTGGAAAGGATCGATCGTGAACGATCACGACCCCGGTGAAGTGTCCTTGCAGGCACGTAACGTCGCCTTCGACTGGTCGGATACTCCGTTGCATTGGATGCCGAACGAGCCCATCGCCTCGCACAGTCTCAGCGCGTTGAATCTGTTACTCCCCGAGGGGGAGCGGTGGTTCTGCGCCACCTACACCGAAGCTCTCCCCCTGATCGCCGACGCGAAACTGCGCGAGGACGTCCTCGGCTTCATCGGGCAGGAAGCCATGCACGCCGAGACGCACAATGTGGTGTTGTACGACTACCTCGACGCACACGGCGTCGATCCGAGGCCGTTCACGTCGCACTCCGAATACTTGATGCGCAAGGTGCTCGGGCCTCGGCCGGCGCTGTCGGCGAGAGCCCAGAAGCAGCAGCTGGTCGGACGAATCGCGATGATCGGCGCGATCGAGCACCTGACGGCTTTTCTCGGTGACTACGCGCTGAACTCGAGATGGGACGACTTCGACGGCGACCCCGCGATGGTGGATCTCTATCGCTGGCACGGTGCCGAGGAAGTGGAGCACCGCAACGTCGCCCACGACGTGGCAACGTATTTCGGCGTCGGGTACTTCCGGCGAAACTTCTCGATGCTCATCGCCTTTATCGGCTTCATCGTACTGATGCTGCGCGGCACGCGATTCATCGTCCGCCAGGATCCGACGCTGACCGACCGGGGTTACCTCGTCCTGTGGCTGCAATGGTTGGGTGCGATGCGCAGAGGATCACTCCCGTCGCTCGCCCAGATGACGAAAGGCGTTGCACGGTACCTGAAACCGTCGTACACCCCGGAGGACGAGGGCGACACCGCCCAAGCCGTCGCCTATCTGGCGAAGTCCCCCGCTGCCCGATCGGCACTGCCGTGAACCTCCAGCTACCTGTACCGACCACGATGCCCGGTGACCTCTACGGTCGTCACGAACGGGACCCGCTCCTCCGAGTGCTGGAACGGGTCATGAACGCGCACATGGGCACGATGCGTCTACTGCATCGCAAGGAGTTCGTGGGCGCGACGGACGATCGGCGACTCGAGGTAGTCGTTTCCGAGCGTCGCATCGAGGCGTTCGACGAGAACGTCGTGAGCTTCGTTCTGTCGGCGGCGCACGGCGGCGAGCTACCGTCCTGGCGCGCAGGAGCGCACATCGACGTCGAGATGCCCTCGGGGAGGCTGCGTCAGTACTCTCTGTGCGGGGATCCCGCGGACAGCACCCGCTATCGCATTGCAGTGCGGCGCATTCCGGACGGCGGCGGCGGATCGATCGAGATGCACGACCTGGAGGTCGGCAGCAGTTTGACCGTCCGAGGTCCGCGAAACGCGTTCGCCTTCGCAGTTCCCGGTTTCGGATCACCCGCGGACAGTCTGCATTTCGTCGCAGGCGGGATCGGGATCACGCCGATTCTCCCGATGATGAGGCTGGCGCACCGACTGGGACTCGACTGGTCGATGGTCTACACCGGCAGAAGCCGAGAGTCGTTGCCGTTCCTGGGTGAACTCGACGAGTTCGGCGGCTCGGTGACGCTTCGAACCGACGATGTCGACGGAATCCCGACGTCGGAGATGTTGCTGGAAGGATCGCAGCCGGGAGCGGCGATCTACGCGTGCGGACCGATGCCGATGATCGGCACACTGCAACGCGGAGTCGACCCGGAGTCGGAATTTCACTTCGAAAGGTTCTCGGCACCACCGATTGTGAACGGCGTCGAATTCGAGGTGGTCCTCGCCAGTACCGGCGAACGGGTGACGGTCCCGGCGGACAGGTCGATCCTGGACGCGGTCATGCCGTTGCGCCCGGACGTCGCGTACTCCTGTCGTCAGGGCTTCTGCGGTACGTGCCGAGTCCCTGCAACGCACGCGCCCGACGGAATGCTGATCTGCACCGAGCGCACCGACGGGGACGAAGTGACCCTCGCCTTGTGAGCGGAGCCTGCGGAGTGACCTGCAGGCCACCGGGAGCGGAGCCTGCGGAGTGACCTGCAGGCCACCGGGAGTGGAGCCTGCGGAGTGACCCGCAGGCCACCGGGAGTGGAGCCTGCGGAGTGACCGTCAGGCTCCGCTCCACTCATGTGAGGGCCTAGGCGTCGATGATGAACGCTTCGAGCTGCTGGCGCGCGACGTCGTCGGCGAGCTGCTTGGGAGGGCTCTTCATCAGGTAGGCCGAAGCCGGGATGACCGGTCCACCGATGCCGCGGTCGAGGGCGATCTTGGCGGCGCGGACGGCGTCGATGATGACACCGGCCGAGTTGGGCGAGTCCCATACTTCGAGCTTGTACTCGAGGTTCAACGGCACGTCACCGAAGGCGCGGCCTTCGAGGCGGACGTACGCCCACTTGCGGTCGTCGAGCCAGCCGACGTGGTCGCTCGGCCCGATGTGGACGTCCTTCGTGTTGAATTCGCGCTGCAGGTTCGACGTGACGGCCTGGGTCTTGGAGATCTTCTTCGACTCGAGGCGGCTGCGCTCGAGCATGTTGAGGAAGTCCATGTTGCCGCCGACGTTGAGCTGCATGGTGCGGTCGAGCTGAACACCGCGATCCTCGAACAGCTTTGCCATGACGCGGTGCGTGATGGTGGCACCGACCTGGCTCTTGATGTCGTCGCCGACGATGGGAACGCCTGCGTCGACGAACTTCTGGGCCCAGACGGGGTCGCTGGCGATGAACACGGGCAGAGCGTTGACGAACGCGACACCGGCATCGATAGCGGCTTGTGCGTAGAACTTGTCTGCCTCTTCCGATCCCACGGGGAGGTAGGACACGAGCACGTCGACCTTGGCGTCGCGGAGGGCCTGGGCGACGTCCACCGCTTCGCCGTCGGCCTCGGTGATGGTCTCGCGGTAGTACTTTCCGAGCCCGTCGAGGGTCGGTCCGCGCAGAACCTGAACGTCCTTCGGCGGTACGTCGGCGATCTTGATGGTGTTGTTCTCGCTCGAGAAGATCGCGTCGGAGAGGTCGAATCCGACCTTCTTGGCGTCGACGTCGAACGCGGCGACGAATTCCACGTCGCGGACGTGGTACTTGCCGAACTTGACGTGCATGAGGCCGGGAACGGTGACGTTCTCGTCGGCGTCCTTGTAGTACTCGACGCCTTGGACGAGCGACGCGGCGCAGTTGCCCACACCCACGATGGCTACCCGGATGGCGTTGCCGTCCGAAGTGTTGTTGTTCTCACCCATGTTCGGGTTCTCCTTCTTTGTTCGTAACGCTTTTCGGGTTGGGCGTGGCGGTCGGGCCCGCCTGCTCGGCAGCGATCACTTCGTTGAGCCAGCGGACTTCTCGTTCGCTGGATTCGAGTCCGAGCTGATGTAACTGACGGGTGTAGCGGTCGAGCGTCCCGCTGGCTCGATCCACCGCTTCGCGGAGCCCTTCTCTGCGCTCCTCGACTTGACGACGTCTGCCTTCGAGGATGCGCAGCCGCGCTTCCGCCGGCGTCCGGCTGAAGAAGGCGAGATGCACGCCGAAACCGTCGTCCGTGTAGTTCTGCGGTCCCGTGTCCGCAACGAGCTCGGCGAATCTCTGCTTGCCCTTGGGTGTGAGCTCGTAGACCCGACGTGCTCGCCGCTTCACGAGTGTGTCCGGACCGTCGTTCTCGGCGATCAGCCCATCCGCCTGTAGGCGGCGCAGGGCCGGGTAGAGCGAACCGTAGGAGAACGCTCTGAATGCTCCGAGGAGTCCGGTCAGTCGTTTACGCAGCTCGTATCCGTGCATCGGGGATTGAAGTAGCAGACCGAGAATTGCCAGCTCGAGCATGCCTACCTCTCCCCTCGACGTGTAGTCGTGCACCTGATGCGGTTCCCGAGCATATACACAAAATGTATCGGCTCGATATATGTACATACATCTATACAAGTCATAATGTAAGGACATTAATCTAAAGCGCAGATTCCTGCCGATGCAGGTGAAGGGGTCAGCCGGAGTACGGCGAGACGCGCACGATGTTGCCCGCGAGATCCGCCACGATCCGGCCGCCGCGACGGTCGGCGTCGTACGCCGTCACTGCAATCTGCGGAACGCCGTCGTCGGTGTCGATGGTCACCCAGTCGGCAACTGCATCGGGAACCCCCACGGCCGCCGGTGCTCCGGCGATCAGACCGGCCACGACGCCTGAGTCGACGAGCGTCCAATCGAACGGAATCTCCGACGGATCCAGCAGGTCGGTGGTGCGATACACCTCGAAACCGCCCGCGACGAAGACGCGTTCCCGACGCCCGTCGGCCGAGACTCGGTAGACGTCCGCGCGGTTGTCGTCGTCGACCTGAATGCTCAACTCCAGGACCTCGGTCGTTCCGAAACGTTCGATGTACCGATTGCGGAAGTCCTCGAGGCCCGCGGCGGTGTCGAAGACGAACGGCTGCGCGACGATCGGCGTCACGTCCGCCGGCAGCGGCATCGACGGTTGCGAGGGTGGTGACACCGTCGTCTCCTGTTGCGCTACAACGGGTTCCTCCTCGGAGTCTCGGGTCGCGAAGAACAGTGCCAACCCGGCGGCGATGATCACGACGGATCCGAGAGCGAGAAACACGCGGGGTTTCGGCGCGGACCGTCGGGCAACGGGTTCGGGGAGATCGACGTCGAGTTGCAGATCGCTGACCAGACGGTGCAGTTCGTCCAAGGTCACCGCGTTGCGGGCCCGTTCGCTGCGCAGACGATGCTCGCCGAAGGACAGCTGACCGTCGGCGTAGGCCGTGTCGAGCGCCGACGCGGTGAGCGCGCGGTCGATGTCGCGTGCGCGGAATGCGGTGGAACGGTATTTCGCCGCCATGAGAGTCCTACTTCCCGAACTGGAACGGGGTCACGTACAAGAAGTTGCCTGCCGGATCGACCGACATGGTGCCGCTTTCCTCGTCGGTGTTGTCTGCGCTGATCAACACCTCGGGACCGTCGGACTCACCTCGCATCTGAATGTTGAGGCTGTCGATCCTCGACAGATTCAGGCTCGCCGCAGCTCCGGCCACGACGGCAGCCAACTTCGGTAGGTCGACCGTCGCGAGATCGATCTGCTGCTGATCCGCCCGCCTGGACGTCGACCAGTCCTCGTCGAATTCGAGCACGCCGTCGCGGAAGTCGTAGGTGACCTGCTTCTGCGGCGCCCCGGGCGCGGGCATCCTGAGGATCGCGTAGGACTCGTACAGACCGAGACTGTCCACGACGGTGGTGCCCGTCCGAGCCTGCAGAGCGGCTGCGATATCCGCCACGATGGCGGGGTTCTGGTAGCCCATCTCACCGTAGGTGGCGACGGGGTCGCCCTCCGCAGCGCACGACCTGACACCGAACGTGATCGCGACGGCCGCTGCCACCAGCGGAATCGCGACCGCGAAGAACCCCAGGCGCGACGACCTCGCCGTGCGAACCGGATGTACCAGCTCGATCGGGTCGGCCATGGGAGCAAGGTCGGTCTCGTTCTGCAGGTCCTCGATGAGCGAGTGCAGATCCGCCAGCGTCTCCGCTTCCATCGCCAGGTCGATACGCGCCGCGTGCTCCTCCTCGGACAATTGACCGTCGGCCCGGGCCTCGTCGAGAGTGGCGCATGCCTGAGTTCGGTCGGTATCCCTCGCCCGGGTGGAGGGCGGAAGTCGCGTCGGCACAGGTGGAGCATAGTTTCGGGTCCCCGAATTGCCCAGATGCGGTGACACCGGCGCCCACCCGTCGGCGGCCGCACGTACTCTGGTTCTCGTGCGACTTCAGCGACAGGTGGTGGACTACGCCCTTCAGCGACGGTCGCTGCTTGCCGAGGTGTACTCGGGCAGGACCGGAGTGAGCGCCGTGTGCGACGCCGATCCCTATCTGCTCCGGGCCGCCAAGTTCCACGGCCGCGGCAGCGACGTCGTCTGCCCGATCTGCAGGAAGGAACAGCTCACCCACGTCTCCTGGGTGTTCGGCGAGAAACTGGGCCCACTGTCCGGGTCCGCTCGCACCGCGGACGAGCTGGTACGCCTCGCCGCGACGCAGGAGGAATTCTCCGTCCACGTGGTGGAGGTCTGCAGGTCCTGCAGCTGGAACCACCTCGTGCAGTCCTATGTCCTCGGCGCCGTGCCCGCGCCCAAGCAACCGCGACGGTCCCGGTCCAATTCTCGCGGACCTGGCCGTCGAACAGCGAGCGAGTGACACAATCGCATGCGCTGACCGACCCCGGTCTTCCATGTGAGTAGTGCCCGCCCAAGACCACTGGAGTTCTGTACGTGAGTTCCCCCTACGACAACACCCCCGGCGGTAGCTCCGGGGATCGTGACCCGTCCAGGCGCCCACCGAACGTGCCTCCCGGCACCTCCGGTCGTCCGCCGGGCCCACGTCCCCCGATGCCACCCCCCGGGCGTCGTCCGGCAGGACCTCCCCCCGGTGTCAGGCGCGACGCGCAAGGCCGTCCTCTCGGCCCACCGCCCGGGCCCCCGCCCCTGCGTCGTGACGCCCAGGGTCGGCCGATTCCGCCGAATCCACGCCCCCCGGCACGTGACGCCCAAGGGCGCCCTCTGCAGAACCCGCCTCCCGGTCGTCCCCCGCTGCCGAACGCCCGGCAGGATGTCCGACGCCCTGCCGCCGGTCCGCCGCCTCCCGTTCCACCATCCAATCTTCCGCCGACCGGACCTCCGGACGACGGTGTTCCACGCTCTTCGGGCAACGAACCGCCCGAACCGCCCGAGAGAGGTTCCGCCGCGAAAACGAAGAAGAAGTCCAAGTGGCGCACAGTTCGACGGACCTTGTACGTGCTGGTCGCGTTGGGTCTGATCGTTCCGATCCTCACCTTCATGGTGGCGTACACCGTCGAGGACGTCCCTCGTCCCGGCGACATCAAGACCAATCAGGTGGCGACGATTCTCGCCTCCGACGGCACCACCGAGCTGGGCCGGGTCGTCCCACCTGAAGGCAACCGGACCGACGTCACGATCGACCAGATCCCGCTGCACGTGCGCAACGCCGTGCTGTCGGCGGAGGATCGTGACTTCTACTCCAACCCCGGCTTCTCGATCACCGGCTTCGGTCGCGCGTTGCGCGACAACGTGCTGGGCCGCGACAGCGCCGGCGGTGGCTCGACCATCACTCAGCAGTACGTGAAGAACGCACTCGTCGGATCCGAGCGCACTCTGACTCGAAAGATGCGTGAGCTCGTCATCTCCTCGAAGATGGCTCGCCAGTGGTCCAAGGACGACATCCTGGCCGCGTACTTGAACACGATCTACTTCGGTCGCGGTGCGTACGGCATCGCGGCAGCGTCGACGGCGTACTTCGGCAAGCCGGTCGACCAGCTGACGATCGAAGAAGGTGCCGTCCTCGCCGCGACGATTCAGCAGCCCTCCGGCTTGGACCCCGAGTTCAATCCCGAGGGTGCCCAGTCGCGGTGGAACTACGTGCTCGACGGCATGGTCAGCCAGGGCAACATCGATCAGGCTCAGCGCGCAGCCATGGTCTATCCGCCATGGATCCCCAGCTCGGCTGCATCGAACGACGACACCGACAGCGGCCCCAACGGACTGATCAAGGCGCAGGTTCTCCGCGAACTGTCCGCCGCGGGAGTCAGTGAGCAGGACCTGAACACCGAAGGCCTGCAGATCACCACGACGATCGACCCGGCCGCGCAAGCGGCCGCCATCGACGCGGTGAACAGCAATCTCGAAGGAGAGCCGGGCGACCTGCGCACTGCATCGGTGTCCATCGATCCCAGAACCGGCGCGGTCAAGTCGTACTACGGCGGCGCCGACGGCCGTGGATTCGACTTCGCGCAGTCCGGTCTGCAGACGGGCTCGTCCTTCAAAGTGTTCGGTCTCGCCGCGGCGCTCGACCAAGGCATCCCGCTGTCGCAGATGTACGACAGCTCCCCGCTGACGGTCAACGGCATCTCCATCGGCAACGTCGAGGGCGAGTCCTGCGGAACGTGCACCATCGCAGAGGCACTCAAACGATCCTTGAACACGAGCTTCTATCGCATGCAGCTCGCCATGGACAACGGCCCCCAGTCCATCGCGGACATGGCGCACAAACTGGGTGTCGCCGAGGAAATTCCAGGCGTCGGACCCACGCTGACCGAAGGCGACGGCGTCGGACCCAACAACGGGATCGTCCTCGGGCAGTACCAGTCACGCGTCATCGACATGGCTTCCGCCTACGCCACCCTCGCCGCATCGGGCGTCTACCACGCACCGCACTTCGTGCAACGCGTCGTGACGGCCGACGGCACCGTCCTCCTCGATCGAGGCGCCGAGCCCGGCCAGCAGGTCGTCCCCGCTGCAGTGGCGGACAACGTCACCGCCGCGATGCGTCCCATTGCCGGATACTCGAACGGGCACAACCTCGCCGGTGGACGACAGTCCGCAGCGAAGACGGGCACGGCGCAGCTCGGCGACACCGGCGAGAACAAGGATGCCTGGATGGTGGGTTACACCCCGTCGCTGTCCACCGCCGTATGGGTCGGTACCGAGCAGGGGCTGCCGCTGCAGAACAGCTACGGCGGCTCGATCTATGGCTCCGGAATTCCGTCGGACATCTGGAAGGACACGATGGACGGAACCCTCGAAGGAACGACCAACGAGACGTTCCCGACGCCTGAGCCCATCGCGGGACAGGCAGGCGTGCCGCAGTATTCGGCGCCGGCCGCGCCGACGACCGTCGCGCCGACGTCCGAGCCTCCGCCCATCACACTGCCGATCCCGACGGAGATCTCGCCGCCCGTGGTGATCACCCCGCGGCAGGTGGAAATCCTGCCTGGCGTGACCATCCCGCTACCCGGACTGGCGCCCGCTCCGACGCCGGAGACTCCTGCCGAACCGGAGGCTCCAGCGCAGGAACCCGAACCGGCCCCGGGCCGGTAACCTGTCCGGAGTGAGCGACAGCAACCCCGGCACCCCCGTCGAACGCAGGGTTGCAAGTCCGGGGCCGCTCGCGCCGGATCTTCGCTCGAACAGTGCCCGGGATCTACCCGCCACGTCGGACCCGATGGCGGCCGAACTCACGGCCGCCATCGGAGGCCCCGCCGGTCGGCACGCGCTGATCGGCAGGCAACGCTTCTTCACCCCGCTGCGGGTTCTGTTGCTGCTCGCCGTCGTGTTTCTCGCGTTCGGCTGGTTCGCGAAGGCAGGCTGTATTCAACAGGCCCCCAACGGTCCCGACGGCGAGCTCGGGCTCGACTGGAGCGGCAGCCGTCAGTACGTGGCAATGTGCTACTCCGACACCGTGCCGTTGTTCGGAGCCGAACGTCTCGACGAAGGCGCCTTCCCGTACAAGAAGTCCTGGGAGGAAGTAGCTGCCGACGGCACAATCCAGATCCGCTACATGGAGTACCCGGTGCTGTCCGGGCTGTACCAGTACGGGTCGATGGTCGTGGCCGAGGCATGGAGTTCGGTGTCCTGGTTGCCGCAAGCGCTCCCGGTCGCCGTCTACTTCAACGTCGTCGTCATCGGCTTGGCGATCGCCTGGCTGGTGACGGTGTGGGCCACCGCCATATCCGCCGGACGCAGAATATGGGACGCCGCCCTCGTTGCCGCGTCACCACTCGTCGTGGTACACGGCTTCACCAATTTCGACGCTCTCGCAACCGCTTTCGCCGCCGGCGCCCTCCTCGCCTGGGGCCGTAAGAGACCGATCCTCGCAGGTGTTCTGCTGGGGCTCGGCGGCGCCGCCAAGCTGTATCCCCTCCTGCTGCTCGGACCGCTCCTCGTACTGTGTTGGCGCGCCGGCAAGATGAGGGAATGGGGACAAGCCACCTGTGCGGCCGTCGCCGCCTGGCTCGCCGTCAATCTTCCCATCGCACTGCTCTATCCGAGCGGATGGTACGAGTTCTTCCGCCTCAACTCCGCCCGCGGCGCCGACCCCGACTCGATCTACAACGTCATCACGTCCTTCACGGGCTGGGGAGGCTTCGACGGCACCCTCTACCCCGGCGACAAACCGTTGGTACTCAACGCCGTCACCCTCGGACTCTTCGCAATCGTCTGCGTCGCAATCGCCTACATCGCAGTCAACGCCCCTATGCGCCCCAGGCTGGCGCAACTCTGCTTTCTCGTCGTCGCGGGATTCCTCCTGACCAACAAAGTCTGGAGCCCCCAGTACTCCCTCTGGCTCGTACCGCTCGCCGTCCTCGCACTACCGCACCGCCGACTCCTCCTCGCCTGGATGACCGTCGACGCCCTCATCTGGTTCCCGCGGATGTACTACTACCTCGGCATCGGCAACAAAGGCGTGCCCGAGCAATGGTTCACCGCCGCAATCGTTCTCCGCGACATCGCCGTCATCGGCCTCTGCGCACTCGTCGTCCGGCAGATCTACCGACCCCAGGAAGACCTCATCCGCCGCAACGGCACCGACGACCCCATCGGCGGCGTCCTCGACCACACCCGCGACGTCCACCGCGTCTCCACCGGTACCCCTGCAACCCAGCCACCCGGGGACCGAACGGTTCATTCGGTCACTTGGAGTGACTGAACGGCACGTTCGCTCCGGCGGGATGCGGGCGGCGGCGGGGCGAGGTTGTCAGGGCCGGATGTAGGGCCCGAGTTGAGGGACGGCTTCGCCGGCGTGTTTGGCGTTGATGCCTTCGCCGATGGCCTGGAGTTTCCAGTTGCCGCCGTCGCGGTAGACCTTGGCCATGACGAGGCCGGTGAACGGCATGCCGCCTTGCAGGGTGAAGCGTGCGAGTTCGGCGTTGTTGGTGTCGTCGACGAGCCGGCAGAAGGCGTTCTGGATCTGCTCGAACGTCTGCCCTCGGTAGGAGGTCACGGTGAAGACGATGGCCGTGACCTGCGGGGGTACGCGGGTGAGGTCGACGTTCACTACCTCGTCGTCGCCTTCTCCTTCGCCGGTGAGGTTGTCACCCTGGTGCAGGATGGATCCGTCCTTGGCGCGGAGTTGACCGTAGTAGACGACGTCGGCGACGTTGTTTCCGGCGAACATGATGGCCGACGCGTCGAGGTCGACGTTGCCGCCTTTGCCGCCCCCGCCGAAGAAGCTGGTCTTCTTCGGTGCCTGGACTGGGTCCCAGCCGAGTCCCATGCGGATGATGGTCAGCGCGACTCCGCCGTCCTTCTTCAGCGTGACCTTCTGGCCTTTGCTGAGGCTGACGGGGCGTGCTTTCGTGAGGTTGACCTCGGGTGGACCTGCCGGCGCGGCCGGTGGTGGCGGCACGGGCGCGGCCGCCGGAGCGGGTGGTGGTGTTGCGGCGGGAGGCGGTGTCGGTGCTGCGGGGGCAGCCGGCGCGTCGTCGACGGATACGCCGTGGTCGGTCACCAGGGCTGCGAACCCGCCGGCATACCCCTGCCCGACGGCGCGGACCTTCCATGCTCCGGAACGACGGTAGATCTCGACTGCGATGACGATGGACTCGCTGCTCAGGCCGTCGATGGTGTAGTGGTAGAGGGGATTTCCCTGACCGTCGCTCACGTACGCAGCCGGGGGTGCGGACCGGCCGAAGTTGGACGATGCATCCTCGAGCGTGATGACCGCGCGAATCTGCTCGATGTCCGCCGGTATCTGCGCGAGCGACACGGCGAGCTGTGCCGGTTGCCCGGCTTGGCCGGAGACCAGCCGAACGCCAGGTCCGGTCGGCTGGTTGAAGAAGACGAAGTCTGCGTCGGTTCGCACCTTTCCGTCCGCTGTCACCAGTAGGGCGGACAGGTCGGCGGGTGCGGACAGTTGCACAGAGACGAGAACATCGGCTGCTGTGATCGGGCCGTTCTGACCCTTTGCCAAGGGTTGGCCGGGAGCAGACATGAAAGAAGTCCTTCGGTCGGATGCGGATGCTGCACACCAATGTACTGGGTGGATTTGTCCGGATGGGGCTACTGCGGCCGGACGCTGAACAGGTCGCCGGGCGTGCACCCGAGCGCGAGGCACACCGCCGTCAGTGTGCTGAACCGAATTGCTTTGGCTCGGTCGTTCTTAAGCACCGACAGGTTCACGACGCTGACGCCTGCGACACGGGAGAGCTCGGCCAAGGTCATTCCGCGGGCATCGAGTATCTCCCCGAGATGGCAGGTGATCAGGTGTTCGGTGGGCTCACCCATCAGACCAATCCCTCGGTGTCCTCGACGAGCCTCGTGCCCTGTTGGATTGCTGCGTAGACGAATTGAAGGAATGCGGCGACCGCAATCGCGATCCAGACCCCGTCGAAGCTGGCCGCGGTGTCCAGCACATCGGTCAGCTCGAGCGATCCCAGGACGGAGTTGGTGCCCATCTGCCGCAGCATTCCGGTGAGGAACGGGTAGAGCACGACGACGCCGGCTACCACCGTCAGGTCGACCGTCGCACCCTTCCCGAAGGCCCGGCCGTCGATGACTCGGTCGCAGAATCGGTAGAGGAATGTCATCCCCACCAGCAACAGAACCAGCCCGACGACTGTCTCGGAGTATCGGAAGAAATCGATCATTCCCATCAGGCGTTGCACGTCGGACTTGGCGAATGCCAACTCGGCCACGTTGCCGGGCTGGAGCTCACCGCCGTAGAGGCCGACGACGGGAGTGTCGACGACGGGCTCGACCGAGACCCGAACGTAGGACGACAGCCCGTACTCGAACAGCCTCCACGCCGACCAGCCGACGGCGATCAGCGCATAGATTGCCATCACTATCCGGTTCGATCGTCGCGATCCCAGTGACGAGCCCATGACAACTCCATATCGATAGTCGATAACAACGAATATCGATATAGTATCGAGAATCGTTATGGTGTCAACGGGTCATCGAACCGCCGTGGCTTTCCCGACGAGCCCTCGAACCTCCGCTACCAGCTCCGACACCGACACCGGAATCACGCTGATGATCGACGTGTGCCGGATCATGTAGCGCCCGTCGCCGGCGAAATCCACCCACTGCACACCGGTCGTTCCCTCGGTCAGCCTGCTGTCCGGTGCCGGGCCGGCGCACACCAGGATCTCGCCTGCACTGGACGGTGGACGGGAGAACAAACGCTCGTAGCGGTCGTCGTTGCTCGTGCGCGACATACTCTGCAGCAGAGGTGATCTCTCCGTGTCGCCTTCGGTGGCGGGCCGGCTCACATCGATCCGCGGGCCGGTGCCGCGCACCACGTTCGGCAACACATCCACGACGGCACGCACACCTCGGAACGATTCCATCGTCTCCAGAGTGATGACGCCGCCGGAGCGGTCGTCGATGCCGGGTGCCTGCGTCAGAACGACGGCTACGTCGTGTCCCACAGCCGCGTGCGCGCGCAGTTTCGTGTGCTCGGTGTCTCCGGTCCTCACGTGCCCGACGAGTTCCACTCGGACAACCGGCTCGACGATTGTCCGGATCGCGAAACGAAGATCCTCGTCCAGGATCTTGAGCGCGGCAGTCGTGGCCTCGTGACGTCTGCGGTGATAGTCGGCAGCGGAGTCGGCCATCGGACGATGCTGAACGGGGAACGGCAGGCGGTCTCGCCCGGATTGCTCGAGGAGCATCCTGAACACGAGACCGTCGAGTGTCCAATGCTGAAGTGTCACTCTCCGAGCACCGGGGGTGCCACGAGCGGAAGCGATCCGATCAGTTCGTCTCCGTTCACCGCGTCGATCAGGTAGCCGGGTGTCTGATGGACATCGTCGTCGCCACCTCCCCCTCCACGGCCCGCCGCAGGGGCCATGCCGCCCATACCCATTCCCGGGGTGCCGGGACGTCCAGCCGTCGCTCCGGCTGCCCCGGCGACACCGCCGCCCCCGGCCGCACCCAGTCCGCTCCCGGACGGGCCGCCGACCGACGAACCTCCTCCCGGTCCGCCGAAACCGCCTGCGCCCAGGCTGCCTGGACCCAGGCCGCCGCCACCGCGCACGCCGCCGGAGCCACCCGAAACTCCGGAACCCCCCGAACCGAACCGCGAGCCTGCGCCGCTACCTCCCGGCCGCCCGCCAGACCCGCCCGGCGCGAGTGCTCCGCCGACCGGTGATCCCGCCGCTGCGCTGCTGGTGGAGGAGGGTGCGCCGGTGCCCTGTGCTCCACCGTTTCCCTGCCCGGCACCGTAGGGGCTCGAATTGGTCTGGCCCGCAGGCGATGCAGCGGATTCTGCGGGCGCCCAGCTCGATGCCTCGGTGGAGGGAGCCTGCGGCGTTGCGGCAGCGTCGCCGCCTGGGTTCGCCGTAGTCGTCCCCGCGCTGCCGGGACCGGCACTGCCTCCGGACATACCGCCCCACCCGGAACCATCGGAATCCGGTCGAGACGCGCCAGGGGACGAAAAGGTAAGCCCCTCGGAACCGCTCAACGGGTTCAGTGCGGGCGGAAGAACCGGAACCTGAACGGCCGCTTCACGAATGACGGGCGCATACTGACTCCTCATCACGGTACGAGCAGCCTCCTCCGCTTCTTCGTGGAGGTGTTGGAAACTCTTGAGGTCACCGGGCAGCAGTGTTCTGGTGAGCCAGGAACCGACGTCGAAGATCTTTTCGCCGGTGCCGTACGGAACGGGCGGGGGCAGAGCAGCGCGGGTGGCACTCACCCCGGCCGACGTCGCTTGAACCTTCTGGGAAAGACCGTCGGCGGCCAGCATCAATTCGCCTGCCGAGGTCGCGTAGCGATCGACACCCTGCCCGGCGGCCTCGGCCGCGGCGCCCTGCCAGTTGGTCCCGACCTGGTTGGTCACCTTCAACGCGAAGGCGGCGGCGTCGGTTGCAGCGTTGTTGCCCAGAATTCGCCAGTTGCCGGACGTGGCGTCGATGTGCTCGGCCTGAAGCGCCTGCGCTTTGCTCCAGATGTCCTCGTGCGACATGACCTCGAACGGGTCGTCGTCGACGGGCCTGCCCTCGTACACCGCGGTGTACCCGAACTGCGCCATGGCGTTGTCCCTGATCTCGGCCCCGGCCTCGCGCGCCCGGTCGGAGCCACCGTTGAGTGCGAGATCCATGCCGCCGGGGAGGCCGATCACCGATGCCGCCACCGCCTCCGCTGTGGCCGGCTCCGGATTCACCGCCCACTCCGGTCAGGTCCGCTCGCGTGCATCCCCATGACTGCCCCCTGTAGTGGTCCAACCAGCTTCTACGCAACCCTTTGCCTAGTTGGACGCACCGGAGACGCTCACGGTTCCCTGTGCTCCGCGATTCGCCCGAAAAACCAGTCGAGGATCTCCTCGCCCGCGCGTCCGCCGGTTGCGGTGGTGACGGTCAAGCCAGGTGGACGAAAGTTCAGTGCCTCGAGTTCGCCGTGTGCGGGCCGAATGGCGTGGTCCGCGGCGAGCAACATGTCCGCGTCGAGTGCGCCGTCACCGGCGGCGAGGGTGATGGACTCCGGCCTCAGGGATCCGTCGTCGACGGCGCGGGCGTGGACCTCGGCGACGGCGCGGCTCTTGCTGACCACGTCGGGCATCGAGTAGATCTTGCGCCCCTGTTGAGACACGTTCCATCCACGCGCGGCGCACCACTGCGACCAGTCGTCCATGAACCCGGCAGGCACAGCGTCGGGCTCCACGACGAGATAGCAGAACAGGTCGTCGGCGGTGCGTCGTTTGAGAACCCAGTCGCCGTCGGCGCGTGCCGCGAGTTCCTGCTGGACGGCCGGTAGGTCGACGTCGTCGAAGGAGGCACGCCACGAGGCGTCGGGCACGCCGTCGACCAGGATGTTGCCTCCGTTGGTGGTGATGGCGTATCGCCACGGTGCGCCGGGCAGATCGATCCTGTCGAACTGCTCGACGGTCCTCGTCGTCGTCGGGACGACCACTGCCTCGGAGGCCAGTTTCTGCAGTAGTTCCGTCGAGCGCACGCTCATGTAGGACAACGGCCCGCCGTCGTACATCTCGACGCAGGTGACCGACGCGTCCAGCGGAAAGCCCAGAGCTGCCGACGAATAGATCATCGTGCGATCCAGGTCCACCGAGATCAGGGCAGTGCTCACGTGACGTCCTTGATCAGTCCCATGCAGGAGTACGCGAGATCGGGAACTTCGACGACGGGAACCCCCCTCGCCTCGGCGAGCATCCGAATGTGTTTGTGCTCGGGAGCTTTCGCATCACGTACCAGCACCCGCCAGGGAACGCGCCTCAGCAGGACCCGGGTGGTCTCTCCCACTCCTGGCTTGACGAAGTTGACGTGCGAGATGCCGAACTCCTCGCGCACCTTCTCCACCGACGCCCACCCGGTCCACGTCGGCGTCCGATCCGACTTCCCGATCGCCGAGGCCTCCGCGGTGGCGGCGTCGCGTACGTCGGCGAAGCGTGCGGAGACGGTGTCGAGGAGGTGGTTGGAGACGTCGTCGGCGGCGAGTTCCGCGTAGTACTTGGCTCCGTGGAAATCGCCGTCGCGGATGAGATCTGCGTTGAGGACGGTGCGGGAGACGAGGCCGGACACCGTCGAGTTGAGGCAGGCCGACGCGATGAGGAAGTCGTCTCTGGTGCCGTACGTTCTCGCGCAGTGGCCGGGGTCGGCCAGGACGGCGAGGTCGTCGTCGAAGTCGGCTCCGTCGAATTCCGCCAGTGCGGCCGAGAGTTCGCGTGCGATAGCGCCCTTGCCGGTCCAGCCGTCCACGAAGACGACCGATCGTGAGTCGTGGTGGTCGGCCAGGTACTTCAGTGCCACGGAGTCGATTCCGCGATCGCGCACGATCGACACGGCGTAGTGCGGGATCTCGATGCCGTGCATCTCGTGAGCCCAGCGACGCATCAGGATGCCGACCGGTGTGCCCGCGCGTGCGAGCGACGCGAGAACGATGTCGTGTCCCCGTTCGGCGAGTACGAGCTCGGTGACGGTGCCGACGGCAAGAGCCAATCGAGATGCGCTGTCGTGCAGAACTTCTTCGAACAACTCGCGATATGCGGCGTCGGGTTGGTACTCGACGGGCAACGATTCGGCGTAGTGGGCCGTACCTTCCTGGATTCTCCGCTCGCGTTCGGCGACGTCCGCTTCCAGGGAGATGTCGGAGAGGTCCTTCAGCAGCCACGTCACCTCGTTCGGTGCGTAGGACCCGAAGTCCGGTCCGGTCAGAGGTGTCGCGCGTCGAGACACGATGAGCCGCTGTGGATCCGCGCCGTTGACCACGACGACCAGGACGTCGGAGCCGGATGCGGCCACGACGTCGGCGACGCCGCCGGACGCGAAGAGACGGTCGGTGTCCGCGGGTGCGTCGACGATCAGCACGATCTGCGCGTTCTCCGGTCCCGACGCGTTGTAGACGTAGCGGGCTTGGGCCTCGTCGTCTTCCGGAGCGAGGAACTCGAACCCTCGGCGAAGGGGGTAGCCCGGCTCGTCGAGCACGTAGGCCGGCGACCGAGTGGTGGTCTGGAACAGTGCCGGGTGCCCACGGTCCGACAGTGCGGCTGCGACTTTCAGTGGCAGGTACATCAGTTCCTCGTGCCCGAGTACGACGACGGGCCGCCCGGGCTCGAGTGCCGACGCGACGGCGTCGGCGACCTCGGCGGCCGCGGCGACGAACGACGCGGTGTCACCGGCACGGAAACCGTGACGGCCACCGTCCGGGACCGTCTCGGGCCAGTGCGCGTCGACGCGCGTGATGGTGCCTGCGTGGTCGGCGACGGGGTTGTACGCCGGTTCCGGCAACGCGACGACGGACTCGATCAGGTCGTCCGCCAGTGCGACGCGGCCCTGGGCGAGGCTCACCGAGTCGAGGGTGACTCCCAATTCCTCGGCCGCTGCGGCGGATTCCGCGAGATGCTCGTCGGTGCGCATGTCCACGAGCGAGGCGATGACGTACCGGGTGCGTGGCGTCACGGCGTGGAGAGCTCGAACAGCGTCGAGTGCTGTTCTACCGGTGGATATCTCGTCGTCGACGAGAACGAGTGGCAGCTGTGGGTCGAGAACGCGCGGCGACGTGGGTAACAGTTGGTGGTCGGTGGCGTGGGAGTGGCCTTCCTGGAACTCGGCGTACACACCGGTTCCCGGGACGTCTCGCCGCGTCGAGTGCAGGTAGCAGTGCGCGTTCAGGCGTGCGGCGACACAGTGGCCCAGTCCCGTTGCGGTTTCCGCGAAACCGAGGACGTCGACGTCGGATCCGCCCACTGCTTCGAGAACCAGGTCTCCCAAGGCGTCGGCAGCACCGGTCACGACGGAAGGATCGACCGGAATGTGTTTGCCGAGTACCTCCGACACCAGCAGATGTGCGCGGCGGGGATTGCGCCGCAGTCCCGGTCGGACGAGCTCCTCGATGGTCCAGTCCGACGAGGTGCTCGTGGCGGTCAGGTGTATTCCCGAGGTCGGGTCGGTCATCGCTCTGCTAGCTCTTTCAGTAGTTCGACAAAGGTGATGCCCTCGTTGGTCACCCCGAACGCGCGGGCGCGCAGCAGGGTTTGGTGCGCCCAATTGCGGTGCGGGCCCAGCTCGTTCATCTTGTTACCGTATCCGGACGCCCGCACACCGCCTGCGTCGGATTCCAGGATGTCGAGAGCGTCGTGGTACTCCTCGTGGGTGACGGCCGACAGTGCGTGCACCGCCGCTACGTGCGACGGATGGATGACGGTCTTTCCTTGAATTCCGTTGGCGCGGTCCAGGGCAACCTCGCGAAGCAGCGCATCGAGGTCATGGCTGACGAGCTGGTGGCGGAAGCGCACGGCTTCCTGCTCGGCGAACGGTGTCTGGCGAAGCATGGGCCGGAACATGCGTTCGTGGTCGGCGAAGTACTCCCACACCGGTCCGGTGATGACGAACCCGGATTCGTTGCTCCGGCCCAGGTGGTTGACGATGGCGCTGATGACGTCGGCGACGACGCGCACGTCGTAGATGGTGAGGTCTCGGTCGCGACGGATCCCGAACATCCCGCACATGTCGGTGGCCCCGATGCGCACGGCGAGGATCTGTTCTCGATGATCCTGCAGCAGAGCGCGGATCGCGACGAGCTCGGTGTCGCGAGTTTCGCGGAACACCACCTCAGGTGACTCCAACACCGGCATCGAGAAGAGGCGTCGGCCGAGGCGGGTGGAACCGCGAGCGACCTCGTCGAGGAACGCACCTCCTCGTGCGGCGGTGAACTTGGGAATCACGAACCCCGCCAACGCCGACGCGTCGGTGCGGAGCGAGGTGCAGATGCGTTCGATCTGCTGCGCGGTTCGTGCGCGGACGAACACGAGCGAGCCGTGGACGTCGTCGGCGTCGAGGGCGTCGAGGGTCGCGACTGCGTTGTCGATCGCCTCTTCGAGGTTGTGATCGGCGACCGCGTCCTCGAGATCGATCACGAGCGAGCACACGCCTTCTGCACTGCGCTTGATCAACGTCTCGGTCAGGTCCGCGCGGGTCGCGGGCATGTAGAGGGTTGCCCCGAGACCGACGGCGACGAGGCCGAGATCGCCCGCGGTGTCTATCTTTTCCGGCGCGTGCAGGAACAGTCGATCCAGGACTGCCCCGTCGAGATGTCTGAAATGTTGCACCGAGATCCTTCGCGGGTAGTGACAGGTGATCTAGCGAGCCGAGCCGCGCATTCGGTCGATCACCCCGGAGATGAAGCCGGAAATACTTCTCAGGTCCTGGAGGTAGGACCAGTAGTCGGGGTGTGTTCCTGTCAGCGTTGCGGTTGCACGGTCGATTCGAGCCAGCTGAGCATCCAACACCGACCCCCATTCGGCAACCAGGGAACGATTGACGGCGAGCTGTTGTGCATCTCGTAACTTGAAGCGCACCCCGCGTTCTTCGCCCGTTGGGTCGAGCTTCACCTCACGCAGCAGTTCGAGGCGATCGGTGACGGCGTCGACCAGTTCCTCGGCGTCGGACAGGTGGCTACGCGCCTGGGCGATGTACTCGAGCGCCTGCTCCGGGTTGGACGAGGAGAACGACGCGCGGGCCGCGGACAGGTCCTCCTCGGCCTGCTCGATGTGCCGGGCGCTGTGCTGTTCGTTGTGCGAGAGATCCGCGGAACTGGCGACGTTGAACTCGCGTAGCAACGCGGAGAACGCGGGGGCGAGACGATCGAATCGGGTGCGTACCGCTTCGACTCTGGTTTTCACCGACGTCAGCGCGGCTCTGGCATCGGCGACGCGGCCCGGTGCTGCGGCAACCGCGGATTCCAGTTCTTCGGCGGCTTCCCGCACCGCCGCCGCGGCGGTACGGGCTCGCGGGGCGTCCTTCGAGCTCATCGCGGCGTCGAGGGCAGCGACCGCGGTGTCGACGCCGCGCCACGCCGAGCGAATCGAGGGGTAGTCGACGAATGCAGGATCGGCCGACGCGACGGCCAGTTGAGCCTTCTCGGCGAGCGCTGTGGCGTCCTGAGCCAATCGCGGTGTCGCGGCGAGCGCGGATCGTGCCTGTTCGAGGTCGTCGCGATGGGCCGCGTAGAACCGGTCGACGGCCTTGGCTGCTTCGCCCAGCAGGTGGGCGGCGTTCTGGAACGCAGCCTGGGCCGGTCCGGTCTCGATGCCGTCGTACTGTTCCATCGCCGCGAGGTATGCCGCGCCTGCGTCGAAGCAGGCCTTCTCGGCCGGTGCCCACGCGGTGGTCGGATCCCGATCGGGGTACATCGACCGGACGGCGTCGACGCCGGACGACGCGATGGACTGGCGCTTGTCCATATCGAGAAAAGCAGCGACGGCCGTGCTCTGTGCCTGGGATGCGTGGGCCTCGCGCGCACGCGGATCCGACTCGCCCGAGCGGCGGAAGAGTCCAGGTCGGCGACTTGTCACCAGCCCGATAGTACTGACGGGAACTTCGCGGTGTGTGGTGCGCGTTAGCGTTGTGAACCGAAGACGAAAGTGACCAATCGGGCACGCGAGACACTACGGTGTTCCTCGGTAGGGGAACTCACGGCGAAAGGAAAGTCATGGGCGTCAGCCTCAGCAAGGGCGGCAATGTCTCACTCACGAAGGCAGCTCCCAACCTGACCGCAGTCACGGTCGGCCTCGGATGGGACATCCGATCGACGACCGGGACGGACTTCGACCTCGACGCCAGCGCCATCGCGCTCGGTGCCGACAAGAAGGCCCTCAGCGATCAGCATTTCGTGTTCTTCAACAACCTGAAGTCCCCCGACGGTTCCATCGAGCACACCGGTGACAACACCACCGGTGAAGGCGATGGCGACGACGAGCAGATCAAGGTGGACCTCGCCGCCGTGCCGCCGAACGTCGACACGATCACGTTCCCCGTGTCGATCTACGACGCCGACGCACGCTCGCAGTCGTTCGGTCAGGTCCGCAACGCGTTCATCCGCGTGATCAACCAGGCCGATCAGTCGGAGTTGGCGCGCTACGACCTCAGCGAGGACGCGTCGACGGAAACGGCCATGGTCTTCGGTGAGCTCTACCGCAACGGCGCCGAGTGGAAGTTCCGTGCAGTGGGCCAGGGCTACGCGTCCGGCCTCGCCGGAATTGCCCGCGATTTCGGAGTAAACGTGTAGTAAAGCCCAGATCAAGATTGGGACTACCCCGCCTCTTCCTTCATGATTGAGGCGGGGTTTGTCGTGTGTAGACACAGCCCGGTTCGTCCCAATACCTGCGCCGGCTACAGAAAGGCCACACGCCCGTGGTTCTACGCATCTTCGGTTGGTCCATAGGCGTCACCATCGTTTCGGTGATCGTCGCCTTCCTCTACGGCGGTTGGCAGGCACTGTTCCTGGTGCTGATCCTCGGCGTTCTCGAGGTGTCGCTGTCCTTCGACAACGCGGTCATCAACGCGACCGTTCTTCGCCGCATGAGCGAGTTCTGGCAGAAGATCTTCCTCACCATCGGCATCATCATCGCGGTCTTCGGTATGCGGCTGCTGTTTCCCCTGGTCATCGTCTGGGCTGCGTCGGGTCTCGGCCCCGTCGCCGCAATCGATCTCGCACTCAACCCGCCGCCGAACGACGCCGCGTACTTCGACGACGGTCGTCCCAGTTACGAGACGCTTCTGACGGACGCGCACCCACAGATCGCGGCGTTCGGCGGCATGTTCCTGCTGATGCTGTTCCTCGGCTTCATCTTCGAGGATCGCGAGATCACGTGGCTGAGCTGGTTGGAGAAGCCACTCGCGCGGATCGGCCGGCTGGATCAACTCGCAGTCGTCGTCGCCAGCATCATCCTGGTCCTCACGGCCGAGTTCCTCGCCGAGGACGAGAAGATCTCCACAGTCATGGTTGCCGGTGTACTCGGCATGATCACCTACATCGCCGTCAATGGCCTCGGCGAGTTGTTCCACGTCGAGGAAGAGGGCGAGGAGGGCTCGGGCGGACCGAGCGAGCTTGCCAAGGCAACCGGCAAGGCCGGCTTCTTCCTGTTCCTCTACCTCGAGGTGCTCGACGCGTCGTTCTCGTTCGACGGCGTCATCGGCGCGTTCGCCATCACCGCGGACCCGATCATCATCGCTCTGGGCCTCGGCTTCATCGGCGCGATGTTCGTTCGGTCGATCACGGTGTTCCTGGTCCGCAAGGGGACGCTCAGCGACTACGTGTACCTCGAGCACGGGGCGCATTGGGCGATCGGTGCACTGGCGATCATCCTGATGGTGTCCATCGGCGTGCACATCAACGAGATCATCACCGGATTGGTCGGTGTGTTCTTCATCGGTGCGGCGTTCATCAGTTCAGTGGTACGGAACCGGAAGCTGGAAGCCGCAGGCACCGACACGCACATGCACGTCTAGTCCTCACCAATCGTCGAGCTTCGTATGGCCGTCCTGTAGCGCACGCGCGAACAGGGCGGCCTTCGTCGGTGCAGGCCTGCCCACGGCGGAGTATTTCTGACGAATCCGGGTCAGGTGAGTGTTGATGGTTCCCACGGAAATGTGGACGGATGCAGCCGCGACGGTTTTCGAGTCCGACGCGAACCAGGCGATCATCACTTCCACTTCCCGCGCGCTGAGCGGTGGTCTGCGATACACGTGCTTACTACGTTCTCCGATCGATGAAACAGACGTCGGTGCGTGCGTACGCATCGGTGCAACGAACACGGAAAAGTACCCCCAGACGAGAAGAATCCCGGACTTGAAAAACAATCACTGAAAACATCGATGACGCCCGACCGCCGTGGTCCGATCCTGTAGCCGTGACGGCCGTCCGGCCAGCCCAACCAGGGGGTCCGTACAGGTCAATACACCGAGACCTACTTCGACCACCGTGAAACCGACCGTTCGCTTATAGTTCCGCCATGACAGCGGTCCAGCCCGATCCCCGCACCATCACCACCAAGGCCGAACTGACCGCGGGCCTGCGCTCGGTGCGGGAGAACTCGGGCAAGACGTATCGAGAACTGGTGAAATTGTCCGGCGCCCTCCACGGCACCATCAGCGGATGGTTCTCCGGCCAACACCTTCCGATGGACGCCAGCGCCGACATGTTCGACAGGGTCCTGCGCGAGTGCGGCGTCGGCGACGCGGACGAACGAGCCCTGTGGTGGGACGCCGTCGTCCGGGTGCGCCCCGCGTCGGGCAAGCGCCCCGACCGCAGCCGGGCGCCGTACAAGGGCCTCGAATCGTTCGAGGCGTCGGACGCGGAATGGTTCTTCGGGCGGTCCGACGTCGTCGCCGAGCTTCGCGAGAAAGTACGTCGCGTCGCCGACGACGGGGGCGGGGTCGTCTTCGTCCTCGGGGCATCGGGATCGGGTAAGTCGTCGGTACTGCGGGCGGGTTTGGCGGCGTCCCTCGGCGGCGCCGGGGTGAACGGTGCTCGGGTGCTTACCGGACTGTCCGGCATCGAAGCCTGGTCGACGACGGCAACCACGAGTTCCAATCCGACGGACCGAACGGACGGCAGTGTCGTCGTCCTCGACCAGGTCGAGGAGTTGTGGACGCTCGCCGGCGCGGATCGGCGGCACGCCGTTCTGGCTGCGGTGCAGCGGAAGGTGGTGGCGGGTGCCGTCGTCGTGATGGGTCTGCGCGCCGACTTCTATCAGAACGCGGTGGCCGAGGACGTCCTGAGGCCCGGCCTCGTCGACAATCCGATCGTGCTCGGTCGCCTTCGTCCGGACCAGCTGCGGGACGCCATCGTCGAACCCGCACGCAAGGCCGGAATCGGCGTCGACGACGCACTGCTTCGGACCTTGTTGTCGGAGATGGAGCCGTCGGGCACGGTGTTCGCGCACGATCAGGGTGCACTCCCGATGCTGTCGCACGCACTGCTCGCGACGTGGTCGACGGCGACGGGCCCGACGATGACCGTCGACGACTACTTCTCCACCGGCGGGATACCGGGGGCTGTCGGCCAGTCCGCCGAGGCCGTCTACTCGTCGCTCGACCCGGCTCAGCAGATCGCCGCGGCCCTGGTCTTCGTGCGATTGGTCAACATCGAGGACGACGTCCTGACGCGTCGACGCGTGGACCGCGGCGAACTTCTCCGCGGGGAGGGCACCGACGCCGACGTCGAAGTGGTGGTGGAGCGTTTCGCGGCGGCGCGTCTTCTCACCGTCGAAGAGGACTCGGTGTCGGTGACACACGAGGTGCTGCTGACAGCCTGGGATCGGCTTCGCCGATGGATCGACGGGGACCGGCAGTGGCATCTGGTGCATCGCCGCCTCACCGACGCTGCCGTGCTGTGGGATCACAGTGGGCGCGACTCGACGGTGCTTCTGCCCGCGAGTCGCCTCGATGCCCTGCACGATTCGCTCGCCGAGGGCGACCGGGAGGGTGACCTCAACGTCGTCGAACGTGACTACCTCGCCGCGAGCGAGAGGCGAGTCGCTCACACCGAGTCGCAGCAGCGCAGGCGTCGGCGAGTGCTCGAGGTGTTGACCGCAGCGCTCGCGGTGCTGACGGTCGTGGCGGTGGTGTCGGCGGTGGTCGCGTTCTCGGCGAGCAGCGATGCGGACGACAGGCGCATCGAGGCCGAAGCCGCGTTGGCGGGTCAGTTGGCGGGCTCGGCCGAGCGCTTCCGCGCACTCGACCCAGGCCTGTCGGTTCATCTGGCCCTCGCTGCGTACGAGATCGATCCGGCGACGGCAGCGAGATCGGCGCTGCTCGACGCTTCGGCGGTGCATGCTCCTGTCCGGCTGCCCGGCGTGTCGGGCGAGACCGTCGCGCGAGTCGATTCCACCGGGGAGGTTCTCGCGGCTGCGGGCGCCGACGGCACGGTCCGGTTGTGGTCGCTCGGTGCACCGGCTCGCGCCCGCGGGACCGTCGACATCGGGGAACCGGGCAGCGCGCTCACCGTCGCGTTCGCGCCGACGAGCCGGACTCTGGCGGTGTCGGGTGCGTCGGGAACAAGCCTGTGGGACATTGCCGACGTCGATTCGCCGGCGCTCCTGTCGGCCGTCGGCGACGACGCGACGACGGCGAAAGCGATGGCGTTCGCGCCCGACGGATCGTCGTTGGCGCTGGTGTCCGGCGGCGGCGCCGTCTCGGTGTGGAACGTGGCCGACCCGGCGGCGCCCACTCTCGCCGTCGTTCCGGCGACGTCGGTCCCGATGAATGCCGTGGCGTTTTCTCCCGACGGATCGGCACTGGTCGCGGCGGGCAAGGCTCGTGGGTTGCAGGTGTGGGAGATGCCGGCGCTGACCACGACCTCCTTCGAGATTCCGTCGGACGGCGGCACCTACGACTACCTGTCGGTGACGTACTCCCCGGACGGTCGCACGATCGCTGCAGGAACGACAGGTCGAGACGTGGCGCGTTGGGCCGTCGAACCCGGTGGTCGCCTCGCCGCACTAGCACCGCTGACCGGCTTCACCAGTTACGTCAACGACGTGGCATTCGACGGCACCGGATCGGAACTCGCCGCCGTCAGTTCCGACAACTCGATCAAGACGTGGGATGCGGCGACGGGTGTTCTACGTGAAACATTGCCGGGATCGACGGTCGTCATGTCGGTCGACTACGCACCGGACGATTCCGCTCTGATCACGGCGGGGCAGGACGGAGTCACCCGCGTCTGGCCCCTGCCTGGACCGGTGATGCCAGGACAGACCGACACCGTCTTCATCAACCCGACGGACGGCAGCGGAACACGAGTCCTCGCCGGCGTCGGTTCGCGCGGCGACGGCCTTCGATTGTGGGATGTCACAGATCCGGACCGACCGATCGCGTCCGCGAGGCCGCTGTCCCCGACCACCGCCGACCCGCTGACGGGTGCGGCGGCGCTGTCGTGGGATGGATCGTTGGCCGCCGGTGGCACGTCGTCGGGAGCGTTCCAACTGTGGGACGTCCGGGCGCCGCAGAATCCGATTGCGCTCGGAACCCCGCACGCCGCCGTCGACTCGCTCGTGGCGTCGTTGGCGTTCACCCGTACCGGTGATCTGCTGGCCGTGTCCCCGCAGAACACTCCCGACGTCGAACTCTGGGACGTCCGCGATCCGTCGCGGCCCACGCGGCTGTCCGGCTTCGACGTCGGCAACAATCCGCAGGTCATGGCCTTCAGTCCGGACGAACGAACGCTGGCCGTTCCGACGCTGAACGACGAGGTCGAACTGTGGAACGTCAGCGACCCGGCGGCCCCGGTGAAGGTGTCGACTGTCGCGGGCTTCTCCGGCGACGCGCAGGCAGCGGCGTTCTCACCCGACGGGCGACTGCTCGCCGCGGGCAGTGCGGACCACACGCTCCGACTGTGGGACGTCGCCGATCCGACGACGCCGCGCCACGTCGCCCAGATCGTCGGTCCGAGGGAGGCGGTGTATTCGGTGGCGTTCGATCCGAGTGGCACCAGACTCGTTGCAGGCGTCGACGGTCAGTCGATGTGGATGTGGGACATCTCCGACCCGTTCGATCCGCGGACGTTCGCCACGCTGACCGCCTACGGCAACCGCGTCAACGACGCCGTGTTCACCGCAGGCGGTGCCGCAGTGATCGGCGGTGGACCGGAGAAGGACCTACGAGTATGGCGGACCGATCCCGAGGACGTGGTCGAAAGGATCTGCGCCGGTGGAGGATCGACGATCACCCGGGAGGAGTGGGATCAGTATCTCCCGGGATCGCCGTTCCGCGAGCTGTGCTGATTCGAGAGCTGTGCTGATTCGTGAGCTCGGCAGATGGTGGGCGTCAGAGATCGGCGATGTCGATCAGGCCGTCCTGCAGGGCACGGGCAACGAGCGACGCCTTGGTGGACGCGGTACGGCCAACAGCGGCGTACTTCGCGCGAATACGCGTGAGATGAGTGTTGACAGTTCCCAGCGACAGGAACAGCGACTTAGCGACCTCGACCTTGGAGTCGCACTTGATCCAGCCGGTGAGCACCTCGATCTCGCGCTGGGTGAGCATGGGCCGAGGCAGAAACGGTCCGGTTGCGCGCGATCCGCCGGTCGGAGGCAGCTGGATGGGCGGTGGGACGAGAGACATGGTCCGTCGCGGAGCTGCGTTGCCGAGCCCGCTGCCCGTACCCGAGGCCGAGGCGTCGAAGGCTGAAGCGTCGATGCTGACTGTCATGTGAATTCTCCCCGAGGTTCCTGCGGTTGTGGCTTGGCACAACCATTCGCGTAAATGATCTTCACAGTTGACTGCCAGGTTTGTCTGCCCTGAAAACTAGGGGCATTGAAACGACAACCATGTACACGGCGTGCACTGTGACCGAGATGACGTACAGGCGCGGTGGCCCGTCAGTTCTGGTTGGGTGGCTCCGGCATCGGGAGCCAGCCGTCTTCCACGGCCCGCTTGTAGAGATCGGTCTTGGTCGGCGCTGGCCTGCCTGCCTCGGCGTACTTGTTCCGGATACGCACGAGGTAGTCGTTGACCGTCTGCTCGGACAACCCGGCCAGCCGAGCGACGCGAGCAGCTTTCTCGCCGGATGCGTACAGCGCCAGGACTTCGCGTTGGCGTGGGCTGAGTCCGACGTCGGGAAGATGCGGATCACCGTCGATGGCCGCGGCCCAGTCGGTCGTGACCACCTGACCACCTGCGGCTGCCCGGCGAATGGCCGAGACGATCGCGGCGGCGGGTTCCGACTTGCGGACCACGCCGAGCACGCCCGCCCTCGCGGCGGAACGCACGAGGAACGGGTTCTCGGCACCGGTGTAGACGAGGACCTGCACGCCGACGGAGTGCAGCCTCTCGACGTTGGACCTCGGCGACGAACCGTCACCCAGCCGAAGATCGAGTACGACGAGATCCAGCCGGTGGCCGAGTCCTACGAGCTCGTCGACGGTGGTGGTCACGGCGACGAGCTCGAGATCGGCTTCGTCGGACAGAATGGCGCGGAGACCGACCGCGACGGACTCGTGGTCCTCGACCAGGCCGATCCGTCGGCGACCTGCCGCGGCGTCGGGCACGGTGTCGCTGCCCATCGACGTCTGCGCCGGCAGCGGTTGCCCTGCTGCTGGTGAATGCGGTTCATCCGCCGCGATGTGCGGTGTCGTCGCCCCCGGAACCACTGTCATTGCCCCACCTCTGATGTCTCAGCCGAGGTGAACTCGGCTGCCTGAGACGAATGTCGAACAACGCGACCGGTTCGTTACGTCTGCGGTGTGGAACGGGGAGAAGTCAGGACTCGGTCAGGGAGCAGCGGATGTCGACGACGTCGACGAGGCGGGAACGTCGGGCGCCGGGACGTCGCCGTCGCGGCGGGACGCATCGAAACGGGGCCGGGCCCGCGCGAACACGAAGAACGCGACGACCAGCAGTACTGCGCGACCCCAGACCCCGAATTCGACGAAGAATTCCTCGGTACCCGCATCGGCGCCCTGAGCGAGCGCGGCGAAGTACCGGAAGACGCCGATGCCCATCGACAGATCGGCCACCAGGTAGGCCGCGACCAGAGCCCACGGCACTCGGAGCAGGACGAAGAACGGGATGAGCCACAACGTGTACTGAGGTGAATGGACTTTGTGCAGCAGCAGGAATCCGCACAGCATGGATCCGCTGACAGCCACCCACGGGTACACGTGCTCGGTACTCGCGCGACGCACACCCATCCACAGCGCAAGACCGAACGCCGCGAACACCAGAAGGGGCGACAGAATGTCGACGGTGTTCTGGAACGCCGTCTCGGCCTGCTCGTGACTTTCCGCCGTCATCGCGTCGGTCACCCACAGTTGCCGCAGACCCCAGTACCAGATCGAGTTCGTGGTGATGTCGGCTTGCCGCAGACTCTGGAACGCGAACGACGCCTTCCATCCCTCGTATCCGAGGACCGCGAAGGGAAGATTGACGACGACGACGGTTCCTGCCGCAGCGGCGAGGACGGACAGCGCGCCGCGCAGGTCCAACTTGGTTCCCGGCACCCGGCCCGTCGCGCCGCCGTACGCGACGTACGCGGCGAGTGGGAGGACGAAGGCGCCCGGGTACAGCTTGAGACAGAATCCCACTCCCAGCAGTATCGCCGCGAGAACAGCCTTCACCCGCAACGACATCCGCATGCTCATCACGAACACTGCACCGACGGCCGTCGCGACCACGGGCAGTTCCCAGTTGTGGAACGCGTACATGACCAACGGTGGACCCACCGACCACAGCAACGCGGACTTGCCGGCCAATCGGCCCAGCATCCAGGCCGTGATCAGCCCGAACGGCGCGAGAAGCAGAGCCGTGTAGAGGAGGAACTCGGCGTCGGTGTGGGCCGGTACCGCACCCAGCCACATCAACACCCCGCTCAGCACGGGGTACTCGACCGTTCCACCCGTCAACACCCCGTTGGAGGTGATCGCCCCGTGAAGGTAGGGGAACACGTGGTTGTCGATGTCGCGGCCGAGCCACAGGAACTGAATGTCGGAGTAGCAGACCCAACTGTCCTTGACGGAGTCGAACGTCGTGCTCCGGCCGTTGTCGTAGAACGGCGCCACGGCACAGCGGGCCTTGTTGAGGTAGCCGAGAATCAACGTCAGCGCACAGGACGCGACCAGGACGATCATCGTCGACGTCGACGCGGCAGCCGATGGCAGGCGACGCCCACGAGACGACCGTCCACCCGGATGCATGAGGTAAGCCTAGGACGAGCCGAGGCGGTCGTCGGAACCGTCGTCTGATTTCGCAGGTCAGGGCATGGCCGTGTACCCTCCAAGGGTTGCTGACGCAACGACCCTCCTGCCGCGGATCGTCCGCGGCCGTTTTCACTCAGTCCACAGGAGGTGATGAGGTCTTATGCGTCATTACGAATTGATGGTCATTCTCGACCCCAATCTGGACGAGCGCACTGTCGCTCCGTCGCTCGATACGTTCCTCAACGTCGTTCGCAAGGACGGCGGCAGCGTCGACAAGGTCGACGTCTGGGGCAAGCGTCGTCTGGCCTACGAGATCGCCAAGCACGCCGAGGGCATCTACGCCGTTGTGAACATCAACGCCGCGCCTGCCACCGTCAGCGAGCTCGACCGCCAGCTCGGACTCAACGAGTCCGTTCTGCGCACGAAGGTCCTGCGACAGGGCAAGTAATTGTCGTTGCTCGCCTCTAGGCTGGCATCAACAAAGACTTACTACTGAAAGAGGAACCATGGCAGGCGAGACCGTCATCACCGTCGTCGGGAACTTGACGGCAGATCCAGAACTTCGTTTCACCCCGGCCGGTGCGGCCGTGGCCAACTTCACTGTTGCGTCCACACCGCGCACGTTCGACCGTCAGTCCAACGAATGGAAAGACGGAGACGCACTCTTCATGCGCTGCAACATCTGGCGTGAAGCTGCGGAGAACGTGGCCGAGAGCTTGACCCGCGGGGCACGCGTCGTCGTGACCGGCAGGCTCAGGCAGCGTTCGTACGAAACGCGTGAAGGTGAGAAGCGGACTGTCGTCGAGCTCGAAGTCGACGAGATCGGTCCCTCGCTTCGCTACGCCACCGCCAAGGTCAACAAGGCCAATCGTGGTGGAGGTGGCGGAGGCGGCGGCTTCGGTGGTTCCTCGGGTGGATCGGGCGGCGGACGCTCGAACTCCAACTCGGGATCCAATTCCGGCGGAGACGACCCTTGGGGCAGTGCCCCGCAGGCGTCGGGCTCCTTCGGTGGGTCCCGCGGTGGGGACGACGAGCCTCCGTTCTAGATCCTTCGTGATCGAGAACAACCAGACGTAACGGAGAAAGACCATGCCGAAACCGCCATTGCGCGACAAGGTGCTCAAGAAGAAGGCGTGTTCCTTCTGCAAGGAAAAGAACACACAGATCGACTACAAGGACACGACGCTGCTGCGTAAGTACGTCAGCGACCGCGGAAAGATCCGCGCGCGTCGAGTCACCGGCAACTGCGTCCAGCATCAGCGTGACGTGGCCGTTGCCGTGAAGAACTCGCGTGAGGTAGCTCTGCTGCCTTACGCCGCGACGGCACGATAAGAAAGGAGCGATCATCATGAAGCTGATCCTCACCGCTGATGTGGACAACCTCGGTGCGCCCGGCGACACCGTAGAGGTCAAGGACGGATACGGCCGCAACTTCCTGCTGCCCCGTGGACTGGCCATTCAGGCCACCCGCGGAGCCCAGAAGCAGGTCGAAGGCATCCGCCGCGCTCAGGAAGCTCGCGCTGTTCGCGGCCTCGAGCACGCCAACGAGCTCAAGCAGGCCATCGAAGGACTCGAGTCGGTTTCCCTGTCGGTCAAGACCGCAGGTGACTCGGGCAAGCTGTTCGGCTCCGTGACGGCTTCGGACGTCGCGTCTGCCATCAAGGCAGCAGGCGGACCGGTCGTCGACAAGCGCAGCATCGATCTCCCCAAGGCTCACATCAAGGCAACGGGCAAGCACGACGTCGTCGTGAACCTGCACCCCGATGTGGCTGCGAAGTTCAAGCTGGAGGTCGTCGGAAGCTGATTCAAGCTTCTGGCCCGATACGGCTGGAAAAAGCCCCACGAACCTTGGTTCGTGGGGCTTTTTTCGTGGTTTGTCACAAAAAATACACTGCCGCAACGGTTTTCAATTGTGAGGAGACTCTCATCACGGGCGCGTAACCCAAGGTTTGCGTACCCTTTAACGAGGGGCGACAGAAGCACACAGATGTGCGTACGCGACACGCAAACGACCGACCAGACGCCTAGACGCCCGGAGGACCTGCCGTGACCACGACAGTCGACAAAGATTCATCGGACAGCGAGTCATCAACGAAAGGATCCGAGTCTCCATCTCGGATCGGGAGCATTCTGAAGTTCGACGTACCGGCATCGCTGGTCGTTTTCCTTGTGGCGGTGCCACTTTCGATCGGTATCGCAGTTGCATCGGGTGCGCCCGTGATGGCCGGGCTGATCGCAGCCGTGATCGGCGGCATTCTCGCCGGCGCACTGGGTGGATCGCCGTTGCAGGTCAGTGGACCGGCCGCAGGTCTGACCGTGGTGGTGGCCGAGCTCGTCAATCAATTCGGTTGGGCCGTAACGTGCCTCATCACCGTTGGAGCAGGTGCGGTGCAGATCCTGTTGGGTCTGAGCCGAATTGCCCGGCACGCGCTCGCCATCTCGCCGGTGGTTGTGCATGCCATGCTTGCCGGAATCGGTGTAACCATTGCGCTGCAACAGATTCACGTTCTGCTCGGTGGTGAATCCGAGAGCTCCGCGGTCGAGAATCTGCTGGCCATCCCCACGTCGGTTGCCGACGGCCAGTGGCCGTCGATCCTCGTCGGTGGCGTCGTCATCGCGTTGATGTTGCTGTGGCCGAGGCTGCCGGGTGCAGTGTCGAAGGTGCCCGGTGCACTCGTGGCCGTCGTCGCGGCAACCGCCTTGTCCGTTGTTCTCGATCTGAACGTCGAACGAATCGATCTGCCAGGCAACCTGATCGAGGCGCTGAGCCTCCCCGCGCTTCCCGAAGGCCAGTGGGCAGGCATCGCCACCGGTGTTCTGACCATCGCGTTGATCGCCAGCGTGGAGAGCTTGCTGTCCGCCGTCGCGGTGGACAAGATGCACACCGGACCGCGCACCAACTTCGACCGTGAACTGCTCGGACAGGGTGCGGCCAACATGGTCTCCGGTGCCGCAGGTGGCCTCCCCGTCACCGGTGTGATCGTGCGCAGTTCCACCAACGTCAAGGCCGGTGCCAAGTCGCGTGCGTCGGCGATCCTGCACGGTCTGTGGATCCTGGTCTTCTCCGTTCTCTTCATCTCGGTCGTCGAGCTGGTTCCGTTCGCCGCACTCGCCGGTCTACTGGTCATGATCGGCGTGCAGCTGATCAAGCTGGCAGACATCAGGATTGCCCGCAAGACGGGTGACATCGCGGTGTACGCGGTCACCGTTCTCGGCGTGGTTGCACTGAACCTGCTGGAGGGCGTGCTGATCGGATTGGCGCTCGCCATCTTCCTGGTTCTCCGTCGCGTCGTGTGGGCGCACGTGCACGCCGACGAGACAGTCGACGGTTCCTGGCGCGTACACATGCAAGGTTCGCTGAGTTTCCTGTCGCTTCCTCGCCTGACCCACGTGTTGTCCTCCGTACCAAGCGGTTCCAAGGTCAACATGGAACTTGCCGTCGACTTCCTGGACCACGCAGTGCACGAACATCTGCACGAATGGGTACGTCAGCACGAGCTCGGTGGCGGCACGGTGCAGATCGAGGAGAACGGATCCGCCTCGCTCGCAGCCGCAGCCGAAGCACCGCCGAAGCGCGGACTCGCAAGCGTCCGTGGCTCGCTGGCCCCGTGGTCGGCATGGCAGCTGAAGGAAGACAGTGCGGTCGACGACAACCCGCCCGCACTGCGACCGGTCCTGTCCGGCGTCGCCGAGTACCACCGGACCCACGCCGAGGCCATCAAGCCGCACCTGCAGGGCCTCACCGAATTCCAGGACCCGGACACGTTCTTCCTGTGCTGCGTCGACTCGCGGGTCATGCCCAACACCATCACCAGCAGCGGACCGGGCGACCTCTTCACCGTGCGGAACATGGGCAACATGATCCCCGCACAGGGTCAGGACACCTCGGTGGAAGCCTCGCTCGCCTACGGCGTCGACGTCCTCGGCACCAGCTCCGTCGTCGTCTGCGGCCACTCCGGCTGCGGTGCGATGAAAGCTGTCCTCGCCGGACCGGACAAAGCAGGCGACGAACGCGTCGTCGAATGGCTCGAACACGGCCTCGCAAGCCTCGAGGCCTACCGCAGCGGGCACCCCGTCGGACGCGCAGCCGCAGAACTCGGCTTCTCCGAAGGCGACCAGCTCGCCATGGTCAACGTCGCAGTACAGCTACAGACCCTCACCCGACACCGCGTCGTCGGCCGCGCCTCCGCAGAGGGGAAACTGAGGGTCACAGGGCTCTTCTTCGACATCCCCACCGCCCGCGTCCTCCAAATCAGCACCAAGGACATCACCGTCCTCGACACAGCCGAAATCCAGCCCGCCTGACCCGCCCGGCCCTCGGCCTCCAGCGCGTCTCACGCCCTACGCCCCCATTTCGGACCGAATGTACCGTCCGGTCACTCAGAGTGACCGAACGCCACATTGGGTCCGGATGGGGGCGTGTGTCGTCCACCCGGTTCGTGAGCGAACGTGCCGTTCGGTCACTTGGAGTGACTGAACGCCACATTGGGTGCGGATGGGGGCGTGTGTCGTCCGCCCGATTGGTGAGCGAACGTGCCGTTCGGTCACTTGGAGTGACTGAACGCCACGTTCGGTCCGGGGCGGGAGCCGGGGGGCGGGGCGGTCCGAGAGGGGGCGGTGCACGGCGGTGTGGCAGGCGGGGTGGGGTGGCGTGCGGCGGGCGCGGATTCGGGCGGGATGCAGCGAAACCGGGCTGACGACTGGTTTTGTGAGTGTTCCCAGACACTGTGACGTGAATCACTGGTTTGTTCACTTCGCATTTACTCAACACGCCCGAGTTGTCAACTTGGGCGACACGCCGCGCAATAATTCATACACAGGACAGAAAGTTTATGTACACCCTTTGAACTGGTGGAATGGTCGATATTCGGAAAGTTATACCCAGGTTATCCCCAGATGGTCAACACAGTTGTTCAGCACTATCCACATTCGATCCCCAGGTTCATCCACAGGCTGTGTTGTGACGGGAAACGATTGCGCCTAACGTCCCAGCAGCGTGTCTCCACCGGCAGAAGGGGTGACGCACGGAGGTGCCCGATCGTGGGTGCGCGTGCGGGATTCTTGTCGGTGGCGAGGGGTAGAAATTGTGTCGGTACGTAGTCGTGCGGTAGTCGGCTGCGAGGTTTCGTACGGGGAAAGGACGGTCGACTTCACGTGGCAGTTGTGGACGATCGAGGGCAATCGGACTACTCCTCCGAGCCGCCGCCCAGTGAAGCCCCGGGCGAAGATTTCGGTCGTCAACCCCCGCAGGACATGGCGGCGGAGCAGTCGGTTCTGGGCGGCATGCTCCTCAGCAAGGACGCCATCGCCGACGTGCTCGAGGTGCTCCGTCCCGGCGATTTCTACCGCCCGGCGCATCAGAGCGTGTACGACGCCATTCTCGACCTCTACAGCCGCGGGGAGCCCGCTGACCCGGTGACGGTCTCGGCGGAGCTGGATCGTCGCGGTGACCTGAAGCGGATCGGGGGTCCTCCGTACCTGATCACACTCACGCAGACTGTTCCCACTGCGGCGAACGCCGGTTATTACGCGGAGATCGTGGCCGAGAAGTCGATCCTGCGCAGGCTCGTGCAGGCCGGCACCCGCATCGTGCAGTTCGGGTACGCGGGTTCGGACGGCCAGGACGTCGCCGAGGTCGTGGATCGTGCGCAGGCAGAGGTGTACGAGGTCACCGAGCGTCGTACTTCCGAGGACTTCCTCCCCTTGGAGGAGCTGCTGCAGCCGACGATGGACGAGATCGACTCCATCGCCAGTCGCGGCGGTATCTCCCTCGGTGTGCCCACCGGATTCGCCGAGCTCGACGAAATTACGAACGGTCTTCACCCTGGTCAGATGATCATCGTCGCGGCGAGGCCTGGTGTGGGCAAATCGACCCTGAGTATGGATTTCATGCGGTCGTGCTCGATCAAGCACGGTATGCCCAGTGTCATTTTCTCGCTGGAGATGAGCCGCACCGAGATCGTGATGCGTCTGCTGTCGGCGGAGGCCAAGATCAAGCTCGGTGACATGCGTTCGGGAAAGATGACGGACGACGACTGGACCAAGCTTGCCCGACGGATGAGCGAGATCAGTGAGGCGCCGCTGTTCGTCGACGACTCCCCCAACCTGACGATGATGGAGATTCGCGCCAAAGCTCGGCGTCTGAAGCAGCGCAACGGTCTGAAGTTGATTGTCGTGGACTACCTTCAGCTGATGTCGTCGGGCAAGAAGGTCGAGTCGCGTCAGCAGGAAGTCTCGGACTTCTCCCGTCAGCTCAAACTTCTCGCCAAGGAACTCGAATGCCCGGTGGTTGCCGTGTGTCAGCTCAACCGTGGTCCTGAGCAGCGCACCGACAAGAAGCCGATGGTGTCCGACCTCCGTGAGTCCGGATCGCTCGAGCAGGACGCCGACATGGTGATCCTCCTGCACCGCCCCGACGCCATCGAACGCGACGACCCCCGTGGCGGCGAGGCCGACCTCATTCTGGGTAAGCACCGTAACGGTCCGACGGCGACCATCACAGTGGCTCACCAGCTGCACCTGTCGCGTTTCGTGGACATGGCGAGGGGCTGATCGCCGCGCTGGGTGTTCAGCTGGACGGGCCGTGGTGGCATACGAGCATCTGCGTGGCGCCCCGTTGGAACTCGTAGTCGACGTTCGCTGTGCGGCAGTGAATGTTTCGGTTGCGCAGTTCGTCGAGCAACTCGGCGAGCCGAGGATAGGGCTCCGACGACCCGACCGGGACGAGCGGAAAGATTCGCAGCTCGTGGGACGTGACTCGCATGAGTTCGACGATCGTATCGAGGTGGAACGCGGCGTCGAGGGTGTCCGCGTAGCTGAACAGTAGGTGGGAGCTGAGCACCAGATCGAAGCTGGCATCGCTGAACGGCAACGATGGTAGCCGCCCGGGAACGTACCGGCCGGGGTGCCGTCGTATATCGGCCGAAAACTGTTGCGCAGCGGTGTGTCTGGCGAGTCGGTGTTCGTCGAGTCCAGCGAAGAACGTCCACGCGTAGTGGTCGGCGTGCGCGAGTACGTATGCGTGCCCGCGATCAGTCTCGGACAGTGCAACGGACGCGAGTCCCTCCGGGTCGTCCGCGAAATACGCTACGTCGCAGGCTGTTACGTCGCTGCCGCGGTCGGTTGCCTCGCAGGTGAACCCGGAGGCGCCCGCAGGGCAGTCGAGGATGCGACGGGACAGATCGGAGTCGGTCAGGCCGAACATCGCACGATATTCGTCGAACGATCTGGCGGTCATCACTACGTCGAGGGTCATGGGGTGGTCCTCTCGGGATGGGGGCCACCTCAGGCGTCGACCACGCACGCGACGTACAGGTGAGAATCGTCGGCCGACATGAGGCGGCCGAAGGAGTGCACAGGTCAGGGCCGCGGGTTCAGGGCCGCCACCGAAGCTGTACGAACGTGGTCACCTGATCAGTGAAACACATCAGCCCGTGAAAAGGCCCGACACGGATTGCCCGATACCCGGCCGAATCGGCGGGATCCCGTCGAACAGGCGAAGTATCGGGCAATCCATGCCGCTGCCCAGCCCCTGACCTCTATGCATCGACGGTGGCACGCCCTGACACTCGGGTTGCAATAGCGTCGGCGATGACGTTCACCTCGGCGGCAAGGGTTTCGCGACTCTTGGTTTCGGATTCGTGGAGGAAGGTCGAGGATCCGAGTGTTGCCCCGACGTATTCGACGATGCCGCGTTCGATCTGGATGGCGAAGGCCTGGTCGATGCCGTGGCGCCCGAAGCTGTCGGCGTCGTCGGCTGCAACGGCGACGAGGTGGATGGTGAGTCGACCCAGTTTCTTGACGAACCCGGTGTCGGGGCTGTCGTCGAAGGCCCATCCGTTGATGAACACGCGGTCGATCCAGCCTTTCAGCTGAGCGGGCATGGACCACCAGTACATGGGAAAGACGAGGACGAGGTGGTCCGCGCGGTCGACGCGGGCCTGCTCGGACGCTATATCGGCGTCGAGGGTTCCGGTTCCGCGGAAGAGGTCCAGGTCGGCCCGGGTGAAGCGGGGGTCGAAGTTCTCGGCGGCGAGGTCTGCGAACTCCACCGTGTCGCCCGCGTCGACGAGTGCGTCGATGGTCGAGCGTGCGACGTGGTGGGTGAGGGAGTTCGGGTCGGAATGGGAGACTACGACGAGGCTGCTCACGGAGATCCTTTCGTTGGGCGAAGAACGCTATGTACCAAAGGTAGGTTACTATTGGTACATAGCGCAAGGAGGTGTGTGGATGGCTCGGACCAGGTTGTCGCGTGCCGAAAGGTACGACCAATTGATCGAGGTCTCGTGGGCGCTCGTCCGAGCAGAGGGCGCCGACGCTCTCACACTCGGTCGGCTCGCGGAACGGGCGGGAGTTGCAAAACCCGTGGTGTACAGCCATTTTGCGTCCAGGGCGGTGCTGCTGGCCGCGCTCTTCCAGGAGTTCGACGACCGTCAGGCGGCCATGCTCGAGGAGTACCTCGACAACGCAGAAGCGACGCTCGACGGCCGTGCCGCGGCAATTGCCAACTCGTACGTCGGGTGCACGCTCGCGCAGGGCCGTGAACTCACCGGAGTACTCGCTGCGCTGGAAGGATCGCCGGAGCTCGAGCAGGTCAAACGCGCTGCAGACCAAGCTTATTCGCAGCGGTGCCGCGAAATCCTTGCCCCGTTCGTCCAATCGTCGACGGGGGTGTCCGTACCCTCGATCACCGCGATCTTCGGCGCGGCAGAGGCGCTGTCTCGTGCGGCCGCGACGGGTGACCTGTCCCCGGATCAGGCCAAGGGCGAATTGGCCGAGACCATCGTCGCCGTCGCCGGCAGGAGCGGGGCCTAGAGCGGGTGGATCCAGCGCTCGACGTGACATGCCGAGAAGCTTGTACTGTTGTCCCGGCGACGCGAACGTGAGGTGAGTGCACGTGAAGTGGAAGAAACGGCCCGGTGACGCAGGTATCGCTCTGGGCCCGAGCATCCCGATTCTTCGCATGTTCGACGACGCGGCTACGCGGGCGTTCTACATCGGTTATCTGGGTTACGACGTGGAGTGGGAGCACAGGTTCGAGCCCGGGATGCCGTTGTACATGAGGGTTCGTCGTTCCGGTTCGGTGCTCGATCTGTCGGAGCATCATGGAGATGGAACACCAGGGACTGTCGTGTGGATTCCGGTTCAGGACATTCGGGCGTTCCATCGGCAGCTCGACGCCGCCGAGTATCGGTCGATGCGGCCGGGTCTGGACACCGATGCGCCGGGTGGGCCGACGGTGACCGTGATCGATCCGTCGTCGAACGTGCTGCGTTTCTGCCAAGTAGAGGACCCGGATGAGTACACCAACCGGTGAGACCGTTCATGGGTCGTAGCGTCGACGGCGCTGTTTGCGGGCAGGTACCTCCAGTGTCGGCATCGTTCGTAGCAGAAAACTCTCGAAGTGCGGTGTGGTGAAGACCGATTCGTTGTTTTTCGTGATGTGCAGCAGCCCTTTGTCCACCAAACCCGCCCGTGTTCGCGTGCACTGCGCGACGGTACGTTCGAGGGCTCGTGCGGTGTCGATCTCGGCGGGAGCATCCACGATTGCGCGCAAGTACGCGAGGTCCACGTCGTCGACGCGACCGAGGTCTCGACGGAAGAAGTTCTCGTCGACGAACTTCTCGTATTCGGGAACGGCGTTCTCGATGTCGGCCTCGGTGACGACGTCGGTGTTGCGAGCGTCCCAGACGACGAATCCGAGGGCGTGCAGCAGCGCCGGAAATTTCCCCGTGATCGTCGACGCGGTCAGGACCGCTCCGTCCGTCCACGACCCTCCACTGCGCAGCGTGGCGGCGGCATCGGCGTCGGCGAGAGCACCGAGAACCGGGAATTCGAACAGGCGGTCCGCGCGCGCTCGAACCTCGTCCACTGTCGGTCTGTTCGGCGGCTGCGCGCCCTCCGGTATCTCGTCGACGGGATCGGTGAGCCCTGCACCGACGACCGTGATGGGCAGTTCGCGCAGGTAGCAACGATGGAACGCGTCGATCAGCGCGGAGAGCTGTGCCGAGGTGAGCCGCTGTAGCTCGTCGATCACGAAGACGATGCCTGTGTCGTGGGCACGCGCGGCCTCTCCCAGCGCGAGGAGGGTTGCCGTCGTGTCCGCGGACAGCTGCCCGGTGTCGGCTGCCCCGGGCGTTGTCTCGGTCCATTCCGCGGTGAGGGGGCTGCTCGCTCCGAGCACCGAGGCGAACGAGCCGAGTACGCCGGACGCTCTTTTCGCCTCCGATCCCCAGTGCCCGCGGGCGGATACGGCCAGCAAGGCACTGCGGCATTCGAAGGCCAGTTGTCGTCGGAATCCGTCGTCGTCCCGTCGGACCGCATCGATGTCGACGATCGCCCAACGCCTCGACCGCGCGATCGAGACGTACTCGCGGAGCAGTACGGTCTTACCGGTGCCGCGCATGCCGGTGATCAGCTGCGACCGTGCGGTATGACCGCGTTCGAGGCCGTCGAGCAGAGAGATGAACGCCGACCGGTACTTCTCGCGTCCCGCCAGTTCCCTCGGCACCTCGCCCGACTCGGGTGTGTAGGGATTGTTCATAGGAAGAGTTATAGGGGCACTCGGCAGGTAAGTACATCGCTGCGAGAAACTCTGTGACATGCGAGAAAAGTGAGGTACCCCGGCCGCACGGATCGGTAATTGCACACTCCGGCACTTCGGTCTACTCTCGACGGTCTTCAGCCCACGGATGGTGGCCGACCGCGCTGTCCCACTGCTGATCGCCGAACGATCGGAACCCGCCATCCCTCACCGCCCACCAGGTTGGGTCCGACGCGGTTTGTCGGACCTCACAGTGCCCTGACCGGAGGTCACGAACATTTTCACGACGGTAGACGCCCGAACCCACGAACCATCGGTCGATGCGAACCTCCCCGGAACACTGCAAGCGTGCTACTCGATCGAGTTGAACAAGTTTGCCTGGTGGGGCACGGGCAGCCCCTCTCAGGATGCCGTCGCGGCCGGACTACCTGCAGGAACGCCGGCGTCGTTGACCATCGCACTGCCCGACGCCGCCTCCCGATCGGTGCAGGCGCTGTCGGTCCCGGTTGCACTGGTGGACGCGCCGGACGCGCTCACTGCGTTCACCACGTGGCGACCGGGAGATCGCGCGAGTCGGTCGCTGCGGGTCTGGGCGCGCATAGCAGTGGCGGCTGCGGCTGGTGGGGACGTGGAGGGCCTCGTCTCGTCGGTGCCGATTGCCGGACACGCGGCGGTCGGACTCGACACGACGACGATCTGGTCTGCAGCGTCCACCGTCGACGCGGCGCTGCATCGGCGGGCGGGTGAGCCGACGCTTCTGCGGGCAGAACTTCGGCCGTATCAGCGGGCAGGCGTCGCGTGGATGAACGCAGTGGCAACGAGCGGCGGGGGAATTCTGGCCGACGAGATGGGCCTGGGAAAGACGGTGCAGGCGATCGCCGTCTTCACGCTGCGACGCGATGCGCCGCACCTGGTGGTGTGCCCGACGTCGTTGGTCGGCAACTGGGCTCGGGAGCTGACCAAGTTCGCGCCGGGCATCGAGGTTCACGTTCATCACGGGGCGTCGAGGACGCGGAGCCTCGAGCACGTCGGGCCGGGTTCCGTCGTGATCACCAGCTATCCGACGCTGCGAAGCGATGCGGACATGATCACGGAAGTAGACTGGGACACAGTGGTTCTCGACGAGGCGCAACAGATCAAGAACTCGGATTCGCAACAGGCGCGCGCGGCCAGGAGGCTGCAGGCGCACCTGCGCATCGCGATGACAGGTACTCCGGTGGAGAATCGACTCGACGAACTGTGGTCCCTGATGGCGTTCGCTTCACCCGACGTTCTGGGAGCACGTGCGCGCTTCCGGCGACGGTTCGTCGTCTCCATCGAGCAGAAGCGGTCCGACGCCGCGGCGGGTCGGCTTCGTGAGCTCGTGGGGCCGCATATTCTGCGACGGCGCAAGGTCGATGTCGCACCCGAACTCCCTGCCAAGGTGATGAATTCGGTGGTCTGCACGCTCACCCAGGAGCAGGAGCGACTGTATCGGCGTCACCTCGACAGCTCGTTGACCGAAGGATTCGGGACAGGGATCGGACGCAGGGGACGGATCCTGACGTTGCTCACTCGCCTCAAACAGATCTGTAATCATCCTGAGCTCGTCGACGGTACCGGTGCCGAAATCCAGGGCAGATCAGGCAAACTCGATCGGGTGACGGAGATGCTGTCGGAGATCGTCGACGACGGGCAGGCGGCGCTCGTGTTCACGCAGTATCGCGGGACCGGCGAGTTGTTGTCCCGGCATCTCGGTGACGAGGTCACCGGACATCCGGTGCCGTTCTTGCACGGCGGTCTGTCCACTGCGGCCCGCGAGACGATGGTCGACGAGTTTCAATCGGGCGACGGCCCACCGATTCTGATCCTGAGTCTGCGCGCGGCCGGGTTCGGCCTCAACCTCACTCGTGCGTCGCACGTGGTTCATTTCGATCGGTGGTGGAACCCGGCCGTGGAGAGCCAAGCGAGCGATCGCGCTCACCGAATCGGGCAGACGCAGACCGTCACGGTGCACACACTGCTCACCGAACGAACCCTCGAGCAGTCGATCGACGACATGCACGGACACAAGCGTGACCTCGCGGACATCGCGACCAGCGAAGCGACGCTCGACATCGGTGGCGATCTAGCGAAACTGTCGGACGGTCAGCTTCGCGAGCTGCTCGAGATCGGGGCGGGCCGATGAGTGACGATCTCGGGGTCACCGCGTGGGGGCGTGACTGGGTACGGCTGGCGCAGCCGACGTCCATCACCCGACCGAATCCAGCTCTTCCTCGGGCTCGATCACTGGTTCGGAACGACAAGGTCGGTGACGTCGTGATCTCGGCCGGGTCGATCAGAGCAACCGTGTTCGGGGCGCGTGACCAGCACGTCAGCCTGCACTGTCCCCTCTGGGCGGACGACGCTGCGGAGTCGGCCCGAGCAGCGCTGCGCGGTCTACCCGCCGGCGACGTGCCGGATTCCGTCCACGCCGAATGGTCGAAGGCAGGCATGCCCGTCGGTCCGAGTCGTGACGAGCTGACCGCCGACTGCGACTGCACGAAACGAACCAGTCCCTGTGTGCACGTGCTTGCGGTGTTCTTCGAGATTGCTCGACGCATGGACGAGCGCCCGGTATCGGCGGTCGAGTTGCGCGGGGTGAGTAGCTCGCCCGACGCCGACGCTGCTCGGCTGCCGATCGACGGCCTCGACCCGGCGACCTTCTACGGGTAGGACGGCGCATCTACTCCGGCCACGGGAGAACCGTCAGATGCGGCCAGATCGATGTCCACCGGGCGGCCTTCGACTCGTAGACGTGCCGCATCGGAAGCAGCGGGTTCGGCCTGATCACCCCGGCGAACACGTCGTCGAATCCGTGGGGTGCATACACCGTCGTCGTCCCGTCGTTCTCGCTGCGGGCCCCGAAACAGCAGGTGGTGGACACGAAGTGGTCGATCCCGTCCTCCGTGCTTCGGAACGGCTTCACCGGTGCGCCGAAGCGATCTTCGTACCAGAGATGAACGCGGGCTTGGTTGCGGACCTCGACGTCGACTCCCAGATCGGCGAACAGAGTGTCCGCATGTCGAATGACGCGATCCTCTGATTCGTACGACAGGTCCGTGCCGTCGTAGTAGAGAAAGTCGTAATCGCGTATGCCGGCTCGAGGATCGGAGCCGGCGACGTGGTTCCAGACGGTCTGGAACAGGCCACCTGCCGTCAGATACCAGTCGGTGAGCCCGAGTTCTGGTCCACGCTCGAGGATCTCGACGACCACCGGATTGGTTTCGATTGCCGTCAGAAAGTCGTCACGCCCCATTCGTCCGATCGTGCCACAGCACCCGAGGTCGGGGTCGAGTCGTTCCGAAGGTGTACGGAATGTACATCGCAACGACGATGTGTGACGGCGCCTGCGTTCGTAGGGTGGAGTGCACATCACCGCTTCGACGAAAGGAACGTTCGATGTTGCTGGAACTCAGCGCGCAGGACGACACGGCCACCACGGTTTTCGGCCTCGGTTTCGGGGTTCTGATTCTGATACTTGTCGTCGCGGCGTTCGCGTTGTTCGTCGCCGCCCTGGTCAGCATTCTGCAGTCGAAGAACTACACGACCGCGGGCAAAGCGATCTGGGTCCTGATCGTGCTGGCGTTCCCGTTTCTGGGGACGATCGTGTGGTTCGTCTGGGGTCGCGGTTCGAGTTTCACGACCGACCGTCCGCGGTAGGTCGCATGGACTGCGCCGACGTGGCGTGCGACGCTGGTCTCGTGCGTACGGGGCGGATCGCAGGGCGAGTCGTGTTGGTCGGCGCCGTGGCGGCAGGGTTGGCGACCGGCATCACTCCCCCCGTCGCGCAGGCTTGCACGTGTGCCTACGGCCTGTCTCAGGTGAGCGACCGTGTTCGACAGCACTCGTCTCCCGACGGCGCGGTCTTCGTCGGGGTGGCGACCGATGTCCGCGACGACGGCAGCACACTCACCTACGACGTTCGGGTCAGCGAGATCTACGACGGTGACGTGGAGGCCGACGCCGTGGTGTCGACGGCCGCGGAGTCGGCCGCGTGTGGCTCGACGCTGGCGGTCGGTGACGAGTACATCTTCTTCGCCCAACGCGGTGAGTCGTCGCGGGATCGTTTGCAGGTCAACAGCTGTTCGGCGACGGCGCCGACGACCGATCGTACGACGCTCGATGCTGCCGAGTGCTCCTACGGCACTCCCACCGTGCTGGAGGCCGATTCCCCTGCGATCGGGGCGACGCTGTGGCTCGGGGTCGCCGGCGTGGTCAGCGTGGCCGTTGCCGTCGGCGGGGTTCTTCTGCTTTGTAGGCGTCGATCCTGACCTTCGGTGGGGCGGGAGTGGAGCCTGCGGAATGACCTTCGGTGGGGCGGGAGTGGAGGATGAAGTGGAAGAGAGAGGGATGTGATGACGCGATTCGGTGTTGTGCTGAGGCCGGAACTGCCGCCGGAGACCATCGTCGACGCGGCGCGTGCGGCCGACGAGGCCGGGGTGGATGAGATCTGGCTGTGGGAGGACTGTTTCTTCTCCGGGGGAATCTCCATGGCCGCAACTGTTCTCGCGGTGACGCCACGGTTGAACGTCGGGATCGGAGTTTTGCCCACCCCTCTGCGGAACGTCGCGGCCACGGCGATGGAGGTCGCTGCTCTGGCTCGGCTGTATCCGGGACGGACGCGGGTCGGGTTGGGTCACGGTGTGCAGGATTGGATGGGGCAGGTGGGGGCGCGAGTGCAGTCCCCGCTGACTCTTCTTCGCGAGCAGATGACGGCACTGACGAGTTTGCTGGCTGGTGAGACGGTCGACGTTCGGGGCCGTTACGTCTCGTTGGACAACGTCCGCTTGGATTGGCCACCGGCGGAGCCTCCGCCGCTTCTGGTCGGTGCGACGGGCCCCAAAACCCTTGCTGTGAGCGGCGAGACGAGCCGCGGGACGATACTGACCAGCTCCACCACGCCGCAGCAGGTCCGCGACGCGATCGGCCACATCGGTGGTGGGCCGGGCCACGACATCGTCTTGTACGTGTCGGACCTGGTGGACGACCTCGACGAGTACACAGAGGCTGGTGCGACCACCCTGGTACTGGAACCAGGTCCGCAGACAACCGATCTGGCCGGCGTGTTCGAGCGCGCCGTCCACCTCGCGTCCGGTGGACCTCCCCGGTGACGAGTGTCGACGTGCAGAACGCAACAGTGCGGAACGTTCACCTCGACTTCGATCTGAGTATCGGCTTCGACGACGGTTCGGCGGTGGCGTTCAGTCAGCTCGACATCGGTGACACACGGTTCGACGAGGACAACCAGTTCGAGGGGCTGCGTGCACTGACGTCCCTGCTCACCACTCGGTGCACGATGTCCGAGTTGGCCGCGGACGGCACGCTGACGCTGCGGTTCGACGACGGGAGTGCCGTCACCGCAGCTCCCCGGGAGGAAGTCGAGTCCTGGGAGTACACCGCGCCGGACGGTGCGACGGTGCTGTGCCTTCCCGGAGGCATCATCGAGACGCTGGACGCGCCTGAAACGTCCGCCGCGCCTGCGTCACCGACCGGTTCACCGGCAATCGGCTCGACCGTCGTACGGATTTCCTCCGGTGAGCACGGTGGGATTCAATTCTCGGACGGCACGCTGCTGGCGACGAACGTGGATCTGGAGTCGGCCTATCTGGTTCTGCGCGAAAGCGTCGTTCGGGTCGGGCGAGGCATCGAGCTGTCCTCGGGTCATGTTCTCTGACATCGGAGTTCTCGGGTAGGCCGGCTCCGAGTCCTCACGCAGTGCGCAGGAACTCGTGGATTGGATCTGTCTGCCCCAGGATCGCGTGCCCGACGCCGGGGAGAACGTTCACCGAGGCGTGGGGAATGCAGCGCGCAACACGATCGGCAGTCTCGGTCGAGTCCATCATCACGTCGTCAGCGCCGAGGATGACCTGCATTGGGATCGAAATGCCCTGCAGTGCAGAGTCGGAGAAGATCGGTAGCTTCTCTGTCCTGGGGCGGAAGTGGGTGAAGGTCAACGACACGTCGCCGAGGATGTGGTCGGTCTCCGCACCGCCCAGTCCGGTGACGAGTCGGACGGTTCGGCGTGTGCCCCTGGCCCCGAAGGCCCGAAGAATCATTGCCTTGGGTATCCACCCCCATGTCTGCTTGCCGATTCCTCCCGGACACATCACTACCAACCGCGATACGCGCGCCGACCTGCGTATCGCGTAATCCAGTGCGGTCCAGCCTCCGAGTGACATTCCTACCAGTGCGGTCGAGTCGACGCCGAGGTGGTCGAGGACTTCGTCGAGCCACGTTGCCGTGTCGTCCGAATCCAACGGAAGGCGTGTTCCAGCGCTGTGCCCTGGTTCTCCGAGCAAGTCGACGGCGTGCACTCTGTGGTCGGTCGACCACGTCGCTATGTCGACAGCCCACGTGTTCGCGTTGGCGCCCGAGCCGTGCAACAGAACCACCGGCGATGCATCGGTGGGTCCGCTCGACACGACGAAGGTCTCCCCTGCCTGTGTCGGGATGCGGTGGCGGGAGGAAGGGACGGGCCAGTGATCGAGCACTTCGTCGTATCGCTGAAGTATCAGTTTCGCGCCTTGCTCCGACTTGTATATCCCGGTCATGTGCACTCCTTGTTTGTGCATAAAATACCGCATACATCCCTAACGAGGAACTTTAGGGTTAAAGTGCGAGGTGATCCGCTTGTCGGGTGACGTGACGATGGAAGCGCGCGACGGGAGCTGTCGGTCGGCGTCGGCCTGTCGCCAGCCCGACCGATCGAGTGCGGTCACCGGTCAGGGGAACGGTCGTCACGCCGGCGACGGCGACCTCCGGCTTCGGTAGAAGCGCGATCCCGAGCCCGGCTCGTACGAGTGCCTCGATGGTGTCGATCTCACTGATCTCGAAGGGAACCCGCGGGACGAATCCGGCTTCCGCGCACCACGTGTCGAGCAGGGTGCGCAGCTGGAACGACGGCGGGCTGGCCACGAAGGCTTCGTCGGCGAGATCCTCGACCGCGAGTGCCCGACGAGACGCCAACGGGTGTGTGGCCGCTACGTGGACGAAGATCTGCTGGCTGCCCAGGACCGTCACGTCCAGGTCGTCGGGCGGAGGAATCATGACGGCGAGATCCAGTCGGCCGTCGCGAATCATGTCCGCGAGGGCTTCGCCGTGTGCTTGCACCAGTCGAACCCTGACGCGGGGGGCGAGTGCATGAAAGTCCGTCAGAAGGGCGGCCACCGAACGCGATCCGAGCGTCAGAGGGAATCCGAACCCGACGACTCCGCTGTCCGGATCGGCGTCGGACCGCACCGCGGCGACAGCGTCGTCGAGTTCCCGCATCACATGGTGGGTGCGGTCGAACAACTCCCGGCCCGACGCGGTCAGAGTGACCCCGCGACCCACCGGTTGGATCAGCGCCAACCCGAGGATGCGCTCGAGGCTGTGCACCCGCCTGCTGACCGAGGATTGGGGCACGTCGAGCCGGGCGGCCGCGCGGGTGACGTGGCCTTCCGCGGCGACGGCGTCGAAGGCGGCGAGCAGAGGCGCTACGGACCCCGGGCGGTCGAACGAGTAGTCATCCATTTCCGGATGATAATTGCTCGAACATCTCATTGGACGGAACGGTCTCGTCGCCGCCAGCATTGACGGCATGACTTCACATGCGGAAATCCTGGACGTCGCGCTCGTCGGCGGCGGCGTCATGTCCACGACCCTCGGAACGCTGATCCAGAAGGTGCTGCCGGACAGGTCGATCGCGTTGTTCGAGCGACTCGACCGGCTGGACGGCGAGAGCTCGGGTCCGTGGAACAACGCGGGTACCGGTCATGCAGGTCTGTGCGAACTCAACTACATGCCCGACGCCGACGACTCGTCCCGGGCCGAGCAGGTTGCGCGGCAGTTCGCGGTGTCGAGGGCATTCTGGGACTCGCTGGCGCGGAGCGGTGACCTCGATCCGTCGTTCCTGAAGGCAGTGCCTCATATGGACGTGGTGTTCGGCGATGCCGATGTGGACTACCTGCGACGCAGATGGGAGACGCTGACGTCGAACCCTCTGTTTCAGGGTATGGAGTATTCCGAGGATCGTGATCGAATTCGTGGCTGGGCGCCGTTGCTCGTCGACGGTCGCGCGCCGGACGAGCGGATCGCGGCGACGTGGGACGCCGGTGGTACCGACATCGATTTCGGCGCACTCACCGAATCGCTCGGCCGGACGATGGAGGCGAGTGGGTGCTTGATCCGCACCGGCCACGAGGTGACGCGTCTGCGCCGCACGTCGGACGGTCTGTGGCATCTATCGGGTCGAGTCCGATCGACCGGGCGGGTGTTCGAGGTTCGCGCGCGGTTCGTGTTCGTCGGAGCCGGCGGGTACGCACTGCGTCTGTTGCAGAAGGCTCGTGTTCCCGAAATACGCGGGTACGGGGTATTTCCCTTCGGCGCCGAGTTCTTGTACACCGATGCCCCGGAGGTCGTCGCGCGGCACGGCGTGAAGGTCTACGGCAGACCGTCGCTCGGTGCACCTCCGATGTCGTTGCCGCACTTGGACAAAAGGCATGTCGACGGCACGACGTCGCTCATGTTCGGGCCGTACGCGACCTTCAGCACCCGCCTGCTGAAACACGGTCGCCTCCGCGATCTGTTCGGTACCGTCCGTCTTCGAAACCTGCCCGTTCTGTTGTCGGTCGGTATCGGCAACCTCCCCCTCGTCCGTTATCTCGTCGGGCAGGTTCTGGCGTCGTCGAAGCGCAAGCTTGCCGAGCTCGAAACGTTCTACCCCGCTGCCGACCCCGCGCAGTGGCGTCTGATTCAGGCCGGTCAACGAGCTCAGCTGATCAAGCCGCGCAGCAGATTTCGCGGTGATCTGATGTTCGGCACGGAGATCGTCACCGGCAGGGACGGATCGATCGCGGGCCTGCTCGGTGCCTCGCCCGGCGCATCGGTCGCGCCTTCAGCGATGATCGAGGTGTTGACGAGATGTTTCGCCGACGATCGTTCCGAGTGGCAGCCACGGCTCGACGCGTTGCTGGCTGCTGCCGGCTCACGCCATGGCGCACTTCAGGAACAATCCGACAGGTATGGTTTTCGGTGACGAGTGTCGTCGTCGGTCGGGGATGAGGTGGTGGAAGCGGTGAAGAATGTTGTCGCGCCTGTGCTCGTGCTGGTCGCTGTGGCTGCGATCGGTGGGTGCGCCGCGCCGCAGCCGGGCGACCCCAGTTGCAGCGACGCGGTGGCGTCGGATCTGCGGGTGACGGGAGAGGCCGCTCCCGAGTGGTCCGACGAGTGGCTGTCGCAGGCGGGTGGGGCGCTCGGCGGAGGCTGGGTGGACCCGGAGGGTGACGTCTTCGCGCGGGTCTACTCCTGTGTCGGGTTGGACCCCATCGCATTCCGGGAGATCACCGGTACGGGAAAGAGGGCGGAGCAGCGTGATGTTCGGGTGGGCGTCAACGACTACCTGTATCGCGCCGGTGATGTGAGCACCCCCGACGGTCGGTACTCGGTCGACATCGCGGTGTCGAGGTCGGAGCCGGGCCCGGTTCGGTTCGGTGTTGCGTTCTCGCCGCTTCAGACGGAGCGGACGTACATCGACGTCTACTCCGGGGCCTTCGTCGTGCAGCAGATGCGCGAGTCCGGCATCCTGTGACCCCGATCGTCAGAGTGGCACCGGAGACGGCGCCGTATCGGCAAGTGCGGCAATGAGATCCCTCTGAATGTCCGTCGGGGGTATGGACGAGTCGACCACCGCGGAGACGGGAAGTTTCAGTCTGCGCTGCGCTTCGGTGCGGAACACCAGCCCGGTCTTCGGAGTGCTCTCGGCCGTGCTCGCGTAGATGATGGACCAGCATTCGGGGTGGTTGAGCAACTCCGCGCTTGCCGTGTGGTCCATGGCGACGGGTGGGCCGAAGGCCAGGCGTCGACCACTTCTTTTCATGGCTCCTTCGATCACCCGATGCAGCAGGATCTGCTCGCTGCGCTTGGGGAGGAGCAGTGGGTACTGAGCGAGCTGCTCGAGTCGCGGATCCGGCCCGGATGCCAGTGGGTGACTGTCGGCGAGTACGACGACGAGGTTCTCCTTCCACAGCTCGGTGACCTCGAGACCGGAGCGCTCGACGTTGCCTCGGATCAAGGCCACCTGGCAGTCGCCCGACGTGACGGCTTCGATCTGTTCGGCGAATCGTTTCAGGACGAAGTCGATCTCGGCTTCCGGATGCCGCTCGCGTACTTGGACGATCGCGGCGATTGCGTTGGCTGCGAACGTCATGTTGCCGGTCAGGCGCAGCTGATTCCGGCGCCTGGCCGTCAACGCGAGCGCGGACTGCTCGAGCTCGACCATGTGCCGTGCGATGGACATCAATTGTGTTCCGACAACGGTCAATCGGACCGAGCGCGACGACCGTTCGAACAGTGACTCGCCCATCTCGCGTTCCAGTTTGCCGATCTGGAGGCTGATCGCCGACTGCGAGACATAGCACCGCTCGGCGGCGCGCGAGAAGCTCAGCTCCTCGCCCACGGCGAGGAAGTACTTCAGTTGCCGAAGTTCCACAGCGCTCCATTCATGAGTTTTACTCATCGATACTATTCCAAATTACCCGTTGATAGACCACTGGCCGGGGCGTTTCATGGAGTGTGGTTGCTCGATTGGAAAGGAAAACCAGTGGATACGTACGAGGTCGTCATCGTGGGATCGGGATTCGGAGCGTTGGCTGCGGCCAAGTCTCTGGGCAAGGCCGGCGTGAAGTTCTCGCTCGTCTCCAGCACGACGGAGCACCTGTTCCAACCGCTTCTCTACCAGGCAGCGACCGGCATGCTGTCGACCGGCGAGATCGCTCCACCCGTCCGGCGCATCCTCGCCCGTTACGAATCGGCCGATGTCCGGCTCGGCAAGGTCGTCGACGTCGACCCCGAGTTGCACCAGGTCACCTACATCGGCGCGGGCGGTAGCCACACCATCGGGTACGGCCGATTGATCGTCGCGACGGGCGCGACGCAGGCGTACTTCGGACGCGACGAGTTCAAGGACCGCACGTTCGCTCTCAAGACCGTCGACGACGCCGTCGCTCTGCGTGAGCAGATCCTGCGCTGCTACGAGACTGCGCACCACACCTCCGACCAGGAGGCGAGAAAGGAGCTGCTCAGTTTCGTCGTGGTCGGTGCCGGTGCCACCGGTGTGGAATTGGCAGGGCAGATCAGGGATCTCGCTCAGCGGTACTTCGCCGGATCCTTCCCGGACATCCATCCGGACGACGTGACGGTGACACTCGTCGACGGCGTCAAGGACGTGCTGCCTGCGTTCGGCGGCAAGCTCAGTACCTACGCCCGCGCCAAGTTGGAGAAGTCGGGCGTCGAGGTGGTCACCGGGGCCATGGTCACCGACATCGTCGACGACACGGTCACGGTTCAGGATGTGGACTCGAAAACGTCGCGGACCATCGCCGCCAAGACCGTCATCTGGTCGGCCGGCGTGCAGGCCAGCGATCTGGCGGCCACGCTCGCCGAACGCACCGGCTGCGAGACCGACCGTGCCGGCAGGCTTCTCGTCCACGACGACCTGACCGTCGGTACGGCGAAGGACATCTACGCCATCGGCGACGTGACCTCGTTGAACGGTCTGCCCGGTCAGTCGCCCGTGGCGATGCAACAGGGCCGCCACGTTGCCAAGGTCATCACCGGAAAGGTGGACGCCGGAATCCCGTTCGCGTATACCGATAAGGGAAGCATGTCGATCGTCGGCCGGTTCAGCGCAGTGGTGCGGTTGTTCGGGAAGGTCGACATGTCGGGTCCCATCGCGTGGGTCATGTGGTTGGCGGTGCACCTGATGTACATGGTGGGCTTCCGCAACCGCTACGTGGCCGTGGTGTCGTGGATGAGCTCGTACATCGGAGACAAGCGCCCGCATTTTCAGTACACGGACAGATCCGCCGTACTCACGCAGGCGAAACAGCACGAGGACCGCGAAGCAGCCTAGGAGCAAGGCCGATTGTTTTCACTGCACTGCGTAGAGGGTGTTGCCGTCGATGTCGTCGAACTCGAACATCGGCGGCAGCCCCTCCCAGAGGAGAAGCTCGTTCACCTTCGCCCCGTGCCCGACGAGGTGGGCGTGCAGGGCTCTGGCGTCCGCTGTCACCAACCGCACGCCGGTATCGCGGCCCGCGGAGAATCCCGGGTACTCCGTCAGTAGCGCGATCTCGATACCGGGAGCGCTCATCTGCACCCAACGCGATCCGATTTCCTCGATCACACGGTCCGCGGACTTCGTCAAACCCAGTGCAACGGAGTAGAACTCGATTGCACGGTCTTGGTCGGCGACGGGTATCGCCACCATTCTCACTCCGGTGACATGTGCCTCGGTCATGGTTACCTCCAAGGTCTATGTTTGTCCTTGCGCAGAGGTGGACTCGACGGCGCGATGGAAATCATCGCGGTGCACGAAAGGACTGTGAATCCGCCTCGGTTTCACAGCCGACGTAACTGTTTGTCCAGATAGGCACGGGTGGGAGGGTCTGCGGTGAGGGAGATGGCTTTCTCGTAGGCGGATCGGGCGGAGTCGACGTTACCCAGCTGAGCCTGCAGGTGAGCGCGCGCCGCCCATGCGGGCTGGAATCGCTCGGTTCCGTTCGTTCGATCGAGCAGACGGAGTGCAGCGAGGGCGCCGTCGGTTTCTGCGGTGACGACGGCGAGCGCAACGGCGCTGCCGACTGTCGGTGCCGATGTCTGTAGTGCGGAATACAATTCGCGCAACGCGGTCCAGTCCGTTCGGCCGGTCTTTCGGCGACCACAGTGCACGGCAGAGGCAGCTGCTTCCAGTTGGAAACGCCCGAGTGCACTGGAGCCTGCGGCCACCAGGCGGTGTGCCGCGACGAGATGCTGCTCCCCGCGATGCAACAGGTCTGCGTCCCACAGGTGAAAGTCCTGCTCGGCCAACGGAACCAGTACCCCGTCTCGGCAGCGTGCCGGCATCCGAGCGGCGGACAGTCCGATCGATGCGGCAAGCCCGTGCGCCTCCGCGTCCTCTGGCAACACTGCACACAGTGTCTCGGCGAGGTGCAGCGCCTCACCGATCATGTTTTCTCGCACTTCGGATCCCGAGGCGTTCCAGTCGATCGCGAACGCGCCGTACACGGCTTCACGAATCGCGTCGACCCGTGCCGGCAGGGCACTCCGATCGGGTAGTTCGAACGGGATGTGCGCATCCCGGATGCGCTTCTTCGCTCGGCCCAGGCGTGCCGCCATCGTCGAGGCGGGTAGCGCGAACGCCTGCGCGATGTCCTTGGCCGTGAACCCCAGCACGACGTCGAGCATCAGCGGTGTCCTGACCGCACGGTCGACGTCGGGGTGGGCACACACGGCCATCAGCTCGAGCCGCTTGTCCGGCAGCGCATCGACATCGATGTCGTCGAGACGCGATTCGGCGTGGACCACGGGATCGAGCGCTACCGAGGTTCGATGTGCCGCCGATTTCCAGACGTCCCGACGCTTGTTCCTGGCGGCGGTGAGGAGCCAGGCGTCGGGATCGGTGGGCACGCCGTCGCGTGGCCAGGTGGTCAGCGCCCGTTCCAGGGCGTCGGCGAGGGCATCTTCGGCGGCGACGATGTTGCCGTCCGCGGATGCGAGGAGGGCAAGGAGCCGGCCGTACGACGTGCGCACAGCATGTTCGGCCGACTCCTGCACTGCACTCATCGGTCGGCCTCTCAGGTCCACGCGCCGTCGACGAACGAGGTGGCGGCCGCTCGAACTTCCAGCACTCCGTACTGCGCGCCGGGGCACCGTTCGGCCCACATGAGCGCGGCGTCCTCGTCGGGTACCTCGATCACGAAGACACCGCCGACGCCTTCCTTCGTATCCGCGAAGGGGCCGTCCTGAACCTGCAGTTCGCCGGTGCGCAGAGACAGCGTTCTGGCGGACGAGCTGGACGTCAGAACCTCCGCGGCGACGAGCACACCGGCGGACTCGAGTGCGCGGCCGTACGCTCCGAACGCCTCCTGCATCTGGGCGATCGTCTCCTGGTCGAGGACGCCCTCCTCGGGCTCGGCATTGTTGAGGATCAGGGTGTAGCGCATGTGTCTCTCCTAGCGTCGATGTCCATTTTGTACCGGATCTTCGTGGTTGTACGTAGACATGACGATCGAGGATTCTCGAAATCGACACGTAACGAGAATCCGTACGCCGGCCTACTCGACCTCCAGATTCCCGGCGAAGGCCTGGATGTCTGCGACGACGAGTTCGGGCACTTCGAGGGCGGCGAAGTGTCCACCGCGAGGGTGGACCGTGTAGCGGACGACGTCGAAGAAGCGCTCCACGAATTCGCGCGGTGGCCGGCCGATGTCTTTGGGGAACACGGCGATTGCCGTCGGAACGTGGATGACCGGGTCCCAGTCTCCCGTATCTGCCCAGTCTTCGGTATCTGCCCGGTCCTGATCGCCGCTCTCCTCGTCCCAGGCTGCGCCTTCGCTGTACAGGCGCGTCGAGGAGTGGATGGAGTTGCGCACCCAGTAGGTCATGACGTTGGTGATCAGGTCCTCGTCGCTCGGTAGGGAGTCCGAGAGGCGACCGAAGTGGTCGACGATCCAGGCGGCGAGGCCGACCGGCGAGTCGCTGAGACCGTAGGCGAGTGTCAAGGGCCTCGACGACTGGATGGAGACGTAGGCGGCGTCGTTCTCGCTCCACGAGTCGAGCGCGTCCAGGAAGGCCTTCTCGTCGTCGGTGACGGACTCTCGGTCGACCATGAATAAATTGGGAAACGGAATGTCCGTGAGGTGCAATCCGAGAATGCGGTCCGGGTTCGCGCGCACCACTTCCTGGCCGACGACGCTGCCCCAGTCGCCGCCGTGGACGAAGTACCGGTCGTACCCGAGGGTCTCCATCAGCGCGACGAGCGGTGCGGCCGTGGTCTCCGGACCCGCGTCGCCGTCGGGCAGCTGTTCGGAGAACCCGAATCCGGGCAGGGACGGCACCACCACGTGGAACGCCGGGGCGTCGGCGTTCACGGGGTTGCGCAACGCGTCGATGATTCCTACGTATTTGGCGAACGAGTCTGCCCACCCGTGGAGCAGCAGTATCGGTCGGGCGTCCGGACGATCGGATCGGGCATGGATGAAATGCAGGGTGCCGTCGGCGAGATGGTGTGGGAACTCGTTCAGTCGCGCTTCGACGCGGCGCCAGTCGTAATCCTGTGCCCAGTAGGAGGTGAGGCGGCGCATCGTGTCGAGGTCGGTCCCCGTTCCCCATCCGGTTGCGTGGCCGTTCGGGAAGCGGGTGCGCGTCAGGCGGGCGGTGAGGTCGTCCAGGTCCGTTTGCGGTACGTCGATGGTGAAGTCGCTGATGTCCATGAAGCTCAAGCTAGAGCGGATTGCGGACATCTTCGGTCCGTGATTCTGAAACTCGTGCGCGTTGTTGAAATGTGAATATGTCCAGTTCTGCTGGGGACTCGTCACAATTGCAGGGCCGAAGGGGTGAGTACAAGTCCTCGAATCCAACTCTGGATCCGCGTTTCGGCACCCAAACATTCTCTCGGTCCGTTTGTTGCTCTATCGTGACCTTCTACGACAACAGCGGAGGCCCCGGCCGCCCCGAACGTTTCGGAAGGTGAGAAGCGTATGGCAACCACGATGGTGTCCTCCGATTCGGCAGAGGGACTGAGCCTGGGAGGACGTCCGGCATCCCATCAACTTCGAGTCGCGCGGGATTCGACGCAGAAGATCATCGACCACGTGCTCGATACCACCCAGTGTCGTGAGCTGACCGGGAGGTCCGGCCGGACTGTCGTCGCCGAGGTGACCGCAGAATGCGTCGCGCTGGCGGCAGACGTTCTGGATAGCGGCGTACAACCGTCGACCGAAGCGCTCGGCCGTCTGCGCCGGTCCGCGGGCAAGTGGGCTCGACTCGGCGTTCCACTGGCCGCCATCCAGCACGCGTTCCACGAAGGGTTCTCGCGATGCCTTCGCATGATCGCCGGGCGCGCGGTGGACGGTGAGCACGGCGCGCTCGTCGACGGCGCGGTGCTGATGTTCGGTCTGCTCGACGTGGTGTCCGAGGCGGTGTCCTCGGGATATCTCGACGAATACAAGGCCGTGGCCGCGCAGGGTCAGGACCAGACGCAGGCACTGGTCACCGCCCTGCTCACCGGAGACCGGAGTGCCCCGTCCATCGCCGAGAGGTACGGCACCGAGCTCGCCGAGCGATACGAAGTCGTCGCGCTGCACTTTCCTCCGCACGCCGACGAGGTGGGCGCCCCTGTCGCGCGAGAGGCAGCGGCGACGCGCAAACTGCAACGGATACGGTCCGCGCTCTCCGACTTCCACGCTGCCGAGCCGCCGCTGGCGATCCTCAGTGCAACCGGCGGAACGATCCTCGTGCCGGATCCGGTGGCCGGTGTCGTCGAATCCCTGATCACCCGGTTGACGGAGGCGGGCGAAGTCCCCGTGTCCGCCTCGGCGGCGGTATCGGTGGCGTCGCGCATCGCAGCTGCCGCCGAGAACGCCTACGAGTTGCTCAGGCTGGTGCAGCGCTTGGACTATCGACCCGGCGTGTATCGAATCGCCGACTTGGCGTTGGAGTTCCAGATCGCGCGGCCGGGTGTCGGCCGTCGCCACCTCGAGAGGATGCTGGATCCACTGCGGCGCGTACCGGATCTGCTGCCGACCCTTCAGGTGTTCGTCTCCACCGAGGCCAACCGTAAAAAAGCAGCGAAACAGCTTGTGGTGCACCCGAACACCGTCGACTACCGGTTGAAGAGAATTCAGCAGATCACCGGCATCGATCCGATGAAGTCGTCCGGACTCCGATCGCTCCATGCTGCCTTGATCGCGGACTCGCTCGACCCGAAGAGATCGGTGTGATGGCGCCGGTCACGTCTCTGTCCGCTCGCGCCGCACTCGTCGCGATCGACGACATGGTTCCGTGCTTCCAGCCGGTGGTCGCGTTGCGGACCGGTGATGTCGTCGGAGTCGAAGCGCTCGCTCGGTGGCCGACGGTCGTCGGGGTCGATCCAGCCGAGGTGTTCGCTCTCGCGCGCACGCGTGGTGTGGTGTCGGACATCGACTTCGCCTGCCGTGCCGCGGCGTTGAAGGAAGCACGCTCGGCGGATCTGCGGCGCGGACTGGCGTTGTACCTGAACTACGAGCCGTCGGGAATCACGGACATCGAACGCACCGAGGCGCACCTCGACGCCCTGGAAGGCGACGGCAGGGTGGTTCTCGAGATCACCGAACGCGGTCTCGTCGGAGACGCGGACAGGCTCCGCTCGATGGTGACGTCGGCCCGACGGCGGGGATTCTCCATCGCTCTCGACGACGTCGGTGCCAACCGCGGCACTCTCGAAGCGCTGCCGATCGTAGAGCCGGACATCGTGAAGCTCGATGCGTCGGTGCTGCGCCGGCCCCGTGCGTTCGGAAGCATGCGCGCATTGTCGGCAGTCCGACGGTACGTCGCGTCCACCGGTGCAGTGATCCTTGCGGAGGGCATCGAATCCGAGCGGGATCGGGTGCGGGCGCTCGGCCTCGGCGCGACGCTAGGGCAGGGCTGGTTGTTCGGCGCCGCTGCTGCGGGCGCCGATCTTCGGGCTCGATTCGGCTGACGCGCGGAAGACGACATGCAGCCATCGTGCGTCGAATCGCCGTAACACCGTTCGACGGGCCAGCGCGACGAGTACTGCTGTGCCGGTGACGGCCATCCATGTGGGCATCGGGTAGAGCGCCAGGCGTTCTCCCAGGCCGAATCCGAATGTCTGCGCCAGCATCAGGACCGCACCGACGACACCGACGAGCGCGCAGACTGCGGACCAGAGTGCGACCACTCGTCGCTCACGCCAGAAGTGCCAGGCGATCAACGCCAGAACCACGTGCCGAGCGATGAAGCCGGGCAGCACGGCGGCCCAGTGCAGGATGGTTCCGTCGTCGGCGGGGAAGAGTCCGGTCGCCGCGGTGCTGACCGCGATGATCACGGCCAGTGACAGGATCGCCTTCTTCACTCGTCCACTTCTGATGTGGCGGTGCAGGAACAGTGCTCCGACGAGTGTCAGGACTCCCAGGGCAACGAACGCGGCGTTCATGACGTCGTGCAGGGGTGAGCAGGAACCGACCTGGCACGTCGTCACCCCGAGTGAGCTGATCGAGTTGTCCTCGAAGCTGTACGGGGTACTCCACGCTGCTGCGGTGAACACTTCCGCGAGCAAGTAGGCGAAGCACAGGACCCACGCGATTCCTGCGGCAGCGTGATGGGCGTCGTGTGTGGATGTCGGTGAGGCGATAGGTAACTCTCTTCGTGGCGAGCCGGCGTTCGGCGAACGCTGTACGGACGATGGCGTGACTGTACGTGCCCAACCTGAGAGTGCAGCCCGAACGACGGCTCTTCTCGTCGACGCCCACCTGCCCAGAGCACCTGATCGATTCTCAGGATGCCCTCGCCCTCGATTACCTGGCCCGACCCGGCTGAATCAGCACCTGGGTGTCCACCTCGAGGCCGGACATGGCGCCGGCACAGGTTTCGCGGAGAGCAACGGCCGACGCGAGGAGGTCCGCGGACGGTGTGCCCGCGTCGCTCGCGCGGGCAGAGATTCGAAGGAGGCGGCCCGTGCCGGTGTCCACCACTCGACCACTGGCCGCATCGACCCCGGGTGACGACGCCAATGCGGCGGCCGCGTTCTGTGCGGCGGAGGTCAGGTCCACCCTGGCGTCGTCGCTGCCGATCAAGGAGGCGGCACGCCGGGGCCGGTGTGCCCACAGCCAGTACAGCCCGGCGACGGATACGACGACGGTGGCGCCGGTGAGCGCCCACGGCCACCACGACGTGTCTGCCCACCCGGCGGGGTTCCACGACTCGACCGTCCGCCTGGCGTCGTGCGCGAACTGCGGCAGCCGGTCGCGTTCCCATGCGGCAGCCGCCAATCCGGCTGCGCCGAGAACGAGGCCGACCAGCGCGGTGACCAGACGATCGACAGCGGCGGTGCCGACACCGATCGACGAACTTCGGACCCGCGCCGAGCCCTTGGCGATCCAGACGCCATCGGAACCCGACGGTCGGTGAGTTCGGCTGCGCGGCAACACCGCACAGACGAGCAGGACCAGCCCGATCACCGCGGCGACGATGCCGATCGGAAGCATCGCACCGAGCACGGTGACACCGAGTAGCCAGTCGATCGCAGGCGCGATCCAGGGTGCACCGTCGACGAGACCGAACTCGATCGACGCGTCGCGACCCAGAACGACGCCGACGACACAGAGGGCCAGCGCGAGAACCACGGCGACTGCACTCGCGCGAGGCGCCGCCTTCGGCGATACCTGTGTGGTCATTCGACTCGCCTTCCTGAACTCGTGACTTTCTCCGGCGCAACGTAACGCATCACGACATCCACGGTGTCGACCTCCAGCCCGCTCGATTGTCGAAGGTCGTCCGCCACGCTGGTTCGCACTCTCGCAGCGACGTCGGCGATGGGCGTCGGCCATCGCGTGGCGGCTTCGACCGTCGCCCGGACTTTTCCGTCTCGGACAGTTGCCTCCACGCGCGGAAGGGCTTTCGACGTGAGGCCACCGGTGACGGGTTCCACGCCGTCCACCCGGCTCGCCGTGATCTCGGCGATGCGGGTGACGGCTCGAACTCGTACCTCGAGGTGGCCTCGTTCGTCAGCGGTCATGGCGGCGGCCACGCGAGAACCCGTCGCGGCTCTGGAACATCGACACGTCCAGTTCGCCGTCGATGTAGCGGCCGACGGCGAAACCGACGACGGCGAGGATCACGGCGAAGAGAAACCCGGTGAATCCGCCGGCAGCGGCCGCAATGGCCAACAGAAGTCCTACGAACAAACCGATGGTGGACGTCGTCATGATGATGCTCCTGCTAGATGTGAGGGCTAGATGTCGAAGTAACGTTTGGACCGCAGCCGCCCTGCGGGCCCGAAGATCCTGCGGTAGAGGTGCTTCCACGTGCGCCGACGAATCGTGGTGGGCGCGCGCGAGAACCTTCGGTCGACGGCGGCGAGTTCGGCTGCGTATACAGCCGGGTCGCCGCCGACGTCCGGATGGTGCTTCCTGGCCACCGCGCGGCGAGCGGCGGTGTGTTCGGCCGAACGGCTCATGCGTGAGTGGACCGCATCATCAGCGGATTACGTCCTCGACGGTGACGTGAACCGGGCCGTCGGCCACGGTAGCGACGGCCGTTCGGATCGCGTCGGCGGTGGCCGGAATCGGGCTGCCTGCACGCAAAATCACGTGCACGTCGACGCTGCCGTCCTCACGGATCCGAACGCCGGAGACGCGCCTGCCCGGCAGGTATGTCGCGGCTTCACCGAACATACCGCCGTGCAGACCCGCGACGCCCGCCGTCGCCGTCACCACGTCGGCGATGACTTCCGAGACGTCGGGTGCGCTCATATCGGGTCCTGATGTCACTGAACTCGCGTCCCGGACACTTCCTGCCCGGACTCGTCGTCACCCTCGTCGAGGAAGACGTCGTGCACGACGATGTTGACCTCGGTGACCTCGAGGCCCGTCATCCGCTCCACGGCGGTGATGACGTTGCGACGGATGCCCGACGCCAGGTCTGCGATCGACACTCCGTACTCGGCGACGATGTCGATGTCGACGGCGGCCTGACGCTCGCCGACCTCGACCGACACACCCTGCGACTGGTTGACGCGTGCACCGGGGATGCGCTCGCGCAGCGCTCCGATGGCGCGGGAGGTGCCGCCGCCGACGTCGTGGACGCCCTGGACCTCGCGGGTGGCGATGCCGGCGATCTTCGACACGACGGTGTCGGCGATGGTGGTGCGTCCGGTGGTGCTGACCAGTGCGGACGTGGTGGTCGCGCTCTTGGCAGCCGTTCCGGATGCGGCGTCTGTCGACTTGTCCAGCGTCTGGGTGCTCATGTTCTGTCCTCTCGCGAATCGATTGTGACGTCAAGTAGGTCGTAGCGAAGTCGAGAAAGCGCACGTCCGAAAATAGTGATGTGCATCACAACCATGGTTCGCTGGTACAACGGTGTCGAATGCATCTCGTCCAGGTGGACACACGTGGCACGAGCACTTCGAGGACGGGGGCACCGATGGCGGACACGGTTCGATGACCGACGATCCACCCGGCCGTGTCATGTCCGACGGCGGGCCGCTGTCCGATCACGTGCTCGTCAGCAATGCAGCACTCGGCGACACCGACGCCTTCGAGCTGATCGTCGCCAGGTACGGCCCGGAGATGTTCCGCTACGCCCGCAACATGCTCTCCGATCACGGTGCAGCCGAGGAAGTCGTCCAGGACGCCTTCGTCGCGGCATGGAAGGGATTGGATACGTTCAGGGGCGACTCCAAACTGCGGACCTGGTTGTTCTCGATGGTCTCGCACAAGGTCGTCGATCACCGGCGCAAGCGTGCGGTCGCACCTGCCGAGGACTGGGTGTTCGAGCGCCGAAGCACGGATGCACGCGCGGATCCCGAGGTCAGCGTCACGAACGACGACTTCATGGCGGATCTGGGGCGTGCGTTGGCCGAACTGCCCTACCGCCAGCGAGCGTGTTGGCTGTTGCGAGAAGTGGAGGGGATGACACATCCGGAGATCGGGCAGATCATGACACTGTCGGCAAGCGCGGTACGCGGTCACCTGGTTCGCGCCCGAGCAACATTGAGTGAAAGGTTGGCGGCATGGCAGTGATGCAGCTATGACGTCGGAACCGGACGACTGGGTGTTGCAGCGCGCGGCGCGGGAGCTGCGGGAGGCGCCGGAGGAGCCGCGCTGGTTCGACATCAGCAACTCCATCATCTCCAAGGTCCGTGCGACGACCCGTCGGACATGGCCGGTGGATGCGCGGTTCCCCACGGCGCCGGAAGGCCGTGGATCCGACACTCTGCGCGTCAGCGATCACGTCGTGCGCACGGCAGTGCTTCGGGCACTGTCCGGAGTTCACGGGTGTCAGCCGACCGAGATCGCCGTGCACACGGACGAGCACAAGTGCACCGGGGTTTCGCTCTCGGTGGTCGGTGCGTACGACAGCGACCTTCAAGCTGTCGGAAACGATCTGGCGCGCATCGCCATGTCGATCGTGGCCGAGATCCTCGGTGTGTCGCTGACGCGCGACGACGTCGACGTGCACGTCGACGACATCGAGATACGGCCGTGAACGTTCGGCTCACGGTTCGACGAGCAGTAGTGAGTTGGACTGCTGCAGTGGTGGTTCCGTGTGCCGCGGCGGGACTCATCGACGTGCTGGGAACCGATTTCGACTCGAGTGGAATCAGCGCGCTGTTCTTCGTCGTCGTCCTGTGCGTGTCCCTTCTCGGGGGCGTCGTACCCGCAGCGCTGTCGGCCCTGATCTCCGGGTTCCTGCTCAACTACTTCTTCACCGAACCCCGTTACAGCCTCACGATCGCCGAGCCCGAGAACTTTCTCGTCACCGTGGTGCTGCTGGTCGTCGCAGTGGCGGTGGCCGTCCTGGTCGATCTCGCTGCCCGCCGCGCCCAGCAGGCCAGTCGCGCAACAGCTCTGGCCGAGGCCGACGCATTGCGCCGCGCGCTCCTCTCCGCCGTCAGTCACGATCTGCGCACCCCGCTCGCCGCTGTCAAAGCCGCGTCGTCGTCGCTCCGCAGCACCGACGTGGAGTTCTCCGCCGAGGACACCGCCGAACTGATCGCCACCATCGACGAGTCGGCGGATCAGCTGACGTCTCTGGTGGAGAACCTGCTGGACTCCTCCCGGCTGCAGGCAGGTGTGGTGCGGCCCTCCCTCGCACCGGTCTACGTCGAGGACGCGGTGCAGCGGGCACTGATCGGCGTGGAGGCCGACCCGTCGTCGACGGTCACCGACGTCGGCAGTGCCTGTGTACTCGCCGACGCGGGCCTGCTCGAGCGTGTGCTGGCCAACCTCGTGGGCAATGCCGTCCGACACGCTCCCGGCAGTACCGTGTTCATCCGTGCAACGGACAGCGGAGGTGGGACGACGATCACCGTCGCAGACAACGGGCCAGGTGTCACTCGAGCGGCTCAGCAGACGATGTTCGACGCCTTCCAGCGACTCGGGGACACCGACAACAGCGCAGGCGTCGGCCTCGGCCTGTCCGTCGTGCGCGGATTCGTCGAAGCGATGGGCGGCACCGTCCGCGCCCTCGACACCCCGGGCGGAGGGTTGACGGTGGCCGTGCAGCTCATGTCTCCGGAACCGACGTCGTCGGCAGCTCGGCCCGTTCCGTCGCCGAGCCCGAAGGGTGCGCAGTGACCGAATCACCGAGCATTCGCATCCTGGTGGTCGAGGACGAGCCCCAGATCGTTCGCGCGTTGCGCATCAACCTGAAAGTGCGTGGATACGACGTCGTGGCTGCGGCGTCGGGAGCCGAAGCGCTGCGGGTGGCGGCGGATTTCCACCCCGAGGTGGTACTCCTCGACCTGGGTCTGCCGGATTTCGACGGTGTCGAGGTCATCGGGGGTCTGCGCGGATGGACCGACGTTCCGATCGTCGTGCTCTCGGCGAGAACGGATTCCGCCGACACCGTGGACGCACTGGACGCCGGGGCCGACGACTTCGTCACCAAGCCGTTCGAGATGGACGTGTTGTTGGCGCGGTTGCGGGCGGCCTTGCGTCGAGGCCCGAGGGCGGTGGAAGACGCAGTGGTGGAGACGGATTCGTTCACGGTCGACCTGTCCTCGAAGACCGTCACCCGCGGCGGGGACGTCGTTCATCTGACCCGCACCGAGTGGGGAGTGCTCGAGCTACTGGCCCGCAACCGCGGAAAGCTGGTGTCCCAGCGCGAGATCCTGAAGACCGTGTGGGGTCCGAAGCACGAACGTGAGACGCATTATCTGCGAATCTATCTCGCCCAGTTGCGCCAGAAACTCGAGGACGATCCATCCCGGCCGCGTCATCTGCTCACCGAGACCGGGATGGGATACCGACTGAAATAGCCGGTGCTGGGGTGCCTGAGTGCTACTGGACGGGCACGGACGACGGGGCGGAGCCGCTGCCCTGCTTCAGCCAGTGCTGCAGCGGAGCAGGCCGCCCGTACAGGTAGCCCTGGGCGAACCGGCAGTGCAATGCCTCGATGGCGCGGGCCTGATGCTCGGTCTCGACGCCCTCCGCGACGATGGAGACGGGTAGTGCGCGCGCCATCGCGGCGATCGCGGAGACCAGTGAGCCGCCCGACGTATCGGTTCCGATCTCGGCGATGAACGAGCGGTCGATCTTCAGCAGCGCAATGGGCAGTTCACGGAGGCGACTGAGCGAGGAGTAACCGACTCCGAAGTCGTCCAACACGATCAGCACATCCAGTGCAGCGAGGCGGTCGAGGATCTTCTTCGCGGCGAACACGTCGTCGATCAACGCCGTCTCGGTGACTTCCAGTGCCAGATCGGAGCCTTGCAATCCGAGTTCGGCCAACAACTGTCCGACGAGCACCGGCAGTGACTCGTCGCGCAACTGAACGGGCGAGATGTTGACGGACATCGTGACGTCCTGGCCCTGCGCCCGCAATGCCGCCAGGTCCGTGAGGGCGGTTCGCAGGACGGCAGCGCCGATCTCGCCGATCAGGTCGGTCGACTCCGCGATGGCGACGAACTCGCCTGGTCCGCGCAGTCGCCCACCGTGCTGCCACCGCACCAGAGCCTCGTAGACGACGGTGGCGCGGGTCGAGGTCATCACGATCGGCTGGTAATAGACCACCAACTCTCCGCGCCGGACGGCGCCGCGCAGAGCGGTGGCCGTTTCGATCGCGGCCGTGGACGACGCCCGTAGGGACTCGTCGAAGTACGCGATGCGCGACGCGCCCTGCGACTTCGCGTGGTACATCGCGGTGTCGGCCTCGCGAATGAGGTCGTCGAGACGATGCGCCCGGTTGGTGGTCGCGGCGATGCCGACCGACGCGGTGATGTACGCGCTGGCGGCACTGAGAACGAACGGCTCGGCGATTCGGTCGACGATCGACTTCGCCAGTGCTTCCATCTCTGGTCGAGTGCAGCGGCCGATCACGATGAATTCGTCCCCCGCGTAGCGAACCACGGTGTCGACCGAGCGGACCGTGGACCGGATTCGGTGCGCTGTCGCCGCAATCATCTCGTCACCGACGCGGTGCCCGTAGGAGTCGTTGACGACCTTGAAGTTGTCGAGGTCGACGAACAGGATGAAAATTCTGCCCGGCTCGTCCCGCGCGCCGAGGCGCTCGAACTCGTCGGGCAACATGGTGCGATTGGGTAGGCCGGTCAGTGCGTCGTGCGCTGCGCGATATCTGGCGTCGTCCTCGCTGCGTTCCATCAGGCTCATGGCGCGTTCGCCGCGGAGGAAGCTGCCGATGAGGATGGCCGAGAGCAGTGTGGAGCGGACCGCGAGATCGGCGGTGGACAACGACGTTCCGAGGACGGGGATGGCCGCGCACACCAACAGCATGACGAAGAGGAACGCGGACCGACGCCGATGACGGGGTGTCGCACGCTGACGCTGAGCCATCGTGGCCATCTGCGGGTGCAGCGCTGCGAGTCCGAGCGAGACGTAGCCGACGAGGTAGATGCCGTCGAGCAGGCCAGGTGACAGTGGTGATGCCCGGGACAGGAAGTGGGCGTAGGCGATGTCGCCGACGAACACCGACAGCAACGCGAGCATCAGCAACCGTAGCGAGGTGTTGCCGCGCTTGGAGGACATCAACAGATACGCCGTCAGCGTGATCATGCCTGCGTCGACGGCAGGGTAGATGCCGTTGAGAACGGCCACGGCAGTGTCCATCTCGGTGTCGAGAAGGGGCGAGATCAGCAGGACCCACGAGAGGAACAACGCACCGATCGCGGTCAACGTCGCGTCGATCAGCGGCGTCACGTCGTCGCGGGAGCGGCGTTCGAGAATCCAGCGGGCCAGTGCGACGGCGATCAACACGTAGCCGCCGAGCATGAACGTGTTCGACAGCGCCGTCACGCCCGAGGGATGGATACTCGGGTCCCCGCGGAGGCTGACGCCCAGCAGGAACAGGATTGCGGTCCCGAACAGGCACCACCAGGAGGTGGCGTCGGCCGGCTTGTGTCTGCGGATGCCGACGCCGATCGCGAGGATGGCTCCGATGGCGAACGTGCCGAGAACCATCGACCGAACCGACGCGTCACCGACGAGAAACAGCACGGCGCCGACAGCGAGAACACTCGCGAAGCCGACGAACTTCGGCGCCCCGGCAAGCGTTCGATGCATCGACGGCGCCTTCGTGTTCATCGAAGGCCCCCTCACCTGCTGCTGTAGTCCACGAACCGGCTGTCAAGTTCGCCCTGTCGGGAAGATTACTGTAGGACCCCTCCACTGTGCTGGGAACCTCGTCACGAGTCCCGCGTCGGTGTGCGATGAGTTCTCGGATCGGTACGGGTCAGATCTGTCGAAGCAAGGCGCCCCTGGTCCTTGCGTACAGGCAGGAGTCACCCATGACCACGTCGATTTCAGGTATTTCTGCTCGGTCGTTGTCGCGGCCGCGTGCAGTGTTGTTCTCCGTGTTGCTCGCACTCGTGTTCAATCTCGTGCTCTGGGTGATCGGGTTGGCGGCGGGTGGAAATTTCGAACTGACCGACGCCGGAACCACCATGGCGGTCGCACCGGGCGGAGTCGTCATGTTGACGGTCGTACCCATGGTCGTGGGAATGGGCGTCGCCGCCCTCGTGTCGCTGAAGTGGCTTCCCGTCATCCGCATCGCGCAGGTCGTCGGAGTCGTTGCTCCCTTGGGCACCATCGCGATGACCCTCGCCGCCGACTTCGACGCGGCCAGCACGGTCACCCTCTCGCTCATGCACGTCGTGATCGCAGTGGTCGTACCGCTGGGCCTGGAAGCCCTGCGCCGGGGAGCCGTCGGGAGTGTGCACTCCTGACAGACGCGTAAAATCGGACACCATGAGTGCATCGGACGGCACAGGATCGCAGGACGACGCCGCATCACAGGACGTCCCTGGGCAGGTACGGGCCGTGGTCGGGCAGAGTTACCGAATCGACGATGTGTACGAGGTGGGCAAGGCCAAGGTCTCGGAGTTCGCGAACGCGGTTCAGAATTTCCACCCCGCGCACTTCGACCAGGACGAGGCGACGGCTCTCGGCCACAGCAGCCTCGTCGCGCCGCCGACCTTCATGTCGCTCATCGCGTTCGTGGCACAGCGGCGGCTGTTCGAGGAAACGCTCAGTTGCTACGCGATGCCGCAGATCCTTCAGGTGGATCAGCGATTCACCTTTCATCGCCCGTTGCTGGCCGGGGATCGGTTGAGCTGCGAAGTGTCACTGGTGTCGGCGCGCCGGGCCGTGGGCGCGGATCTGATGGTCGTGGAGAACGAGATCTTCGACCAGCGCGATCAACCGGTGTTGACGGCGGCGACGACCATCGCCGCGTCCACGGAGATCCAGGCACCGGAGGACTTCATGAGCGCCGTCGAGCAGATCATGATGGCCGGAACGGCCCCCGTGGCATGAGCGGCGGCTCGCCCATGCCTGGTCTGCCGCATCCTGATCTGCCGGGGCCGGAGGACATGCGTGGTCGGTGGGCGTCGTGTGCGGCCCTCACGGCGGCGCAGGGCCGGCCGGACCACTGCCACGCTCGCCCTGGTAGCGGTGCAGTGAACGGTGGGACGTGGCACTACGACGACGGCGGGGGCAATTGGGCGGCACTGAGAATCGCCGACGCCTCCGCTGGAGGTTCGAGTGGCATCTCTCGGGCTGTTCTCGTGGGGTACGACCACGAGTACAGCGAAACGTACTTCGGCGCGGCCGCCGAGTACTTCGGTGAACCCGAGACGGACCTTCTGCGCGGGTTGCCTGCCTGGACGGGTGACGTGGTGGCCGACTACATCGCGGACATTCAGCGGTCGGGCATGTGGCTGGGGTTCGTCTACGTCTTCGAGCACGGCCGTTGGTCACGCGCCGAGTACAGCGTTCCCGACGGTTTCGTGATGCTGAATCTCCCGCCCGTCAGTGCGGAGGCGACGACCGAGCATCTGACCGAGTTCCTGAACGGCATCGCACGAGACCACGGTGTCACCGCGGTAGTCGACGCGTCGGCGGTGGCCGCCGCGGTGGCTGCGGGTCCGGCGGTCACGTCGGAGCAGCTGCGGGCGATGTTCGGGGCCCGGCAGGTCGACATCGAGGCGGGCGTCGCTGCGGCGCGGCTGTTCGCCTGAAATCGTCAACTGGGGGTTGACGATGCTCGATCGTCAACCTATGGTTGACGCATGGTCGAACCAACGAAAATCCAACTCCCTGTCCGCCTCGACGATCTGATCGACGCCATCAAGAAAGTGCACGACGACGAGCTCGAGCAACTATCCGACGCGGTCGTCGCGGCCGATTCCCTCGGCGATCTCGCCGATCACCTGATCGGTCACTTCGTCGATCAGGCGCGCCGGTCGGGTGCGTCGTGGACCGACATCGGCCAGAGCATGGGCGTGTCGAAGCAGGCCGCGCAGAAGCGATTCGTGCCGAAGGGGCCGGGCGGATCCGATTCCGCGATGGACGCCTCCGAGGGCTTCAAGCGGTTCACCCCTCGGGCCAAGAACGTCGTTGTCGCGTCCCAGAACGAGGCGAACGCCGCGGGCAATGCCGAGATCGCTCCCGCTCACCTGGTTCTCGGCTTGCTGACCGAGAAGGAGTCGATCGGTACCCGTTTCCTGCTGTCCGACGGCCGGACCGAACAGCAGGTGCGCGACGCGGCGCAGGCGTTGCTTCCCGCGTCGGAAGGCCGGTCCCCCGCGCTGATCCCGTACGACGCAGGCTCGAAGAAGGTGCTCGAACTCACCTTCCGCGAGGCACTGCGTCTGGGGCACAACTACGTCGGGACCGAGCACGTGCTGCTGGCAATGCTCGAGTTCGAGAACGGCGCAGGTCTGGTCACCGACCTCGGCCTGGAGAAGAACGCTGTCGAGGAGCAGTTGGTGGCGGCTCTCGGCTCCCTCTGAGCGCTGCGCCTCTGTCGCCTGTTCGGACGGCTCTGTCTCCTCAGTCCTTTCGGCTCGCGAAGCAGGCGCCGGCGGCGATGAGCGCGCTGACGAACATGGCGATCACCATGGGAACGGCCGTCTCCTCGCCGCCGAGGCCGACAAGTGGCGAAATGACTGCGGCCAAACCGAATTGAAGTGCTCCCAGCACTGCCGAGCCGGTGCCGGCAAGCTGCGGAACCTGTGCGACGGCAAGGCTCGTCGCGTTGGCGAAGACGAAACCCTCGGCCACCAGGGTGAGGAACAGCAGAACGAGCGTCGGCCACAGGCTGATCCCGACCATGACGAGAACGAGCAGCAGTGTGGTGGTGACGACGAGGGCGGTAATTCCGGCGGTCATCATGCGCTGCAGAGGGATTCGATCGGCGAGCTTCGCGGTGATCGCACTACCGACCATGAGTCCGAGTGCGTTCACGGCGAAGGCCGCCGAGTACTGACCCGCCGACAGGCCGAGCATGTTCTGTAGTACGAAGGGTGACGCGGAGATGTAGGCGAACATCACGCTGAACGCGAAGGCGAACGTCAGTGTGTAGGACAGGTATCGGCGGTTCTTCACCACCGTTCCCATGCCGCTGATCATCTGAGCGATGCCTCCGCCGCGGCGGTTCTCGCGGTCCAGCGACTCGGGAACCAATGCGATGGCGCACAGGAGCATCACGGCGGTCAGTCCGGCGATGATCCAGAAGACTCCGCGCCATCCGAGGGAGTCGACGACTGCGCCGCCGATGAGCGGTGCGATGACCGGCGCGACGCCGCCGATGATCATCATCAACCCGAACAGTTTGGCAGCGTGGCTTCCTTCGGTGCGGTCGGCGATGATCGCCCGCGACAGCACGACCCCCGCTGCACCGGCGAGCCCTTGTACGAACCTGGCAGCGATCAAGAACTCGACCGACGGCGCGAGTGCGGATGCGATGCCCGCAGCGAGGCACACGGCGGCCCCGACGATCAACGGGACTCTGCGGCCGAGTTTGTCCGACAGGGGTCCGATGATCAGCTGTCCGATGGCGAGGCCGATGAGAAAGGTGGTCAGGGTGAGCTGAATGCTGCTGGCCGAGGTGTTCAGATCGGCTGCCATCGCCGGAAACCCGGGGAGGTACATGTCGGTCGCGAGAGGTGGTACGGCGGTGAGCAGTGCGAGTACGCCGATGAGTACGGCGCTCGGTGCTGCGGTCCGGGAAGGCGTGGTGGTAGTCATCGGCTACGACAATAGCTTATAAAATTATATGTATTATGGCGGTGTGACGGATACGACCGACCCCGCAGTCCTCGCCTCGGTGCTCCACGATCTGAGTTGGATCATTCAGCGCACGGATCGCGTGGAAGAGCTCGGCATCGAACGGCTCCCCGCGCCCGAGGTCACCGTGCTCAAGCAGATCGACAGGAACACAGGCATCGGTGTGTCCGCACTCGCGGACATGCTGGCGATGCAGCCTTCCAACGTCAGTGCGGCAGTCCGCACCCTCGTCGAACGTGGGCTCGTGGTCAAGACTCCGTCGCCGACGGACCGGCGTGTCACGCAACTCGAGGTCACCGATCGGATGCGGCGCAACCGAACTCGCATCGAAGCAGCATGGTCGGCTCGAATCATCGAGGCGCTGAGCCGACTTCCCGACGAAGCTGCCGCGCAACTCGTGTCGGCAGCACCGGCCCTGATGCTGCTGACGAACGAGCTGCGCGACCGCACTTAGCTCGCGGCGCCGGTCGAATCGTCCGGGCCGACGGGCAGTCGAGTGTCCTCCTCGATGAGGCTCGCGACGACACCGCCCGCGGCGCGGACGCCCGCTGCGGCAGAACCGATCACGTTCTCCATCGGGGCGGCGACGTTGCCCGCGGCGTAGACGCCGGCAACCGACGTCGCGCCGGTCTGATCCGTCGCGACGAACGACGCCCCGGCGGGTACGTCGCCCATCATCATGTCGGTGACCTCCAGTCCGAGGCTCACCAGAACGCCGGCGTTGGCGGTGAACGTCGGCTTGGTCACAACGGCGTCCACCGGAACCACCGAACCGGTGGTCAACTGGATGCCCACGAGCGCATCGTTCTCGACGGCGATCTTCTGTACGGCATCCGATATCACCGTGACACCCCGCGCGGCGAGCTTCTTCGATTCGTCTACGGTGGGCGTGAATTCGCGGGTGAAGAGCACCACGTCGTCGACCCACTGCCGCCACATCAGTGCCTGATGAACGCCGAAGGGGCTCCCGATGATGCCGACCTTCTTGTCGCGCACTTCCCAGCCGTGGCAGAAGGGGCAGTGCAGAATGTCGCGTCCCCACCGCTCGGCGAGACCGTCGATGTCGGGAAGTTCGTCCGTCAGGCCTGTAGTCACGAGCAGGCGTCGGGTGGCGAGGGTGGCGCCGTCGGCGAGTTCGACGGTGAAGTGGTTGCCGTGCGCGGTTGCCGCCGTCGCCGTGCCCTCCTGGATCACTGCGCCGTAACTCTGCGCTTCCGTGCGCCCGCGAGCGAGGAGTTCGAGCGGAGGAACTCCCTCCAGCCCGAGGTAGTTGTGGGCGTGCTCGGCCGGCGCGTTGCGCGGAGATCCTGCGTCCACGACGAGGACTCGCAGGCGTGCACGCCCGAGCGTCACCGCCGCTGCTAGTCCAGCCGGGCCGCCGCCGACGATGATGACGTCATGGTCGAGGTGTGTAGTCATGCGTCCACTGTGGCCCACTCGTAACCGTCTGGCAAGTAGGTTTGCCGATTCGGCAAAACGCGTTCCTCGGACGTATCGGCCTTGACCTCGAGTTCGGTTCAGGTTGCACCGTGGAGGCATGCACACGACATACGACGAACTGGCCGGCTTGATGACGCGCATGACCGGCGACGAAAAGCACGACGCGAGTGCGACGTCCACGCTCGATGTCATCTGGGTTCTGTATTCGACGATCCTGCGCACGGACCCCTCGAACCCGTCCGATCCGAGGCGGGACCGATTTCTGGTCTCGAAAGGCCACGGGCCCATGGCCTATTACGCTGTCCTCGCGTCGGCGGGATTCCTCACCGAAGAACAACTCGACGGATTCGGACGGTTCGACTCCCCCCTCGGTTATCACCCGGACCGCACGCTCGTACCAGGCGTGGAGATCTCCTCGGGTTCGCTGGGGCACGGCATCGGACTGGCTACCGGCACGGCGACGACGTTGGCGCTCCGAGGTTCCGACGCGCGCGTGATCGTTCTCGTCGGCGACGCGGAGCTGGACGAGGGAAGCAACGCCGAGGCGATCCAGTATGCGGGTCGCGCTGGGTTGGGAAATCTGACGGTCGTCGTCATCGACAACCGATCGGCCGGCCTGGGCTGGCCAGGCGGAATCGGGGCGCGGTTCGCAGTCGAGGGATGGGCCGCCGAGGACGTCGACGGTCGTGACCACGACGCGCTGCACCGCGCATTCTCCAGACGGTTCGCAGTGCCCAATGTTGTTGTTGCACATACCGAGAGCAAGGAGTGAGAATGCTGGACACAGCGGCAAGGACGACCACGATCACCGACCAGCGTGAGCGCTTCTACCGAACGATCCCGGACCTGCTGGCCGCGGACGACAGACGCTTACTCGTGCTGGCCGAGATCGGGGCGGGATACATCGCACCCCACGTCACCGATGCAGTGCGAGATCGTGTTGTCAACGTGGGAATACGGGAGCAGCTGATGATCTCGTTCGCGGGAGGCGCAGCGCTGGCAGGGATGCGCCCGATCGTGCACACGTTCCCACCGTTCCTGGTGGAACGGCCCTTCGAACAGGTGAAACTCGACCTCGGTCATCAAGGCGTCGGGGCAGTGCTCGTCAGTGCAGGGGGCTCGTATTCGATGGCTGCCGGCGGCGAGACTCACTTCGGGCACCGTGACGTGGCGCTGCTCGACACCCTGGACGGCTGGCGAGTGCACGTGCCCGGAGACGCCGACGAAGCCGAGAGCGCGTTGCGGTCCGCAATGGACGGCGACGATCGGGTCTACATCCGGTTGGACGGCACATCCAACGCGCGGCCGTATGCCGAGCATCCCGGTCTGACGGTTCTGCAGCGAGGGCGTCGCGGCACGGTCGTCGCGGTGGGGCCGACGGCCGACAACGTACTTGCCGCTGTGCGCGATCGAGATGTGACCGTCCTTTACACCGAACGCGTCAGGCCGTTCGACAGAGCAGGTCTTCGCACTCACCTCGCCGGAAACAGCGTCGCGATCGTCGAGCCGTACCTCGCTGGTACCTCGGCTCGCGAGGTGGCGCTGGCGCTGGTGGACGTACCGCACCGGCAACTCGGTGTCGGCGTCGGGCAGCAGGAGCTCCGCAAATACGGAACACCGACCGAGCACGAGCGCGCGCACGGACTCGACGTCACAGGTATTCGTACGTCGCTGGATGCCTTCTTCGGATTCTGAGTCGGTTTGGACCGCCCCAACTAAGTCGATCGACGGTAGAACCCCAGCTCAGCGGACTGTCTACGACTTGAAGGGCTCGCTGGGGTGAGGTTGACTCGACGTGGGAACCGCCGTAGTCACGGACCACAGGGATCGACGTTGGGGGGATACATGAGGAGAGGACAGCACTCGCACCGGCGAGGTGACGTAGTGGTGGCCGCGCGCAACCTGGGCAAGCGCGCATGGTGCAGCGGGGTACCGGCCGGAACCGTCGGGGTGGTGGTCGACATCGACTGGCTCGGGGATCTACGCGTGGAATTCGACATCGCCGGAGATTGGCTCTCCGGTCGATGCGTCGTCGAAAAGGTCGTGACCGACAGTGACGTACACCTGCTCAGGCCCGCCGAGCGTCGGCTGACCGGAACCTGAGGTCACCGACGCACGGGGATCATTCGGTGTCGGTGGCGGGGCCGTCGTGGGTCGCGCCGCCCTCACCGGACCAATCCCCGGACTCCTCGCCCGCAGCGGGGTCGGACTGAACGTCGTCGTCGGCACCCGTCGGCGACGTATCGGTATCGGTTGTCGCGGGATCAGGGTTCTTGTTCGTTTCACTCATGCGGCCCGGTTACCCCGAGTGCGGGATCTCAACCCGCGATGATCTCGCGAAGACGCTCGGTGTCCTGCGAGGTCCAGCCCTCGGGCTGAAGGATCTCGGCCCACAGGTCGACGGCGTCCTCGCCGTAGTTGTGGCCGTATCCCGGCGGAACGTCGGTGGAGAACACCATGTCGAACGTCGTCTGCCAGAAGGTGACGAACGGGAACCATCGAACGCCGGGGTCGACGTCGACTCCTCGGGGCTCGCGCAGCCAGTCCGGTTGATGCAGAAGAAGATCCGGCGACCACCACGTGATGGGATCCGACGCGTGCTGCCAGTACACCACACGGGGTTCGGCCCAGGGAGTGCCGATGTCGAGATCGCTAGGTCTGCCCGCGAACCGGACGTAGCGGCCGTCCGATATCACCGGGAGGATCTCGCGTGAACCCGCGTCGCGGTCCGCCGTCGTCTCCGCCCACTGCTTGGTGAAGTTGGGGTTACCGACCCACAGAGCACCGTCGGTGCGGGCCACCATGTCCCGTGCGCCACCGAAGGCGTCCTGCCCGCCGTACGCCCCCAGGCTCTCTCCGAATGCCACCAACTCGGGCCGCGTGCCCTCGGGGCGTTCGAGGATTGCGTCGTACACTTTGTCGAACAGCGCGCGTCCTGCTTCACGCGGTGAATCGCGATCTGCGAGAAACGCTATGGGGCTGGGCAGGAACGAGTACTGCATCGACGCGATCGCCGTGTCGCCGCCGTTCATGTACTCGAACGATCCGGCGACGGCTTCGTTGACCCAGCCGCGTCCGGTGGTGGTGGCCACGGCGACGACGGCCCGGTCGAACGCACCGGTACGTTCCAGTTCCGCGACGACGCGGTCGGCGGCCTCGTCGATCGAATCGGCCTCCGCAGCCCCGACGTATGCCCGGATCGGCGTGAGAGCATCTGCGCCGGTGAACGATTCGATCTGTTCGGCAGTCGGGCCGGACGCGACGAATCGCCTCCCCTCCATTCCCAGGGAATCCCAGTCTTCGTACGAGTCCGGTGAACCCGATTTCTCCATCGCGTCAGGCTGCTCGACGCCGGGGTGGCTACCTTTGTCGGCCAGTTTGGACGAGCTGGCAATGGTCGCGATGAGAACGTTGTTCACCGCTCCGTTGACGACGAACAGCGTCAGGATCGTGACGACGGCGATTCCGATTGCCTTCGCCGCGGGGATCGGTACGAACCTCGTGCACAGAACGGCCAGCCGACGAGCGCACCAGCGTAGTCCGCGAGCGGCGAGAAGCAGGAGGACGGCAACGACGACTGCGACGAGAAGTACTGCCAAATAGAGGATTCGGCCCGGACCTTCTACGTCGACCTCGACGAGCTGTCGTACGATCTGCTGCCACCACGATCCGAGTATCAGAAACAGTGGCACCACGATCGCGGTGAACACCGCCAGACCCCACCACCCGTAGCGCTTCGTCGCATCGGACCATCGAGGACGAATTCCGCACCGATGCACCAGCCACACCACGGCGCAGCCGACGCCGTATCCCGTGGCGATGCTGATGCCCGACGCGACGCCCTGCAGATACCAGGCGCGCGGCAGCAGGGACGGGGTCATCGAGAAGGCGAAGAACACGACGCCGAGGAACAGAGCGGCCGGTTCGAGTCGCGAGCTGAACAGCCGCAGCGAGTGCATCGTCACATAGTAGAACCGAAGGCGCGGTACGGGGCCGTTTGTCAGTCGGGACGGTTGTGGATCACGCCGCGGCCCGCAGCGCCCGGTTCTTCCAGCGCGAGTGCGTGTTCGCGGGCGCCGATGTGCTCGAAGTACCGGCGGGCCGAGCGGACGACCGCCGCGTGGGCATCGTCGACACCACAGGTATTCGTACGTCGCTGGATGCCTTCTTCGGATTCTGAGTCGGTTTGGACCGCCCCAACCAAGTCGATCGACGGTGGAACCCCAGCTCAGCGGACTGTGTACCGTTTCGACACCGTGACGAGTGAGCGAGTGACGGAAGGTGGATCGAGCTGTAGCAACTGGATTACACCAGAGTGCCGATCCGGTCGTACCGAACACCTTTCATGGTGTCGAGCACCGAGCGCAGTGAAATGGGCGGCTGCCCGGTGATTTGTTCGACGTGTCTGGACAGCAGCGCCTGGTAGCCGCAGGCAACCGCTACGTCGGCTGAAACCAGTTCGTCACTCGCCCACATATGACCGTCGGGACTAGGTTGCATGTTCGGGTCATAGGTGCGCGGCATTCCGACCGAGTCGAAGAAGTCGAGCCGTTCCTGTTCCGAGACGGGTCTGTATGAAATGTCTGTGCCAAAGGCCTCCGATCCGAGACGTACGATTTCGGTCATCGACAGAAGCTCGGGTCCCGTGATTTCGTACACGGCCCCCACGTGCCTGTCCGGGGCAGTGAGGATGGCTGACGCCGCCCGTGCGACATCAACCTTGGATACCGGTGCCAAAGCCCCCTGCCCTGTGGCCATCTCGAGCACTCCTTCGCGCGCGGCGGGTGCCAGCCAAATCGCACTGACGATCTCGGCGTAGAGCGCGTTTCGCAGTATGGTGTACGCCAAGCCGCTGGTGCGCAGGTCTTGCTCGGTCTCGTAGTGATCAATGGCCGACAGAGCCGGATTGCCCGGCTGTACTCCACCGACCGAGGTGTAGACGATATGGCCGATTCCTGCTTTCTTCGCCGCTTCGATCGCGTTTCGATGTTCGATAGTTCGACGACCCAGATTCAGGCCGCTCACGAGGAACAAAATATCGCCGCCGCGGTATGCCTCGTGGAAGAGCTCGGGCTTTGCGAAATCTCCGGGACGAACGCTGACATTCGGTCCGTCGACGTCGATGCCGGCGGGAGTTCGGGTGACGAGAGTCAGGTCGCGAAGCGGATCCGCGGCGATTAGCTGCTTGGTGACGCGGCGGGCCAAATCGCCTGACGCGCCGCTGATAACAATCCGGGTCACGAAGATCCTCCATCAAGGTCGAAACTTGTAATGCGGTCCATCGTGACGCGATGGAGTGACCTAGGCAACATCACGTACTTGGCTGCAGTCATGCGTGCCAAGCATGAAGGATCGGGTCCGACTCCATTGGTGCCTGTTGCGAGAGTCGCAGGCACCGACGAACCTGAGGGAGCAAGGCACTTAAAGGTTCCCAATTGTCAACGCAACTGTGACGCACGTAACGTGACCGAAGTCTCACGCCGCTATGAAAGGTGCTCACATGCAACCAGATTCGACAGTGTTGGATGTGGATCGGTGCACACCCGATCCGCTTTTCACTCCACTCGTCCTCAACACGACGCCAATCCGAAACAGATTCTTTCTGCCAGCGATGCAGCGCGGATCCCGCGGGTACAAGCCCACAGCCGGAATGGCAGAGACGCTTCGCGCGACCTCTTCCGCAACCTGGCGGCGCTGCTTCTGGAGTTCGACAGGGACAGAAACGCCCCAGTCGTCGGGATCGTTGGACACGTCGGAAACTATTGGAGGAACTGGCGTTTGGTGACCTCGCGGGTCGGTTCGCTGCGCCCGTCGGCCATGAGACGGCTACTTGGGACCCTGGATCCCGGTCATCCGCTGTCTCAGAAGATGCTCACCCACAATCTTCGGATGCTCGAACGCGACGGTATGTACACCAGAACCGAGGTTGCCGACGCTCGCAAGCACGTCGAGTACGCTCTGACGCCTTTAGGGCGGGAACTGTCCGACTTGATCATGACCGTGATCGACTGGGGCTTCCGACATTCGGACCAAATCGATGAGGCTCGTGCATCGTACGACTCTGCATCGCGTGGTGACACTACGGCTGAATGTGGTCCCGGTGGGCACTGTTCATAGAATCCATCGGTACAGGTGCGTGGGTTGAATGCGGTCAGTGTTGGTACGTCGCTAGATCTCGATCATTGCTCTCTCCAGTGAAAGCGATGAAAACTGCGCTGACTACGGAAAGTGTGATCATAAATCCCGCGACCGGATATACGCTTCCGTCCGCGGCTGCTTGCAGCGACACGAGGATTACGGGTGTGAAACCGGCTCCGAGAAGTGTCGCGGCCTGGTACCCCAGAGAAGCGCCGGTGTATCGAGCCGACGTACCGAACTGTTCGGCGATGAATGCCGCCATCGGCCCGAACGTCGCGGACTGGAACATGCTGAAGCCCAGTATGAATGCGAGAGTGACCAATGCGGTATCACCGGACGCGAGCATGGACAGGATCGGAAACACGAACAATGCGAAGCCGGCTAGGCCTGCGAGCATCACCGGCCGCCGTCCTATGCGGTCCGAAAGTCTGGCGAAACCGAGCAGCGCGAAAATCGCGATGAATTGGCAGATCGCGAACCCGACCAAAACATCCGATCGGTCGACCCCGGAGTTCGTTGCGTAGCCGACCCCGAACGTGGCGAACATGATCTGAATCGCGACGCTGGCCATGCAGCCTCCGGCCACAAGAATCACATTTCGTGGCCGACGCAGTATCTGCATGATGGGAAGAGATGCGCTACCGGTTGATTCACGCTGCGCCATGGCTTCTTGGAACACCGGACTCTCGGCGACGCGGCTTCTGACGAACAAGCCGAGCAACAGCAGAACAGCGGAAAACAGGAACGGAATTCGCCATCCCCACGAGAGGAATTGGTCCTCAGGAAGTCGCGTCACCACCGCGAGAGCGATTGTTCCGAGCAGTGATCCAGTCGGGGCTCCCGCGTTGGTGAATGCCGCTGCGAATCCGCGCCTGCGATCTCCTACGTGCTCCAAAGACATCAATGTGGCTCCGCCCCATTCGCCGCCGATGGCGATGCCTTGCGCCACTCGCAGCAGCACCAGAATGATCGCCCCCCACGAGCCGATCGCAGACGCGGGTGGTACCAGGCCGATGAGAAACGACGCACCGCCCATTACAGACATCGACACGAGCAGCATCGATTTGCGTCCGAAGCGATCACCGAAGTGGCCGAAAATCACGCCTCCCAACGGTCGTGCCAGATATCCGGCCGCGAACGTCCCCAGCGAGGCAATCGTGCCCGCCACCGGCGAGAGATCGGAAAAGAAGACAGGCGCGAACACGATGGCCGCAGCCGTCGCGTACAGCAGAAAGTCGTAGTACTCGATGGTGCTGCCCAGGTAGCTGGAAAACACTACGCGTCGTATCTGCTTCGCGCGCGTCCGATCGTCACCGGGGTCGCGAGCGTGCGGGGACTGCTCGGTCCGTGTCGGGTCGACAGGGGTACTCATGTCCTTGGCTCCATCAATGGTGTGTCTAGGCCTCCGAGAGGCTTCGGGTAGGAGGCGCGAGGCGGGAGGAGACCGTCTTTCAGGAACGATGCCGGGAGCGTAGCAACGACTGTCGTCGTCGCTACGCTCCTGGCGCAATCTCACGCGACGGTCGCGTCGATCTTGTCGTAGCGAACTTCGCGAACTCGTTCCATGACGCTGGCGAGCGGCTCCGGCTCACGCCCCGTGATCTGCTGTACGTGGCGGCTCTGAAGTGCCTGAAATCCCTGTGCCAGACCGATTTCGGCAGAGACCAGTTCGTCGCTGGCCCATAGATGACCATCGGGGCTGGGGGGCATGTTCGGGTCGTAGGTGCGGGGTATTCCCACGGCGTCGAAGAAGCTCAGACGCTCCTCTTCCGATACCGGCTTGTACTCGAGCGGAGAGGAGTGCAGGTGAGAGGCGAGGGCAGCGATTTGGTGAAAGTCGAGGAGCTCAGGACCGGTAATCTCGTAGATCCGGCCGGCATGTGCCTCTGGGTGCATGAGGCATTCCGCCGCGGAGCGGGCGACGTCGTCCTTGGCGACGGGAGCGAACATGCCGTCGCCGGTGGCCTGCGACAGGACGCCCGACGGCACGGCCGGCGATACTAGAATGTTGCTGACGATCTCTGCGTAGAGATGGTTGCGCAAGAAGGTGTAGCGGATTCCCGAGTTTCGCAGGTCGGCTTCGGTCTGCAAGTGATCGCGAGCCGACAGTGCCGGGTTGCCCGGCTGGACTCCGCCGACCGAGGTATACACGATGTGCTGGACGCCCGCGTGCTGCGCGGCAGCGATTGCGGCACGGTGCTCGGACACACGCCGTCCGAGGTTGAGACCGCTGATGAGGAAGAGCACGTCACCACCCTCGTACGCGTCCTGGACCGTCGGCGGGTATTGGTAATCGCTGTGCCGGATCTGGACTTTGTCCGACTTCAGGTGAGCCAGCTTCTCGGGCGTGCGGGTGGTCAAGATCAATTCTCGGTCGGGGTCTGCTGCGAGGAGTAGTCCGGTAACTCGGCGTCCGAGATCTCCGGATGCTCCACTGATGATTGTTCGACTCATGTGTGCTCCTTGTGGTGGGCGATAGGACTATGTCGTACCGCTTCCGCGTCCACTGCTTGTGACGTGAGTTACATCCGACCACTGCCGAGCCTCGCGGTCCACAGTCAAGATCGTCGTGCACTCCATACGTAACGAGCATCGACCCAGTTCAGAAGGTCGGCGAGCATCGCTCGCCTGCACCGAACGGCGTGCCAGCGGACGCGAGCTTCGTGCAATGGCGCAAGCCGAGTGTTTTCGGTAGGTGTCATGCAGGATTCGACGAAAGGGCGATCGAGGCCGAGCCTGGTGACGTCGACTCTCCTGTCGATCTTCGACACAAGGCACTGGGCGTCCGGGTGGCACACCCCACCAGTCCGACCACTTCGTACCCTTCTGCTGTCGGTCGGGGTGGCCGATGATTCGGGGTCTGCGACCTTGTCGATCGCTTCATTTGATCCCGATCACCAGCCTCGATGTGCTTGGTGCATGGAATCGGCCAACTTTGTGTCATTGCGACAGTGGCGGCCGCGTCACATTCTTGAGTAGCCAGACGTGATCGGGGTCACCAAACCCCATCGAGATCCGTCCTCTCATCAGAAAGAGACACGATCATGACCCAGCTCGCCAACAACGAACTCGCCGATCTCGACGCGATCGAGGTGTCCGACGCAGACCTGGTGGCCCGAGCCACCGCGCTGATTCCGCTCATTCGCGAACACGCAGCCGATGCCACGAGGAACCGCAAAGTATCTCCCGAGGTAATCGATGCGATCGCGTCGGCGGGGTTGTTCCACGTGATGGTGCCCAAACGCTGGGGTGGACAGGGTGCGACGTTCAAAACCGCCTGCGACGTAGTGGCCGAAATCGCGCGCGGCGACGGTTCGACCGGCTGGGTCACGGCTCTCACCCTGCTTGCCACGGCATACGGCAGCACCAACACCACCCAGGCGCAAGAAGACGTGTTCGGATCGAACCGGAGTGCACGAATCTGCGGCATTTTCTCGCCGGGTGACAAGAGCGAGAAGGTCGAAGGCGGCTACCTGGTCAGTGGAAAGTGGCCGTATGCCTCGGGGTCGTTCGCTGCTCAGTGGGCGAGCCTGACCATCACGCTCGAGGGGGGCGCTCCGGGGATGGCGCTGATTCCGGCCGAGGCCTTCACCATTGAGCCGACGTGGTTCGTGGCAGGCATGCAGGGAACAGGTAGCGACACAATCGTGGTCAAAGATCACTTCGTGCCCGAGTACCGCGTCCAGCCGGTGGCCGACATGTTCGCCTCTAAGTTCCGTTCGCCGTTCACCGAAGAGCACATCGCCTCGATGCCGTTCAACGCAGTAGCGGCAGGGATACTCGTGGCCCCTCAAATCGGCCTCGGGCGTCACGCGCTAGAGCTGACTCGCGAGAAGCTGCCGAAGAAGCCCGTGGCCTATACCGCATACGGCCAGGCCAAGGATTCGCCGACGCATCAGCTGGGTGTGGCGCGCGCGGCTACCAAGCTCCGTCTCGCCGAACTACTGATCGACGCGATGGCCTCGGACATCGACGGCGCCGCAGTCGAGCACGAGTTGCCCAGCCCCGAGATTCTCGCGCGGATTCGAAACGACACCGGTGTGGTGGCTGAGCTGGTCAAAGAAGAGATCGACTACCTGCTCACCGCCAACGGCGCCGGCTCCTTCGCCGACGTCAATGTACTCGCTCGGATCTGGCGAGACAGCGAGACTGCCGCACGGCATGCGCTGGTCACTCCCGAGATCGGACGTGAAGCGTACGGCCGACAGCTGCTCGGCAACTACGATCCGACCATCGGCCTCTGACATGACGGTCCCAGCAGCGGACGGCACGACCGCGATGACTCTCGGTCCGGAGGCGTATCGCCAAGTGATGAGCCACATTCCGACGTCGGTTTCGATCATCACCGCGACGACCGATGCAGGTCCGGCTGGAATGACGGTGGGCACCTTCACCTCCGTTTCCTTGGATCCGCGGTTGGTGGCGTTCTACGTCGACCTCGGGTCCACGACGTGGCCGCTGATTTCCGAAGCCGAGTTTTTCGGTATCAATGTTCTCGGGTCGCAATCGGAGGAGATGTGTCGCGCGTTTTCGCGACGTGGGCGGGATCGCTTCAGTGGGCTCGCGTGGACCCGCTCCGCCCGAGGTGTGCCGCTGCTCGACGGTGCGACGGTCACCGTCGAGTGCGCGCCGTATCGAGTCGACCGGATCGGGGACCACCTGCACGTTGTGGGCAAGGTACTCGACGTTGTGAAACGGGATGCCGAGCAGCCGCTGATCTTCCTGCGTGGCCGCTTCGTCGACATGTCGGGTCAGCGATGATCGCCGAACACGTCGAGATCGAGGTGAAACCGGGTCTGGGAAAGGACCTCGAATCGTCGTTCTCCGACGTGCGCACACTCTTGCTGGGTGCGCACGGGTGCAGTGATGCCAGGCTGTTGAGCAGCGTGGACACACCCCGTACTTTCCTGCTTGTCGCGCACTGGGACCGACTCGAGGACCACACCGAAATGTTCGCGGCGTCCGACGCCGGTGCGCAGGTGAGAGAGCTTCTGCAGCCACTGTGTGCCGGGCCGCCCCGGGTGGTCCATTACCAGCTGTGATGACGCTGCAGCCACGTCCGGCGAAGGCGTCCCAGGCATACGTGAAATGTATGCATGGGGCGTCTGTTTAATATTTGTCAAATACTCCGAGGAGATCGAGACTGTGTCGTAGGACATAGTTTCCGGCTCGGTGGGCGCAAGGACGGTGTCGACCGCCTACCGCACCGGCCAACGTTAGGAAGGACCCAGTCATGATCGAAGTCTCGATAGATTTCGCGCGATGCGACGCCAATGGCACCTGCGCTGCTCTCATGCCCGACGTGTTCGCCATTGCCGACAACGGATTGCTCGAGCAGCTCGCGACCAGCGTCACCGACGACCGCGCGGAGGACCTCGACGAGGTTGTGCTCTGCTGCCCGATGGGAGCGATTTCACGCTCATGAGTACAGTTCACGCCTTCGATCCTTTTGCGCCCGATTCTTCTGAGCACACGGGCGGTGCCGTCGACGGCCGGTCGCTCGTGCAGGGCGATTACGGGTTCGCCGTTCTGGACTTCGAGCTCGCGACCGCAGTCCTGCGTGACAACCGATTCATCAACGCCGCGTTGACGTTGATGGAGCAGTTCGGTATCACCGAGGGTCCCGTTCACGACTTCCGTTCCAAGAGCGTGATCATGGCCGAGGGCAAGCGGCACATACGTTTGCGTACTCCGCTAGCCCGATTCATGGGACCGACCACTGTTGAGGACATCCGCGCGGTACTACGCGGTATCCTCGACGATATCGACCCTGGTCGGGGCGCGAGCGGGCCCGTCGACCTCAATGCGGCTATCGCGCAGAAGATTCCGGCTCGAATCTATTGCCACCTGGCCGGGGCTCCCGCTGAGGATGCCCCGCTCGTTGCTCGCCTGTCCGCAGGAACCCTCGCGCTGCTGCAGCGAGATCCACGTCTGACCGACTCGATCCTCGCATCGTACGACGAGCTGTTCACCTATCTGCGCGCGTTGATCGCACGCAAACGGGAGATCGGACTCGGCGACGACATGCTGTCGTTCCTCATTCGCCAGGAGGACGAGGGCAAGCTCGATTCGGAGGAGCTGCTGAGCGAAGCAACCGCGATGCTCGAGGCCAGTTCGGTGAACACCGCTCACCAGACCGGCCTCGTGGTGTGGACGCTGCTTCGCGAGCGCGACACGTGGAAGCGGCTGCGCAGCGACCCCTCTCTCATCCCGGCCGCCGTCGTCGAGGCATGCCGCCTCTACCCTAGGCCTGGCATCGTCAGCAAGATCGCGTCCGCCGACATCGAACTTGCCGACACTGTGATTCCGGCAGGATCCGATGTCCACGTGGCCGTCTGGTCAGCCAATCGCGACCCGGAACGGTTCGAGAACCCCGACGACTTCGATTTGGATCGTCGACGGAACCAGCCGCTGACCTTCAGTACCGGGCTTCACGGTTGCCTGGGACAGAGTCTCGCGAAAGTGGAAATGGAAGAGGTCGTTCGCTTCCTCCTCGACAGGTATCCCGAGGCGACCGTCGTCGACGAGGGCACCGACATCGGGCACGGCGGCGGACGGTGGTTGGTCGGGTCGCTGGCGGTGGAACTCGGGCCGTCGGTGTCGAAGGACATCTCGTGAACAATCCCGAACCTTCGGTGACAGAGCACCTCGCGCAACTGTGGGCGAAGACGGAATACGGCGACCTCCCGTCCGAGGTGATCGACGGAGTCAAGGACCACATCCTCGACACGCTCGCCGTCGCGCTGGTCGGAGCGGCCACCCCGGAGGTGCGAGCGGTGACGACGGCACTGGCGTCGTGTTCGTCCTCTCCTACCGGTTCACTGGTCTGGGGGACCGATCACAGATTCGTACCCGCGCACGCCGCGCTGGTCAACGGAACATCAGCTCACGCAAGAGATTTCGACGACGGCGGTGGTGCCGGACATGCAGGCTCGACGGTTCTTCCGGCTGCGCTCGCGGTAGGGGAGCGTGCGGGGTGCAGCGGCCGCGAGCTCATTGCCGCTGTTGTCGCGGGATACGACGTGGGATATCGCGCTCTCGGTGCGCTCGGCGGTTTCGCTGCGCATACCGATCGCGGGTGGCACTCGAGTGGAACCATGGGCAGCCTCGGTGCGGCTGCTGCGGCTGCGAAATGCCTCGGCGCAGAGGCCGAGTCGTTTGCGGACGCGCTGGGGATCGCCGGTTCCTTCACCGGTGGTGTCTGGGCGTTCATCGACGACGGCGCACTCACCAAGCGGTTGCACCCCGGCAAAGCGGGCGAGACCGGTGTCGACGCAGCGCTTCTCGCAGCCGGTGGAATCACCGGACCGCGGCGAGTGTTCGAAGCCGAATGGGGAGGGTTGTATTCCGTGATGGCTGGGGGTGTCGGGCATGCCGATCGAGCACTGCGCAATCTCGGCTCCGACTTCAACGTGGCGTCGTCCTACCTCAAGCCCTATGCCTGCTGTCGAGGCAGTCACTCCGCGGTAGATGCGGTAAAAGCTGTTGTTGCCCAACGTAGCCTGGTTCCTGAAAGTATCGAATCGGTGACGATCACCGCCGGTTCCACCGCAGTGAACATGCTGTCGGTCTCTCCGATCGAGTCAGTGTTCGACGCGCAGTTCAGCCTCCCCTATGCCGTCAGCCTCGCATTGTGCGGGAGTCATCTCGGCTTGCAGGACTACGATCCACCCCGACTGACCGAGCCGCGCATCTCCGCTGTGTTCGACAAGGTGTCGATGGTCGTCGACGAGTCGATCCAGATAGAAGACGGCCCGAGGCTGACCTTCGCGCTGACCGACGGCGAGACGATCACCGTCGACGCTGGGAATCCTACCGACGCCCGCGGATCCGCGGTGACACCCATGACCCACGAGGACGTGGTGGAGAAGGCGACCGTACTGCTCGAGGCTGTCGGACCCGACGTGGCAGCCCGTCTCGTCTCCGCAGTCGAGAACTTGGACACCGCTGACGACCTGACCGAACTCCTTGCCGTTCTGACAGCCGAAAGGGCACCGACATCATGAACTCTCCGAACACGATAGAACGTAGCGAGGTGATCTCGTCCGTCCCGGCCGAGTCGATGGCGGCAGTCCTCGACATCGAGACCCCGCACGGAATCGGCGACGTCGTTCCACCGATCTGGCATTGGCTGTACCTGCTGCCACGCGATGCCGAGCGCGACCTCGGTGAGGACGGCCACGCCGTTGTCGGCATTCCCGCGCCTCCCAGTGCGGGACGACGGCGGATGTTCGCCGGCGGACGGGTCACCACGTTCGGATCCCTCCGCATCGGCGAGCCCGCCACGAAGGTCACCTCCATCGCGAAGTCGGTGGACAAGGTGGGACGCACCGGCGCCCTCACATTCACGACCGTGCTGCACGAGATCACGCAGAACGGTGAGTTGATGATCCGCGAAGAGCAGGACATCGTCTATCGCGACGGTGGATCTGCGCCCTTGCCCACGCCCGCTCCCGCGACGGATCCGGTGGCCGAACCGTCGCTGTCTCTGTCGGTCGACGAGAAGCTTCTGTTTCGGTTCTCGTCGTTGACCTACAACTCGCATCGGATTCACTACGATCTCGAGTGGTGTCGTAAGGAAGGTTACGACGGACTCGTGGTACACGGCCCGCTGTTGGCGTTCATGATGGCCGAACACATGAGGCGACAGGGAATCTCGCTGCAGAGCAGAACTTTCGACTATCGACTGATCTCACCGATGACTCGTCCGCAAACCTTCACAGTCGTGCCTGCTCGGGAGGGGCTCGTCAGCGGTGCCGAGGTACGAAGCGCCGCGGGTGTCGTCTGTGCCCGCGGAACTCTGACCGAAGGACTCGCCCGATGACACACACCGCTGACGTCCTCATCGTCGGTGGCTCCGTCGCTGCAGTGCGCGCGGCGGAGGCGATCACGCGCCATGCGCCCGAGTTGTCGGTGACGTTGGCCAGCGATGATCCACACCTGCCCTACGAGCGTCCCCCGCTGTCGAAGATCGCATTGACCGACAGCCTCGATCTGGCAGAACTCACCTATCCATCCGTGGCAGGTCTACGCGAGCACGGTGTTCGGTTCGAGCTGAATACCCGCGTGACGAACCTCGACGTCACCAGTCGACGTGTCGGCACCAGCGGAGGCGACATCGATTACGGTGCAGTGGTTCTGGCCATCGGATGCGAACCGATCCTTCCACCGATGTTTCGAGATCTACCGAATGTGTTCGTATTGAGACGATTCGGCGACGCGGCCGACCTGCGAGCGGCTGTCTCCGACCGAAGTCGCTCTGTCGCGGTGATCGGAGCCGGTTTCATCGGTGGCGAGTTCGCGGCGACGCTGGCCAAGGACGGCCGGGACGTCACCATCGTCGATCTTGCCGAACGGCCACTGGGCCGTTTCGGCGACCTGGTTGCAGCGGAATACGCAGCGCTGCACAGAGACCGCGGTGTCACACTCGAACTCGGCGATGGGGTGGTGGGCGTCGAGGACTCCGTCGACGCCCGAGTGTTACGACTTGCCAGCGGCAGGACTGTACCCGCCGACGTCATTCTGGTCGGTATCGGCGTACGCCCGGCGACGCAGTGGTTGGAGCCGTCGGGGTTGACGCTCGGTAATGGGATCCTGTGCGACGCCACGCTCCGGGCCGCCGACCGGGTATTCGCTGCGGGTGATGTGGTGCAGTGGCCGAACGGGCGATTCGACGCCACCATGCGCATCGAACACTGGACGAACGCGGCCGAACACGGGCGCGTGGCCGGCATCAATGCCGCAAATACGGTGTCCGATCTGCCTTCGATCGAGTGTGCAACGGTCCCGTACTTCTGGTCCGATCAACACGGTGTTCGTATTCAGTTCGCGGGTTTCCTCACCGGGTCCGAAGAAGTGGTCGAGAGCCGAGAAGACGGCGGTTCGTTGTTCGTGTACCGGAAGGGCGATACGGTCACGGGCGTTATCGCCTTCGAACGGCGCGCAGAATTCGTGAAACTCCGTGCTTTGCTGCGGCGTCCGACATTATGGAAGGCTGTTCAGCCCATGTTGCCCGCCGGTGCTGTGTCGATGTGATCGTCTCCGGGCTCGTGACGGTCACCGTGCGATCGAAGAATGTCGACGAATCGTTCGGCCACGGGTGTCACGACGCCGTCGCGTCGGGTCACCACGCCCAACGGCAGGTCCGGCCAACCCTCCTCGACCGGTACCGCGACCACTCCCGGATGTCGTTCCGCGAGCGTTCTGCTCACCACCGACACACCGACACCAGCGGTCACCAAGCTGGCAGCCGTCTCGACGGTCGGTACCGAGATGACGGAATCTGGGCTGCCGCCGACGACGGCGAAACGATCGTCGATCAACCTCGACAGGCTACGCGCGCCGGGCAGCCGCGAGGGGAGAATCCATCGTTCTCGGCGCAGGTCCGAGAGGTGAAGGGATGGTTGCGAACTCAACGTGGACGAGCGTGGAACCACCAGGGTGAGCGGGGAGTGCGCGAGGATGGTCGTTGTGAAGGCCACTTCGTTGACCATCGGCAACGGCTCCTGTGCGAGCACCGGAACGACGGCGAGGTCGAGGTATCCGTTCGCCAGATTCTCGAGCAACACCAACGGATTGGCGTCGGCCAATTCCAGTGTGATTCTAGGATACTCGGATACGAAATCGGAGACGGCGGCACTGACGAAGTGCCACAGGCCGATAGGTTCGGCGCCGAGTCGGAGGTCGCCTTCGAGGCCTTGGCCCATCGACCGGAGTGCCGAGGTGATGCGTTTCTCCTCGGCGACCAGACGCCGACCCGCGCTCTGCAGGTAGCGCCCGGCGTCGGTCAGGGTGATGCCGCGAGGGTGACGCTCGAAGAGTTGGACAGCGAGGTCGGCCTCGAGTTTTGTCATCGCGCTGCTCAACGGTGGCTGGGAAAGATGCAGAATTCGTGCTGCCTCGGTGACGGATCCGGCGTCTGCGACGGCCAGGAAGTATTTGACAGTCCGGATGTCCATGCGCCGAGTGTATGGCAGCGGCATTGCAATGGTATTGGCCATCTGCGGCCAAGTGAAGGATCGTGAACATCGAACCGGCAGCCTCGAACTGCCGTGCATGCGGTTTGGAGGAACTGTGTCCGAAGACCAAGAAGTGATCGTGGTGGGTGCCGGCCCGACCGGGTTGCTGACCGCACTGGGGCTTGCTCAACAAGGGATCAGTGTCACTGTCGTCGAGCGCGCACCTGCCGTGCAGGACACCCCGCGCGCCATCGTCTACCACTGGTCCACACTGGACGGCCTCGCTCGCCTCGGCTTGCTGGAGAAAGCGAGCGCCGCCGGATTCCTCAAACAGGACTACGCCTACCGCGTGCGGGCCACCGGCGAGACGATCGCCTATGGGTTGGCTGCGCTCGACGGCAAGGTCGCCCGGCCTTACAACCTGCATCTCGGCCAGGGTGCGCTGGCGGCCGTCATTCTCGACGACCTACGCGGCTTCGACAACGTTCGTGTGCTGTGGAGCCACGAAGTAACCGGGATCGAACAGGATGCGGTGGGAATCGATGTCGCGGTGCGCGGCCCCGATGGCATCTCCACGCTGCGTTCACACTGGCTTGTCGGTGCCGACGGTGCGGGATCGACCGTTCGGCGACTCCTTGGGCTCGACTTCGAAGGCATGACGTGGCCCGAGCGATTCGTGGCCACCAACGTGAGATTTCCCGATGATCGCGTCGGATGGGCTCAGTCGACGTTCTACCTCGACGACGTGTACGGAGCGATCATCGCGAAGATCGACGAGTCCGGTGATCACGGAATGTGGCGCTACACCTACATGGAAGACGCTGCGCTGCCCGCCGATTCGGTAGACCAGCGGATGCCGGCCTTCCTCGCCGCCGTGTTCGGACCGGAGGTGGCCGAGAGTATCGACGTCGTCGCAGCGTCTCCCTATCGGATGCATCAACGCGCCGCCAACGCCTTTCGTTCGGGTCGCGCGCTGCTTGCGGGCGACGCCGCGCATGCGACCAACCCTACCGGTGGGCTCGGTCTGACCATGGGTTTGTTCGACTCGTATGCGCTGATCGAAGGTCTCGGAGCTGTCTCGCGTGGCCGAGCGAGCGACGAGATCCTGACCGAGTACGCGCGGCAGCGGCGAACCGTGTTCGTGGACAAAGCGAGCCCACGCGCGGCGTCGAACAAGAAGCTGCTCTTCCACTCGTCGGATCCGGTCAAGCGCGAAACGGACCTCGAGGTCTTTCGTCGAATGGCGCGAGACCGAGAATTCGCGGCCGAGGCACTGTATTTCACCAAGACGCTCGAAAGCCCGTCGCTGCTGACCGTGTGAAGCGGAGCGGCGAACACCCCCGAAACGAAAGAAGCACCAGCATGAACCCTCTCGACGGACTCACGATCGTGTCGTTGGAACAGGCTGTCGCGGCCCCCTTCGCCACCAGACAACTCGCCGACCTCGGCGCACGCGTCATCAAGATCGAGCGACCGGTAGTCGGTGATTTCGCGCGGGGATACGACGAAACGGTCAACGGACTTGCCAGCCACTTCGTATGGTTGAACCGCTCCAAAGAATCGGTCGCGCTTGATCTGAAGACGGACGAGGGGCAGGCTGCTGTGCACGCGTTGATAGATCGGGCCGATGTCTTCGTACAGAATCTGGCTCCGGGAGCGGCCGAACGGCTGGGTTTGGGTGCCGAGGAGCTCCGAGCTCGCAATCCGAGGCTGATTCACGTATCGATCTCCGGTTACGGCGAGGGCGGGCCGTACTCGGCCAAGAAGGCGTACGACCTTCTGGTGCAGTGCGAAGCGGGACTGGTCTCCATCACCGGAACCGAGGACGAGCCGTCCAAAGTCGGGATTTCTATCGCAGACATCGCCTCGGGAATGTACGCCTATACGGGTGTTCTGACGGCGGTGATCAGGCGCGAGCGAAGTGGAGTAGGTGCCACCATCGAGGTATCGATGCTGGAGGCCTTGGCCGAATGGATGGGCTTTCCACTGAACTATGCGATGTACGGCGGTTCTTCGCCCGTACGGGCCGGCGCACGTCACGCGGCGATCGCGCCCTACGGTCCATTCACGTGCGGCGACGGGAACGATGTTTTTCTGGGTATCCAGAACGAACGTGAATGGGCTACGTTCTGCGTAGGCATCCTCGACTCACCCGAGCTCGCCGTCGACCCTCGCTTCAGCCGAAACTCGCTGAGGGTCGAACACGCTGCGGAACTTCGCGCCGTCATCGAGGCGGTGTTCCGGAGTTCGACGGCAGAAAAGGTCGCTGCGCAACTCGAAGATGCTTCCATCGCAAATGCTTTGCTGCGCACTATGGATGGCCTGGCCGACCACCCGCAACTGATAGCGAGGAACCGTTGGCGGTCGTATGGATCGCCTGCCGGCGAACTGCGCGCACTGGTTCCACCGGTGACCATGTCGGACTTCGAGGCTGTGATGGCACCGATCCCGGAGGTCGGACAGCACACCGACGCAGTTCTTGCTGAGTTCGGGCTCGCCACGCCCAGTGTGGCGTCAGCCAGTGCCTGAGCAGCTTCCCAGTGTGCCGACACTGGCGGACAAGGACGCTCTCGTCGCGTACGCCAGGACGTTCCTGTTCGTTCCCGGTGACAGGCCGGACCGATTCGACAAGGCTGCGGCAGCAGGCGCCGACGTCGTCGTGCTCGATCTCGAGGACGCGGTGGCCTCGGAGAACAAATCGAGCGCACGCGCCCACGTTGCTTCATGGTTGTCGGGAGGAGGTAGAGGGTGTGTTCGGATCAATGCCGTCGATCAGCTTCATCACCTCAGAGACGTCGACGCGCTCCAAGGTGTGCGGGGCTTGACTGCCGTGATGGTTCCCAAGGCCGTGGAGATCGTCGACTACGGGTACCTTCGTCGCTCACTGAGCTGTCCGGTGATCGCTCTCGTGGAATCGGCTGCTGGCGTGCACGATTCGAACGGCATCGCTCGCGATCCTTCCGTCGCGCGTCTGGCTTTCGGCCATCTGGACTACGCAGTGGACGTCGCCGCCCATCCCACCCGGACTGCGATGCTGCACGCCCGGTCGCAGCTCGTCCTTGCGTCACGGTTGGCCGGAAAGCCTGCTCCGATCGATGGGGTCACCACAGAGCTGACCGACTCGGCATCGACGATCGACGACATGCTGCACGGCGTCGAGCTAGGTATGGCAGGCAAACTTCTGATCCATCCCGCGCAGGTCGAACCGATCCGGAATGCGCTGCGCCCCAGCGAGGAAGACGTGAAGAGAGCCCGCAGGATCGTCGCTGCTGCCTCTCGTGGTGCAGCGGTCGAGGTCGACGGGCGCATGGTCGACGCGCCGATACTCGCAGCGGCGCACCGCCTGCTACGAGGTCTGCCATCGAACTGATCCGTCGGCGGGCTTGAACACCGCTGCGACGGTCGACGGTCAGTACGCCATCGCCAGAATCTGGTCACGATGGTACTCGAGCCCAGGATGCTCAGACCGAAGGTGCTGATGGACTTCCTCTACCAGAACATCGTCGGTGGCGCCTTCCATCAGCGTTCCGCACGGACACTGCACGTAGCGCATTCTCGTCGTTGACATGCCCCCGACAGTATCCGCCGTGTCAACGGGTCGGATCTGCCGTCATGTCATTCAACCTGCGGCGATACGTCAGGAGCATGGGCGCTGAGAACATCCTGGCGTTGTGCACGCTGTGGTGCAGGGCACAAAATCGACAGTGATCGAGATCTCGACGCAGCACGCGTCGAGCTCGGTCGGGCACCCCCACTCGGTGTCGGGAGATCACGCACCGTCCTCGTCTCAAGGAGAATTCAATGTCAGTCACCGTCGACCGGCCGAGCAGCTTGGACCGCACCCGCTTCTTCATCGATGGGAACTGGACTGACCCGGTCCAGGTCGAGTTACGGGACCAGATCGAGGCCGCGACCGGAAAGCGCATCGGAGTTGCCGCGCTCGGCGGCGCGGGCGATATCGACGCCGCTGTGCGCGCCGCACGGCGTGCGCTGGACGAGGGGCCGTGGGGGCGCACGACAGCCGCTGAACGCGCAGTCGTTCTTCGCGCGTTCGCCGATGCGCTCGACGCCCGCGCAGGCGATACCGCATCCTTGGTCAGCCGCGAGAACGGCATGATTCTCGGGCTGTCCCAAGCACTAAACGGCGGAGCCCCCGGCGCACTGCTGAGGATGTACGCAGACGTCGTCGAACACCTTGAACTCGAAGAAATTCGTCCCAGCCAAGCCGGATCGACCATCGTTCGCAGACTCCCTGTCGGTGTCGTCGGTGCCATCGCCCCGTGGAACTTCCCGCAGGCTCTGGCGATGTTCAAGATCGCCCCTGCGCTCGCTGCCGGCTGCACGGTCGTTCTCAAGCCGTCACCCGAGACGGCTCTGGACTCGTACGTGTTCGCGGACGCGGCTCAGGAGGCCGGATTGCCGGCTGGAGTTCTGAACATCGTGCTCGGCGACCGCGACGCTGGTGCCGCGCTCGTCTCGCATCCATTGGTCGACAAGATTGCCTTCACCGGCTCCACCGAGGCCGGTCGCATCATCGGACAGGAATGCGGGCGTTTGCTCCGGCGTTCCACCTTGGAGCTGGGCGGCAAGTCCGCGGCGATCGTCCTCGACGACGCGAACATCGACACTCTGCTCGCGGGTCTCGACAACGCCTCGTTCCTCAACAACAGCCAGACGTGTACGACGCAGTCGCGCATTCTCATCGCGCGCTCTCGATACGACGAGGTGGTGGATGCGATCGCAGGTTTCGCCGATGCCTACACCCTGGGCGATCCACTCGATCCTGAAACCACCATGGGCCCGATGGCGACCAGCGGCCACCGCGACAAGGTGCTCGGCTACGTCGAGATCGCCAAGAACTCGAATGCACGCTTGGTGACCGGCGGTGGACGTCCCGACGGCCTCGATCGTGGATGGTTCGTTCAGCCCACTGTCTTCGCCGATGTGGACAATTCCGACCGATTGGCGCGGGAGGAGGTCTTCGGCCCGGTGATGGCACTCATTCCGTTCGATGGCGGGGACGACGAAGCGGTACGAATGGCAAATGACAGCAACTACGGCCTCGGTGGATCCGTCTGGAGTGCCGACGAGGACCGTGCCCTGGCAGTCGCTCGACGCGTTCGCACCGGAACCATCGGATTGAACTACTACACACTGGATCTCGGCGCACCGTTCGGTGGATTCAAGGACTCGGGAATCGGGCGCGAACTGGGACCCGAAGCCATCGACGCATACCTCGAGTACCAGTCCGTGTACGCCTCGACCCGCTACCTGCAGTCATGACCGCGGCCAGTCCCGTCGAGGTCGTGGACGCGTACTTCGCCGGAGTGCGGGCAGGTGACGCCGGCGCGGTGAGTGCCCTGTTCGCCGAAGATGCCCTGTTGCACAATGCAGCTGGGACCCTCACCGGTGCGGAAGCGATATCGCGGATGTACTTCGGTGGGTTGGCACCGGGCGCAATGTCGCCGTCTCCACGGCACGTCATCGCCGACGGTGAGAACGTGGCCGTGGAGATCGATCTCCACACAGCAGGGTCGACGGTCGTGCTCGGTGACTTCTTCACTGTTCGCAACGGAAAGATCGTCCGCCTGGCCATCTACAGCTTGTCCCCGGACGGCGGACGGCTCCTGAACAAAGTGGGCGTCGACCCGACCTCATCCAGTACTTCACGCAAAGACCAGTAGAGGAACCAGCTATGAAAATCGCAGTCTTCGGGCCGGGCAGACGCGTCGGCGTCGTTCTGGACAACGACATCGTCGACATAAACGGCGCATACGCCAGATACCTGGCCGACGTCGAGAACAGCGTTCGTCCCAGAGCCAGAGCCGCACACGAGGTTCCGGCAGATCTCAATGGGTTCATCGAGCAGGGAGACGACGCGCTCGCGGGGTCCCGCGCTGCACTCGATCACCTCGCAGAAAGCTCGGTCACGACCGGCATCGACGGTGAACAGTTGATTCACGCGTTGGACTCGGTCGCCTTGTATGCGCCGATCGACGGCAAGTCACGAATTTTCGCGGCACTGGCCAACTTTGCCGATCACATGCAAGCCGCGGCGAGCAACACGTCGAGCGGAAACGACAAGGCGACCCTGGACCGGCTCGTCGCCGGTGGGCCGAAGTACTTCATCAAAGACCCGCGGGTGGTGTCGTCCGATGGCGACGACCTCGCCTTTCCGCGGCGCACCGATCTCCTCGACTACGAGGCCGAAGTCGCAGTCGTGATCGGCAAACGCGGAAAGGACATCTCCGCCGCCGAATTCGGTTCTTACATCTGGGGTTACACCCTGGTCAACGATTGGTCCATTCGCGACAACGTCTCGTTCGGCCCGGACTTCCAGTACTCCAAGAACTTCGACGGCGCTGCCACGGTCGGCCCGTGGATCGTGGTGGACGAGGGACTCGATCCACAGGACATCCCGGTCGAGGCCCGCATCAACGGAGAGATCCGCCAAAGCGGCAACACCAAATCCATGATTCACAACTTCGCATCCCTCGGCGAGTACCTGTCCAGAGACTCCACGCTGTTTCCCGGTGATCTGATCAGCGGCGGTACGCCGAAGGGGACGGCCGTCGACTCGAGCGCTCGCGACGCAGACGGCAGCTTTGCCGACGATTCCAAGTTCCTCGACCCCGGGGATGTGGTCGAGATCAGCTCGTCGTTGATCGGTTCGATCACCAATACTGTCTCCGGAACGCGTGGGGAGCAGTAGAAATGGGAGAGAAGAAGTATTCCGTCGGCGGCGTTTCCTACGAGCGCCCGTTCAAGATTCGTAGGCTCAATCATTTCGGTATCAGCGTGGCCGACACCGGCGAGGCCGTCGGCTTCTATCGCGATCTGCTCGGCTTCGTCGTCGCGGACATGCTGGATCTGAACAAGTACGATCCGGGCCCGTGGCTGGACGGCGTTGCGGACACCAAGATCTACTTCCTGCGTCACAACAGTGACCACCACACCTTCGTCATCATGCCGCGCTCGTGGGTGGACAAGAACGACAACCCCGCTCGAAGCGACATCACGGTCAACCAGATCACCTGGCAGGTCGGATCTTTGCGTGAGGTGGTGCAGGCACGGCTGTGGCTCGAGGAGCAGGGTTCGAAGATCGACCGCTACGGCCGCGACCCAGGATCCAATTGGCACACGTACTTTCCGGATCCCACCGGACACACCAACGAGCTCGAGTACGGCATCGAGCAGGTCGGTTGGGACGGGATGAGCAAACCCGAGGTGATGTGGCCGTGGGCAAACGAGCACCCCGATCTGCCCACGCGATCCGAGGCGACCGAGCTCGAAGACGCAGAGGCCGAGGGCATCGACTTGACCTCCGGTCACCGGTGGATCGACACGCTGCCCAAGACATACGACGTGGGCGGCGTGCTCCTGGCCCGTCCGTTCAAACCTGTTCGTATCGGACCGGTCAGCATCTTCGTCGCCGATCTCGACGCGGCAGAGCGGTTCTACACCGAGACTCTCGGGCTCGTGAAGTCCGAGGAAACCACCGTCCTCGGGCATCGCGGGGTGTTCATGCGGGCCAACACCGAGCATCACAGCATTGCGCTCTTCCCTGTCGAGGCGCGCGAATCACTCGGATTGGGTGACGGATCCACACTCCTGTCCTTCGGCATTCAGCTCGGATCGTACGAGCAGCTCCGCAAGGCCAAGGAGTTTCTCGAACAGCGCGGCGTCAAGTTGATCGATCTGCCTCCCGAGATCCACCCGGGTATCGACTACGCCGTACATGCGGTCGGGCCGGACGGCCACGTCATGCAGCTCTATTACTACATGGAGCAGGTTGGCTGGGACGGTGCAGTTCGGCCTCCCGAGAGTCGACGCGTCGTCGAGGCCGGCATCTGGCCCGAGACGCTGGAGCCGATGTCCGACACGTACGGCGGCGAGACGTTCTGGGGACCGCTCGGGTGACGGAATCCTCGAACACCCTTCCACGCACACTGCAATCCAAGGAAACACGTGCCTGAACACAGAATCGACAAGCGCGTCGCGGCGGTTACCGGCGCTGCGCAGGGCCTCGGCGCCGAGATTGCCGAGCGATTGGCGCGAGAGGGCTTCGCGCTCGTTCTCCTCGACATGCAGAAGTCCGGGCTCGATGCGACACGCGAGCACATCGCGCGGGTGACACCCGGTGTCGAGCTGTCCACCGAAGTGGTCGACCTCTCCGACGAGGACGCTGTGGTCGCAGCCTTCGAGTCGATCGATCGACGTTTCGGTCGACTCGACGCGCTGGTCAACACCGCGGGCGGCAGTGGTACAGATCCGGTGCGGCAGCTCGGCGAACTGGGTGCCGACGTCTGGAGAAAGGTGCTGGAGAACAACCTCACCAGTGCCTTTCTCTGCAGTCGTGAGGCAGTGTCCCTCATGGAGCGAGGTGGATACGGCCGGATCGTGAACTTCTCGTCTGCAGTTGCGAACGGGTTGGCCGGACCGTCGGGCACGGTCGGCGCCCGGTTGCCCTACGCCGCCTCCAAGGCTGCGATCAACGGCTTCACCAAGCAGTTGGCCAAGGATCTAGGCAAGACGGGTATCACCGTCAACGCGGTGTCGCCGGGCCTGGTGTTGCCCAACGAAGGCCGCGTGACGACGATCTTCGATGCACTGTCCGAGGACGCGCAGACGGCTACACGTGCAGCGATCCCGGTCGGTCGGACAGGTACCGGCACGGAAATCGCGGCCGCGGTCGCTTACCTCGTGTCCGAGGATGCCGGATTCACCTCCGGCTGCATTCTCGCTGTGGACGGGGCGGCCTCGTGATGGCGCTCCCGCCGCTGGTGTTCGTCCCCGCACTCGGGTGCGATGACAGGCTGTGGCAGCCGGTTGCAGACCGGCTTGCAGGCGTCCTCGAAACCATTGTCGTTCGGGGTGAGGGTAACTCGATCCGAGCGATGGCCGACAGCGTGTTGAAGCGCAGTCCCGAGAGGTTCCTCCTGGCCGGAAACTCCATGGGTGGATACGTGGCGCTGGACGTCGCGATACGCGAGCAGTCGGAGCGGGTGGCCGGACTCGCCCTGCTCAACTCCTCCGCTATCGCGGCCGACGAACACCGTCGGGCCAACTCCCTCCGCGTCGTCGAAATGGCCAGGCGAGGACAGTTCGAGCAGGCGGTTGCACTCATCACCTCGGCGGTCGCGCCGGGGCGGTCGGACATCGCCGAGTCAGCGGCCCTGATGGCGCTCGATCTGGGCGTCGACGTGTTCGTCGAGCAGCAGATAGCAGTCATGACGCGCGACGACCGCCGCGACGAGTTGTCGTCACTCGACGTGCCCACCGTGGTGATCGCGGGGAGCGAGGATTCGATCACTCCGAGCGATCTCGGCCGGGAAGTCGCCGACTCGGTGCCCGGCGCGGAGTTCGACCTCCTGGACGGCGTCGGTCACCTCTCGACCCTCGAGGCGCCCGATGCCGTCGCCGGTGTACTTCGTCGATGGATCGCCGGGATCGCAGCGACGTCGAACGTGTCTGCCGAGGTTGGGCAGTGAAGTCCTTCGACCACACCACCTCCGGGCAGCGTGTGATGTTTCGGCGCGGAGGTGCGGTCGACGACATTGCAGCAGCGGTCGATGCGCTCGGTGCCTCACGCGTCCTGCTCGTCGCGGACTCCTTCGTCGGCGAGATCGCCGACGGCGTCGCCCGACGAGTCCCAGTCGTCGCTCGGGTCGGCGAGGTAATTCAACACGTGCCGGTGGCCAGTGGCGAGGCCGCGGTTGTGTCGGCCCGCAGCGCGTCGGCGGACGCCGTCGTCTGTATCGGTGGGGGTTCGGCCACAGGATTGGCCAAATACGTCGCCCGCGAGACCGGTATACCGATCGTTGCCGTTCCGACCACGTTTGCCGGGTCGGAGGCAACGAGTGTGTGGGGCCACACCGACGGAGATAGGAAGACCACCGGAACGAGCCCGAATGTGCTGCCGCGCATCGTGATCTACGATGCGACGCTGTTCGCGTCCCTGCCCGGACCGATGGCGGTGGCGTCCGGCCTCAATGCCGTGGCTCACGCGGTCGACGGATTCTGGGCGCCGAATGCCGATCCCATCAATGCTGCTCTGGGTGCAGAAGGTTTGCGGGCCCTCGTGCCGGGCCTACGCGGGATTGCCGCCGACACAGACGACCTCGACGCCAGAGAAGGCACGATCTATGGCGCGTACCTCGCGGCAGTGGCGTTCGCATCCGCGGGAAGCGGGCTTCATCACAAGATCTGTCATGTCCTCGGGGGCGCCTTCGGGCTCTCGCACGCTGAAACGCACGCGGTGGTGTTGCCCTACGTGATGGACTTCAACGGCGCTGCAGCACCGACTGCTGCGCAACGGGTTTCGGATGCACTGGGTAGTGCACCGCATGCGCTGGGTGTCGCACCGGCGGCACAAGGTCTGTACGATTTCCGTCGCGAACTGGGAGTCGTCGATTCGCTGCGCGAACTGGGTATGCCGGAGAACGGTATCGATCATGCTGCCGACATTGTGTGCGAGTTGGTGCCGGCTTCGAATCCGCGACCTGCGGATCGGGCAGATCTACGTTCGTTGATAGCGGCCGCGTGGGCGGGCGATCCGCTCGGAAACAACGATTCTCAGGAGAAGTGATGACCGAGAACGACGTTCAGACGACTCGTGAGCAGGGTTTGGTCGACATCGTCGTCCGCTCCTTCGACGGTACGTCGGACGCCCGGCTTCGGGCCATCATGGAGACGGTGGTCCGTCACGTCCATGCTGCCGCACGGGAGCTTCGTCTGACCGAAGCCGAATGGGATGCCATGATTGCATTTCTCACCCGAACCGGGGAGGCCTGCACGGACACTCGTCAGGAGTTCATCCTTCTGTCCGACGTGCTCGGACTATCGATGCAGGTGATCGGCATGAACAATCCACCGTGCGGAAATGCCACGGAGGCAACCGTTTTCGGGCCATTTTTCGTAGACGGTGCGCCGCACATCGAACTCGGAGGAGACATGGCCTTCGGCGCCTCAGGCGAGCCGTGCTGGGTAACCGGTAGCGTTCGTGATACCGAAGGCAATCCGGTTCCCGGCGCAAGGATCGAGGTCTGGGAAGCAGACGAGGACGGACGGTACGACGTCCAGTACAGCGATGATCGAACGGCGGCCCGAGCACATCTGTTTGCGGACGGCAACGGCGAGTTCCGATTCTGGGGTTTGACGCCGACGCCGTACCCGATCCCGCATGATGGGCCGGTGGGAGAAATGCTTGCTGCAGTGGGTCGTTCGCCCATGCGAGCAAGTCATCTGCACTTCATGGTTACCGCGCCGGCATTCCGCCGACTGGTAACTCATATCTTCGTGGACGGTGACGAAATCGGCTGGAAAGACGCTGTGTTCGGAGTCAAGGAGTCCTTGATCAAGTCATTCACGCGCCACTCGTCCGGCCCGGCGCCCGAAGGTCGGTCGGTGTCGTCGTGGACCGACGTCACGTTCGACATCGTCCTAGCTCCGGCTTAGAGCAATCGAGTGCGCCGTCGGGCCGCTCGAGCGACCGGCCCGACGACGCCACCGGAACCCTCTGGAGACCGTCACTCGTCCTCGAGAACCGAGGTCGCGAACTCCCCGGTCACGTAGTCCAAGAACGCTTGCGCTGCACGTCCGGTCGGTCCGTCGATGCGGGTGATCGCGCCGTAGAAGCGGAAGGCATTGGCGTCGGAAATCGGAACAGTCACCGTGGGGGACTGCTGATCCGCGCGCGGAACCGGGACGATCGCTATACCGCTTCCGTGTCGCACGAGCGCACGCAAAGTCGACAGTTCGGTTGCCTCGATGCTGATCGACGGCACGCATCCGGCATCGTCGAACAGTCTGTCCACGACGTGGCGCAGGCCGTACGTCGGTCCTAGGGCGATCATCGGGCGGGTGGCGATCTCAGCGATCGAAATCGACTCCCGATCGGCGAACTCGTCGCCCGGGGGCACTTCGAGGCAGAGCAGTTCGCGCCCGAGCGCCACCCAGGCGAGATCGTCGGCGCTGGGCCGCGGTGCCACGAAACCCACGTCTATACGCCCACTTCGCACGGCTTCGACTATGGAATCGGCCGCACCGCCCTCCAATTCGAAAGTGGTGAGCGGCGCCGCCGCGCGGTATCGGTCCAACAATGACGGCACGAGCCAGGACCCGAAGGAGTGGAGAAAGCCGATCGAGACCACTCCGCGCTCGGGATCCACCAGGGTCCTGATTCGTTCCTCACCCTGGGCCAGTTCCTGAATAGCTCGCATCGCATGGGCACGATAGATTTCGCCGTATTTGTTCAACCGGAGACGGTTCTGGTTCCGGTCGAACAACTTGACGCCGAGCTGGCGTTCGATCCGGGCCAACGCACGCGACAGCGTCGGCTGACTGACATGCAACTGGACCGCGGCGTTGGTGACATTCTCTGTGCGCGCCAGAACGACGAACCATTCGAGTTCACGAACTTCCATGGCACCGTCACTTCCTCACCGCGGATGTAATACTGTGCACACATTCTGCCTCATGCCCGGCAGAGGAAGTCACGAGATCGCGGCGGTTCGCAGCGCTTCGGCCGTTTCGATGTCGAGGGTGCCGTCCCTGACCAGAACCGCGATAGTTTCCGTCACGAACAGATCAGCGGACTCCGAGTCTCCTAGATCGGTGAGGGTGACCCCGTCCGCTACGTGTGCCGCACCGATGTCGGCGATGAGGCAGGCCAAACCAGACGGCGTTCCTATGTATCGAACGGTGGAGGTAACGGGATCGCCTGCGTCAGCGAGACCGGCATAGGTGATCCGTGCAGCGCGTGCAGTCGGTGCGATCAGGAACTCGAGATCGAGTAGTACCACCGCTTGGTCGTCTTCGGCAGTGACCTGTCTGCGTATGGATGTTGCAGTTCCCAGATCCGCGGCACGGATCTGCCGCACATGCGAGTCGTTGTTGTGCTGCGAACTCAGGGCTACTACCAAGCGTCGAAACGTCATTCGCGTCGAAGAGGACGAATACTGGAGTGGCGGTTCCATGTCAACCGGGCGAGGCATCGTAATGCGAGACTGTTCATTGAGAGTGGACGTCATCGAACAAGTGTGGCAGGGATCATGCACGCTGACGCCGACAACTTTAATCAAGCTGCCATGTCTCGGACGCATCACCGGAACCATGGCCAATGTCGGAGATAGTGGATTGCGGCTGGGTTTGTCATGCTCGACGCGCCAAGGCTACTTTGCGGAGAACTGCTTCGCAGCAACAAGAGCCACCGGAGTACTGCGCGATCGCGGCATCACGGTTCGGGACAATGCGGCCGCCGAATCGAAGCCGAGTTGGACTTCCACCGTCTACTCTGCAGATCTGCGGACAGCGAGACTCTCCTGCACTCGTGGAGCAATCTCGAGGGTTCGATCCGCTGTCAATAGAGGCTGCCGGGCGAGTAAAAGCATTGGGCAACACGGACACCGGGGGAAACTACTATCCAGTCGACGCCGTCTGCACCCGGCGATTCTCGCGCTGCCGCGGAAGGAGCATGTCAGCACATGAATTGGGCGGCAGCCAATCTCGCGGTGTGACCTGACCGCAAACGTTCTCGAGCAGAATGAACTGCCTGGCGATTTACAGCTCGCTGGAACGGACCTCACTGCGGAACTCACTACCGACAATTGGTCTGCTCATCGCCAGGGTGGCTACCTTCGTCGGCCAGTTTCTGTGAGCTCGTAATGGTCGCGATGAGAACGTTCTTCACCGTTCCGTTGACGATGTACAGGGTCAAGATCGTGACGACGGCGATTCCGTAGTTCGCGAGCGGCGAGAAGCAGTGGACGGCAACGACGACCGCGTCAGTCGGGACGGTTGTGGATCACGCCGCGGTCCACAGTGCCCGGTTTCGCCAGCGCGAGTGCATGTTCGCGCGCGCCGATGTGCTCGAAGTACCGTCGGGCCGAGCGAACGACCGCCGCGTGGGCATCGTCGGTGATGATCCGGTCCCACCATGCGCCGTAGAGGGATTCGAAGCCGAACGGGGCAACCATGTTCACGGCGCGCAGGATGGTGTCCGGATGTTCGGGAATCAAGTTGGGATAGCTGTACATGAAACCGACCCAGCGGCGGTCGGCAACCACGGTGAAGATGTCACCCGCGCACAGCGCCCCGCGCCCGTCGACGCCGTCGGCCCAGTGCATGACCGTTCCGCCGTCGAAGTGGACGCCTGCACGGAGGAGGGTGCGGCCGGGCAGTACTTCCGTGCGCTCACCGGACCACAGGACGACGTTGTCGGTCCGCGTCAGCCAACGGGCGTCACGTTCGTGAACGTAGATGGGGGCGTCGTCGAAGGCGTGGGACCACTCGACCATCGAGCTGTAGTAGTGCGGATGCGACAGTGCGATCGCGGAGATGCCGCCCAACTGGGCGACTCGGTCGACGGCATCGTCGTCGATGTAGGTGACCGAATCCCACATGACGGTCCCGCCGTGGCCGGGGACGAGGAGTGCACGCTGTCCGATGGCGAGCGCGGGGGAGGTCGCGAGTCCCCACAGACCCGGAATTTCCTCACGGATCTCGACGCTGTGGCCCTGCTCCCGGAGTTCCGCGAGCGACGTCCATCGCTGGCCGTCGTAGCCGACGTACTGCCGCTCGTCCTCGCAGATGATGCACGTGGCGGGAAGAACGTCGCGGCCTGCGGAGTCGTGGTCGTACTGGACTCCGCAGGTCGCGCAGATCGGCAGCCGATCACCCGTGACGGACACCCGAAGGAGGGCTGTCAGAGGAGAGCGAACTGTCAGAGACCGAAGGGGAGAACGCCCGGCTGCAACTCGAAGCCGCTGCTGCCGGCGGACGCGGTGCCGACGCCGCCGAGGATCAGGTTGATGAAGTTCGTGATCATAGGTGTCTCGTCTTTCGTATGTATTCCAGGTGAACCCGGTCGAGGGTACCGGGCGAATGCGGGCCCGACCAGGTACACGGGCCCGTCGGCACTGGGAGGTTCCTGTGAATCGGTACTCGTGGTCTCCTGGGACGCATGGCGCACACACGATCTCGTAGGCAGTTCTTCGTCATCGCAGGTTCGGCGGCTCTCGCGGTCTCCTGTGGCACGGACCCCTCCCCCGACCCCGCTGGATCCAGGCAGTCGGATGCCTCCGAACAACAGCCGACCGGCGCCGAGAAGCAGTTCGCCGCGCTCGAGCAGCGGTTCGACGCGCGGCTGGGAGTGTTCGCCGTCGACCTGGGTTCGGAGGTGACCACGACCTATCGGGCGGATGAGCGATTCGCGTTCTGCTCGACCTTCAAGGTGTATGCGGCCGGTGCCGTACTCGCCGCTGCCGACGCCGGGACGTTGTCGCTGACCGATACACGCATCGTCGAGGCCGAGGACAAGGTGCCGGAATCGGCGATCGACTGGGAGGCCGGCCAGGTGGTGACTCTGGAACAGCTGTGCGTGGCCGCACTGACCCGCAGCGACAACACCGCAGGCAACCTGTTGATCGACGCAGGCGGCGGGACCGGCGAGCTGACGGCGTTCGCGCGATCCCTCGGCGACGCTCAGTTCCGTCTGGACCGCATCGAACCCGACCTGAACACCGCCCTGCCCGGCGACGACCGCGACACCACGACCCCGGCCGGCCTCGCCGCGGGATATCGGTCCCTGCTCACCGACGGGCCGCTGTCGAACTCGTCGAGAGCCACGCTCCTGGACTGGATGGCGGGCACGCAGACGTCGGACACCCGTTTCCGAGCCGGAGTTCCAGCCGGCTGGACGACGGCGGACAAGACCGGCACCGGGTCCTATGGAGTCTCCAACGACGCGGGTCTTCTGCTCGGGCCCGACGGGCGGCGAATTCTCCTGGTCGTGCTGTCGAGAACCGCGAACGACGATCCCGACGCCGCGGCCATGAACGAGTTGGTCGCAGACGCCGTCCGGGAAATCGTCGCGCGGGAGTAACGTCGTCCACTATGCGGCGCGCAGCACCGGGGATTTCTGTATCCACCAGGTTCACTGCTGCACTCGTCCTGGGCGCGGTGAGCATGCTGGCCGCCTGCTCCACCGAATCCCCCGACGCTCCCGAGTCCTCCGCGGTCGAGTCGTCCGGGCTCGAGTCGTCCGGGCTCGAGTCGTCCGTGCTCGAATCGCCCGGGCTCGAATCGCTTACGCCGACGGTCTCCGGCGGCACGGACATCGACTACGTGGCACTGGGTGATTCGGCAGCATCGGGGCCGTTGATTCCCCGGTCGACGGGGACGCCCGGGTGCCTGCAGTCCGACTCCAACTATCCGCATGTCCTCGCCGGGCTCGTCGGTGCGGCGTCGTTCACGGACGTCTCCTGCTCCGGGGCGCGGTCGGAGAACATCGTCACCGAGCAACAACAGACCAACAGTGGGCCGATCCCGCTGCAGCTCGATGCGTTGTCGTCGGACACCGATCTGGTGACCGTCACCATCGGCGGCAACGACGTCGACCTCGTCGGGCAGGCCCGCGGATGCGTCAACTTCTCACCGGAGCCGAACGGAGAGTCGTGCGCGGACGCATCGACCGCCGGAGGCACCGATGTGCTTGCCGACGCCATCGCCGCGGCGGCTCCTGGGTGGGGTGAGGTTTTCGAGGCCATCGGCGAGAGGGCGCCGAACGCGCAGGTGGTCGTCGTCGGATACGGAACGTACGTTCGCCCCGGTGGGTGTTACGGAACGCAGGCGGTGTGGGCCCGCGATGCGGATTATCTGCAGGCGAGCGTCGACCGGATGAACGACGCACTGGCCCAGCAGGCAACCGAGCACGGTGCTCGGTTCGTCGACGTGCGTCCGGTCAGCGTCGGACACGATGCATGTGCCGCACCCGCGGAGAGGTACCTCGAAGGTGTCGTTCCGGCGAATCCCGCAGCGCCGCTGCATCCCACTGCCGCGGGAATGGCGGCATTCGCCCGGGTCGTCGCGGATTCGATCGGTCTCTAGCTGACTGCGCCCGACGGGGGTGCACCGGATCAGCTGTCCGAAGAGTGAGCGGGCCAGGATCGTAGAAGTGGACCGATACATCGGCGTCCGTCGGTGACACTGTGGGAGGCATGGTGTCCACGGCAGCTGTGCTGGGTGTCTTCGCTGTCGCTCTGGCGATGGTGCTGACTCCCGGCCCCAACATGGTGTATCTGGTGTCGCGCAGCATCTCTCAGGGACGCAGTGCTGGACTGGTGTCCTTGGGCGGTGTCGCGCTGGGGTTGGTGGTGTACGTGATCGCCACCAATCTCGGCCTCGCTGCTGTGTTCGCGGCGGTCCCGACGCTGTATCTCGTGATCAAGATCGTCGGCGCGTGTTACCTGCTGTGGTTGGCTGTCTCGGCTGTGCGCGGTACGACGAAGGTGTTCGAAGTCGAGGGCTTGCATCGGGATTCGAACCGCAGATTGTTCACGATGGGGCTGTTCACCAACCTGCTCAACCCCAAGATGGCCATCATGTACATCTCGGTGATTCCACAGTTCGTCGATCCCGCGGCGGGTTCGGTGTTCCTGCAGGGCATCGCCCTGGGTGGGGTGCAGATCGGTGTCGCGGTGACCGTCAATGCGCTGATCGTCGTCGGTGCCGGGTCCATCTCTCGGTTCCTGGCGTTACGTCCGACCTGGATGAGGATGCAGCGCTACGTCATGGGAACTGTGTTGGGGCTGTTGGCTGTTCGGCTCGCGACCGACGGAAGCCGCCCGGCTCCTGCGTGAGCGTCGCTTGTCCGGATCCTGCCGTTCGCGCATCATGTCCGACGCGGCAGGCCCGGCGACGAAGTGAGCTCTGCTCTCGGCCAGAGTGCGTCCGGTACGCCGATCGACGAAGACCGGGTCGATGGTTTCGCCGTCGGCGTCGACGAGAACGACCTCTCGGTCCTCGTGTTCGATGTGTTCGTTGCCCCACGCGTACAACGCCACGATGACCGAGCTGAGTTCACGGCTGCGCTGCGTGGCGACGTACTCGAATCGCGGAGGCCGATCACTGTACCGGCGACGCTCGAGCAACCCGGATTCGACGAGCGATTTCAGCCTGCGCGTCAACATGTTCGGCGCGATGCCGAGGTTCTGCTCGAACTCGTCGAACCGGGTGAAGCCGTCGAGGGCGTCGCGCAGGATCAGGAGCGTCCACCACTCGCCGACCTGTTCGAGCGCGGACGCGATAGGGCAGCCCATCGTGTCGAAAGCGTTGCGCTGCACGGTTTGTACCTCGGCCTTACCTCGGAGGGATGACCAGCAGTGAGCTCGTGCCGGTAGCGACGAGCTTACCGTCCTTGTCCACGATCGAACCTTCGGCGAAGATCACGCGTGAGCCCCGCTTGGTGACCGTTCCCGTCCCGACCAGCGGACCGGAGGTGTCGAGAATGTTTCTGAGGTAGCTGACGTTCAGATCGATCGAGGTGTAGCCGACGCCGGCGGGCAGCGTCGTGTGCGCGGCGCAGCCCACGAGGGTGTCCAGAAAGGTGCAGGCCAACCCGCCGTGCACGGTACCGATGGGGTTGTAGTGCGCTTCGGACGGTGTGCACTCGAAGACGACCTTGCCGTCGCTCACCTCGACGGGAGCGAACTGCATGAGGACCGCAATGGGCGGTGGTGGCAGTTCGCCGGAGGCCACCGCCTGCATGACGTCCAATCCGCTCAGCGTCGAAGCGTGACGCAGCACCTCTCGGGGGCTGACCCAGGAGAAAGTCTGCGAACGCTGGTGTTCCTCGGTGAGCATGGCTACCCCTAGCGGCTAGTGACTTGCACGATGCAAGTCAGTATGCGCCTCGGCTCCCATTCCCGCAAAGTCGACCCGAAGGCGACTCCTCGTCGCAGTGGGGGCTTCAGTCCAGATCGGACATGTCGAGGACGAATCGGTAGCGAACGTCGCCCTTCCTCAACCGATCGAACGCGTGGCCCACCTCGGCGGACGGCACGGTCTCCACATCCGCGGTGATCCCGTGTTCTCCGCAGAAATCCAGCATCTCCTGCGTGTAGCGACGTCCACCGCTTCCCGCCGAGCTCAAGGACTTCCGGCCCACGAGAAGGTCCATGATCTCGATGGACTGCGGACCGAGGAAACCCAGCGAGCACAGGGTGCCGTCCAAGGCGAGAAGCGACAGGTAGGGCGCGACGTCGTGCGGAACGGGTACACAATCGACGATCAGATCGAGGCTCCCGCGCGCGGCGGACATCTGCTCGGTGTTCGTGGACACGACCGTGCTGTCGGCGCCCAGTGCGGCGGCCTCGCCGACCTTCGTCGCCGACGTCGTGATGACCGTGACCTCGGCGCCCAGTGCTCGAGCGAACTTCACGGCGAGGTGACCGAGACCGCCGATCCCCGCGATCCCGACGCGTACTCCCGGACCCACGTTCCATCGCCGCAGCGGTTCCCAGACGGTGACACCTGCACACATCAGCGGGGCAACGGCGGCCGGATCGAGGCCGACCGGGCGGCGGTAGACGAACGCGTCGCGGACCACGTATTCCCGCGAGTACGCGCCGATCGTCGTCGTCCCGTCGATTCGATCGGTTCCGCCGTAAGTCAGTGTCGGAAACTCGCGGCAGAAGTTCTCCTGGTCGGCGACGCACATGTCGCATCGACCGCAGGAGTCGACGATGTTGCCCACCGCCACGGCGTCGCCCACCGAGAAGTCCGTGACGTCGGAGCCGACGGCGGCGACGGTGCCGACGAACTCGTGGCCCGGTGTCACCGGGTAGGTGCCGGACGGATCGCTCGTCAGATGCAGGTCGGTATGGCACACGCCGCAGTGCGACACCTCGACGGCGACGTCGCCCGGCCGCAGTTCTCGTCGTTCGAGAACGGCCCTCTCCAGCGGGGTGTTCGGTGCTGTGGCGCGGTATCCCGTCGTGGCTCGCATGGCGTCTCCCGAGGTGTCGATGTGTTCGGCGGATGGTTCCAACCAACTAGTTGGTCACACCACCGTAGCTGCTTTTGCCGAGGATGCAACCAACCAGTTGGTGACAGCAGGCTAGGCTGGCGCGCATGGGTGACGCAGTGGCAACGCGGGAGCGGATACTTCATGCCGCGACCGAGGAGTTCGCGCGCTACGGAATCGCCGGCGCGCGGGTGGATCGAATCGCGGCGAACGCGTCCATCAACAAGTCTCAGATCTACAGCTACTTCGGCAGCAAGGACAAGCTGTTCGACACGGTCTTCGACACCCGCGTCGACGAAGACATTGCCGGGGTTCCCCTCGATGCCGACGATCTGCCGGGTTACGTCACGTCGCTGTACGACATGTACCTGGGCGACCCTCAGCTGGTTCGTCTGCTGACCTGGGCGCGGCTGGAACGAACCCCGACCGGGAATCTGTTCCACCACCGCGGCGAGGACCACGACAATCAGAAGCTGGCTCCGCTGCACGACGCGCAGAAGCGCGGGACGGTCGTGAACGACGTTGCCGTGGAGGATCTCTGGTCGATGGTGATTGCACTGGCAGCCACGTGGGCGCAGGCCGCGATAGTCCACGTCGCCGACTCCGACGAGAGCGACGCCGTACACGAGCGCCGCAAATCGGCTCTCGCCGAGACCGTCCGACGCGCGTTCTGTGTGTCGCAATCATGAGACGGCGACCATGAGACCACGACCATGAGTGCGAAGGCGCGCAGTCCGAAATCCCGTCGACCGCCCGCGGCGCGCTCGGGAACGGCCGAGGCCGGCGAGTATCGAATCGACACCGGGACAGCGACACTCGTGCGCGATTCCCTGTCCGCCGACGGGTGGACGCTCGAGGTGAACGGCGTACCCAGCTCGCACATCGACGCCCTGGATCCTCAGCGGCTCGATTTCGAGTACATGAGGTGGATCGCGTCTCTCGTCGAGCATCACGATTCTTCGGGCACGTCTGCTTCGCGCTCCGCATCCTCGAACGGCAAGCTGCGGGCCCTGCATCTCGGCGGTGGCGCGTGCACCCTCGCGCGGTACTTCTCGGCGGTGTATCCCGATGCGCGGCAGGTGGTAGTCGAGTTGGACGGCAAGCTCGCGGAGTTGGTACGTGACTGGTTCGATCTACCTCGTGCACCGCTGCTCCGCATCCGGGTGGGCGAGGCGCGTGCCGTCACCGAAACCTTGTCCGAGAACAGTCGCGATCTGGTTGTGCGAGATGTGTTCGCCGGTGCGGTGACTCCGCGGCCACTGACCACCCGGCAGTTCACCGAGCATGTCCGACGGGTTCTGTCCCCCGGCGGGCTGTATGTGGTCAACTGCGGTGACACCCGGGACTTGACGATGGCGAAGCGTGAGGCCGCGACCATCGGTGAGATCTTCCCGTACACCTCGATCGTCGCCGATCCGGCGATGCTCAAGGGCCGTCGTTACGGCAACGTCGTGATCGCGGGGAGCGACGTCCCACTCGGCGACGACCCGGCACTGACCCGGGAGTTGCTGGGCGGCGCAGTCCCCGCTCAGGTCTGGACGGACGAGCGGGTGCGGGCGTTCTGCCGCGATGCGAAGCCGCTGTCCGACGACGAGGCATAGGCTGGGCCGAACAGCTGCACAGCCGAATGCTCGAAAAGAAACTACCCAGGAGATTCACCATGACGTTGGTTGCCCTGCTCGATGTGACACTGAAGCCCGAAGCCCTCGACGAGGGCAAGCAGGTTCTCGGACGGGTGCTCGCCGAGACGCGGGCGTTCGAGGGGTGCCTCGGGGTGGACGTCCTCGTCGACGAGGAGGACGAGACCCATTGGATCGCTTACGAGCGTTGGGAATCGGCGGAGGCGGACGCCAAGTACCGTGAGTTCAGGGCAGGTCCGGGCAAGACCACCGAGTTGGGTCCACTGTTGGCTGCCGTGCCCGGGTTGACCAAGTACACGGTGTCCGACATCTAGGTGGTCACCGGACGACCGGTGTAGAAACCCTGCACCATGTCGACGTCCAGTTCGACGGCGACGCGGAGTTCTTCCTCCGTCTCCACGCCCTCCATGATCAAGGTCGCACCGACCTCACGCGCGAACGCGGCGAGAGCCGCTGTCGCCGCTCGCCGTGTCGGGTCGGTGTCGATCCCATGGACGAGGGTGTAGTCGATCTTCAGTGTGTCGGGCTTGAGTTCGACGACCTGCCTGAGGCCGGAGAATCCTGCGCCGACGTCGTCGATGGAAATGCGAACGCCTGCCGCTCGTAGCCCCTCGACCGATCGGGCAATGGCCCGGTAGTCGTCCACGCGTTCGTGTTCGGTGATTTCGAGGTAGAGCACCCGAGAGTGAAGGTGGGGGCGCAGCCGCGACAGCAGATCCGTCGAGCGGATGGTGGACGCGGACGCGTTCAGCGAGACGAACGCCGTCTCCGGCAGGACGTGCATCGCACTCAATGCGGCGTCGATCGCGGCCAGTTCGAGTTGTGGTCCGACTCCGGCCGCGGTCGCGTCCTTGAACCACATCAGTGGGGATCCGTGTCCGAACGGAAAGCGCGACAGCGCTTCGTATCCCACGACGGCAGTGGTCGCAGTCTCGCAGATCGGCTGGAACACCACCGTCAGGCCGCCGTCGGAGACGAGACTTTCGATCCGGTCCCGAACCAGCAGTGGATCGTGCGAGCGGCGGGGATCTCCGTCGGAGTGTTCCTGTTTGTTTCGGTACAGCTCGATGTCCGCCAACGCGATCAATTTTCGGACGAGGGTGCCGGTGGCGTCACCGCGAATGGTCGTGTCTCCGGCCGATCCGACGCTGGTCGTGAAGGGCGGACCGCTGAACGATTCTTCCAGCGCGGCGCGTAGCCGCTGCTCGGCGTCGTCGACCTCGGCGCGAGTGCCGATGTGCACGCAGACGAACTCGTCTCCGCCGAGCCGTGACACCACCGAGTCCGTGGTCGGGTCGTTTCTGCCGTCTCCACTCCCGGTCGACGCCGCCTGCTGCAACCGGTCTGCGACCTCGACGAGAACGGCGTCACCGGTCGGGTGTCCGTAGCGGTCGTTGATGGCCTTGAACCGGTCGATGTCGACGACCACCACGCCGATTGCTCGGGATTCCACCTTCGTGCCTGCTCGGGCGTAGTTCAGTTGGTCGACCATGTCGAAGAGTCCGCGGCGGTTCCACAACCCGGTCAACGAGTCGCGGAGTCCGACCTGTGCGCGTTGACGAAGGAAGCGAATGTAGGGGCGCAGCGCGAACGGTGTGATGAAGAGAGAGCCGATCGTGACGACGCGTGAGGCGACCGACCACGGTTCCATACCGCTGCGGGCCGCCATCACAGCGAGATAGACAAGAACGAGGGCGGCGAGAATCAGGTGCGCAGTGAGTACTCGCGGCGACGTTCCGACGATGGCGAACAGCGCGACGATGGCGAACATCGCGCACCCAGGCATGGCCACGAACGGTGATTCGTGCGCGAGGAGAACGAAGAGGATGCCGATGTCCGCCCACAGGACGTACACGTTGGCCATCCGCCGGCTGGGCCACCGGCCCAGGATCCAGGCGAGAGCAACGGGAACCGTCGACGCCGACGCCAGCGCCACCAACACCGATTCCACGTCGGTGAACTGCCCCGACGGGATCATCAACAGGCCGGCGATACCGAAGGACGCGGTGAGAAGCCCGATCAGCTTTCGTCCCCAGGCTTCACCCTCGGGCGCTTCGGCGACCGGGACGTCGGGTTCGTAGGTGTTGATGCCGTGCCGAGTCGGCGGTTGGGGGTGCGACCGATCGGTCTGCGAATCCGAACCGGACTCGGTGACACCCTCCACGGTCACTGGACCTCTCGTTCGCTCGACGCCGATCGAGCCTGCGTCGAGCGAGGCAGGCGCACTCCCTGTACTTCGAGGGCCCCCACCCCGTCGAATCGACCTGGTCGAACCGTACCAGCGATCAGGTTATGCGACGGGGTTTCGGGCAGTCGGACGTCAGTCGGTACCGGACTCGATGGCGGCGTGGTCGAGGGCGTCCGAATTGACCTGGTCGGAGTTCCCGCCCGCGGAAATGGCTGCTGCCCCACCGGCGGGAACCTGACCGACGAGATCCTCGAACGCCGTGACCTGATGCTGGGACGCGTACTGCTCGAGCTTGCTGCGCGAGTCCGCGATGTCGAGGTTGCGCATGGTCAGCTGACCGATGCGATCGCCGGGGAAGAACGCCTGGTCCTTCGCGCGCTCCATCGACAGCTTCTCGGGGTGGTAGCTGAAGTTCGATCCCTGGGTATCGAGGATCGTGAAGTCCTGGCCGCGGCGCAGACGTACGGTGACGCTTCCGCTGACGACGTTGCCGACCCACCGTTGCAGGCCTTCACGCAGCATCAGGGCCTGCGGGTCGAACCAGCGGCCCTCGTACAGCAACCGACCGAGTCGACGGCCCTCGTTGTGGTACGACGCGACGGTGTCCTCGTTGTGGACCGCGTTGATCAGGCGCTCGTAGGTGATGTGCAGCAGCGCCATGCCCGGTGCCTCGTAGATGCCACGGCTCTTGGCTTCGATGATGCGGTTCTCGATCTGATCGGACATGCCGAGACCGTGACGTCCGCCGATGGTGTTCGCTTCCATCACCAGGTCGACGGCATTATCGAAGCGCTTGCCGTTGATCGCGACGGGACGGCCACGCTCGAACTCGACCGTGACGTCCTCGGTGTCGATGGCGACCTCGGGGTCCCAGAAGCGGACACCCATGATGGGGTTGACGATCTCGAGCGACGTGTCGAGGTATTCGAGGCTCTTGGCCTCGTGCGTCGCGCCCCAGATGTTGGCGTCGGTGGAGTACGCCTTCTCCGCGGAGTCGCGGTAGGGCAGGTTGTGCTCGGTGAGCCAGACCGACATTTCCTGACGGCCACCCAGCTCGGTCACGAAGGCCTTGTCCAGCCACGGCTTGTAGATTCGCAGTTCCGGGTTGGCGAGCAGACCGTAGCGGTAGAACCGCTCGATGTCGTTGCCCTTGTAGGTGGAACCGTCGCCCCAGATGGAGACGCCGTCCTCCTGCATCGCGCGGACCAGCAGAGTGCCGGTGACGGCGCGGCCGAGGGGTGTGGTGTTGAAGTAGGTCTGCCCCGACGAACGAATGTGGAAGGCGCCGCACGTCAGCGCGGCCAATCCCTCTTCCACCAGCGGTTCGCGGCAGTCGACGAGGCGAGCCTGCTCGGCACCGTAGGCGCGGCCACGGGCGGGAACGTCGGACAGATCCGGTTCGTCGTACTGGCCGATGTCGGCGGTGTACGCGTACGGGACAGCGCCGTGTTCACGCATCCACGCCACGGCAACGGACGTGTCCAGGCCGCCGGAGAATGCGATGCCGATGCGCTCACCGACAGGAAGTTCATGCAGTACCTTCGTCACGCGAGCATGGTATCTGCTCGATCAGCCCAGGTTGAAAACGGTACGAGCGAGGGTCGAACCGTTCACCTGAATCTCGAGCACATGTTCACCGGGGTAGTACCGGCGAGTGCTGATGGGCCGGAACGAATGTGACCGTGTGAGAACCGCGGGCGAGCCGGGTGCGAGCGTCCGTGTGGTCAATTTGAAGACCTTGGGGCTGCGTGTGCCGTTCGCTCGAACATGGTGAAGGACGTAGTCGACAGCGACCGCCTGCTCCGACGTCGACGCGAGCTCGAACCGGAACGTCAGCTCGCCGCCGCTGATCACGTTCGTCGGGGTCACCGTCAGGTCGTGCACCGTGACGCCGTCGGGCGGCGCGAAACCGAGCAGCGCCAAGGCGTCGGGATCGCCCTTCTTGACCAGGGTGCGCAGCGCGTGCCGAACGAGTCTCGGGGTGTTGTCGTCCGGCGCCTCGGTCCAGCGGCGTGCGGTCGTGACGACGAGCGTCGGGTCCGTGCGGCTCAGATCGTTCAGATGGTTGGCTACCGATCGACGCACGTACTCGGACTCGTCGCGGTACAGCGCGTCCAGGATCGGGACGGTCGCGTCGGGCCGGGCGGTGAGTGCCTTGACTCTCCTCGCCCACGGCAGGAACGGACGGGTGCCCTCGGTGGCGAGTCGGCGGACATGCTCGTCCTTGTGTGAGGTCCACGTGAGGGCGGCCTGGAGCGTGCGGTCCAGGTTCGCGTCCATGAAGGTCCTGACGGCGAACTCGGACGTCAGACGCGGGGTGAGGTCGGCGAGCAGCGCCAAGCCGGAATCGAACGTGGCGGTGTCCGCCGTTGTCGGTGCCTCTCCTTCCGGGCCGGGCTTGCCGGAAGTGGTTGCCCTGACGGCGACGGCCTCGGTGACGGGCCAGATCATCCATCCGGTGAAGGTGCTCTTCTTCAGCGCAGTGCGGATCTTCTTCTCGAACGGCGCGTAGGCCGCCGGCAGTTCCGCGAGCAGGGCGTCCCGGACGACGCGGGCACGGTCGCTCAGGCTCAGTCCGTCGAAGTCCCTGGTGGTGGCCAGTGTCGCGGGCATTCGCCCGCCGAGGTGCCGGACCAATTCGGTAACGACTCCGGCGCCGAGGAGTTCGTCGGCAGTGGGCATGTCACACCATGTCCTTGTTCGTCAGCCATCGGAGAGTCGGCCACCCACAGAAGACCGGCAGCCAACACGTGAGCACGCGATAGAGCAGCACCGACGGGACAGCGACGCTCGCGGGGAGTCCGAACGCCGCGAGCCCGCCGATCAGGGCGGCCTCCACGGCGCCGACGCCACCGGGTGTGGGCGCTGCCGATGCGAGGGTTCCGCCGATCATCGTCACGACGGTGACGGTGACGAACGTGGTGCCGCCGCCGAACGCTTCCACGCTCGCCCACAGGGCCAGTGCGGCGCCCAGAGTGGTTGCCGCACAGCCGAGGACGATGATCGCGAATCGTTTGGGGTCCTTGGCCAGATCTCCGAGTTCACCGAACACCTCCTTCAGCTGCGGGCGCACGGCATTGCGCAGCCAGCGCCGAAGCGTCGGGACGAACAGGACGGTGCCGAGGATGCCGAGGACGACACCCGCGATCAGGTAGAGCACCGTCGCGTCCGGTACGAAGTGCGCCAGGTCGGCCGATGTGCCTGCGGCGACGGAGAAGAAGACGAGCAACGAGACGTGCGTGATCACCTGGACCGATTGCTGCAGTGCCACAGCGGCGGTCGCACGTACCGCGCCGAGGCCGCCCTTCTGCAGAAAGCGGACGCTCAGCGCGAGGCCACCGACCCCGGCAGGCGTCGTCGTCGCGGCGAACGTGTTGGCCACCTGCATGATCGTGAGGTTCCGAAAGCTGACGAGTCCGGATGCGCACGCCCACAGTGCCGCGGCCGCACCGACGTACGTCAGCGCCGATACCGCGAGTCCGAGCAGTGCCCACCACCAGTTGGCAGTCTGCAACTCGGTGACGAAGGTCGGGACGGCGCTGATGAACGGGTAGGCGACGTACACGAGACCGATCAGCAGGACCAGTTGGATGATCTGGTTCCGGGTGAAGCGAGTGACCTGCTCGGTGGCGATCTTCTCGGTGCCGGTCTGCTTCACGACTTCGTCGCGTACCGACTTCATGATGCCCTTGCCGTCGGGGACGGACTCGAGCACGCGCGTGGGAATCGCGGTCTTGGTCAACCGCCCGGCTGCAGTGACGACGATGTCCTCGCCGAGGGTGTCGACGGCGATCCGGACTGCCCGCTCCTCACCGAAGAGCGCGGATGTCGAGATCAGAAGTTGCGCGACGTCGGACTGCATCTGCGCGTCCGATGCGCCCAGCTCGGCGCTGGAGAACCCGCCGAACAGGGCCGTGCCGTCGTCGTTGCGGAGCTCCGCGCTGCGCAGATCGCCGTGGGAGATCTGAACCTCGTGCAGTGTCTGGAGTCCGTTCCAGATGCTCGACGCCAACTCGTCGGGTGAGGTCTCGTCGACGGGGACGCCGCGGGGTGCGCTGTGGGCGTACAACGCCCATCCTCGGTCGAGTGCCGACACGGCCAGAGGCCTGCTGCTGGCGACGCCGAGGTCGCCGATGGCGATGCCCATCAGTGCGCGGTGTTCGACGGCTCGGCGCATCGACGCGTGCAGAGGCGCGCTCTCGCTGTTACGGAACGACAGCCATCGCCACACCTGCCGGAGGGCTCCCCCGCTGCGCTGGTTCTGCCCGTACATCTCGACGATGATCTCCGGCTCCGGTCCTTCCGCTGCCGCCGAGAGAACCAGCGGGCCTGGCCCCGCAGGCTTCAGTACTTCCAGCGAGATGACGGTGTGACCGCGTTTGGCGAGGAGCCGGACGGCGGCGTCGAGCGGAACCTCGAGCGCAGGCGTGCCGACGACGAGAACGATCAGTGCGCCGACCAACCACCCGACGGACAGACCGAGCATCGACCGAGCCGGCACGACGGTACTGACGAACAGGTGGATCGGCACGAAGGCGAGCAGCAGGAACCACCACACCCGACGCCACCGCGCGGGTAGCCACGGGCCGGACACCGTGAGGACGGCAGCCAGCATCGCGATCCAACGGGAGTCGTCGAGGAACTGGGACAGGAAGGTGTCGAGACGGTCCGGTACGTCGAGGTGCCAGTCCGGGGTCGAGATACCGGTCCCGGTGATGGACAGGGACAGGCCCGCGATGAGTCCTGCCGCCGCATACCCCGCGAGGAGCTTCCATTTCCGTCCGGCGATCAACCCGATGAGGATGCCGAAGGGCAGTGCCAGAATCGCGACGCCGTACAGAAGGTAGACCAGATTCGACTGATCGGGGCTCAGTACACCCAGGATGTTCGACACCGACATCTCGAGGGCGTCCCACTGATTACGGGTGATGAGCGAGCCCGCGATGACCGTCGCGAGCAGCAGCACGGACAGCACCACACGCAGGATGTCGCTTGTCCGTCGGACGAGCGGTTGCAACAGACTCCCGGTGACCGGAATGTCCCGCCCGTCGACTCGCACGTGCGCCAACTTACCGTGGCGGTGCCGCCGACCGGCCGACTACCGCGCCAGGCGACGCACCAGCTCGTTACGAACAGCGGGCCATTCGGACTCGACGATGGAGAACACGACGGTGTCGCGCAGGGAGCCGTCGGGCATGCGTTGGTGGTTACGCAGGATGCCGTCCTGCTTGGCGCCGAGCCGTGCGATGGCGGTGCGTGATTGCAGGTTCATCCAATGGGTACGGAATTCGACTGCGATGCAGTGCATTTCCTCGAACGCATGAGTGAGCAGCAGCAATTTGCTCGCGGTGTTGGTTCCGCTGCGCTGAGCGGAGGCGGCGTTCCAGGTGGACCCGATCTCCAGTCGGCGGTTCGCGGCGTCGGCATTCATGTACGTCGTCATGCCGATGATCTGCCCCGTGTCGTTACGGCGCACCGTGAACGGCAGCATCGACTGGGCGTCGAGCAGGCCGAGTCGCCGATCGATCTCGGCGGCCATGTTCTCCGGCCTCGGCACCGAGGTGTACCAGAGGTTCCAGAGTTCACCGTCGCGAACGGCGTCGGAAAGTCCTTCGAGGTGGTCGTGGCTCAGCGGTTCGAGCGTCACGACGTCGTTGGTCAACGTCACCGGCTGCAGGAAAGTCACGCGGCCGACGATACGTCAGTGCGCTTGCGCGAGCGGGTGAGCAGCACGACCGCAGCGGCTGTCACCGCGACCAGCAGCGCAAGGACGACCACGACATCGTGGAATGCCGCCGCGTACTCGTGCGGATGGCCGGGAATCCCGGCCGCGGTGGCGTCGGCGACGGGGTTGTCGGGCATCGAGGCCGTGACGAACGCGGTGAGCGTCCACGCATAGCCGGCGACGAGCAGAGCCTCGCCGCCGATGCGGAACAGGTTGAGGACGCCCGCAGCCGTGCCGGTCTGCTCCGGGGGAACCGCCGCGAGAGCTTCTCCGTCGACCAAACCGATGGGCAGACCGAACCCCAGTCCGACGGCCACCATCGGCACCACGATCCACCACAGGGAAGCGTCGGGCCGCAGCGCGAGCATCCCGAGATCGCCCAGAACGAGAGCGGCGAGACTGACGCCGATGACCGTCTTCGGCGTGACCGACCCCGTCGTGATCAGCTTGGCCACGACGGCAGGTGCGAGCAGAACGGGGACCGTCATCGTCAGCATGAACAGGCCCGCGGACGTCGGATCCATCGATGTGATGCCGCTGAGTGCATTCGGCAGGTAGGTCAGGAGGGTGACGAATCCGATCGCGCCCGCGACGGGCACCAGGCACAGGCCGAGGAAGGTGCGGTTGCGTAGGAGGCCGACGTCGAGAATAGGGGCCGAGCCCACGCGTTCGGGCCGGACGCGCGGCAGTACGACCGTCCCCGCCAGCGCGACGATCAACACCGCTGCCTGCGCGAGAAAGACTCCTCGCCAGCCGATTCCGCCGACGAGGAAGCCGGAGATCGTGGGGCCGAGCGCAAGTCCGAGCCCGTTGACTGTGCCGAACGCGGCGAAAGCCGTTGCGCGGTCGGCACCGGTGTAGAGATGCGACAGGATCGATGTCGATCCGACGAGCACAGCCGCGGCGCCGATTCCGGCGAGAACCCGGGCGGCGTCGAGGATCTCCACCGAGGGAGCGGCGGCACTCACGATGCCGGCCAGGCCGGTCAGCGCGACACCGAGCCGAAACGAGATGTGGTGCCCGATGCGGTCCGACACTGCGCCCCACACAACCGTGAACAGCGCGAATGCGAGGTTGAACCCGTTGACGACCCAGTGCAGCGGACCGGGGGCGTCGCCGAGGTCGCCCGCGATGTCCGGTAGTGCGATGGCCGTTCCCGCGATCGACATAGGTACGACGAATTGCGCCGCGAGAACGACGACGAGAGTGTTCTTGGATTGCACCGGCTCCCCCTAGGTACGATGATTGCCGTACCAGACAAGCAGAAACAAAGGTACGGCGCAAGCCGTACCACTCACATAGGGAAGTGGGACCATGGACGAGAACGGGCACCCCGAGGTGTCGGAGATGGAACTGGGCAAAGTCATGTCCGCGTTGGCAGATCCGTTGCGGAGGAAGGTGATCACCGAGCTTGTCGGCGACGACGACGGCGCCGAGCGAACGTGTATGTCGTTCGATTTGGGCGTCACCAAATCGACTCTGACGCATCATTTTCGGGTTCTGCGCGAATCCGGGTTGGTGTTCCAGGTCGATCGGGGCAACAGTCGCAAGGTCACGCTGCGCAGGCCGGAACTGAACGAGCGGTTCCCCGGCCTGCTGGACCTCATCGCCAACGAGTCACCGTAAATCGGGTAGCACCGCGCGAGAGCACGCGTTAGCGTCGTCGACATGCACATCGCGATGATCGGCACGACGGCGCCGAGCCACATCTACCCTTCTCTCGGCCTGATCGCCGAGTTGGTGCGCCGCGGGCATCGGGTCACGTACGCCGTCGGTGAACAGCTGGCCGGGCTGGTCGAACCCCTTGGGGTGGAGGTGGTTTCGTTCTCCTCCATCCTCCCGCAGGGTGAGGACGACTGGCCGGACGACCCGGCGTCGGCGATGCACGTGTTCCTGGACGAGGCGCTGGAATCCTTCGCCGGATTGACGGCGTTCTACGACGAGGACCGCCCGGATCTGTTCCTGTACGACATCGGCGGTCTGGCGGCACCGGTGTTGGGTCGTCGCTACGACGTCAAGGCCGTCCAACTCTCACCCGCGATGGTCGCATGGGATGGATACGAGGACGATCTGTCCGAGATGCTCGGTCCACTACGAGCATCCGAGACGGGGCAGAAGTACCACGCCGCGTACTCGACATGGCTCACCGACAACGATATTCACGTCGACGCCTGGGACTGGATCTCCCATCCCGAACACGTTCTGTCGCTGATTCCGCGTGCGATGCAGCCCAATGCGGACCGGGTACCGGACCGGGTGCAGTTCGTCGGTCCGTGTCTCGATGCCGGGCGTCTTGCCGAGACAGGCTGGACGGCCCCGAATGCACGCGTTCTCTACATCTCGTTCGGTACGGGGTTCAACGAGCGGCCGGAGTTCTACCGCACTTGCATCGAGGCGTTCGGCAGAACGGACTGGCACGTGGTGATCTCCATCGGAAACCGTGTCGACGCAGCGGAATTAGGAGACGTGCCGTCGAACATCGAGATCCATGCGCGCGTTCCGCAGCTCGCGGTCCTGCGTGCCGCGTCGGTGTTCGTCACCCACGCAGGAATGGGCGGCTGCACGGAGGCACTGTGGTTCGAGGTCCCCACGGTCGCCATCCCGCAGGCGGTGGATCAGTTCGGAAACGCGTCGTTGCTCGAGGAACTCGGCGTCGGCGTCCAGCTCCAGAACGACGAGGTGACGGTGGAATCGCTGCGCAACGCCGTCGGGAAGGTCGCAGACTCCGCGGACATGCGCCGACGCCTCGCCGACATCGGTGCCGAGGTCCGCGGATGCGGTGGGATCGACAAGGCGGCCGATGCGGTCGAGGGGTCTAGTCCAGCGCGCTGACACTCATTCCGTAGGGCAGGAAACGCACCTTTCTCGTCGGGTCGGTGTTGTCCTTGTGTGCTCGCAGAGCGTCGAGTTCGGTGGCGAACACCTGGTCGATGGCAGCACCGTCGTCGGAGACGGTGTAGATGGTCCAGACGCCGTCGCCTTTGTCGCCGGTGGTCTCGGGCTCCGGAGCGGGCTTCCTCGTCGGCGCCGCCGCCTCACCGAAGAATGCACCCCATGGCCCGATCGCACCGGATTGGCCGATGATCTTGCCGACCTGGCCGACGACGTCACGCAGTCCGTCGCTCGCTTCCTTGGCGAAGCGATCGAAGTCTTCGGGGTCGATGTTGAACGGTCCGTTGTTGGTCATGTCTCCAGTGTGCGCCTGCTGCGGAGTTACTGCTGAAGCCGTGCACCGATCGTGTTGTGCAGGGCCCGGAGACTGTTCTGACCGAGGGTGACGGTCTGCGACTCGATGTGGCGCAGCAGGTGACCGTCGTCGAGGACCTTTTCGCTGGACTGGATCAGCACGGTGCCTGCGCCGGTGAAGTCGAACTGGCGTTCTTCACCACTGTTCGCGCCGAGGAATCCGCGCGCTGCGCCCAGAAAGTTCTGCATCCAGCCTGCGTCGAAGTGATGCGATGGCGACGGGCAGTCGGCCCATCCGACGAGAGCTTCCGGGTCGATGCGCAGTGGAGGTTCGGCGAACATGACCTGCCCGTTCGACGACGCCAGGAACTTGCCGGTACCCAGCAAGGTCAGGAATCCAGGAACGATCGACTGCTTCAGATCGAGGGTCGGCTCGAACGCCAGGAGGTTCGACGCCCGGATGGTCAGATTGCCGTTGTCGAGGTCGTAGGAGTTGATGTTGAAGCCGCGGTCGCCGAGGATCAGCTTGCCCTGACCCTGTGCGAGCACCCAGTCGTTCGAGTACAGCGGCGAGGAGAATCGCGCGGCGACGATGGCAGGCATCGACGTCTGGCCGAGCGGTTCGAAGCGCACGTTGCCGTAATAGGCGATCATTGCGCCCTTCGACGTGAACCAGGGCTGGCCGGCGAGTTCGACGCAGAAGGCATAGTCGTTGCCGGGGACGTTGTCGTTGACCGGGAGCGTGTGTGGGGTGTGGATCTCGAGGCTCATGTCAGCTCCTAGAACTTCTGCTCGGAGGCCTGGACCCAGACGGTCCCGAAGCCCGTCATCTTCAACTGGATGGCCTCGCCGCTGCCTTTACCGACTGCGTCACGCCATCCGACGTTGGCCGAGATGTCGACATCGATGTTGCCGATGTGACAGACGTACGCCTGGGGATCGACCACCACCTGGGGGTGCTCCGGCCCGACCTGCAGTGGAATGGCCCCGCCGTGAGACAGAACGGCAACGCTGCCCTGCCCGGTCAGCTGAGTGGTGAACAAGCCCTGGCCGGTCATCGCTCCTCGAACTGCTCCGCGCACACCACCCTGTGAGGTGAGCGCGACGATCGAGCTCTGGAGGTAACCGTCGTGCACCAGCAGTCGATCGGCTTCGACGGTCAGCATCGACGACCCGTCGAGGTGGATCACTTCGACGTACAGGCCCGCGTGGCCGTAGAAGACCTCACCCTGGCCTTCGGCCGCCATCATCGCGACGTGCTCGCCGGACATCATCCTCCCCGCCATCCCCGCCACGCCACCCATGGACGGCATGGCACCCGCCGATCCACCCATCGAGTGCGGGATGAAATGGACGTCGCCGGTGTAGTAGAGCATGGAACCCTTGCGCGCCAACACGTTCTGGCCCGGTGCGAGGGTCGACTTGACGACTTTGCTGTTGACGAGTTCCAGCGGCATGTCAGCGCTCCTCGGGCTGGATGTAGACGACGCCGTGGCCGTCGAAACGCAGCGAGAAGGCTTCGCCGCTGCCGCCTCCGATGGCGGATCGCCAGGTCACGTCCGTCACGAAGCTCTGGTTCAGCTGCCCGCGGTGGGCGACGAACGCGTCGGGATCGACGACGAGCGGGTACTGCGGGTCGACGGCCAGCGCGATGAGCGGCCCGCCCGCCGACAGCAGTGCGACCTGGCCGGTTCCGCTGACCACCGTCGTGAACAGTCCTTGGCCCGACGACGCTCCGCGGAGGCCGGAGAACTTGACCTCGGTCTTCAGCTGACCGGTGAGAGCCAGTAGCTGCGACGCTTCGACGTGCATGGAGTCACCGGAGATGTCGACGATGGTGACGTCCTGGGCGTCGACGGCAAAATAGACGGTGCCTTTACCGGAAACCTCCATCAGAGAGAGGGATTCGCCCGTCACCTTCTGCTTGAGCGCAGCGCGCAGACCTCCACCACCGCCCATTCCGGCGTTCTTGAAGGCGACGTCGCCCTCGTACGCGACCATCGATCCGGTGATCGCGCGCAGCGAGTCACCGTTCAGATTCGCGACGAGCACTCGGTGCCCGTTCAAAGTCAGCTGAGCCACGGGGGAACTATGCCACGCGCAGTTCCCCCGTGCCAGCTTTACCCGACGAGCGGCTTCAGGGTTTTACCTGCAAGTTCGACGACGCCGGGCTCGTGTCCATTGGTGACCAGATTGATGATGATTCCGTCGATACCGTGGTCGAGAACGCGCTTCTGGATCTGCCCGGCGATGTCGTCGGGAGTGCCGCAGAAGATGCGATCGGTGGCGGCCGCGGCATCGTCGTCGGACAGGTTGGACACGTCGACGCCGGTGGAGAGCAGGTAGTCGTTCCTCAGCTTCACTGCCTTGTCGCCGTCCTCGTCGATGATGACGAACGCGAGGAAGCTGGTTTCGAGATCCTTGGGATCGCGGTCCACCTCTTCGCAGCGCGCTTCGACGGCTGCGACCTTGCGCGGCAATTCGCTTGCGTTGCAGATGATGTTGAGGTGATCCGCGAACTGCGCCGCGAGACCGAACGTCTTCTTCTCGCCGCCGCCGCCGAGCATGATGGGCAGATCGTCGCGGATGCGAGGCTCGTTGATCGCGTTCTCGACCTGGTACCAGAGGCCGTCGAACGTCGGTCGCTGACCGCGAAGCATGGGTTCGATGATCTGGAGGGCTTCGTCGAGACGCTCGAAACGGTCCGTGAACGTGCCGAACTCGAGCCCGAAACTGGTGTGCTCCAGTTCGAACCAGCCCGCACCGATGCCGAGGATCGCGCGTCCGCCGCTGACGACGTCGAGCGTGGTGACGGTCTTGGCGAGTATTGCCGGGTTCCGGTAGGTGTTGCCGGTGACGAGGGCCGACAGCTGGATGGTCTCCGTGGCACTGGCCAGCCCCGAGAGGGCGGAGTACGCCTCGAGCATCGGCTCGTCCGGCTTGCCGATTCCGGGGAGTTGGTAGAAGTGGTCCATGACGAACGCGGTGTCGAATCCCGCGGCTTCTGCCTCGCGCGCCTGCGCGATGACCGTGGGGAACAGTTCCTTGACGGAACCTTCGTAGCTGAAATTGGGCATCTGGTAACCGAGACGAATAGTCACGTACTGAACGCTACTCCCGTCGGTGACGTATGCCACCTGGACGAGTTGACTATGCAAAGATATAGTCAGGCTAGCTAGGGTAAACCAAAGCCAGTCGAAGGGGTCTTGCCATGTCACACACATTCGGCCGCGACGCAGTCATCGTCGAAGCGGTCCGTACTCCGGTCGGTAAAGGCAAGGCCAGCGGGGCGCTGCACGGTGTGCATCCAGCCGATCTGCTGGCGCACAGCCTCCGGGCCGTCGTCGAACGAAGCGGGATCGACCCGGCGATGATCGACGACGTCATCACCGGGGCGGTCACACAGGTGGACGAACAAGCCTTCAACATCGCTCGGACGGCACTGCTGGCTGCCGGTTACCCCGAGTCCGTGCCCGGCACTACGGTGGACCGCCAATGTGGAAGCAGCCAGCAGGCAGTGCATTTCGCCGCGCAGGGTGTCATGTCCGGTGCGTACGACATCGTCGTTGCTGCCGGCGTCGAATCCATGGGACGTGTGCCGATGGGTTCCAACATCAGGCCGGGTTCCGATCCGCGAGGGATCGGCTTCAGCGAACGATACGCCGAAGGGCTTGTGGCGCAGGGTCACAGCGCCGAGCTGATCGCAGCGAAGTGGGGATTCGACCGGACCGCTCAGGACGAGTTCGCATTGAACAGTCATGCCAAGGCCTACGCCGCCGCCACCGGAGGCAGGTTTTCGAAAGAATTGGCACCCCTGGCGGAGTTGGATCACGACGAGATCATCCGTAGCGGCGGAACGCTGGAATCGATGGCTGCTCTACGGCCGGCATTCGTCGATGATGCAGTAGGTGAACGCTTCCCACAGATCGACTGGTCCGTCACCGCCGGGAACAGTAGTCCGCTCAGCGACGGCAGCGCCGCTTTGCTGATCACGACGAGCGAGATCGCCACGCGCTTGGGGTTGAAGCCTCTCGCGCGCCTGCACAGCGTCGCTGTCGTCGGATCCGATCCGTTGTACATGCTCACCGGCGTCATTCCAGCGACCGAGAAGGTGTTGAAGCGGGCGGGCCTGGGCCTGGCCGACATCGATCTGTTCGAGGTGAACGAGGCCTTCGCTTCGGTGGTTCTGGCATGGCAGAAGGAAACCGGTGCAGACTCGTCCCGGGTGAACGTCAACGGCGGAGCCATCGCGATCGGCCACCCACTCGGGGCAAGCGGAGCACGAATCACGACGACGTTGGTCAACGCCATGGAGCAGAACGATGCCCGATTCGGTCTGCAGACGATGTGCGAAGCAGGCGGGCTCGCGAACGCGACGATTCTGGAACGGGTCTGAAGCAGGTTTTCGCTGCAGAACACGTGCATCGGGTGAACAATCGGACCATGCCGACACTCGAACTCACAGGACCACCGTTCTCCGGATTCGCCGTCGACGACATGGAGGCGGCCCGAGCGTTCTACGCGGACACGCTCGGGCTGACCGTCGAGACAGGTGAGATGGGCATGCTCCACCTTCGCCTGAGCGACGCCGTCGAGATTCTGATCTACCCGCGGGAGCGGCACGAACCCGCGCCGTACACCATTCTCAACTTTCCGGTCGCGGACATCGACGCCGCCGTCGACGCGTTGACGGCCGAAGGAGTTGTCTTTCAGCAGTATCCGGACATGGGAACCGACGAGAAGGGGATCTTCCGCCACGGCGGACCGCTGATCGCCTGGTTCACCGACCCGTCCGGCAACATCCTGTCCGTGTTGCAGGCGTGAACACTGCGGGTGCGAATCAGGCGGTGGGGGTTCCCAGCTCGAGCGTCACGGGTTGCTCCTGACGAATACCCTGCTCGGTCACCCACTCGAGACGCATCGTCTCCCCCGGCCTGCGCCCGATCATCTCCGCCGACATGTCCTTCGAGGATCGAACAGGTCTGCCGTCGACGGAGACGATCACATCGCCGTCGGCCAGGCCGGTTCTCATTGCGGGAGAGTCGTTCCGAACAGACGTCACCGCAGCTCCCTGCGACGGGCCCGCCGAACGGAAAGCCGACACGTCCCGGATCGACACCCCGAGATACGGCGTCGGGCCGACGTGGACAGTCCCACCCGAGCGCCCGGTCCGCACCTGTTCGACGACGGCCATGGCGTCGTCGATCGGGATGGCGTACGCCTCCGGAGCTTGCGTGGCTCTGGCGTCGTCCGAGAGCCCGGCCGCGTCCACTCCGATGACGTCTCCCCATGCGTCGACGAGCGGTCCGCCCGAGTCGCCGGCGCGAACGTCGGCGTCGATCTGAATCATCCCGGTCAGCTCGTTGCTGGTTCCGTCGACCGAGTTCTGCGCGGTGACAACCCGATCCAGTGCGACGATTCTCCCCGGCGCCGGGACGAGAACTCCGCCGCCTGCCGCATTCCCCACGGCTGTGACCGCGTCACCGACCGCGAGGTCCGCCGAGGACCCGATGGGCGCCGGCGGGAGATCCGACGCGGTCGCCAACTCCAGCACCGCAAGGTCACGGGACTTGTCGTAGCCCAGCACCGACGCGTCGTAGATCAGGCCGTTGCCCATGTGCACGGCAGTCACATCCGTCGCCTGTTCGACGACGTGGAAGTTCGTCAGAACCAACCCGTCCGCGCCGACGACGAATCCCGTTCCGGCCACTCCGTACGTGCCGAACTCGGCGGAGATCGTGACCACCGTCGGATCCACGCGGGCGGACAACTGCCCCGGTGTGAGCGGGGGCCCCGCGGGCGCTGGTGGTGGTGCCGGAGGCAACGCAACCGGAGGCTGAACAGCGTCGAACCCACCCGGCGCCAGCTGGGGTGCCAGCGCCGTCGCCGCGAGCGTCAGCACCACCACGGTCACCGCCCGACCAGCTGCCTGCATAGCCTCCGATTATGGCCGCCCGTCGACGAAAATGCGCCTGTCTCAGCAGCTGCATTCTGCTACTGCCGGTCTGGTAGACCCACTGCTTGCTGGAACAGCACTGCTGCCCGCCAGGCTCGACTCGCTGACTGTACTGGCCGCCGCTCCGCCCGTATGCTCTTACGCCTCGAACTGCGCCCCCGTTCGTTCGGCCTTGCTGTTGCGGGCATGGCTGTGCGCGGCACACGCGGAGCGTGGGTGTCGCTGGCAGCCTGCTGGTGGTCATCGACCTGGTGGTGGGTCCTGTTCCGGTGGGCTCGCTTCAGGGGTCCTTGGTGTGGGGGTGCTTGGTGTTGGGGTGCTCGGTGTGGGGGTGCTCGGTGTGGGTGGGTGTGTGGGTTGTCCGTCCTGGGGTCGGATGGTGCCGTTTCGAGTGGTGCCGGTCGTGTCGGTGATGCGGGTGGTGTGGGTCGTGTGGTTTTCGAGTCCGGGTAGGGGTGTGTCGGAGGAGACGATGTACTCCCCCGGGTGGTGGAAGTGATTGACCCGCCCGCGGCGCTGGGGGTCGACCGAGACCGGTGAATGCCACAGTGTCCGCCCGGGATAGGGGTGATCGGGTCCGGCTTTCGTCGTCGCCCACTCGTTGTCTCCCGGCCCGACCAGTGGGTGGTGGATATCGCAGCCGAATGTCAGATCCCCGATGTCGGTGCGCCCGCCCTGCGCCCATTCTTCGATGTGGTGGGTTTGCGATCGCGTCGCCGGACGGGTGCAGCCGGGGAAACTGCAGCCGCGGTCGGCGGCGATGAGCACGATGCGTTGATCAGCGGAGGCGAGTCGTTTGGTGCGGGCCAGGTGCAGGGGCCGGCCGTCGTCGTCGAAGAGCGCGAGGTACTGCTCCGCGTGGGAGGCCATTCGGATCGCATCACGCATCCGGATGGTGGTCCCGGCCGCGGTCACTGCATGCCCGGTA